>JBBSBV010000040.1:0-33793 GCA_038250905.1 Acidimicrobiia bacterium
GGCCCCGCCGCTCGCCCCCCCCACCGCCCGAAACAAAAACGTGTGTACAAAACCCCCCTATGGGGGGGTGTTGGCGACGCAAGTTGGTCAGCTGGTGGTGCGGTCGACGATGCGGTCGGTCTGGGCCTTCTGCTCGTAGATGAGGCGGGCGAGCCAGAACCGGAGGAATCCGGCGACCGATCCGCGCAGGAACAGGGCCGACCCGACCACCGACACGGCGACCCCGATGAGGCCGATGATGATCGCGTCTCGCTGGCCGAGAGGGTTGGTGGTGCCGTGCGACTGCACGTACCCCGCGATGGCCACGATCACACCGATGATCATCAGCGTGAGACCGCCGCGCATGAACAGGCGATCGCGCCCGGCCGCGGGGTCCCGCACCTGCATGGCCGCGATGTCCTGTCGGAACTGGTCGACGCGCTCAGGGTGTTCGATCATGCTGTCCTCACTCTGTGGATCGTGGCCCCTGGCTAACCGCCGAGGTACGCCTTTGACAACTCGTCCTGGAGCTCGGCCGGTGTCCCGACCCGAGCCACTTTCCCGTGTACCAACACCGCGGCGAGATCGGCCACGCCGAGGACCGTGCTCGCGAACTGTTCGACCACGAGGATCGACACGCCGTCGCGCGCCACCTGCGCCACGATCGCGTAGAGCTCCTCCACGATGATCGGTGCCAGGCCCATCGACAGTTCGTCCAGCAGGAGCAGTGCCGGCTTGGTCGCAAGTCCCCGCGCCATCGCGAGCATCTGCTGCTCGCCCCCGGAGAGGGTGCCGGCGAGCTGCTTGCGCCGTTCCTGCAGCCGCGGGAACCGCCGGTACGACTCCTCTTCCACCTCGCGGAGGGTGACACCCGCGTAGGTCATCATCCGGAGGTTCTCCCGCACGGTGAGGTTGGGGAAGATGCCCCGCCCTTCCGGGATGAGACACAGACCCCGCCGTGCGAGCTCCTCCGGCGCGGAACCGTTCACCCGCCGACCGGCGACCAGGACGTCACCCGACGACACGGGATGGAGCCCGGCCGCGACCCGCAGCGTGGTGGTCTTGCCCGCGCCGTTCGGACCGAGCAGGGCGACCACCTTGCCGGCCGGCACCTCGAGGTTGATGCCGAACAGCACGTCGATGCGCTCGTAGGCGGCCCGCACCTCGCGGAGCTCGAGGAGGTTCACGAGTTCGTCCCCAGGTACGCGTTGAGCACCGCGTCGTCCGTCTGGATCTCCGACGGGCTGCCGCTCGCGATGATGCGGCCGAAGTCGAGGACGTGGACCCGTTCGCAGACGCTCATGACCAGTTGCACGTCGTGCTCGACGAGCACCACGCCCATGCCGCTCGCGGCGAGCGATCGGAGCAGCTCGGCGAAGACGATCGTCTCGCTCTCGTCCTGGCCCGACGCGGGCTCGTCGAGCAGCAGCACCTTGGGCTTGGTGGCCAGACAGCGGCCGAGTTCGACCAACCGGCACTGACCCGTCGGGAGCGAATCGACCCGAGCGTCGGCGACGTCGACGAGTCCGATCCGTTCGATGATCTCGTCGACGACGGTGGCCGGGTTCTCCTTGTCGCGGGACCACCCCTTGCGGACGTCGGCGGCGACGCGGATGTTCTCGCGTACGCTCAGGAGACTGAACAGTTCGAGGCGCTGGAACGTGCGGGCCATGCCGAGCCGGGCGCGCTTGGTGGGGGAGAGCCGCGTGACCGCACGGTCGTTGAGGTGGATCTCACCGCGGCTCGGTGGGAGCAACCCGGTGATCACGTTGAACAACGTGGTCTTCCCCGCGCCGTTCGGACCGATGAGTCCGGTCACGATGCCGGGATCGGCTGCGATCTGCACGTCGTCGAGGGCGACGTTGCCCCCGAAGCGGACGGTGACGCCGGAGACCTCAAGCAGGGCCATGCAGCTCCAACTCCACGTCGGGGAGGACCGGGGTCCCGAGGCGACGGTCGAGTGCTTCGACGTCGGCCGCGGTCCACGGGCGGTCGATGCCGACCCACTCCAGTGGTGTCCGGTCGGGTTGGTCCTCGAGCTGGGCGACCGTGCGTTGCCTCGCGGCGGCCGACAGCGTGGCCGCCGCCGCCGCCACCAGTGGGATGACGACGAGGCCGATCACGAAGGTCCAGTTGTCGATGGCCTCGGCCAGCCGGAGTCCGTAGAGCGCGGCGAGGGCCAGGGTCATCACGAGCAACGACGACGGCGAACCGGCCAGCGGCGCGAACCCCTCGCGCATCTGGCTCACCGCACCATTGGGGTCACGACCGAGGCCGATACCGGTGGCGCCGGGAAGGAGGCCGACCCAGCGGATGAGGCTCGGGAAGAGTGTGCCGATCAGCGGCAGCACTGCGTAGAGCGAGACGCCGGCGAAGAGCGCCCCGCCGATCGCCCCGATGCCGCCGACGACGGTCAACGCGAACACCTGGAGGCTGCTCACCAGATCGAAGTTGTTCGACTGGATGGTGGTGAGCTGGGTGGCATAGAGCGCGCCACCGAGTCCGGCGATCCCGGCTGAGATCGAGAACACGAGCAGCTTGGTCCCGAACAGGTTCATGCCGAGCGTGGCGCAGGCGGCTTCACTGTCCTTCATCGCGATCAGGCGCCGACCGAGGCGACCACGGCGAATGGCGACGACGAGCAACGACACGAGCGCGAACGCGACGGCGCCGATCACCATCTGCGCGCCGGGATCGTTGAACGTGGTCCCGAACATTCGGAGCGGGTCGACACCGATGGAGCCCTGGGAGAAGAGGTTGACGTCGAACCAGCCGAACACCGTGAGCTTCGGCAACGTGAAGATCCAGCGGTCGAGGATGGTGGCGAACGCCGCAGTCCCCAGCGCGAGATAGATGCCGGAGAGCCGCAGCGCGGGAAGTGCGATCAGCGCACCGACGCCGGCGGCCACCAGCACGGCCCACACGAGCGCGATCGGGTCGCCTCCCTGGCCGAGATGGGCCATCACGAGACCGCCGATCCCGGCGAAGCTCAACTGGCACAGCGAGATCTGGCCGCCGAAGCCCACCAGCGGGACCAACGACAACGCGACGATCCCGATCGGGAACAGGCGACCGTAGGTGAGTTGGTCGGGCGTCGAGAGCGTGGTCATCAGCACGACGCCGCCGAGCACGACGACCCCCGCGAACGTGAGCGCCCCCCGGATGGACGGCATCGGGAAGAACTCCCGCGACCGGGTCATACGCCCCTTCAACCGCGGGTTGGGCAGGACGAGCAGCACCAGGAACAGCAGCACCGCCGGACTCGCGATCCGCAGCCCCGGGAGGTACTGGTTCTGGGGGAGGTAGCCGGTGAGGTAGCCGTCGGTGAGTCCGACGACGATCGCACCGAGGAACGTGAGCGGGAGACTGCGGAGTCGCCCGAAGATCGCAGCCGCGTACGCGCTCACGATGAGCAGACTCAACGATGGCGCGTCGAGGGTCACGTTCGGGGCGATGAGGACTCCGCCGACCGCCGCGAGCGAGGTGCCGAGCGCCCACGCCAGCATCGACACGCGGTTGGGCCGGGCGCCGTTCAGAGCCGAGAGCGACGGGTCGTCCACCGCGGCGCGCATGGCGATGCCGAAGCGGAACCGGGTGAGCGCGATGCGCAGTCCGATCGCGACGAGGATCGCGACGCCGATGGTGATCGCCTGGTGCCAGGTGATGGTGGTGGGGCCGAGGTTGATGGTCGGGCTCGACGCGAAGAACTTCGACATCGGCCGGCTCACGCCCGGTGGCCAGAGGAGCTGGGCCAGGCCGATCATGAACAACAGGAGCGAGATCGACACCACGAGTTTGACGGTGTCGGTCGTGCCTCGTAACCCGCGCATGACCACGACTTCGAGCAGGACTCCGAACAGCGGTGCCATGACGCCGAGGATGAGGACGAGACAGATCGGAACCGGCCAGCCCCAGTCGAACCGCAGCTGCCAGTACGCAAACGCGGCGAGCATGCCGGCGGCGCCGTGGGCGAAGTTGAAGATTCCGGTCGTGGTGTAGGTGAGGACGAGACCGCTCGCGATGACCGCGTAGATGGCGGCGAGACTCAGACCGACGATCGTGAAGGTGAGGAACTTGTCCACGAGGCTCCAGGGATCTCGGTCCCGGAGTCGGCCTGCGTCGACTCCGGGACCGTGGGGCTACTTGAGGTCGGAGAGGGACTTGCCGACGTCGGCGAGGGTGGCACCCTTGCCGTAGTCGCCGGTCAGCTTGTGCACGCTCTTCGGGTCACACCGGAAGATGCCCTCGGTCGGCTTGAGGTCGCTGACCACCTTGAAGCCGTTGCTGTCGGCGAGCAACTCGGTGAAGCAGTCCGGTGCGGGTGCTCCGATGGTGAGGTTGGTCGCAGAATGCAGCCCACCGCCGGTCCACGCCGTGATCTTGGTGGCGTTGTCGTACACGCATTTACGAGTCAGGTCGTTGCCGCACTCGTTCGCCGCGGTCGCGAAGAGCAGCCACGCGGAGAACCCCTGCATGCCGAGCAGTGCCTTCGACTTGCCGCTCGGGAGGTACTTCTTGAACAGGTCGAGGTACTCCTGGGTCGGGCTGCCGGACTTCGCCACTTCGAACGGGGTGAAGATGCTGCGGACGTAGACGTTCTTGATCGCGCTGCCGCCGGTCTCCTGGAGCTTCGCGTCGTAGTGGTTGGCGTCGGTCCGGACGAAGTCGAGTTGGTAGCCGATGTCGTTGAGCGCCTGCATCAGCTTGGCCAGGTTCTCGGGTTCACCGGTCCAGAGCAGCCCCTTGACGCCGCTGTCCTTGATCTTCTGGGCCACCGGCGTCCAGTCGAGGAGACCGAGCGGCGGGTAGAGGTCGTCGTAGACCTTCTTCCAGCCGAGGCTCTTGACCGCCTCGTCACCCTGGCGGGCCGTGACCTTGGTGGTGTCCACGTCTCCGGTGAGCACGCCGTAGGCCTTGGTCGCGGCCGGGTACTTCTTGGCCAGGTACTGGTAGTCGCCGATCGGGATCGAGTCGATCTTGTTCGGGATCGGTTGGACCGAGAGGTCGGCGCCCCGAGCTTGGGAACTCACGACGTAACCCGGGATCTCGGGCATGACGCAGGTGAGTCGGGTGTCGACGCCGTTCTGGTCGAAGACGGCACCGCCGCCCACCACCATGAAGTCCTGGGCGCAACTCTCGACCATGCGGGCCGTGTCCTCGGTGAGTGCCGCATCGCGTTCGTCGACCACGATCTTGCGGCCGTTGATCCCGCCGGCATCGTTGCACCACTGCGCGAACACCTTGGCGGCGTCGAACAACTCCTGGTTGAGCCCGGGCCGACCGGCGTAGCCGACGTCGGAGAACGTCGCGAGCCGGATCTCGGAGGGGGTGACGCCCTGGGCGGGGGAGCCGGAGGGTGAGCCCTTCTTGCACACGACGCCGCTCGTGCCGAACGCGCCGGAGGTGCCGGAGCTGCCCCCGGAGGTGGTCGTGGTGGTGTTGTCGGTGTTCCCCCCCGACTGCGTGTCGCTGCGGCCGCATGCCGCGAGCGCGACTGCGATCACACAGACGAATGCCAACCACCGAAAGCGTTTCACGAGTCCCCCTCTTGCCGCTTTTGCGGCGTGATGACCGACCTGACGACCCGTCAGGTTGCCAGACAATGCCCGCTCGGCGGAGTCAGCGCAAGCCTTTGCGGCCGGTGTGACGGTCGTGACGGCCCGCGGTCGTGGTCACGGTCGGGGTTCGTCGGAGTCGTCGGCCGCTTCGGTCTGCGCCGCGCGGCGACGCCCGGCTTCGAAGCGGGCGACGAGCTCGAACACCGCGGTCGGCGGGCGCGACTCGGGTGGTTGCAACTCCCTGACCGGTTCGAGCACCGATTCCGCACGCTGGCGCCGCGGGAGGGGTGGCGCGACGAGTGGCGCGACGGGTGGCGCGACGAGTGGCACGACCACGACCGGGTGCGGAAGCCGGTCGTCGCTCGTGCCGGAGGGGCTGGATCCGGTCGTGATCGATTCGGGGAGGGTCAGGTCGATCAAGGGCGGCGCGGTCGGAATCGGGCGCGGGACCGGTGGCGGGGACGGGGATTCGGTGCCGACGACGAGCGAGATCGGGATCGCGATGACTGCGGCCGTGCCCACACCCGGCGTGCGCCGCAACGCGGCGCGGACGCCGATGCGCTCACACAATCGCGCGACGACCACGAGGCCGAGTGACCGGGAGAGGTCGAAACCAGGGAGCGGCGGATGTTGGAGTTGTTCGTTGAGTGCGTCGAGGCGGTCGACCGGCAGCCCGGCACCGGCGTCGGACACCGTCACGTCGATCGCACCCGGTCGCTGGAGCGTGCTGATGACGACGCGACTCGCGGGCGGCGAGTAGATCGTCGCGTTCTCGATGAGTTCGGCCAGCGCGTGGACGAGGTCGACCACCACCTGGCCGAGCACCGCGATGTCGGCCGGCACCTCCACGATGTCGACCCGCGCGAATTCCTCGATCTCGCCCAGGGCTCCGTGGATCACATCGAGCAACCGGACCGGTTCGGGGTGGCTGCGCAAGGGGTCGAGTCCGGCCAGCACGAGCAGACTCTCGGAGTTCCGGCGCATCCGGACCGCGAGATGGTCGAGTTGAGCCAGCGAGGCCGACCGGCCGGCGTCGGGCTCGGACGACTCGAGCGCGTCGATGACCGCGAGTTGGCGGCTGAGGAGTGGCTGGTTGCGGCGCGCGATGTTCACGTAGAGGTCGCTAAGGTCGTTCTGACGGACCCGGCGCTGCACGCTCAGCGACTCGACGATCGCCTGGTCCGTCCCGTGCACCGCCCGGGCGATGTCGCCGACCTCGTCCTCGGTGCCGACCGCCGGTGGTGCGACCGTCGGTACGGCGCGCGTGGCGTCGGGCGACGCGAGCGCTGCCCGTTCGCGGTCGGCCAGCCCGACGGCGGCACCGCGCAGCGCACGCAACGGTCGGCGGACGGAACGGGCGAGGACAAGACCGATCAGGATCACCGCAGCGACGATCGCGCCGAGCAGGGCGAACCACCGTGTGACCGCGGCTCGTGCGTCACGCGTCTCGGCTGCGGTGCGGGCATTCGCGGTCGTATCCACGGACCGGCCGAGCGACGCGAGCGCGTGGATCTGGTCGTCGGACCGCTGCTGCCACTGCGCGGGGGTGATGAACGGCGTGACGCCGAGGAGTGCGGGGCCACGGGTCGTGTGGACGAGCACGGTGGCGGCGCGCAGCGCGCCGAGTTCGGCATCGATCGAAGGTCCGACCGCATCGCGGGTCGACGCCAGCGCGCGGTCCCGCCCGGCGGACTGCGCGGCGTCCGCGGTTCGGAGCCGGGCCAGCAGTTCGGGCGCAACCGCGGCGCGCGAGATCGCCACCGCGATCGCAGCCTGCTCGCTCGCCGCTGCCGCGCGCAGGTCGTCGAGCGCGGCGCGGGCCCGGACGGCCCCCGTGGCCGCGCCGGTGTCGGTCGCGATGCCGACATCGAGCGCGCGTCGGATCGAGCGCGAGATCCCGTCGGAGCGGCCGAGGGCCACGGCGTCGGTGACAACACGACGGTCGACCGCGGCCCGGCTCTGGCGCACGGCCGACCACTCCCGCTGGACCCGGGCCACTGCGGGGCCCATCGGCCCGTCGACCGCGGTGGCGTCGAGCGACCGAGCCAGCCGGTCGGCCTGCGGTCGGACCGTGGCGAGCGTCCGCTGCGCCGCGGGCTCGCCCGACGCCACATACCAGGCACTCAAGGTCGCTTCGCGGTCGGCGAGTTCGTGGAAACGCGCCAGCGTCTGGAGGGTGGTGATCCGGGCCGAGCGGTCCGTGGCGGTGCGCGAACGGTCGACGCGGTCGATCGCACCGGGAATGCCGATCGCCAGGGTCGCGACGACGCCGGTGGCGACCAGCAGGGTGAGCTTCGTGGACAGCTTCACGGCGCGAAGCATGGTGACCGTCCGCTCACAAGCCCCCCTGGAGAAAAGTTCCGTACGCCCAGCGTCGTTCGGTTCCGCATTGTGGCGGTCGAAAAGGGATAAATGCAAACAGATTCTCGGATCCTTCGCTCGCGCTCCTGATGGTCATCCCGTGCGTGGGGCTCGCTCCCGGGCAGCTCCGGCTCGGGGCCCTCACCTTAAATACGACTTGTGGGGTCAGGAATGACGGCGTACCCTGCCGGCATGGAGCGGATCTTCACCTTCCCCAATCCGGTCGACGAGATCTCGGCCCGGCTGGTGGCCACCGGCGTGGTCGTGATGACGACCGCCGTGGTCCTCACCCAGCAGTGGTGGATCCTGGTGCCGCTGGTCTACGGGTTCGCGGCCCGGGTCGCGGCCGGCCCCCGCTTCAGCCCCCTCGGCCTGCTCGCAACTCGCATCGTGCGGCCCCGGCTGTCGGTCGCGGGCCGTCCGGTCTCCGGCCCACCGAAGCGGTTCGCGCAGGCGATGGGGCTCACGTTCTCCACCGTTGCCGCGGGGTTCGTCCTCGCGGGCGCGACCGGCGCCGCCGTGGTGACCCTCCTGCTGCTCCTCACGGCCGCGTCGCTGGAGGCGTTCGTCGGGTTGTGCCTGGGGTGCAAGGTCTTTGCGGTGTTGATGCGGTTGGGCATGATCCCGCCCGAGGTCTGCGCCGACTGCGACGACATCTGGGCCTCTGCTCGGTCGGTGCGCTCGCGCTCCTGATCACGGTCGACGAGTGCCAACTACGGTCACGGCCGTGGAGATCCCTGACGCGACCAAGACCCGACTGCCGGCGAACGGCATGACGGATGCCGCCGTGCTCGCCGAGGTCGATGCCCGTCAAGCGCGGGAGCCCGACGTCCACGGCGCGCGCCTCTTCGGACTGGTGTACCCGACCGGTCGCCACGACCTCGAGGAACTCATCGCGGCGGTGAATCGGCGGTACCTCTTCGGCAATGCGCTCAACCCGTTCAAGTTCCCGGAGATCGCCCGCTTCGAAGGCGAGGTCATCGCGATGACCGGTGGGTTGCTCAACCTCCCCGCGGGCGGCGGCGGTTCGATGACCTCGGGTGGGACCGAGTCGATCCTGATGTCGATGCTCGTCAACCGTGAACGAGCACGCGCTCGTGGCGTGGAGCGGCCCCAGATCATCGCCCCGGTGTCGGCGCATCCGGCCTACGCCAAGGCCGCGCACTACTTCGACATGGACATCGTCCGGGTGCCGCTCGACGACGCGTACCGCGCCGATGTCGGTGCGATTCGCGAGTTGCTCGGACCATCGACCGCGGTGGTGGTGGCGTCCGCGTTCAACTACCCGTACGGCGTGATGGACCCGGTGGCCGACATCGCCGCACTCGCGGCCGAGCACGGGTGCGGGTGCCACGTGGACGCGTGCGTGGGCGGGTTCGTGTTGCCGTTCCTCGAAGGACTCGGCTACGACGTCCCGCCCTGGGACTTCCGGGTCGAGGGCGTCACCGAGATCAGCGCCGACGTGCACAAGTACGGCTACGCGCCCAAGGGCGCGTCGACCGTGCTGCACCGCGACTCCGACTGGTTCGGTCACCAGTACTTCGTGTTCAGCGACTGGCCGTCGGGCCTGTACGGGTCCCCGGGCGTGGCCGGCGCGAAGCCCGCGGCACCGATCGCGACCGCGTGGGCAGTGCTGAACTCGCTGGGTCGGTCCGGGTACGAGGAGATCGTCGGTGGGCTCATGGACACGGTCGCGAAGGTGCGGGCCACGATCGAGTCCCTCGACGGCATCGAGCTCGTGGGCGACCCCATCGGGCCGGTGCTCGCCCTGCGCTCCGACACCGTCGACCTCTATGCCGTCGGCGACGTGATGGACGACCGCGGTTGGCATCTCAACCGCAACGTCGACCCACCGGGGTTGCACATGATGTTGTCGCCCGGTCACACGGCCGTGGCCGACCAGTTGATCGCGGACCTCGTCGATGCCGTCACGCATCACGGCGAATCCCGAGGCAAGGAGATCCGGTACTCATGACTCCCGACGATCTGGTGGAGATCGAGGCGATCAAGCAGGTGAAGTACCGGTACTTCCGGTTCCTCGACCTCAAGCAGTGGGACGACATCACCGAACTCTTCGTGCCCGAGGCCACCTGCGCGTACAGCGCGGGCGCGTACTCGTACGAGGGTCGGGACGCGATCGTCGACTTCTTCCGCAAGGCGATGGGACGCGAGACCTTCCTCTCCTCACACAAGGCGCACCATCCCGAGATCACCTTGACCGGGCCGGACACCGCTACCGGCATCTGGTCGCTCGACGACTGGGTGGTGGACACGCAGTGGGAACTCGACATCCGCGGCGCCGCCTTCTACACCGACGACTACGTGAAGCGCGACGGTGAGTGGAAGATCCTGCGTACCGCGTACAAGCGGGTGATGGAGGAGCTGTCGCCCCGGTCCGGTCGCCCGGGTCTGCAGATGACCGCCTCGTACTGGGGTACGGGCGGCCGGAGTTCGCTCCCGGCACCCGACTGAGTCGAACGGAGTCCCGCGATGACGAGCACCGAGCCCGGGTTCCGCCCCGTTCCCGCCGACGAAGGCCGGCACGTCCCCGGCGAAGAAGAGCTGTGGGGGGAGTCGTGGTACCTCGACTGGGCTGCGTCCGACTGCAGCTACGGCGGCTACGTCCGCCTCGGGCTCTACCCGAATCTCGGCAAGGCGTGGTGGTGGATCGCGCTGGTCGGCGCCGATCGTCCGTTGGTGCTGACCGTCGAACACGAGATGCCGTGCCCCGAAGGTGACGGGGCGCTCGACGTGGCAGCCGGCAGCACGGCGTATGCGGTCTCGTGGCCGAAGCCGTTCGAGGAGTTCCGCGTCACCAGCACCGCGACCGGGGTGGTGCTGCCGGATCCCGCGCAGGCCTTCCACGGCATCGAGGGGGAACGGGTGCCCGTCACCCTCGACCTCACGTGGTCGTCGCGAGCCGAAGTGTTCCCGTACGAGATGACGACGCGTTACGAGATCTCGTCGTGGGTCACCGGCACCGTGACCATCGGCGACGAGACGATCGCGGTCGATTGCGGCGGACAACGCGACCACTCGTGGGGCGTGCGCGACTGGTGGTTGTTCCCGTGGAACTGGACGTCGGGTGCGTTCGCCGACGGCACGTTCGTGCACGCGGCCCGTTCGATCATCCCGAACCTCGACATCTTCGCGACCGGATACACCGTGGACGCGACCGGCGCGCTGACCCCCGCCGCGGTGGTGGAGAACTCGGTCGACATCGACGCCGAGAAGATCCCGACCGCGGCGCGCCAGCAGATCGGCGACGTCGCGTTCACCACCGAGCCGGTCGGCCACGCACCGATCCTGCTCGTCGCGCCCGACGGACGCGAGACGCGTTTCCCGCGGGCGATGTGTCGGTACACGACCGGCGACGGTGTGATCGGTACCGGCTGGACCGAATACAACTGGCCCCCCGACTTCCCGTAACGCGCCCGCTCATCCCGGTGGCCCTGGGCGCGAAGGTCGCCCGACCTATTGACCCTCGGTGGCGCGAGGTTCACGATCAGCGGTCTTATGCGTGCCAGGGGGGCGGCGTTCGCGGTTCCGGCCATGGTCGGAGGCCTATGGGTACAGGCGCAACGCGCCGCCCACGCGCCCCTGCCGCAGTTCGACGATCAGGACCTCACCGGGTACTACGGCGGCGATCGGAATCCGGTGCGCAGGGGGACGGTCCCGCGGATCGCAGTGGTCGGTGACAGCACGTTCACCGGCCCGGGCCTCGAGTCGGCCCGAGACATCTTCGTGGCGCAGGCCGCGGCGCGTCTGCGCGATCGGGTTCACCTCACCCGCTTCGCGGTCGGCGGGTCCCGCATCGCCGACGTGCTGATGCACCAACTCCCGGCGATCCTCGACGCCCGACCGCACATCGCGGTCATGTCGATCGGCGCCAACGACGCGATCCATTCGACGCCGCTCGTGCAGTTCGAGCGCGACTTCCGCTCGGTCGTCGGCGCGCTCGACCGCGCCGGTATCGAGACCATCGTCTGCGGACTGATCGACCTGTCGATCGTGCCCCGGATCCCCACCGCCCTGAAGCCGATGCTCAGCCTGCGTGGCGCTGCTTACGAGCGCCGCAAGCGGCGAGCCACCCACCAAGCCGCGCGCGCGGCCTACGTCGGCGCGAGCCGACCCGTCAACGAGATGTTCCGCGCGCGCGGCGAGGAGTTCTTCACCACCGACCGTTTCCACCCGAACGGCGCGGGCCACCGCTGCCTCGCCGACGGTCTCATCCCGCATCTCGCCGCCGCGGTCCGGCGCGCCCACGAACCGGCCGAGAGCGCGAAGCTGACGGCATGGCTGACACCGTCCTCTACGAATGCACCGACCACGTCGCGACGATCACGTACAACCGTCCTGACGCACTGAACGCGATCAACGGCGAGTTGCGCCAGGACCTCAACGCGGCGTGGGAGCGATTCCGGGCCGACGAGGACGCGTGGGTCGGGATCGTCACCGGTGCCGGGCGGGCCTTCTGCGTCGGGGCCGACCTCAAGGACGGGGCGGGCTCGGTCGGGGCATGGTCGGGTTCGTTCTGGGAGATCCCGACCGTGAACTCGTTCGAGAGCGGCATGGAGATCTGGAAACCGACGATCGCGGCGGTGCCCGGTTACTGCCTCGGGTACGGGCTGACCTCGGTGCTGCGCTGTGATTTCGTGATCGCGGCCGACGACGCCGAGTTCGGATTTCCCGAGGTGGGTCTCGGTGTGCCCACGATCGTCGGCGCGATGCGGCTGCCGGCGCGCGTCGGTTGGTCGAACGCGATGGAACTGCTGCTCACCGGCGACCGGATCGATGCCGCGACCGCGAAGGAGATCGGTCTGGCGTGGCGGGTGGTGCCGCGTGAGGAACTGATGGACACCGCGCTCGCGTTGGCCGCCCGGTTGGCGGCGCGCGCACCGCTCGCACAACGGGCGACCAAGGAGATGGCCTCCCGGGGCCCGCACCTCCCGTGGGAGGACGCACTCCGGCTCGGAGAGTCGATGCGCCGGGTCGTCGGCACCAGCGCGGACGCCGCCGAAGGATTCGCCGCCCGCCGCGACGGCAGAGAACCCGAGTGGCACGCCCGGTGATGGTCACGACCCGAGACGGAGCGAGGAACGAGCGGAATCAAGTCGGCCCGGGAGCGAACCCCACGTGAGGCATGACTGACAGGTGCGTGGGCAGACGGGCCGACGAGAAGGTCTACGCTCTGCGCACTTCGGGGGAGGCTTCGTGACAAATCGGAAGAATGCGTACCGGTGGGCAGCGTTGGCGGTCGTGGGGGCACTAGTGCTCTCGGCGTGCCGGGTACCGGGGCAGTGGTTCCCCGGTCACGGACTCGCCGAGCCGTCGGGTGTCCACGTCGTGGCGCCACAGAACGCGACCCAGGCGCCGGCCTCGGGTGAGGTGCCGGTCGACGTCCGGCTCGCGGCCAACCTCGATCCGTCGAGCCTGCAGGTGTGGGTCGTCATCGGCTGGCCCGATGCCGTGAGGACGACGAGCGTCAGCAGTCGGCTCGTACGCGACGCCACCGGCGGGAAGCTGCAACTCCACGCCGCCGACCTCGTCCCCGGGTTCGTCACGATCAAGGCGCGCGCGGAGCGGCGTGACACCGGCGCGCACGAGAGCGGCTACGCGAGCGTGTCGTGGGAGCCGGGTGTCGACACCGCCAGCGCGAACCGCTGCGATCCGATTGCGGCCAAGAAGTGTCTGATGCCCTTCCCGAACGACTTCTTCACCGTGGCCGACTCCTCGACCGCGACGGGCCGGCGCGTGCACTTCGACCGCGCGTCGATGCCGTCGAACTCGAGCAACGTCGCGATCGACCCCACCGAGTGGAACCGCAACGACGGGTTCAGTCCCGGCGCCATGATCGTCACCTATGTCCCCGGTCTCGATCTCGCCAGGACCGGCGCGGCGCCGATCACGAACATCGGCGCCTCGTTGCAGCCCGACCAGCCGATCGTGCTCATCGACGCCGCCACCGGTGAGCAGTGGCCCATCTGGTCGGAACTCGATGCGCAAGCCGACCCGGTCGACCAGCAGTCGCTCATCGTACGGGTGGCGAAGAACCTGCCCGAGGGCCACCGCTTCATCGTCGCGATGCGCAACCTGCGGGATCACAACGGCAACGCCATCGCTGCCGAGCGCGGCTTCGCGATCTACCGCGACGCCGTGCCCACGTTCACGCCCGCGATCGAATCCCGCCGCCCGCACTTCGAACAGCTCTTCACCGACCTCGGCCGCTTCGGTGTGGACCGCGCGAACCTGGACCTCGCATGGGACTTCACGGTCGCCAGTGAGGGCAACATCGCGGGGCGGATGCTCCACATCCGCGACGAGGCGTTCGCCGGTCTCGGCAACGGTGCGCCGGCGTTCACGGTCACGAACGTCGAGAACAACGTCGACGACCACATCTACCGCCGGGTCACCGGCACCTTCACCGTGCCCAACTACCTCACCGGCGACGGCTCGCCCGGCAACGCGTTCAACTACGCGCCCGGCGCGGGGCCCGACGCGCTGCCGGTGCGCAACGGCGACTTCACCGCCCAGTACATCTGCAACATCCCACGCTCGGTCTCGAGTGCCGGTGCCGACCCGGTCACCCCGGCCCGCGGTGCGATCTACGGCCATGGCCTTCTCGGCGACCAGGGTGAGGTGAACGCCGGCAACGTGCGCACGATGGCCGACGTCCACCGGTTCGTGTTCTGTGCGACCAAGTGGAGTGGCTTCGCCGACGAGGACATCGGCATCGCGGCGCAGACACTCCAGGACGTGTCCAACTTCCCGAAGGTGGCCGACCGCACGCAACAGGGATTCCTGAACCAGTTGTTCCTCGCTCGGCTGGTGAAGAACCCGGCGGGCTTCGCGTCGAACGCCGCGTTCCGGCTCGGCGCCAACTCGACCCCGGTGCTCGACGGCAGCGTCTTCTACGACGGCAACAGCCAGGGCGGCATCCTCGGGGGCGCGCTCACTGCGCTTGCCACCGACTGGACCCGGTCGGTGCTCGGCGTACCCGGGATGAACTACTCGACCCTGCTCCAACGCAGTTCCGACTTCGACACCTACAAGGCGATCCTCAACCCGGCGTATCCCGACGAGTTCGACCGGATCCTCTGGTTCTCGGTCGTGCAGATGCTGTGGGACCGCTCCGAGGCCGACGGCTACGCCGAGCACATGACCGACGACCCGTACCCGCACACACCGCGCCACCAGGTGCTGTTCCAACTCGCGTTCGGCGACCACCAGGTGGCGAACGTGACCGCCGAGGTCGCGGCCCGCACCGTCGGCGCCCGGATCCTGTTGCCCGGACTCGCGCCGGGTCGCAGTCCCGACGTCGTGCCGTTCTGGGGCATCACGCCGGTCTCGTTCCTCCCGTGGAACGGCTCCGCGCTCGTCTACTGGGACAGCGGCAACCCCGCACCACCGTTGGGCAACATCGCACCGAGCGAACCGGCGTACGGCAACGACCCGCACGAGTACCCGCGGCGTGCGGTCGCCGCGCAACTGCAGAAGTCGAACTTCCTGCAGTACAACGGCGTGCTCGTCGACACGTGCGGCGGCAACCCCTGTCTCGCCCCACCCGCCTGACCACCACCCGATCCCCGAGCGCGCCAGTAGGGTCCGGGCCGTATGCGAGTGGCCGCGGTGCAGATGTGCTCGACGCCCGACCAGGCGGGCAATCTCGCACTGGCAGCAGCACTCGTCGGCGGTGCCGTCGACGCCGGTGCCCAGTTCGTGGCGTTGCCGGAGCTGTTCAACCGCTGGGGCAGTGCCCGCGACCTGCGCGACGGTGCGGAACCCCTCGACGGACCGTCGATCACGTGGGCGCAGGAACAGGCGGCCACCCACGCCATCACCCTCCTCGCCGGCAGCATCGTGGAGCGCAGCACCCGCGACGGTGAGCACCTCCACAACACCTCGTGCCTGATCGATCCGAACGGCGCCATCGTGGGCACCTATCGCAAGATCCACCTGTTCGACGTCGACGTTCCCGACGCGGTCCATCGCGAGTCGGCCACGATCACCGCGGGGAGTGAGGTCGTCGTCGCCGACGCCGGACCGCTGCGCATCGGCATGGCCACCTGTTACGACCTGCGCTTCCCCGAGTTGTTCCGGGCGCGGCTCGATCGGGGTGCGAACACCGTGGTCCTGCCGTCGGCGTTCACCGCGGCGACCGGCAAGGATCACTGGGAGCCGTTGCTCCGGGCCCGCGCGATCGAGAACCAGGTGTTCGTGATCGCGCCGGACCAGCGGGGGAGCAGCACCGAGAAGCTGCACTGGCACGGACGGTCGATGATCGTCGACCCCTGGGGCATCGTGCTGGCGACCGCGTCCGACGGCGACGGCTGGATCACGGCCGACCTCGATCTCGACCGGCAGCAGCAGATCCGATCTACCTTGCCGAGCGGCCGGCACCGCCACCCCGAGTTGTTCGGGGGATCGGCATGAGTCCGACGAAGGAGCAGCGTTGAGTCCCCCCATGCAGATCTCGTGTTCGTTCCCGCCCGGTCCGGATGTCGTCGCGCACGCGCAGCTCGCCGAGTCGCTCGGCTACGAGCGCGTCTGGCTGTACGACTCACCCGCGCTCTACGGCGACGTCTGGGTTCACCTCGCCCGTATCGCGGAGCACACGGAGTCGATCGGTCTCGGTCCCGCGGTACTCGTGCCGAACCTGCGCCACCCGGTCACCCAGGCCGCGGCGATCGCGACGGTCGACGCGCTCGCGCCGGGCCGCCTCGCGGTCGCGATCGGCACCGGGTTCACCGCGCGTATGACGATGGGCCAACGCCCGCTCACGTGGGCCGAGACGCGTACGTACATCGCGCAGGTCAAGGGCCTGCTCACCGGGCAGGAGATGATCGTCGAGGGCAAGGTCACCAAGCTGATCCCGCCGGAGGGATACCTCCCGTTCCGGCCCGTCCCGATCGTCGTCGCCGCCAACGGACCCAAAGGGCTCGCGGTCGCGCACGAACTCGGCGACGGCGTGATGACCATCTTCGGCAGCCACCCGGAGTTCGACTGGTGTGCGCTGCTCGCGTTCGGCACCGTCCTCGACCCGGGCGAGTCGCCCGATTCGGAGCGGGCGTACCTGGCCGCAGGCCCGGCGCTGACCGTCGTGTACCACGGCATGTACGAGGCGGATCCGGCCCAGGTCGACGGCCTGCCGGGCGGTCCGGAGTGGCGCGCCGAGCTCGAACGCATCCCGGTCCACCTCCGGCACCTCGCCACGCACGAAGATCATCTGGTGAACGTGCCCGAACGCGACCGTCCGTTGCTCTCCGGAGTCGGCCTCACCACCTTCACGTGGACCGGCGAGGCCGACGTGCTCCGGGCCCGCCTCGACGCCACCGCGGCGGCCGGCACCACCGAGATCCTCTACCAGCCGTGCGGTCCCGACGTCGCGCGGGAGTTGCGCGCCTTCATGGCGATGGCGTCGGCATGAGACCGGCCGGGGTGTGGGGGATCGCGTTCGTCCTGCTGCTGGCGGGCGCCGGGATCGGGGTGGCGATCGGCAAGGCGACCGAAGACAAGACCCCGGTCACCACGACCACGAGCACGACGCTGCCGGTCTCGACCTCGAGCTCGTCGACCAGTTCGAGTTCGACGAGTTCGACCTCGTCCTCGACCACGTCGTCGTCCACGACCAGTTCGTCGACGACCAGTTCGTCGACGACCTCGAGCAGCACCACGACGTCGAGCACCACGCTGCCGAAGCCGTAATCGCGGGCGGGTCCCGCCCGTCGGTGGGTTACGCCAGCGCGACGAGATCGAGCATGTCCTCGGACCAGTAGTCGAGGTCTCCCTCGGGCATCATCAGCACGCGGCTCGGTTCGAGCCGGGCGACGAAGTCGGGATCGTGGCTGACGAGCACGACCGCGCCGGGCCAGTCGGAGAGCGCGTCGCCGATGGCGTCGCGCGACGGCGGGTCGAGGTTGTTGGTCGGTTCGTCGAGGAGCAACAGGTTGTGCCGGCCGGTCACGAGTTGCGCGAGCGCGAGCTTCGTCTTCTCGCCGCCCGAAAGCGTTCCCGCGTCCTGGAACGCGACGTCGCCGAAGAGCCCGAATGTGCCGAGCAGCGTGCGCAGTTGCGCCTCGGGGAGGCCCACCGTCTTCAGGTGCTCGATCACGGTCTTGCCCGCGATGATCCCCTCGTGTTCCTGCGCGTAATAGCCCGCCGAGACACCGTGACCGAACGTCCACGTGCCCGAGTCGGCCTCGGTCTGCCCGGCGAGGATGCGCATCAGGCTGGTCTTGCCCGCGCCGTTGAGGCCCATGACGACGAGGCGCTCGCCCCGCTCGACCGCAAAGGTGACGTCCTGGAAGATGTCGGGTCCGCCGTAGCCCTTGGTGATGCCGTCCACCTCGAGCACCACCCGTCCGGGACGCGGCGGATCGGGGAACCGCACCGCGATCTTCTGCTGACGCTTCGGGCCGGTCACCTGGTCACGCGCCAGGCGCGCCACGCGCGTGTCGATGGCCTTGGCGGTCTTGGCCCGCTTCGCGGTCTGCCCGCGCATGCCATCGGCGAGTTGGCCGAGCCGGGTGATCTCGGCCTGTTGGCGCGCCGCGAGCTTGGCGAGGCGTTCCTCGTCGGCGACGCGGGCCACCGTGTACTGCGAGTAGGTACCGCGGTATTCGATGACCTCGCCCTCGTCGAGATGCAGGACGCGGGTGATCGACGCGTCGAGCAGGTCGAGGTCGTGGCTGATGACGAGGAGCGCGCCGCGGTAGGACCGCAGAAATCCCATGAGCCACTGCTTGGCGTCGTTGTCGAGGTGGTTGGTGGGTTCGTCGAGGAGGAGCAGGTCGCTCCCGGCGAAGAGGATGCGCGTCAGTTCGACCCGCCGCCGCTCACCACCCGACAGTGCGTTGAGGGGGAGGTCGAGCCGGTCGTCACCGAGGCCGAGCCCGGCCGCGATCGTCCGCACCTCTGACTCCGCGCGGTACCCACCGGCGTCGCGGAACTCCTCCTCGGCCCGGGCGAACTTGGCCGCGTCCTTCTCGTTGCCGGTCTCCTCGACCTTGATCCGCAGCTTCTCCATGCGGAGGGCCGAGGCGTCGAGACCCTTACCCGAGAGCACGTGGGACAGGCCGGTGGAATCGACGCCCGAGCCCCTCGGCCGGGGGTTCTGGGGCAGGTATCCGACGGCCGGGGGGTGGGAAACCATGCCCGCGGCGGCGGGTGCCTCCCCGGCGATCACCTTGAGCATCGAGGTCTTCCCGGCGCCGTTGCGACCCACCAACCCGACGGTGTCGCCGGGGTGCAGGCTGAACGACGCATCGTCGACGCGGAGCTTGCCTCCTACCTCGACACTCAGACCGCGGACCTGCAACATGGGGACATGGTGACATCCGGCGCGCGCCCAGCCGGGATCAGTTGACGCGAACGTGCCCGGAAACACGGCCCGGCCGATGGGTCCGGGCTGGTTCGGAGTGCCCGATCGGCGGCTATCCTTCGGTTACTCGCGAGTAACTTACGGGCCCGTGACCAGCAGTCCGGGCGGACCGAGGAGTCCAGCATCATGAGCGAATACAGCCTCGACCTGAACGAAGACCAGCTGCAGATGCAGAAGTGGGTCCACGACTTCTCGGAGAACGTGATCCGACCGGCTGCGCCGGAGTGGGACGAGAAGGAAGAGATGCCCTGGGAGATCATCCAGGAGGCGGCCAACATCGGTCTGTATTCGTGGGAGGCGTTCACCTCGTTCTTCCAGGACCCGACCGGCCTCACGATGGCACTGGTGAGCGAAGAACTCGCCTGGGGTTGTGCAGGCATCACGCTCGCGATCATGGGCACCACGCTCGGCGTGTCGGGCATCCTCGGCAGCGGTACGCCGGATCAGATCGCCGAGTGGGTCCCCCAGTGCTTCGGTACTCCGGAGAAGATCCACATCGCCGCGTTCGCGGTGTCCGAGCCCGACGCCGGTTCCGACGTCTCCAACCTGCGCACCCGCGCGGTGTACGACGAGGCGAAGGACGAGTGGGTGATCAACGGGACCAAGACCTGGATCACCAACGGTGGCATCGACAAGGTCCCGAACGTGCACGTGGTCGTGGCGTCGGTCGACCCGGAGCTCAAGGGTCGCGGGCAGGCGAGCTTCGTCGTCCCGCCGGGTACCCCCGGGCTGTCGATGGGCCAGAAGTTCAAGAAGATGGGGATCCGGGCGAGCCACACCGCGGAGGTCGTCCTCGACGACGTGCGCGTCCCGGGCTCGTGTCTGCTCGGCGGCAAGGAGAAGCTCGACGCCCGCATGGCACGCGCCCGTGAGGGTCAGTCGAGTCGGGTCCAGGCCGCGATGAGCACGTTCGAGGCCAGCCGGCCGCTCGTCGGTGCGCAGGCGCTCGGTATCGCCCGGGCTGCCTACGAGTACTCACTCGATTACGCCAAGGAGCGCCGGGCGTTCGGCCGGGCGATCATCGAGAACCAGGGCATCGCGTTCAAGCTCGCCGACATGAAGATGGAGATCGACGCCGCCCGTCTCCTCGTGCACCGCGCTTGCTGGATGGGGCGCAACGGCAAGGAGTTCACGGCCGGCGAGGGCTCGATGTCCAAGCTCAAGGCCGGCGAGGTCGCGGTGTGGGCCACCGAGCAGGCGATCCAGATCCTCGGCGGCTACGGCTACGTGCGGGAGTACCCGGTGGAGAAGTGGCACCGCGACTCGAAGATCTACACGATCTTCGAAGGCACCTCGGAGATCCAGCGCCTCGTGATCGCCAGAGCCATCTCTGGCGTGCGTATCGCGTAGTCCAGGGTCTCGGCCCCGAGGCTGGAATCGGGCGTATCCCTACTGGCATCCCTACAACTGCTACCCTCCCGAGTCATGGCGACGGTCCGGGAACGCCGATCGGGCGTATGGGAGGTGCGGGTCTTCTCGGGCCGTGACGCGACCGGAAAGCCGACCCAGGTCAGCCAGACCGTCCGCGGGACGAAGCGCGATGCACAGCGCGCTGCAGCCCGACTCGAGTCGGGACCTCGCTCGACCGCCGCGGGCCGGACAGTGGCCGATGTGCTCACCGTCTGGCGGGAGACGAACGACGCGGTATGGGCGGAGTCGTCCAAGCGTGACTACGCCGGTCGCGCCAAGGTGATCGCCGACGACCCGATCGGAAAGATCGCGGTCGCGCGGCTCGGGGTTGGCGATGTGGAGCGGTGGCACGCGCGGATGCGCCGCGCCGGCGTCGGCCCGACGGCCATCCGGAGCCGGCACACGGCGCTGCGCGCCGCGCTCGGGCAGGCGGAACGCTGGGGCTGGGTGAGCACGAACGCAGCGCGCCTCGCAACGCTGCGGAGTGGCAAGGTCGCCCGGCGCGAGTCGATGAGTTCCGAGGAAGTCCGAACAGTTATCGAAGCCGCGCGCTCGTTGGATCCCGCGGCGGGAGTTGCGCTGCGACTCGCAGCAGTGGCCGGTCTGCGTCGCGCGGAGCTGGCCGCGTTGCAGTGGACCGACTTCGACGTCGAGGCTGGTCAGCTCACGGTCGACAGCAGCATCACGGTCGTGCGCGGTGGTGACGGCGCTCCGCTGCTCGTCGACTCGACAACGAAGACTGCCGACCGTCGCGTGTTGCGTCTCGATACCGAGACGGTCGCGCTCGTCGCGAGTCTGCGGGCTGAGCGCGAGGTCTTGAGTCTGTACCTGTTCTCGATCACCGAAGGTCCGCCGAACCCGGACCGGATCGGATGGTGGTGGCGACGGGCGCGCGAAGAGTCGGGGATCGACGTGAAGTGGCGGCTGCACGATTTGCGTCACTGGACCGCGACTGCGGCGATCACGAGCGGTCACGACGTCCGCACTGTTGCCGGTCGGCTCGGTCACGCGAATCCGGCGATGACGTTGCGCGTCTATGCGCACGCTCTCGACGCGGCCGATGTGCAGTTGGCTGAGTCGCTGGGTGCCGCCCTCGATAGCCCGTCGTCTTAGCTGAGCGCAACGTCGAGCAGTTCGTCGACCACCGCGACGGGGATCAGTATCCGGCGGCCGAGCCGCACGTGACGGAGTTCGTTCCGGGCGATGAGTTCGTAGGCGTGCGCTCGCGAGATGCCGAGGATCATGGCCACCTCGTCGACCGAGAAGACCCGCCGGCGTCGATCCACCTTTGGCGGTCCTGTCCCTGGGTCGGACGGGGTTGCGGTGAGTTCGTCAAGTACGTGCTTTCGGTTTGTCTCCATGTGGATAGCTATGCGCCGGCGATGCGGTCGGGCGCGACAGCGCCACGGAAAAAATGTGCCGCTGAGGCCTGGATCTCGGCAGTCAGTTAGCCGCAACCCTTCACGCGCGTCTGCACCAGGTGTCTGCACCGCAGGTCTGGATCGTCGTTAGAGAGGGTCGGCGTGGTGCACGATGGTCCGGATGTCCGCTCCTCGTGATTTTGGCTATGTCGTTGTATCCGGACCGCCCGGGAGCGGGAAGACGACCCTGGCTCGCGCGCTCGCAACCGAACTCGAGCTGCCGCTGTTCTCCAAGGACACGATCAAGGAAGCGCTCATGAGCGTTCTCGGAGTCGTCAATCCAGAGTCATCGCAACGACTTGGCGCGGCATCAATCACGGCACTGGTCGCAGTGGCGGTTGAGTGCGGCAGCGGAGTGCTTGAAAGCGCCTGGGAGCGCCGTCTCGCTCTCGACAATCTCAGCACCCTCCCCGGATCGATCTGCGAGGTCTTCTGCCGGTGTCCCGCCGAGCTGGCGCGCGAACGCGTACGTGCCCGCGCTGGTGATCGACACCCTGGACACTTTGACCTCGTTCGCCTTGACGACGATCTTTGGTCCGGCGAACGGGCTGAGCCGGTCGCGGGGCCCTGGCCCGTGTTCGACATCGCAACCAACGAGCCGGTCGACGTGCGCGCGCTCGCAACGAGGATTCGCGCGCTCGAGTTCTGAGTCGCTCGGCTCTCTGCTCGTCATCAATGTGCCACTCGCGACGCGATCCGCGTCGTCATCGCGCGTCCAAGTCGTACCCACTCACGTCCGCGTCAATTTCCCACACAGTTGCATCGATAATGCGCTGGCGGTCTTCCGGGTTGGCGGCCGCTTAAGCCTTGGCTAGTGGATTCGACGAAACACAAGATTTCCGAGGCCGCGTCCGGCCGCAGCGAAGCCAGTGAACACCGGCGTGAGCAGAACGCCAATCAAGATTGCACCAGCACCGAACGAAGTGTCGCACGGGCCGGAGCCAGGGCAGTCCTTCGACCCGGCGGTCGGATCCGCGATGACGAGAATGACAAACCCCGCCAAGGCGCCGGAGAAGGCACCGATGACAACAATCTCCCACCACGGTCTCGCACGGCCGGCCTGAAACAGGCCTCCGGCGAGACAGGCGACGCCGACCACGAGAAGCCAGGCGAGGAGTACCGGGCCACTGTGCTTGGAGCCCACATCCTTGACGCGAGCCATGAAGACGACATCGGCGACCGTGATGAGGACCGCCAAGACCGCGAGGCCCGTGATGTCGAAGCCGGAGAATCGCCGCCCTCTGCGGTCGTTCTCCGCCGGTGGGAACTCGGGGCTCATCTGGCCGCCGTTACCACTCGAAGTCGGCATGAGCGTTCCCGTGGCTGTCTCGATGTACTCCGGGCAGGTAAGCCTTCGGCCCGCGCAGATAAGTCGGAACGAAGGAGTGCAGCGGGTTGATGTAGCGCGCGTCACTCGAACATGTTGATTCGTCCGCCCAGTCCTCACCCTTTACCCAGTCAATGAAGATGTCATCGGCGAGCCCGGCGCCCTCGACCATCTGGAGGAGCTGTGCCAGCGGAATACCCCCGGCTGGCGTTGGGATGCTTCGCGCAATCGAGCGAAGGGGCTCTGGAAGCGAATTGATTCCCTTCAGCGCGTAGTACGAGCCGTAGTAGGCGGCGTAGGGCACGACCGCGACGATGTCAACCGCTCCGCGTGCGACTTCACCGCCGGCCTTCGTGATGGTCTTAGCCGCCTGCTTCACTGGCTTGGGTACCGCCTTGGAGACACAGTCCACGGCGGCGCCAAGAGGATCCGACCAGTCGTCGCAACTACTGAGCCCGCTCGGGTCGCTTCCGTTGAGAGGGTTGCCTGCGACGTAGCCGTACGCGGACCGCGTCATCATCACCAACGGATCGCCCGTCAGGAATTGTCCGGTGCTGGGGTCGTAGTAGCGGGCGACACAGCTTCTCGGCGTCGCGCGCCTTCTCCCGTGGGGTCCCCGGGTGGGTTGACCTGCGGAGATAACGGTTCGCCGGCCTGCGTGAAGGGGTCGGATTCTGGACCGAAACGCGAACGCGTGATTTCGCCGTGAACGTCTGTACTCGCGCACGGGAGCGGTGGCGGAGATGGACACGGTGGAAGTCTCCCACCTGGACCGCTGCGTCCTGACCAGGCTCGGACTACTCCGGTTCAGGGAGCGTGGTGATGAGTTCGAGTCCGTCGACATCGCGGAATACGGCATCGTGAGCGACGAGCGGCACCTCGAACAACATGGCCGTCGCGGCGATCCACCGGTCGGCTTCGTGAGACTTCTGGCCGAGACCGTGACCATGTTGCATGCACCACACCCGCAGATCGACGTACGCGCCAAGCAGGTCGGGCCCGGGCCAGATCACTGCGGCCCCGGAGAGTTGTTGTTCGAGGCGACGCGTCCGGGCCTGGCCCCATCCGGCGAGGGTCGCACCGAAACGGACTTCGGCTTCGGTCGCGAACGACACCAGGAACGCCCGACCGTCTGTCAACGGTCGGTACGCGTCCGCAAGTGCGGAACCGCTCCTCACGAACTCGGAACTGAAGATGCCCGTGTCGAGAACGACCAGGTCGCGATCGCGTGGGCTCACGCCTCCGCTATCGCGTCGAGGAACCGCTGCTCTTCATCGTCGGTCAGTCCCTCGATGATCATCTCGCCACGGGGAGGCAGCGGCACCGCACGAGCCAGGAGCGCTTCACGAGACTCTTCAAGAGACCGGCCAAGCAACGGCGTCGGATCGATTTCGTGTGTCGACATGGGACCTCCTCGCGAGTACACCAGTCTACGACCCACCTGCGACCGGCCGGCCCAGGGGTTCAGGCCTGCCGGGCGGAGGGGTGGGTGCGGGCGTGGACTTCGGTGAGTTTGTCGATGCTGACTCGCGTGTAGATCTGGGTCGTTTCGAGTCGGGCGTGGCCGAGGAGTTCGGCGACGTAACGGATGTCGGCTCCTCCTTCGAGCATCCCGGTCGCCGCGGTGTGGCGCAACAGGTGGCAGGAGCCGGGTTTGCCGGTCCCGGCGTGGATGTAGGCGCGGACCGTACGCGACAGCCAATCGAGCGCCAACGGCCTGCCCGTCGCGGACACGAACAAGACGCCCGCATCCGGATGCGCTACGAGGTGGGGGCGGGCGTGGGTGAGATACGCGTCGACCCAACCAGCGGCGCGTGCACCGAGGGGCACGTACCGGTCGCGGGCGCCTTTTCCGTGACGGACGAACAACGTCGCCCGAGCACGGTCGACGTGATGCACCAGGACGTGTGCGAGTTCAGCGCGGCGGATCCCCGTCGCCCAGAACACTTCGAGGATCGCCCGGTCCCGCAACCCGAGCACGGTCGAGATGTCGGGCAAGGCCATGACCGTCTCGGCTTCGACCGCGGTGAGAGTCGCGTCGGGTAGTCGGCGTTCCGCGCGTGGGAGTTCGAGCAGCACGGCGGGATCTGCGGTGAGGAGACCGCGGCGGGTCGCCCACCCGAAGAAGACTTTCACCGGGATCAAACGTTGGGCTTGGGTGCGGAACGACAGCGGCGCACCATCGGCCTTGCGGGCTTGGTAGAGGTGATGTTGGTAGGCCTCCAAATGAGCGAGGCGCACCTCGGCAAGCTCGAGGACGTCGCGTTCGGTGAGGAAGGTGGTGAACGCGTCGAGGTATCGGGAGCGGTTCGCGATCGTGGTCGCCGCATAGTTGTGCGCGGCCAGCCAAGTGACGTGTTCATCGACCGCAGCACCGAGAGAGATCGCAGCGATTCCGAGGGTCATCAGAGTTCGATCCCGGCGTCGCGATCTACCACTACCTCGACCGTTTGGCGGGAGGGTGATGTGCGTGTGAGCCGCGAAGTCGCGAAGTCGGCCGTTTCCGCAGGTGAGACCCCGTTTCCGGGTGTCGCGAAGTGGTCGCGAAGTGGTCGCGAAGTCGCGAACCCGTTCACCTGCCCGTCAGGTTCGTCCTCGACCCCCGGTCCGGTCCCGACCGTCGGTCGAGTCTCAACCTCGGGAGTGGCCGGGTCGGCGAGTTGGTAGTCGTAGCGGCGGCCTTGACTCCCGCGGCGGGCGAGGACGAGTTCATGGTCACACAACTGGGCGAGACGTGCTCGGACTTGGTGTGCGGTCCAGCCAGTGTGTTCGATCACATCACGGCGCGTGAACCGCACCGTGGACTCGTCGACTCCCCGCACGGTGGCCAAGCGGCCTGTGAGGTCTCCGAGGTGGTCGAGGAGACGCCGGGATTGGGGTGCGAGCTCCAACTCGGCCTCACCCAACAGATGCGCATAGAGGCCCGTGGCGATGTTCGCGTCTCGCTCGGTGGCGATCACGTACGCGACCGCCTCGCCGTCACGCTCCACGGTCCCGGTCTCGCGCTGGTGTTGATGCAAGAGCGCGGACGCGGAGACGAGCCCGAGCCATTTCATGTGATCGCGCCGCGCGCGGACCGTCGCCCGCGCGACCGGCGACACGAGGTGTTCGGGCACGACGACGTGCAAGGGTTCGAGGAGTCCTTGGGCGACGTGATGCCGCCGGACGATCGCATCACGGTCCGGATGGCCAGCCAGTCCGTCGAGGGACGCGCCGCGGCGTTGCGCGGCGAAAATCTTGCGGGTCTGGTCGGGTTCCTCATCGACGGAGAGGACGAGGCAGCGGTTGGCGAGTTCCGGATCCAACTCGGTCTGTGTTGTCGTGATCACGAGGGCGACGGGACCCGCTACCTGATACGTCCTGGTCGCCAACTTCCCGGAGGTGGGGTCTTTGCCGGTGGTGCCGATCGCCAACCTGCCGTCCGAGACCAACAGCTTCAACGCGTACGAGGCGCGGGTGGCGCCTTCGTGTTCCGCGATCGCGAGGACCTTGTGCGCAAGGTCGTGCTCCCCGACGTAGTAGAGGGCCTGGCCGGTGATCGCGGAGAAGCTCACCCGGTCCGCTTCGGGGACGAGGGCGAGGACCGCGTCGGCGAGTGTCGACTTGCCGGCCGCGGACGACGACTGGATCACCACCCCCAGGGGTCGGGGTGTCTTGCGAGACACGACCGCGAGGTAACACGCCAAAAGGTTCTGTTCTTCGCCGACGATCCCCAGCGCCGCAAGATCGGCGACGACGCGCGACGCGAGATCCGGATCGCGCAGCAGGTCGAGTGCCGCGGCGCGCTCGGTGGCGGTTGGTGGTGCGACCTCTGGTGTCAGGTTCGCGGTGGCGAGTGCGGCTTCGACTTCAACGAGGACCCGACCCAACTCCGCCTTCAACTCGTCCGGCGACGCGTGAAGTTCCTGTGCCGCGAGGGTGGTGAACGCGGCACGGGAGCGGGCCGAATACAGGTCGAGGCTGTCGAGATGGAACCCGCCCGACGTCGTGTCGGTGACCATCACATTTGCTCGCAACGCTTCCGCGTTCCGGGCCGCACGCGCACCACGGATCCGCCACACCCTGCCCACGAACGCGACGTGCAACTCGGTGACCGTCCCCGACACGAACGGCTCGCCATCAGCGCGCGCGGGAGTGACCGGCGCGGCCGCTGCCGGTTCCACCGCGGTTGGCTCCGCGATCGGGGTCGTCGGGGTCGGTTCCACGGGCGGTGTCGGCGGAGAGACCGATTGAGGGGTCGCGGCGGCGAAGGTCGGTGCCGGGGTCGTGGCTCGCGCGATGAGCGCGTCGAGCGCTGCGGCTGGGTCGGGTGCTTCGGCGAGAACTTCCGCGAGGTTGCGCTTCGCGGGGAGTCGCACGCGTGTGCAGTCGCTGCCCGCTGTGGCGAACACCTTCGCGACACCAGCAGCAGCACGCGCGTCGGCAGTCGCCGACGCGAACCGCACCCGCTCCAGACCGAGCCCCGCGAGACGACGCGCCGTCGTGCGATGGAACAGCGCCGGGCCGCCTGCACTGATCACGCCCCCGTGGCCCGCGACGGTGACGCCAATCACGGCGAGGGGATCGTCGACGAGAACCACCTCACCCGAAGCGACCGCCGGCTCGTTGAACAGCGTGTCGAGAGCCCCAACCCACACACAAGCCGCGGTGCGCGAGCCGGTCATCGGCTTCCCGAACCACCCGACGATCTCACCAGCAGCGCGCAACGGGACGACGACACACGACGTAAGTGCCTCATGGCCCGACGGGCGCAGGACACCGAGACGAATCAACTGCGCGCGCAGCTCGGCACCGTGCACACGGTTCCGTGCGGGGAGCCGCAACCCGAGTGTCCGGTCCGCGACGCCGACACCCCAGGCAGCCGCGGTCGGCGCGTTGATCCCGTACCGGGCGAGCAGTTCGAGCGCGGCCGGGTTCTCGGCGAGACGGGCCTGGTAGTGCGCGGCGACCGCGGCGAGGACCGTCTGATCGTCGGCTCCCAGCGACAAACCAAGACCATCGCGGTCCATCCCACCTCCCTCCACCTCGAATAGCCGTATACTCATAGTTCTTCTAGCATGATCGGGCTATAGGTGTCAAGGGGGGAGGTAACGTGCAGACCGTGGGATTCGCCGAGCAGCTCCCCGCCAGCCGCAAAGAACGCGGCTACACCCAAGCCGTCCTCGCGGAGCGCGCCGGGATCCACATGAGCCAACTCCACCGCTACGAAGCCGGCACCGCGCAACCCACCCTCGATGTGATCCGACGACTCGCCGTTGCGCTCTCCGTGTCGAGCGACACGCTCATCTTCGGGACTACACCCCGCACCGCGGCCGACGCGCGCTTGGTTATGGCATTCGAAGCCACCGCCAGTCTCGACAAGCACGACCGGACCGTCATCGCCGAGTTGATCGAAGCGTTCCTGGCCGCCCGCGACAACCGAGCACGACCCCACACCACCCGCGGACCGAAACCCAAGAACCGGTAGAACGCTCACACCAGGTCTATGTACATCGCGCCGCGCGGAACGCGACAACGCGAACCCAGAAATTCACTACGCGACCGCGAAGTTCACGACAACACGCGAAGTAGAGAACGCGGGGCGGGCCAGGTCCGAGGCAACCCCGCCGGCCGACAGCATCGCAGCCGCGCCGTGCGCGCGGGAAGACACCGCCGCCACGATGGCCACGACGCTCCACGCGAACGTCGACGCCGGCGATCGAGGCGACGAGACCAGGCGCGAGCAAGCCTCCAGCGCCGCTCTACGCCCCGTCAGGGCCGCCGAACCCCTCGCCGCATCCCCGAGCATGCCAAGCCCGCCGTCGGTGATGCGCGAGCCGCCGTCAGCGCCCGCACATCGGCATCGAGCCACCTTCATCGTGGGATCCATTTCGCAGCCCCATCAGTCCATCACTGCACGATCGTGCCGCCTGACCCAACGCCCGCTATCTAAGGGAGATAACAAAAACCAGCAACAGAATAGACGCAAAACTGGCAATTAGCAGCGTCAGCATTTTGGAGAATGACGTGAATCTCGTGCCCGGTTCCCTCGATAGGATCGCGTCATACTCACGATCCCACCGAAACAATAGTCGATAGCCAAATTCAGGGTTCAAGACTAGAAGCCAAGATAGCGTTGCGAGCGTTCCAGCACCTAGGACCCCCGAGACTGGGCTCGTTTTTGTTAGTCCGATCAGAGCGGCTAGCACGTGCTTCCTTGCGTTGTCATCGGTCCAATCTGAACACCCGGAGATGTAATGCTCGCTCCGGCTTCGTTGTCGTAAAGGTCGAGTTCCCCACCGGCATTCGGACCGGTCGTCTTGATCCCAGACGAGACGACGACACCAAGGCCGGCGCCGCCAGCTACTACAAGGTGCGTGTCATTCCGATGACAAGCGTCCCGAGTTGTGGCCGTGGCACTGATCGATCCCCCGGGTACGGCGCTGAACCCGCCCGTAGACCAGCTTGCATTTATCCCGTCGCCGTCCAGCGATATCGTGCCTTGTAAGCAGAGATACCAGCAGAGTTCACCGCTGTAGTTGACGCCGCCTTGGTCGACTTTGACAAGTTGGATTCGATGGGTATCGTGAGTCCAGATCCAGTGCTTCTTCTCCGGCCATGTCATGCTGAACCAGTTGGATGGCCTGAATATGCCTGGGCCGATCTGGAGGCGTTCGCTGTTTGGGTGGAAGCAGTTGGTCAGGGCGGACCAGTGCATTCCCGGTGGGGCATTGCCTCCTGAGCTACTCAGGCCTGTCGGGTCGATAGAGTTGAGCGGGTTGCCCGCCGTGTATCCGTATGCCGACCTGGTCGAGGCTACGAGCAGATCCCGTGTGAGGAATTGTCCGGTGGTGGGGTCGTAGTAGCGGGCGACACAACCCCTCGGCGTCGCGCACCTTCGTGACCGGGTCGCGCGTGTGGGTTGACCTGCGGAGATAACGGTTCGCCGGCCCCGGTGAAGGGGTCGGATTCCGGCCCGAAACGCGAACGCGTGATTTCGTGGTGAACGCGTGTGCCCGTGCACGCGGCGGCTGGCGAGATCCTGCACACGGGAAGTCTTCCACGCCCTGCGGGCGGTGTTGGCCGTTACGGGACGAGTTCGAACGCGTCGCAATGCGACGGGCGCACGACCGCGAAGTCGCGGTGATCGAGTGTCGCGATGGTGGTCACGCCGAGCCGTTCGGCGATCGCGACGACGGAAGCGTCGACGATCCCGAGGCCCAAGTCGGCATAGCGGTCGATCAACTCGACTGTGCGGGCAAGGTCGGCGTCGATGAGTTCGACACGATTGAGTTCACCTTGATGGATGGCGCGTAGGAACGCTGCTTCAGATGCTGGCCCAAGTCGGGTTTCGATCATCCACGCCGCTTCAGTCATCACTGTGGTCGGCACCAACAACTCAGCGGCGGGATGGAGAGCGAGGAGATGATCCGATGCTTCGTGGTCGGGATCGTCGCGGTCGGCGACGGCGTAGAGAACGCCAGTGTCAACGACGATCACACGTCTCGCGCCGTCTTGTCGGCGAAGTGCTCCGCGATGATCTCACGGTGGCGTCGACCGACCGGTTCAGTGGTTCCCGACGCGCCGATACCCGCGAAACTCAAACGATTGGCGCCGTCCACCGACACGTTGGCGGGGAGTTGCGCGGCGAGTTCAGCGATGATGACATCGATGGTCACACCACGGCGCGCCGCTTCGCTTTCAAACCGGGCGAGGACGTCGGCGGGGAGTTCGACGGTCACAGACATGTCTCTAAGTGTAGAACCAGCCTGGGACTATCGCGGCCGGTCACAGGGTCTGGCGGGCGGAGGGGTGGGTGCGGGCATGGACCTCGGTGAGTTTGTCGATGCTGACTCGGGTGTAGATCTGGGTGGTTTCGAGGCGGGCGTGGCCGAGGAGTTCGGCGACGTAGCGGATGTCGGCTCCGCCTTCGAGCATCCCGGTCGCGGCGGTGTGTCGGAGGAGGTGGCAGGAGCGGTTTGCCGGTGCCGGCGTGGATGTAGGCGCGGACGGTGCGGCTCAGCCAGTCCAAGGCGAGGGGCCGGCCGGTCGCGGACACGAACAAGACGCCCGCGTCGGGGTGGGTGACGAGGTGGGGTCGGGCTTGGGTGAGATACGCGTCGACCCAACCGGCCGCACGCCGACCGAGGGGCACGTACCGGTCGCGGGCGCCTTTCCCGTGCCGGACGAACAACGTCGCCCGGGCACGGTCGATGTGATGGACGAGGACGTGTGCGAGTTCGGCGCGGCGGATCCCTGTCGCCCAGAACACTTCGAGGATCGCCCGGTCCCGCAACCCGAGCGCCGTGGAGATGTCAGGGAGGGCCATGACCGTCTCCGCTTCGGCCGCGGTGAGGGTCGCGTCGGGGAGGCGCCGTTCGGCGCGTGGGAGTTCGAGAAGGACGGACGGGTCGGCGGTGAGGAGGCCGCGGCGGGTCGCCCACCCGAACAAGACTTTCACCGGGATCAACCGTTGGGTTTGGGTCCGGAACGAGAGTAGCGCACCGTCGGCTTTGCGCGCTTGGTAGAGGTGATGTTGATACGCCTCCAAATGGGCGAGCCGCACCGCATCGAGGAACGTGACGTCGCGCTCGGTGAGGAAGGTGGCGAAGGCGTCGAGATACCGGGCACGGTTCGCGATCGTCGTCGCCGCATAGTTGTGCGCCGCCAACCAATCGAGATGCTCCCCGACCGCGTCCGCGACGCTCACCGTCGAGTTCTTGATAGCGGTCATCAGAGTTCGATCCCGAAGTCGTGATCTACCACTACCTCGACCGTTTCCCGACGTGGTGGTATGCGTGTGGGCCGCGAAGTCGCGAAGTCGGCCGTTTCCGCAGGTGAGACCCCGTTTCCGGGGGTCGCGAAGTCGTCGCGAAGTGGTCGAAGTCGCGAACCCGTTCACCGGTCCTGGCTCAATCTCGGGAGTGGCGGGGTCGGCGAGTTGGTACTGATACCGGCGGCCTTGGCTGCCGCGGCGGGCGAGGACGAGTTCATGGTCACACAACTGGGCGAGACGTGCCCGCACCTGGTGTGCGGTCCAACCGGTGTGTTCGATCACATCGCGGCGCGTGAACCGCACCCCATCGGGCTCGACACCCCGCGCGGCGGCAATGCGGGCCGTGAGGTCGGCGAGGTGGTCGAGGAGACGTCGGGATTGGGGTGCGAGCTCCAACTCGGCCTCACCCAACAGATGCGCATAGAGGCCCGTGGCGATGTTCGCGTCTCGCTCGTCGGCGATCACATACGCGACCGGCTCGCCGTCGCGGTCGACGCTCCCGGTTTCGCGTTGATGTTGGTGCAGGAGAGCGGACGCGGAGACGAGACCGATCCATTTCATGTGATCCCGTCGAGCCCGGACCGTCGCCCGCGCGACTGGCGACACGAGATGCTCGGGCACAACGACATGCAACGGTGCGAGGAGGCCGTTGGCGACGTGATGCCGCCGGACGATCACGTCACGGTCGGGATGGCCAGCCAGTCCGGCGAGTGACGCGCTCCGGCGTTGCGCGGCGAAGATCTTGCGGGTCTGGTCGGGTTCTTCATCGACGGACAGGACGAGACAGCGGTTCGCGAGTTCCGGATCGAGTTCGGTCTGTGTCGTGGTGATCACGAGGGCGACGGGACCCGCGACGTGATACGTCCGGGTCGCCAACTTGCCGGAGGTGGGGTCTTTGCCGGTGGTGCCGATCGCGAGACGACCATCCGAGACGAGGAGTTTCAACGCGTAGGCGGCGCGGGTGGCGCCTTCGTGTTCCGCGATGGCGAGGACCTTGTGGGCGAGGTCGTGTTCACCGACGTAATACAAGGCCTGGCCGGTGATCGCCGAGAAGCTCACCCGATCGTCTTCCGGGACCAGGGCGAGGACCGCGTCGGCGAGGGTCGATTTCCCTGCCGCGGACGACGACTGGATCACAACGCCGAGGGGGCGGGGTGTCTTGCGCGACACGACCGCGAGATAACACGCGAGGAGGTTCTCCTCTTCGCCGACGATCCCCAACGCGCCGAGATCCGATATCACACGCGACCCGAGATCCGGGTCGCGGAGGAGGTCGAGCGCCGCAGACCGCTCGGCTGCGGATGATGGCGGAAGCTCTGGCGCGGTGTTGGCGGCGGCGAGTGCGGCTTCGACCTCGACGAGGACCCGACCCAGTTCCGATTTCAGGTCGTCGGGCGATGCGTGGAGGTCGTGCGCGGCTGCGGTGGTGAACGCGGCACGGGCGCGTGCCGAGTACAGGTCGAGACTGTCGAGATGGAACCCGCCCGCTCCAATCACCCACACCATCACCTTAGCTATCAAAGCGAACGCGACTAGAGGCTCAACAACAACGATAAACAAACACGATAATCATGCCTCCACGAAGTCCAGCTAGGAGAGAGA
>JBBSBV010000041.1:0-31757 GCA_038250905.1 Acidimicrobiia bacterium
CCCCCGCCGATTCGCTCCCCCCGGGGGGGGGGGTCCTCCCGGCCCTGCCCGCCGCGCTCCGGGCCCCCTCCCCCCGGGTTCCCCTGGCGGGCGGTGGCGGGTCCGCCCCCTTCTTGCTCCACGGGACTCGGGCAACTCCTAGTGGATCACGATCGACCCGCCACCGATCGCGGTGGTGGCCGACGCGTCGTCCGGCGCCCCCGGCTGACTGTCGTAGAGCACCGCCCCCGTCGAGGTCTTCCACACCTTGATCCGGAACCGATCCGGCGTCGAGCTGCTCCGCCCGTCGATCACGGACACGACGAACTCGTAGCCACTCACGCCGTTCACCGTTCCCGTTCCGCGGTAGTAGGCCTTCGTCCGCGCCGCATCGACAACGAGCCACACGTAACCAGTGGAGTGAAAATCGAGTGCTTGGCTCGTCGTACGATCGTCGTCCCATCGCTCGCTGCAGCCGGATCTCTGCTTCCGCACCCGGAGTTGGAACTCGGTCTCACCACTCGGCACCGACGCGTTCGGTGACTGGTAGCGGGCGACGAATCCGAAGTTGCCTCGACCGACGAGGTCTGGATCGGAGGAGTCGCCGGGAGTCGAAGCCCCCGACGGCGAATCGATCCACCCACCGCCCGTCACGAAGCTCTGGCTGCGGTCGTACACCACCACGGATGTGGTGGCGATCGTCGTGACGGCGCCACCGTTGTCATCGAGAATCGTCATCGAGATCGTGTAGGTACCCGAGCCGGCGTAGACGTGCCCACCGGTGACCGAGCCGTTCCCGTTGATCTCGGTGACGACACCGGCGGAAGTCGACGAATCGCCCCACGAGATATTCGCGGTGTGGGTGTCATTCCGCCCGGCATCCGCGAAGTGGGTCACCACGCTCGTCGCGCTGCCCAACGGTACGGGTGCGACGGGGACCGAGAGCGCGCCCGACGTCGGCGCGACATTCGCGATATTCACCGTGGCAGTACTCGTCACGGCCGAGTTCACCGAGTCCGAGACCTGCAGGACCGCCGTGACGGTTGCGTCGTCGTTGCACGTCACCGACGGGGCCAGTGTCGTGACCGCGGCGGCGGTGCATGCGGTGCCCGGACCACCCACCCACGAGAAGGTCCACGAGATCCCCAACCCGTCTCCATCGGGATCGGACGCGGTCGCGTGGAGCATCACCGGCGATCCCTCGACTCCTGCGTACGGACCACCGGCATCGATGCTCGGTGCACCGTTCACCTGAACCGTTGCACTGCTCGTCACGTACCCGCCGTTGTCATCCGTGATGGTCACCTGGACGTAGTAGGTGCCCGACGCCGGGTAGCTGTGCGTCGCCGTGACCGTCCCCACACCGGCGGTCTCGGTGACGCTGCCGCTGGACGTGGTCGCATCACCCCACGCGATGGTCGCGGTGTGGGTGTCGTTGGTGCCCGCATCGGCGAACGATGCGCTGAGATTCACCGGTGCGCCTACCGCGACCGTCCCACCCGGGACCGTCACGCTGCCAATGGTCGGCACGACATTGCCCACCGTGAGGGTCGCCGTCGCTGACACCGGGAGGTTGACGCCGTCGTCCGCGGTCAGGGTCGCGGTCACCACGGCATCGTCGTTACAGGTGACGAGTGGGGACTGGGTTCCGGTCGCGGTTGCGCTGCACACCGTTCCTGGGGGCCCGCTCCACGTGAACGTCCACGCCAGATTCAGTGCGTCACCCTCGGGATCAGATGCAGTGCCCGCGAGTGGTGTCGGCGTTCCTTCGACACCGTGGTACGGCCCGCCGGCATCGACCACGGGTGGCGCGCTCACGACCACATGCGTCGTTGCGGTTGCCACTCCACCGTCCTTGTCGTTGACGGTGACCTTGACGAGGTAGGTGCCCGGCGCGTTGTAGACGTGCGAGCCTCCCGCGGTGCCGCCGGACCCGAGCGTCTCCACCACCGTTGCGGGTGAGGTCGTGCTGTCTCCCCAGTTGATAACCGCAGTGTGGTCGTCGTTGATGCCCTGATCGGTGAATGCGGTCGAGATCCCGACCGTCCCGCCGACGGCGGCAGGGTTCGGAAGCACGATCGGCGCGGACACCGCCGGGGGCGCGTTGCGGATGTCGACCGTCGCCGAATCCTGCACAGGCGGGTTCACGCCGTCGCTCGCGAACAACGTCGCGGTGACCAGCGCATCGTCGGTGCACGTCACCACCGGGGTGAGCGAGTGCTCGTCGGTCAGGGTGCAGACCGTCCCGGCGTCGGCGCCCGAGACGCTGTACGTCCAGGTCACGGCGAGCGCGTCGGCCTCGGGGTCGACCGCGGTTCCACTCAGTGTCACGCCTGCGCCTTCGAGGCCGGTGTACGGACCGCCGGCACCCACGGACGGTTGTCCGTTGACCGTGATGTCGGTGCTCGCCGCATTGGACCCGCCGTTGTCGTCGCTCACCGTGACCGTCACGTGGAACGTGCCGCTCGTCGAATACGCGTGTTCGCCGTAGACGGTCCCACCACCGTCGGACTCCGTGACCATGCCGGCCGTCGTCGTCGAGTCACCCCAGTTCACGACGGCGGTGTGGGTGTCGTTCGTACCCACGTCGGAGAACGTCGTACCGACCGACACGGTGGAGCCGGTCGCGACCGGGCTCGCCGAGGGGACCGCGGCAGTGACTGCTGGCGCCACGTTCGAGACGGTGACGGTCGCGTGGCGGACCACCGGCGGGTTGATCCGGTCACCCACCGTCAACGTCGCCGTGACCGTCGCGTTGTCGTTGCAGCTGAGTATCGGGGTGAGCGTGTCCGTACCGGTAGCGATGCAATTCGTTCCCGGATCGGCGGTCCATCCGAACGTCCAACCGACATCCAGGGTGCTGTCGTCCGGGTCGCTCGCCGAACCGTTGAGCACGACGCCGGTGCCTTCGCTCGTGGCGTACGGACCGCCTGCATCGGCGGTCGGCGGTCCGTTGACGACGACGTACCCACTCACGGCGGCGGTGCCGTGGTCGTCGTCCTCGACGGTCACCGTCACCGGGAACATCCCGGACGTCGCGTACACGTGCGACGCGCTCACCGAACCGAGCCCGGCGCCCTCGGCGATGGTGCCGCTCGACGACGTGGCGTCGCCCCAGTCGATCGTGGCCGTGTGCGTGTCGTTGGTTCCGACATCGGTGAAGGTGAGCCCCACCGCGGCGGCCGAGCCCAGCGGTACCGGCCCGGCCGGCGTCGAGAGCGACGAGAGGACCGGCGGTTGGTTGCCGACGTCGATGGTCGTCGTGGTCACGACCGGCGGATTCACCCCGTCGGACACCGTCAGCGTGGCCTGGACCACCGCATTGTCATTACAGACCAGCGTTGGGTTCAACGTCGTCGTGCCCGACGCGTTGCACACCGTTCCCGCTCCGCCTGTGGTGGTGAACGTCCAGTTCGTCGTGAGCGCGTCAGCGTCGACATCGGTCGCAGTGCCCGTGAGCGCGAGCACCGCGCCCTCGGTGCCGGCATACGGACCTCCGGCGTCGGCCGTCGGCGGGCTGTTGACGATGAGTGCGGCCGCGCCGGTGTCGGTGCCGAGGTCGTCGTCGGTCACCACGACGCCAATGGAATACGCCCCGGGATGAGCGTAGGTGTGCGTCGCCGACAGGATTCCGGAACCCCCGGACTCGGTGATCGTCGCGGCGGAGGTCGTGAGATCGCCCCAGTTGACGAGGGCGGTGTGAGTGTCGTTGGTGCCGGCGTCGGTGAAGGGCGCGGCGAGCGACACGACCTGACCGGCCGGGATCGGACCGGCGTCCACGGTCACCGGTCCGAGCACCGGGGCTTCGTTGTCGATGGTCACCGTGGCCGACGAGGACACCGGCGGGTTGATGCCATCACTCGAGGTGAGCTGCGCAGCCACGACCGCGTCGTCCGTGCACGTCAGGCTCGGAATCAGCGAGTTCCCGCCGGTCTGCGTGCACGTTCCGCCCGCGTCCATACCGGACGGGGTGAACGCCCAGTTCGTGGTCAACGCGTCGTTCTCGGGGTCGATGGAGGTCCCGACGAGGCCGACCGCGACGCCTTCGGATCCGTTGTACGGCCCGCCGGCGTCGGCCGTCGGTGGACCGTTCACCGCCACTTGACTACTGGCGGACACGGTTCCGAGATCATCATCAGTGACGGTGACCGTGACGGTGTAGAGCCCGGGAGCCGCGTAGGTGTGTGATCCGGAGACCGTCCCGTGACCGGACGTCTCCGACACCGGGCCCGCGGAGGAAGTCGTGTCGCCCCACGTGATCGAAGCGGTGTGCGTGTCGTGAGTGCCGACATCCGCGAACGACACACCGACCGGAACCGCGGCGGCGAGTGGCGTGGGCGTGCCCGGGACGGTGAGGGACCCGAGCGAGGGTGCAACGTTGCCGACGGTCACGTTGGCGACGGATGTGACCGGCGAGTTCACGCCGTCATCGACCGACAGCGTCGCCGTGACCAAGGCATTGTCGTCACAGGTGATCGTCGGAGCCAGCGTCGCCGTCCCGGTGGCCGAGCAGGACGTGCCGGCCGAGCCGGTCCAACTGATGGACCACGAACTCGTCAACGCGTTGCCGTCCGGGTCGCTGGCGGTCGCTGCGAGCGTGACCGGCGAACCTTCCTGTGCCGCGTACGGTCCGCCGGCGTTCGCGACGGGCGGCGAGTTGTGGCGGGTCAACACCCGGACCTGGTCGACGCTCGAAGTGGTGTTCAGCGCGACGTGGACCGTGCGGAGGTCGGAGGACAGCGTGATGAGATCGCCCCCGGTCCCCCCGAGCTCGAGCCCGCGATTGACGTTTCCGGTGGGGTACACGGTTCCCGGAGCGCCGAGGATGTCACTGGCACTCAACCGGGTCTCGTTGATCATCACACCGACGACGTCGGTCGGGAACGTGACGTCGCCGCTGCGGAACGTGGTGCCGCCGGTGTGGTTGTCGTTGTGGATCAAGTGACTGTCGACGACGGTCCCGCTCGGGAGCGTCGTGAGGTGCACACAGGGGCAACTACCGGTTCCGTAGGCCCCCGGTGTGGTGATATCCACCGCGAGCGGTGACGCCAGCGTCACGCCCTGGCGCTCGTTGAAGGCGGAGATCGACGTCGTCGAATCGAACCCGCCCGGCACGACCGACGCCGGCGGGGCAACCTGCACGACGTCACCCGACACGGACTTGACCACCGCGCTCGCAACGTCACCGCCAACGACGAGTCCGCCCGTCGCCAGCACCACCCCGAGAAATGCGACACCAATTTTTTGCCCGAAACCGCGCATGCCTGCCCCCTACCCCGACGGCTTTGTCTCCATTGCCCGGCAGGAAGTTAGAGCCACCCCCGACCGAGCGCAACTCATGGGTCAATAACTGCGGACCGCCCGTTCCGTGCCGAACGCACCCGGGCGCGTCGGACCTGCTCGCGGCGGGCTGCGGCTAGAGATGTCCGAGGCAGGTACCGCCGTGCGCGTCGCTGTTGGTCAGATCCGGACACGTCGTGCCCGACCACGCCACCGCCGTGAGCGTCGCGCCGGAGAGGTTCGCGCCGGAGAGGTTGGTCCCGACGAAGTTCGCGCCGGAAAGGTCGGCGCCGGAAAGGTCGGCGCTCGAGAGGTTCGCGAACGAGAGGTTCGCCAGCCGGGCGTCGGCGTTGGTGAGCGTCGCGCCGGAGAGGTTGGCAAGACCCAGGTAGGCCAGCCTGAGGTCGGCGTTGGTGAGGTCGGCGTTGGTGAGCGTCGCGCCGGTCAGATCGGCGCCGTAGAGGATGGTGCCGGAGAGGATGGTGCCGGCAAGGTTGGCTCCGGCAAGGTTCGCATCGGTGAGGTCAGCGCCGGTGAGGTCAGCGCCGGGACCCACGAGGTACCCGTCGATCAGGAACCAGCCGGCCGGCAGGGCGACGGGTTCTCCGATGATCTCACCGGACTGGACGCCCGTGAGCGTGGCACCGGTCAGGTCGGCATCGGTCAGGTCGGCACCGCCGAGGTGGGCCAGCCGAACGTCCGCGCCGATGAGGGTGGCGCCGGTGAGGTCCGCGTTGTAGAGGTACGCGTCGGTCAAGGTCGCGCCGGTCAGATCAGCTCCCGCCAGGTCGGTGCCAACGAGGTAGGCGCCGCTGAGGTCGGCGCCCGCGAGGGGCGCCCCGCTGAGGGTGCCGTAGCTGAGGTCGGCGCCCGCGAGGATCGCGTCGGTCAAGTCGACGCCAACGAGGTTGGTGCCGGTCAGGTCGACGCCGGTCAGGTCCGCACCGCGGAGATCGGCGCCGGGGCCGATGAGATACCCGGCGGTGAGCGTCCAGCCGTCCGCCAGGCCGAACGGCGTACCGGTGATGCCACCCGAGCGAACACCGGTGAGCGTGGCCCCGGACAGGTTGGTGTCGGTGAGGTCGGCGCCGCTGAGGTCGGCTCCCGTGAGGTCCACACCGCTGAGGTCCGCACCGGGACCGACGAGGAAGCCGCTGGTGAGTATCCAGCCGCTCGGCAAGGCAGCAGGAGTCCCGGTGATCTCACTCGAGCGAACCCCCGCCAGCGTGGCATCGGTCAAGTCGGTATCGGTGAGATCCGCGCCACTGAGGTCGGCGCCGGTCAGGTCGGCGCCGGTCAGCGTGGCTCCGGTGAGATTGGAAGCGGAGAGGTCGGCACCCCCGAGGGAGGCGCCGGTGAGGTCGGCACCGGTGAGGTCGGCACCGGAGAGGGAGGCGTTGAACAGATCTGCTCCGCGCAGGTTGGCGCCGGTGAGGATCGTGCCGCCGAGGTCTGCGCCACTGAGGTCGGCGCCGGGGCCGATGAGATAGCCGGCGACGAGCGTCCAGCCGTCCGGGAGTGCGCCCGGGGTCCCGGTGATACCGCCGGAGCGGACTCCCGTCAGCGTCGCACCGGTCAGGTTCGCATCGGTGAGATCCGCGTCGCCGAGGTCGGCAGCAGTGAGGTCGGCACCGGTGAGATCGGCCGACGCGAGCGTTGCGCTCGTGAGGTTGGCGCCGGTGAGGTTGGCGTTGGTCAGGTCGGCGTTGGCGAGGTCGGCGCCGTTGAGATTGGCGCCGGGTCCGACGAGATACCCGGCGACGAACATCCAGCCGCTCGGCAGTGCGGCCGGCGTCCCGGTGATGCCACCCGAGCGGACGCCGCCGAGGCTCGTACCGGCAAGGTCGGCACCGGACAGATCCGCGCTGGAGAGGTCCGCATTCGAGAGGTCGGCATGGCCGAGGTCCACCGTGGCGAAGTTGGCGCCGCTGAGGCTGGCACCGGGTCCGACGAGATATCCGGCGAGGAGCGTCCAGCGGACGGGCAGCACAGCCGGGGTCCCGGTGACGCCAACCGAGCGGACCCCCGTGAGCGCGGTGCCGGCGAGGTTCGTGCCCGACAGATCAACGTTCTCCAGATATGCGCCCGACAAGTTCGCGCCCGACACGTTCGCGCCGGAGAGATCCGTCGACACGAAATGCACGCCAGCCAGATCACAACCCGAAAGGTCGACGCCGGGGCCGCGGGCGGCACAGTTCGGCCTGATCACCACGGTGACCGGCGCCGAGGTCGAGCCGAGGTAGCTGGTGCCGTCGCCCTCGTACACGGCGTGGATAGCGTGAGAGCCGATGGCGAATGCATCGTTCGTGATCGTTGCGGTCCCCGCCGATTCGACCGTCGACCCCACGAGGGTCGTGCCTTCGTAGAAGCTCACCGGGCCGTGTACCGCGGCCGCCGAACCACCGCCGGATGGGTTCGTACTCGCGGTCAGCGTGACCGTCGCGCCCAGGGTGGCCGGATTGGGATCCGCGGTGACGGTCGTGGTCGTGGCCTGCGCTGCGATCTCCGAGCTCGAACCCATCAGGCGGGTCGTGCCCCCGTAGGTCGCGCTCAGCACGATCGGCCCGGCTGGGATCGTTCCCGCAGGGAGCGGAAGCGTCGACGACGCAGCGATCGAGAACGTCGCCACGCCACTCACGAGCTTGACGGTCTTGACCGTCGTCGAGCCCCGCCGGAACACGACGGACCCGGTGACCGGTTCCAGGCTCGGCGCCACGGCGACCACCTGCGCCGAGATCGTCACGGTCTCACCCGCGGCCGGCGCCAGGTTGTCGACCGACAGCGCGGTCGAACTCACCGCCTTGCTCACGATGCCGGTGACGGTCGGCGCCGAGACGGAGCCCGCCGCGAGTGCCGATCCGTTGTAGGTCGCGGTCAACGACAACGCGCCGACCGGCAGCTTCGTCGTCGTGATCTGCGCGACACCCGCCGTCAGGGCCTTCGACCCGACCGATGTGGTGCCATTGCGGACCACGATCCTCCCGGCCGGCACCGGGACCCCGACCCCGGCGGCGGCAACCATCGCTGTGAGGGTCACCGGCTGGCCCGCCACACTCACCGGCGCATCCACACCGAGGCTCGTGGTCGTCACGGCCTTCGTGACCTCGCCGGCGACCGGTGGCGTCGACACCGACCCGAACGCAAGCGCCGATCCGTTGTAGGTCGCGGTCAACGACACCGCGCCCACCGGCAGCTTCGTCGTCGTGATCTGCGCGACACCCGCCGTGAGCACCTTCGACCCGACCGATGTCGTCCCATTGCGGAACACGACCGTCCCCGTCGGAACCGGGCCGCCCGTCTCGACGGCGGCGACCGTCGCCGTGAGCGTCACCGGCTGACCTGCGACACTCGGCACCCCGACCACGTCCAACGTGGTGGTCGTCGTCGCCTTCGCCACACCCGCCGGCACAACGGCCGACGTCGATGCCAGCACGGTCGTCGACCCGTTGTAGGTCGCGGTCAATGACCACGCACCGACCGGCAGCTTGGTGGTCGTCAGCGTCGCGGTGCCCGCGACCAGAACCCGCGAACCCAAACTCGTCGTCCCGCGTTTGAAGACCACCGTGCCCGCGGCCGGGACACTCGACGAGACGGTCGCGCTGAGCGTGACCGACTGGCCGGCGACGGCCACGGGCACATCCACCGTCAAGGCCGTCGCCGAGGAAACCTTCGCGGCCGCCGCGGCCGGGAGAGGCGAAACCAACGCCCCCATCATTCCGGCCAGCGTCGCCAACACCACGACGAACACCCCGAACCGTCGCGGCCGGTCACGCATCACGATGCCCGTCTCCCAGCCACAGTCCCGCGTCTGATCGGGAAGGTCCATCGCACCCAGGCAACTCCGACCCAGGCACCCCGTCAACTACCGAGCCGGCCACCCGATCAAGGTTGCACGATCCCATGTCGCGAGGGTGCGCCCGCGGGCCGGCGGCAGGAAGGGCCGAAAGCCTCGGATGCTCGGTGGGGAAGCGTGTCTCCGATCTTCCGCACGCCCACCGGGCCGCGTTCAGCGCCCGACCCGCGGCACACGCCACGAGGGAGCGAGCGACCGTGCCCGCCGTATCGGCTACCCCCGACCGACCTCGGCGTCCGACGCAGCTCCCGGTCGGGCGACGACCCAGATGAACTCCGATGAAATCCGAATACCCGTGGCCGGGTCGTACAGGGGAGCGAGAAACTCCGCGAGCTCTCCGCAAAAGGTGTCGTACCCGACGGCCTCGATTGCGGGAACCGACGGGCCCGCCGCCGCGAGCGCGCGAACGCCGGTCTCGACATCGGGCCACTCGTTGACGACGTCCATGGTTCCCTGGCCCGACACGACGAACCCGGTGTCGTCCAGCATCTCCGCGATGACGAGCCGAGTGTCTCCGATCTGAGTGGTTGCCGCTCCATGGCTCGCCGGCGAATGCTCGATGACCTTGAGGAAGTAGGGCAAGAGGCCGAGGCGTTCGTAGCCACCCCAGAAGGTCATCCCGAGACTCCCGTCGTCGACCAGCACGCGCCTGACCTCGCGCAGTGCCGCTTCGCATCCGTTCCAGATTCCGTTGAAGCTGGTGACCACGTCGAAGCTGTCGGCGGCGAAGGGCAACGCGAACATGTCGCCGACTCGAAGATCTCCGTCGGGTGTGCGGGCCTGCGCGATATCGATCAACTCGCCGGCTGCATCGATCCCCGCTACCTCCGCGCCGCGCCGCCGGGCCGCGTTCAGCGCCAGACCCGATCCACACGCCACGTCGAGCAGACGGGTTCCCTCCGACACGCCGAGTCGATCGAAGAGCAGTTCGTTGGCCGACCGGGCGTAGGGCTCGAACAGGTACGCCCATTCGGGTGCCCGCGCACCCCAACCGCGTCCGGCTTCCTCCCAGTTGCTCGCACGGAGCTCCGAGCTGGCTGCGGTGGTGGTCATCGGTTCCCCCTAGTTAGCACGATCGGTCGTGCCACCTAGATAGTACGAACGATCGTGCTAACTTGTCAACCCATGACCGAAGTCCCGCCCCCACACCCGCGGCGGACCAGGACCGACGGTGACCGGACCCGCAATCTGATCCTGGACAACGCGGTACGCCTCGCCACGGTCGCCGGGCTGGACGGATTGAGTATCGGAGCGCTCGCCGATGCCACTGGGGTCAGCAAGAGCGGCGTGTACGCCCATTTCGGATCCAAGGAAGAGCTCCAGCTCGAGACGGTCCGCGCGGCTCGCCAACTGTTCGTCGACGTCGTCGTCGCTCCCGCGCTCGCCCAAGACGGTCTCGAACGCCTCCGAGCCCTCTGTGAATCGTTCCTGGCGTACGTCGAGCAGCGAACCCTTCCCGGCGGCTGCTTCTTCGCGGCCGCCGCCGCCGAACTCGGCGGGCGACCCGGACCGGTACGGGAGCGGGTCGCCGCCTACCAAGACGAATGGATCGACCTGCTCACGCAGGCCGCGGAGCAGGCCCGGTCGCGTCGAGAGCTCGGGCCCGACTCGGATGTCGGCCTCCTCGTGTTCGAGCTCAATGCCGTGGTCGTCGCCGCGAATACTGCGTTCATCCTGCACGACGATCCGACCGTCATCGATCGTGCCCGTGCCGTCGTGTCGCGCGTGATCAGCGGCTACCAGGCCCCACCGGCCTAGGACGCACCCATCCGCGGCTGCCGCCGGCGTCTCGACTCCCGAGTACCCAGCCGAGGATCCGCGGGGCTGATTGCACGGCGGTTGCGGGGGCGCGGTGCGTCTCAGGGACTTTCTCCCCTTCACTCACCCGCCATCGAGAGCGCAGCATCGTCCGACACGACGAGACGGGGTTCGGATGCGGCGCGCACGGGAAGGTATGGCCATAGGCGCGCTGTTGGTGCTCGCCGGGTGTTGGACGGTGCCGGGAGCGGGGCCTCAGCGTTCCGGGCACAACCCGGCCGAGACGGCATTGACCGCTGCCAACGTCTCCTCCCTGTCGCCTGATTGGACGTGGCAAGCCGAGTGGACCACCCCACGCGCGGTGCTGGACCCGGTCGCCTCGCCGAGTGGGGTGCACATCGCTGTCGGTCACAAACTGGTGACCATCGACGCGGCGACCGGCGTGGAACGGTGGCGGGCCGTGCTCTTCGATACGGGGCTTCCCACCGCAGCGAGCATCAGGGCCGGGGCTCCGGCCTTCGACGGCGGGAAGGTGTTCGTGCCGTTGGTCTGGGGCACCGGTGGCAGCACCAACGCCTACGATGCGCAGACCGGCCGCTACGACGGGGTGGTCGCAGGCGGCGCGATCGATGTCGCCGTTCCCCGTAGCGGGCGCATCGTCGGCACGTCCTGGAACGGCATCGGTTCGTCGGGGCTCGTGGTGTCGAGCTACTTCGTGAAGGACCTCCAAGTCCCATCCGCGAGTTGGGGGGCGGACCTGGCGCTCGGTGACTCGAGTCTCGGGAGACCGTCGAGCCCGGCGGTCGCCAACGATGGCTTCTTTCTTGCCGATCGGGGCACACTGGTCGCGTACCCGATCACCGAACCGACTGGCTGTGTCAACCCGATTCCGGGCACGCCGTTCCGGGTCTGCCCGCCGACGTGGACCAGGGCCTTCGGCGCCGGGCTCACGCGTCCGACCCTGACCCGGGACGATCAGGTGCTGATCGTCGGTGACGCCGGACATCTCTGGGCGCTCCGAGCCTCGACCGGTACCGACGTGTGGTCCGGACCGCTACCGACGAGCGCTCCTCCGAGCGCGTCACCGTCGGTCGATGACGACCACGTCTTCGTACCGACGGCGGGCAAGCTCGTCGTGTTCGACCGATCCGGTTGCGGAGCTGCCTCCTGCAATCCGGTGTGGTCGGCCGACACCGGCGGCACCGTCAACGCACAACCCGCTGTCGCAGGCGGCCTCGTCTACACCGCGACGACGAGCGGGGTGCTGAGAGCGTTCCCTGCTGCGGGCTGCGGAACCACGACCTGCGCGCCCATCTGGGAACACGACCTCGGCGTACAAGTCACGGGTGCACCGGCAGTGTCGCTCGGTCGCCTCTTCGTCGGCACCGTCGATGGCCGCCTGATCTCGTTCGTCCCGCACGCCAACGGCGAGACTGGTCGCGCGCACCCCTCTGCGGTGCGCTGACCTGCATGTTCCTGGTGCGCTCGGAGAGATTCGAACTCCCAACCTTCTGATCCGTAGTCAGATGCTCTATCCGTTGAGCTACGAGCGCAGGGCCGGGAGTCTACGGGATCCCACGGGCCGAGGTCCGAGCGATGCCGCCGCGGGGGACGGGCGCGGTCGTGCGACGATGACGGGAATGACCGACTCCGCCGAGGCCATCACCCCGCCGACGCGTGCGGCCAAGCTCATGGGGGCCGCCACCCTGGCGTCCCGGGGCATCGGGTTCATCCGGATCGGTGTAGTCGCCGCGGTGCTCGGCACCACCCCGCTCGGCGACACGTACCAGTCGTCGAGCGCAGTCTCGAACGTGCTGTTCGAACTCCTTGCGGCGGGTGCACTCTCGGCCGTGCTCGTCCCTACCTTCGTCCGCCACATCGAACTCGAGGACGAGAAGGAGGCCGAGCGGCTCGCGTCCAACGTCCTCGGGCTCGCCCTCGCGGTGCTCGCGGTCATCACGCTGATCGGGTTCGTGTTCGCACCGCAGATCGGCAGGCTCATCGCCAGTGGCTCCGCCAACCCGATCCAGCGCGCGCACAAGGCGCAGCTCGCCACCTACCTCACGCGGTTCTTCGTGTTCCAGGTGCTGCTCTACGCGGTGGGCACCGTGGCCACCGCGGTCCTCTACGCCAAGCGCCGGTTCGTGGCCACCGCGATGGCACCCATCGCCAACACCGTTGCGGTCGTCGGCTCGCTCATCATGTTCCGCGTCCTCGCCGGCCCACACCCGGGGCTGGTGCTCTCCGGACCGGAGAAGCTCACCCTCGCCCTCGGCGGGATGCTCGGCGTCATCGGCTTCGTCGGCGTGCCCGCGGTCGCGCTGGCCCGCACCGGCTTCAAGCTCCGTCCGCGCGTCGGCCGACCCGACGGTGAACTGCGCAGCCTGCTCAAGCTCTCCACCTGGGCCGTCCTCCAACACGGAGGCATCGGCATCCTCCTCGGCGCCGCGATCGCAATGGGCAACCAGGTCGCCGGCGGTGGCGGTGTGGTCGCATACCAGTTCGCCTTCGTGGCGATCATGGCGCCCTACGCGATCCTGGCGCAGCCGGTGCAGACCACGATCCTGCCCGAACTGAGCAACGACGCCGACCGCGGCAACTTCGCGCGCTTCGCGGCTCAGCTCCGGTGGGCGCTCGACAACATGGCGGTACTCGTGATCCCGGTTTCGGCCGCGATGGTCGCGCTCGCGCTCCCCGCGATGCGCGTCGCCGCGTTCGGAGCGAGCAAGGGCGGAGCCGGTCTCCTGGCGGCCGCGCTCGCGTCGCTGGCGCTCGGGCTCTTCCCGTACAGCGCGTTCCTGCTCTTCGCGCGGGCCAGTTACGCGCTCGGCGACAGCAAGACGCCCGCGATCATCGCCTTGGTCACCGCGCTCATCGGCGCGGCCGCGATGTTCGGCATCGGCGCCTTCGTCCACGGCGACGCCCTCGTCGGCGCGCTCGGTATCGGTCACACCATCGCCTACACCCTCGGGGCGGTGGCGATGGGCATCGCCCTGCGCCGCCGGCTCGGCCATCCGATCTTCCCACTCGCCTTGCCGCGCACCGCGTTGATCGCCGGCACGCTCGCCTTCGCCGCATGGATCGTCCACCAGGAGATCGAACCCAAGGCGCGCGGGGAGGCGCTGCTCTTCCTCGCGGTGGTGGGCGTCGTCGGTGGAGGGCTCTACATCACGGTGCTGCGCGCGATTCGCCGCCGACTCCGCGAGTTGCCGCCGGCCGTCGACCTCGCCACCGATCCCGACACCGCGCTCGACGCCTGACGCACCCGCGGCGCCAGTTCCCTAGGCCGCCGGCAGCCAGTTCGGTCGGGCGATCCCGGCGGTGTCGAGCATCGCGCCGAGCCGTTCGTTCGGTTCGACGAAGCGCGACTGCAGGTCGGCGAATACCGCCTCGGGGACGGACGAGGCGTCGACCGCCCGGCCGTTCAACGCGAAATACGCGGACCGCATCGCCCGCTTCACCGCGGGCAGCCGGCGCAGCACGCGCTCGGCCCCGTCGTTGAAGGCGAGCGCCACCCGCTGCAACCGAGCGTTCTTGAACGAGGTCGTGCGGTTCTCGGATCGCAGTCCGGTCTCCTCGAGCGGCACGGGGTCGAGCCCCAGCCACCGGACCACCTCGGCGAGGGTGGCCGCACCATCGGCCACGAGGTCCTCGAAATAGACGACCTTCACGGCCTCCGGACCGAGCACGTCGAACCAGTCCTGGAGCCAATCGGCGTAGCGACCACCGCGCACGGCCATGAACCGCTCGTTGTGCGGGTCGTCGAAGTCGCGGTCGGTCAACGCGTCCGCCTGGCGCAGGTACTCGTCGATGCCGAGATCCTGCGGGAGTCGCAACCGCACCTTCTGGTACTCGAAGAACGAGATCGCCCTGCTCACCGGTTCGCGCAGGACGAGGATCACCCGCGGGTTCGCGAGCGTGGAACGCATCGCGTGCGCGACCGCGGCGCCGCCGTAGAAGTACGAGGGGGTGGCCTCGAGTCGTACGGGTCGATCGTGCAGTGCGAAGTACTCGTCCCAGACCGCCACCGGCCGCAGTGCCTCGCCGTAGCGCGCTGGGAGGAAGTAGCAGGTCTCCTTGATCGCCGAGGGCACCACATCGGGGTGCTCGGCCAACGACACGTACAGCGAAGTCGTCCCCGCCTTGTTCACTCCCGCGATGATCGCGTCGACCGGCTCCACCTGGGCAGTGTAGAGAGCGGTCAGATGGCTTTCGTGAGGACGAGCACCAAAGCGACCGCGGCGATACCGATCCGGTACCAACCGAAGATGGCAAGAGTGTGACGTTGGAGATACGTCATCATCCATCGCACCGACACGACGGCCGCGAGGAACGCGACCACGAGGCCGATGAACGGGGTCAGCAGACCGAACGAGTCGACCATCAGCGACCCGTCCTTCACCACCGAATACGCGGTTGCCGCGCCGAGGGTCACCACCCCGAGGAGGAACGAGAACTCGATCGACGCCGACATCGAGAGGCCGAGGAACAACGCGGCGACGATGGTCACCAGGCTGCGACTCGTGCCCGGCCACAGTGCGGCGACCTGCGCGATCCCGATGATCACCGCGTCACGCGTCGTGATGGTCTCGATCGCGCGTCCGTCCTGACGGTTGATGAGACCGCGGGCGACGAGCACGAGAATGAGCACGCCCCCGATCGCCCACGCCGCGATGACCGGGCCCACACCGAAGAGATGCTTCTTGATCACCTTCTCGCCGACGAGCCCGACGACGGCCGCGGGTACGAACGCCACGGCGAGCGCGAGCAGCATGTGCCGGCCGGCCTCGCTCCGCTTGGTGATGCCCTCGATCATGATGACGAACCGGTGCCGGTAGAGGCCGAGCACCGCGACGATTGCGCCCGCCTGGATCGCGATCTCGTACGACTTCAATGCATCGCCGGCCTTCCCGGAACCCGTCGGCAGGCCGAGGATCCGGGAGGTGAGCAGCAAGTGGCCGGTGGACGAGATCGGCAGGTATTCGGTGAGCCCTTCGACCAGACCCAGCACCATCGCCTGGCCGACGCCCAGGGACACGTGCGCCGCCGCGATCAGCGGGACCGCGAGCGCCGGGCTGGCCGCGAGCACCAACACCGCCGCCACCAGGACCGGGGCCCCGACCAGGCGGCGGGTGATCCGAGCCGAACCGAGTCGAGCAACGGCGATGGACATGGTTACCTCGAGATCTCGAACGTGATGCCGAGCGCGGAGCGCAACTCGACGCAGGCGTTGTCTTCGGCGTACCGCTTCCCCTGCAGATTCCAGAGGTGCACCGGCGCGGCACCGGTCGGGAAGGGGCCCCAGTGCCACGTACCGCGGTGCAACGCGAACCCGTCGAGCGGGGCGAGCGCGAACGCGCACACCGACCCGAGATCGGCGGGGGCGGCGAACGTGACCGCGGCCGGCGCGACGACGACCACGGAGTCGACGTCGAGCGCCAGGAGGGTCTGGGTGTGGGTGGTGTGACGGTAGAAGCGGTCGCACACCAGCCGGTCATCGACGCGTTCCACCTCGTCGGCGGCATGGCTGATGACGTTCACGTGCGGATCGCCCCACTCGAACTCGTAGGTGAACGTCGCGTCACGGGGATCGGTATCAGCGACGGGCAGCCATCCGAAGGGAGCCCAGCGATCGGCCGTCAACGGCTCGGCCGTCAACCGTCGGACACTTTCGGCCACCTCTCCGCCCCTTTTCGCTGATCTACGCTTCCCCGGCAAAGGCGCAAGTGTACGGCCTGATTTGGGCATTCGATTCACCCGGAGGGACCGATGGACGTTCGTTCGATCGAGGATGTCGCACCCGTGGTCGAGCACAACGGCACGGTCCCGGTGTGGTGGCTGGTGAACCCGCGCGAGATGCACGCCATCACCGCGGGCGGCCACCTCGAGTTGGTGAGCGAGTTCGAAGTCGCTGGTGGCGGCTTCGTGGACCCGCACTCCCACCCGACCCATGAGTTCTATTACGTCACCGCGGGCAAAGGGATCATGACGATCGACGGCGAGAGCCGCGAGATCAGCCAGGGCGACCTCGTCCACATCCCGCCCGATGCTGTGCACAGCCTGAAACCGGTCAGCGACCACGCGCCGATCCACTGCTTCTGTTTTGCCGTCGGCGTCCCCGACGCGGCACCCGTCGACTACACGCACCACTGATGGCGCGCGTCCTCGTGACCCGCCGGCTGCCCGCCGGCGGCCTCGACCCGCTCGTCGACGCGGGTCACGAGATCGTGCAGCGCGCCGACGACACACCCTTCATGCCCGCCGAGTTGGCCGCCGCCGCGGCCGAGGTCGACGCGATCGTCTGTGTGCTCACCGACCGCATCGACACCGATGTGTTGGCCGCCGCGGGCGACCGGTTGCGCGTGGTCGCCAACGTGGCCGTCGGGTTCGACAACATCGACGTCGCCACCGCCCACGCGCACGGTGTGACCGTCTGCAACACACCCGGAGTGCTCGACGAGACCACGGCCGACCTCGCGTTCCTGCTCATGCTCGCCGCAAGCCGGTTGGCCCACGACGCCGAGCACGATCTCCGCACCGGCGCGTGGACGGGCTGGACGATCAACCAGTACCTCGGGCGCGACATCCACGGCGCCACCCTCGGACTCGTCGGCTACGGGCGCATCGGACGTGCGGTCGCGCGGCGGGCCACCGGCTTCGGCATGAGTGTCCTCCACCACACGCGCACCGACACCGGTGCCACCGGCTGGGTCGACGACCTCGAACGCCTGTTGGCGGAGTCCGACGTCGTCTCCCTGCACGTCCCGCTCACCGACGCGACCCGTCACCTCATCGGGGCCCGGGAGTTGGCGCTGATGAAATCGACGGCCGTGCTCGTGAACACCGCACGCGGTCCCGTCGTCGACGAGGTCGCGCTCGCCGCCGCGCTGACCGACGGCACGATCTTCGCGGCCGGCATCGACGTGTTCGAACAGGAACCCGTCGTCCATCCCGACCTGCTCGCCGCACCCCGCGCCGTGCTGTTGCCGCACGTGGGGTCGGCATCGGTGGCGACCCGCACCCGCATGGCCCAGGTCGCCGCCGAGAACGTCGTCGCCGTCCTGGCGGGATCCCCACCACTGAACCCGGTCTGAAGCGACCGCAGCATCTCCAAGTGCTCCCGAGCCGGAGCTTGCGGAGGCGAGCAGTCGCGTAGCGAGCCCCACGCAGGGCATGACCGTCAGGAGCGCGAGCGGAGCGACCGAAGGACCAGTGTCGCGAAAGCATCGACGTCTTCGGGGGTGGTGTCGAACGACGTCATCCAGCGGACCTCGTCGTGCGCCTCGTCCCAGGGCCAGAAGAACGATTCCGCCTGGAGGCGGGCGATGGCATCGTGGGGCAGCGTCACGAACACGCTGTTGACCGCGGGTTCGCGCGTGAGCGTCACTCCCGGGATGTCGCGCACCGCGCCGACGAGGCGACGGGCCATCGCGTTGGCATGCATGGCGTTGCGCAACCACAGATCGTCGGTAAGCAGGGCCTCGAATTGCGCGGCGACGAAGCGCATCTTCGAGGGCAACTGCGTGGCCTGCTTGCGGATGAACTTCGCGTTGGTCGCGAGCGCAGGGTCGAGGAAGACGACCGCCTCGCCGTACATCATCCCGTTCTTCGTCCCGCCGAAGCTCACGACGTCGACCCCGGCGTCGATCGTGATCGCGCGAACGTCGCACTCCAACGCGGCGACCGCGTTCGCGATTCGGGCGCCGTCGAGGTGGACCCGCAACCCGGCACCATGGGCCGCCGTGCAGAGTTCGGTGAGTTCGGTCGGCGAGTAGAGGGTGCCGGACTCGGTCGACTGCGTGACCGACGCAACCGTCACCTGCGCGTGGTGCTCGTCACCTCGACCGGCCTGGCTGCGGTTGATGTCGGCGACGGTGAGCTTGCCGTCGGTGGCCGGGTACGTGAGGAGCTTGGAGCCGGTGAAGTGCTCGGGCGCACCGCACTCGTCGACCGCGATGTGGGCGGTGTCGCAACACACGACGGCGTCCCACGGTTGCAGGAGCGCCTGCAACGCCACCACGTTCGCGCCGGTGCCGCCCCACACGAAGCAGACCTCGACCGGCGCGTCGAACAAGGTCCGGAATCGCTCGGTCGCCCGCGCGGTCCACACGTCGGACCCGTACGCGAGTGCGTGATCGGTGTTGGCTGCCACCAACGCGTCCATGACTGCGGGGTGGACCCCCGAGGCGTTATCCGACGCGAAGCTCCGCACGGGCAGCCGACTCAGCCACTGTCGCCGATGCGGACCGCCGTGGTGTCGAGCTTCAGCAGCTTCACGGTGGTCTTACCGCCGCGCAGCGCCTCGAGCATCCCCCGCTCGTTGCGGGTCCGCGCCGCGGCCTGCTCGAGCACGGTATCGAGATGCTCACCCGGAACGACCACCACACCGTCGGCATCGCCGACGACCCAGTCGCCCCGCACGAGCGACGCGCCGCCACAACGGATCGGCACGTTCACCGCGCCGGCCTGGTTCTTCGACGCGCCCCGGAGCGCGATGGTCGATGCGAAGACGGGGAAGGCCAGCGTCTCGATGGCGATGATGTCGCGGACGCCGCCGTCGATGATGAGACCCTCGATCCCTCGGGCCCGCGCCCCGGTGGTGAGCACCTCACCCCAGTACCCGTAATCCGGCAGTTCACCGACGTCGACGACGAGCACGCAGCCGGACGGCGCCTCGGCGGCGGCCACGTGGATCGCGAGGTTGTCGCCGGCGGTACACCGGACGGGGTACGCCGGGGCTGCGATCCGGGCGCCCGGCCACGCCGGCGCGATCCGGGGCGCCATGATGCGCGCCCCCGACTCACCCAGCGTGGCCGAACCGAACTCGCTGAGCCAGGCTCTGGTCTCCGCGTGTGTCGGCATGTCGGGATCCTTCGGGTTTGGCGCCTACTCCAACGGTGGCGGAGGGAGAGGGATTTGAACCCTCGAGGAGGCTTAACACCCCCTACTCGCTTAGCAGGCGAGCACTTTCGGCCACTCAGTCATCCCTCCGAGTGGCTCGGAAGTATACGGACCCCGGCCCCATAACCCGATCGCAGCGCCGGGAATCGTCCGATTCACAGCCCGGTCACACGGTGCGGTCCCCGAGATGCCCACCGACGTGGCCGATGACGACCCGGCGGTGCGCGGCGTCGAGGTAGCAGTAGATGCGCAGGATCTGACGCCCGGCGCGGCGGATGTGCGGTCCCAGCATGATCGTGTGACCGTCGTAGCGGCGCTGGTACTCCGGCGCGAACTTCTGGCGAGCGTCTTCGGAGATGTCCCGCGCCCAGTCGAGCCCGCGCCGGCGCGCCTCGGCCGAGAAGTCGCCCCGGAGCGAGTCGGCGGCCCAGTCGGCCGCCACCGCGTCGAGCCGGACCAGGTCGGCCCACGCCAGGTCCGCGCGGTCGTAGTGCCAGCTGCGAGCGGACCGTTCGGCCTCGGGGAGCACCACGAGATGCGGCAGGCGCGTCTTCGCGAGCCGCACCGCGTCGGTGAGGGAGCGGACGTCCTGATGCGCGGCGGGTGAGTCGGCGGGGCGGGTGGCCACCTGGAGGTAGGCGTTCTCGGCCCGGACGCGCAGTTCGTGCTCGCGTTCGAGGACCTCCTCGAGCCGGTACACCTCGTCGTCGGCCCGCCGGAGCTCGCGCTGGTACTCGTCGACCAGTTCGTGCGCCGCCGCCCGGTCCTCCACCACCGCAGTCTGGAGCCGCGCCAGCTCGGCCCGGCGTGCGACCAACTCCTGCGCGCTGCCCGCCCGCGCCAGCTTGGCCACTTCGGGATCGTCGTCGATCCGGAGTGCGGCCGCGTCCTCGACGAGCGTCCGGAGCGACTCCACCACACGCGCGCGCGGGCCGTCGGGTCCCGCCACGTCCTCGGCGCGCCAGCGCGGATGGCGTTCCGGTGCATCCACCGACCGCCAGTCGGGCCACAGGAGTCGCACCCCGCCCGGCTCGACCGCGCGCCCCGAGCCCAGCTCCCGGGCCACAGCATTCACCGCGGCCTCGTCCACGAGCACCACGACGTGCGCGAGGCCGACCAGCGCCCGGCCGAGCCCGATCACGTCGGCCGGGACACGACCGCCACGGGCGGCGGCGACGAGCACGACCGGCAGGCGCCGCCCGCCGCGCACGAACGCGTCGAGTTCGACGGCACGGTCGGCCCCGATCCGGTGCGCACCCGTCTGCACCACCCAGCCGCCGTCGACACAGCGGATCGCGTCGACGAGTGACGCGACGAGCCCGGGCGCGCCCGCGACGTCAGCCGGATGACCACGAACCTTGCGGTCCTGCGATTCGAGGCCCTCGACCACGACCACGCGCCCGTCACCGTCGGCGGTGGTGACGATCTGCACGTGGGTCCGGCGCCACAACGTGGCGTCGGTCTCGTGGGGGCGAGTCCAGGTGAGTTCGAACGCGACGTCACCGCGGTGTTCGATGACCCGCCACCGCACCCGGGCCTCGGGTGCCGGATCCCACTCCTCGTCGGCGTGGCTCGGCCATCCGCCGTAACCCTCGCCGACCCATCGCTTGGTGAGCGCACGCGCGGCCAACGGATCCCGGCCCGCGGGATTCGCGAGTTCCAAGAGACAGGCGTAGGTGCGGCGCACATTCCTCCTCGTTGCCGGCCGCCGGCTCCCACCATGGGTGGGAAGATCCGGACGTCAGGAAGCGACGATGGCGGAAATCCGTTCGAGGGTCTTCTCCATGGCCTCGCGCGTCTTCTTGGCCGCCGGCCGGACGAACGCCTTCACCTTCTCCTGCGAGATGTCCCATGACTCGCGCACCAACGTGGCGTCGCCCTGAGGTTCCAACTCGTAGCGCCAGATCCGGCCGCCTCCGAGGTTGGCGAAGATGCCCGGCGGCCGGGTCTGCCACGCGATGCGCCGGTTCGCCTCGTATTCGATGACCGTGCTCTCCATCGAATACGGCAACCCCAGCTTCATGTTCATCCCGAACTTCGAGCCGAGCGTGAGCGGCTCGCCCGCGCCCGACTTGGCGTCGCGCACCGTGCCCGAACCGTCGATCTCGCGGTGGCGGGCCGGGTCCGCCAACAGGGCGAAAATGGGCTCCGGGGCGGACGCGATGAGGCGCTCGACGGAGACGACGTCTGGTGTGTCAGCCATCGGCGCAGGGTAGCGGGCGGCTCGTTGCCAGGTTCCCGGCGGTACCGTTTGCGCAATGGAGCCGCTCCTCGCCCTCGAACGCATCGCCTACCTCCTCGAGCTCCGCGGCGACCCCCGGTACAAGGTCGAGGCCTTCCGGCGCGCCGCCGACACCGTGTCGACCACGCCCGACGAACAGATCGCGGCGCGAGCGGCCGCCGGCACGCTGAAGGAACTCTCGGGCATCGGTGACACCACCGCCCGGGTCATCGCCGAGGCCTACGCCGGCGGGGTCCCGAGCTATCTCGAACGGCTCGAACTCGACACCGTGACCGACGAGCTGAGCGCGGGCGACGAGGTGCGCAGCTGGCTTCGCGGCGACCTCCACCTCCACACCAAATGGTCGGACGGTGGTGCCGAGATCGAGGCGATGGCGCGCACCGCGGCCGAACTCGGTCACGACTACCTCGCGGTCACCGACCATTCGCCGCATCTCTCCATCGCGCGCGGCCTGGAACCCGAGCGCCTCCGCGAGCAGCTCGACCGGATCGACGAACTCAACGCCGAGCTCGCGCCGTTCCGGATCCTCACCGGTATCGAGGCCGACATCCTCGACGACGGCTCCCTCGATCAGGACGAAGACCTCCTGGCGCGGCTCGATGTCGTCGTCGCGAGCGTGCACTCCGCGTTGAAGATGGAATCGCGTTCCATGACGACGCGCATGGTCACCGCCGTCGCCAACCCGCACATGGACATCCTCGGCCACTGCACCGGCCGGCTCATCAAGGGTCGCGGACGGCCCGAGAGCAGCTTCGACGCCGAGCTCGTCTTCGCCGCGTGTCGCGAACTCGACAAGGCGGTCGAGGTCAACTGCCGGCCCGAGCGCCTCGACCCGCCCCGCCGCCTGCTCGCGATGGTCGACGAGATGGACGTGAAAGTCGCGATCGACACCGACGCGCACGCCCGCGGGCAACTCGCCTGGCACGGCTACGGATGCGCCCGCGTGGCCGAGACCGACATCGGCCCCGACCGCATCGTGAACGCGTGGCCCGTCGACGACCTGCTCGCGTGGACCGCCTCTCACGCCTGACGGCTCGGTGCGCGTCAGGTGGTCGTGACCACAACACCTTCGCTGGGAGCGAGTTGCAGGGAGCCGGTCGCCTTCTCGCCGTCGCGGGAACGGCGGGTGCCGATCGTGATGCGGCCGGTGACGTCCTCGACCGTCGCAGGGTCGGAGCCGAGGTTGAGCAGGACCACGGTGGCGTCGCCGCGGGCGTAGGCGAGGACGCCGGCGGGCGCGTCGACCGCGCGCCACGCGCCCGACGCGAGGTCGGGGGTGGAGGTGCGCAGGGTGATGAGGTCGCGCGTGAGTGTGAGGAACGATTCGGGGTCGCCCTGCTGGTCGGCCACGTTGCAGGTGAGGTCGCCAAACCGCAACCACGGCGTGACGCCTTCCGAGGTGAACCCGCCGCCGGGCCCGTTCTCCCACTGCATCGGGGTGCGCACCGGGTCCCGCCCCGCGTACGGGTAGAACCGGATGCCGACGGGATCGACGAGTTCGTCGCGCGGGACGTCGGTGTCGACCATGCCGATCTCGTCGCCCTCGTAGAGCACCACCGTGCCGCGCAGCGTCAGCAACATCATCAGCGCGCACCGTGCGCGTGCGGGATCACCGTCGGCCCAGCGGGTGGGGAATCGGGAGATGTCGTGGTTGCTCCCGACCCAGACCGGTGTCCCGGCCGCGGGCATCGCCGCTTCCGTGCGCGAGATCATCTCGCGTAGGTCGTCGGCGTCGAACCGCGCGTGCGCGAACGGGATGTTGAAGTCGAGGTGCAGTTCGTCGGTCCCGTCACCGAAGAAGGGGAACAGGTCGTCGAGGCGCTCTACGAACGTCTCGCCGAGGAGCAGCTTGGGTGGGTCGTAGGAATCGGCCACCTCGCGCCACCGCCGGTGCACCTCGTGGACCTCGGGGCGGAGCGAGTTGAACTCCTGGCGCTGCTTGCGGATCTGCTCCATCGGCGAATCGGCCTCGGTGGCCACCGGGTTGTCGCGGAGTTCCCAGTCCTTGATCACCATGTGCGCCACGTCGATCCGGAAGCCCGCGACCCCGGCGTCGAACCAGTACCTGAGGATCCGGTCGAACTGGATCCGCACCTCCTCGTTCCACCAGTTGAGATCGGGTTGGTCGTCGAGGAAGTTGTGCAGGTAGTACTGGCCGGTCGGCGCGTCGAAGGTCCAGGCGTCGCCACCGAAGACACTCACCCAGTTGTTCGGTGGCCCACCGTCGGGCGCGGGGTCGGCCCACACGTACCAGTCGCGCTTCGGGTCGTCGCGCGACGAGCGCGATGCCTCGAACCACGGATGCTCGATGCTCGTGTGGTTGGGCACGAGGTCCATGACGATGCCGATCCCACGCTCGTCGGCGGCCTTCACCAACGCGTCGAGATCGGCCAGGGTGCCGAGCGAGGGATCGATGTCGTAGTAGTCGGCCACGTCGTAACCGAAGTCGGCATTCGGCGAGACGGTGATCGGGCTCAACCACAACGCGCGGATCCCGAGCGCGGCGAGGTGGTCGAGCCGGCTCATCACGCCCCGGAGGTCTCCCACCCCGTCGCCGTCGCTGTCCATGAACGAACGCGGGTAGGCCTGGTAGAGCACCTGACCGACCCACCACTGCTTGGCATCACTGCTGGCTTCGGGCACGGTGGCGCAGGCTAGGAGGGCGCCCGTATCGCAACAAACTCGCGTGCAGCCAGTACCGTCGCCGACGCGTGCCGATCAAGTACCTGGGTTCGAAGCGACGACTCGTCGGAGTCCTGGGCTCGCTGTTCAGCGCCGCGGGCGGCGGACGCGCGCTCGATCTCTTCACCGGCACGACGCGGGTGGCCCAGGAACTCAAGGGGCGTGGCGGTGTGGTGACCGCCGTCGACCGGGCCCGGTACGCGGTCACGTTCGCGCAGAGTGCGATCGCCACCGACGCCGACACGCTCGACCTCACCGAGCTCGACGCCGACCTCGCGATGCTCGACGCGCTGGAACCGGCACCGGGCTACGTGACCCGGACGTTCTGCGAGGACGCCCGGTTCTTCCGGCCCGACAACGGTGCGCGCATCGATGCGATCCGAGCGGCGATCGAGGGGTTCCGCGACCACCCGCACTTCCCGATCCTCCTGACCAGCCTCATCGAGGCTGCCGATCGCGTCGACTCCACCACGGGCGTGCAGATGGCATACCTGAAGGAGTGGGCGCCCCGCGCGCATCATCGCCTCACGTTGCGGCGCCCTGACCTCCTCGCCGGCCCGGGGGTCGCGCGTCGCGGGGACGCCGTCGAACTCCTGCCGACGCTCGGCACCTTCGACTTCGCGTACCTCGACCCGCCGTACAACCAGCACCGCTACGAGGCGAATTATCACGTGTGGGAGACGCTCGTGGCGTGGGACGACCCGGAGCCCTACGGAATCGCGCGCAAACGGCTCGAGTTGAGCGACCGCACCCGGACCAGCCGGTTCAACCGCCGCCGCGAGATGCCGGTGGCCCTCCAGCAGTGCATCGACGGCGTGGACGCGCGCCTCGTGGTGGTGTCCTACAACGACGAGTCGTGGATCGCGCACGACGAACTGCTCGAGATGTGTCGGTCGCGCGGGGCAGTCGAGGTGCTCGCGTTCGATTCGAAGCGCTACGTCGGGGCCCAGATCGGTGGGTTCAACCCGGCCGGCGAACGCGTGAGCGCGGCATCCCGGTTGCGCAACGTGGAGTACGTGTTGGTGTGCGGCGCCGCGGCCGACGTCAGGCGGACGACGGGTCCACTGACGACGGGCGCCGATTCCGGAGCCGCGTGATCCCGCGCTCGATGGGCACCGCCGCGAGCACGAGCAGCGCGACGTCGAGGGGCATACGGAGCCGAACGAGTCCGTAGGTGACCGCGGCCATCAGCGTCACGAACGGCACCATTGCCACCAGCGGCCACACCAGGCGCCGCTCCTTGCGCAGTTGCCACGCGCCGAGGGCACCCACGATCGCGAGCAACCAGAACATGACCGTGCCCGTGATCCAGATCCATGAGCTGCGTCCGTCGGTGCCGACCCCCTGGAAGGGCCGGAAGATCTCCCACGTGCGGCCGATCCGGGCCCCGATCACGATCGGAAGCCGGGACGCGTGGTCCTCGGCGAAGCGGATCCCGCGGCGCCGGCTCACCGCGAAGACCACGCTCTGGTCCTCGTGCTGGGGCAGGTGCTTCGTGTTGCAGTAGATGTCCCACGAACCGAGCCCGGAGCCGTAGTAGGTGGTCAGACAGTTCGCGCCGGCGATCACCGAGTCCTGGTTGTTGCTGAACAGCACGGGATCGTGGAAGGTGGCGAGGTTCCGGACGGTCCACGGGGCGAGCAGCACGACCGTCATCAACCCGGCCGCCGCGAGCCCGCGCAGGCGCGCGGCGCGGCCCTCCAGATCGCGCTGCATCACCACGACCGGGATCACGATCAGGGGACCGAGGAACACGACCTCGGTGCGGGTGTAGGTGGCGAGCGCCAAGGCCGCGCCCATGGCCACCGCCCGCCCGATGGTGGGTCGGTCCCAGTACCGGTAGACCGCGAGGAGGAACAACCCCACCGTCGCCACCAGCAGACTCTCGGACAGCAGCAGCTCGTTGTAGCCCCAGATGTTCGGGGCGATCGCAGCCAACGCGGCCGCCACCAACCCGACGCGGGCGCCCGCCACCGCCCGTCCGAGCAGCCCCATCACGATCACACCGAGCGCGCTCAGGAATGCCGTGGTCAGTTGCAGCGCGAGCACCGACCCGCTGCTCAAGAAGGTGGTGACCGCGAGCAGCGCCGGGAAGAGCGGCGGGTGTTCGGCAGTGGCGAGGTGCAATCCCTTGAACACGAACTGGCCCGGGGCCAGGTAGCCGCGTCCCTCGGCGATGATCCGCGACTCGATGAAGTACCAGAACCCGTCGCCGAAGGGCAGTGCGCGGGACGCGAACGCCACCACGACGAGCCGGATGACGAGGCCGGCCACACCGATCAGGAGCAGACCGCGGACGAAGCTCCGCCGGTCGGACTCGCGCTCGGCGGGTGCGGTCATGACGCGGCGATCAGCTGACCCAGTTCGTGGAGCTGCTCGTTCTCCGATCCGAGGGTGAACTCGAGCTGCTTCACCCACTGGAAGTAGCGGTGGATCGGGTAGTCGAGGTCGATGCAGATCCCGCCGTGCACGTGCAGTGCGGCATGGACCACCCGGCTGCCGCCTTCGGCCGCCCAGTACTTGGCCGTGGCCACTTCCATCCCCGCGTCCTCACCGGCCGCGAGCTTGGTGGCCGCCTGGAGCATCGTGAGTTCGATGGCCTGCGTGTCGATGTACGCGTCGGCCAGGCGCTGCCCGACGGCTTGGAACGTGCCGATGGCGCGGTCGAACTGCTTCCGTACCGTCGTGTACTCGGCGGTGATGCGCAATGCCTCCTGGCAGGCGCCCGCGACGATCGCGCAGATGCCGACCGTCGTCCGCTGGACGATCTTCCGGAGGATGGCCCGGCCGTCGGCGATCGCACCGACCCGGTCGGAGTCGGCCGCGGTCGCACCCTCGAGGTGCATCACGAACTGCGGCTCGTGGTTGGTGACTTCCTGACGCTCGAGCGTGACGCCCGGCTGGTCGGTCGACACGAGGAAGAGACCGATGTCGCCGCCGACGCGTGCGGGCACCAGCACGCGGTCTGCGAGGTGGGCGAGCGGCACGCACACCTTCTTGCCGTCGATCCGCCAGCTGCCGTCCTGCTCGGTGGCCACCGTCGTCGGTTCCGTCGGTGAGGTGCCGAACTCACTCAACGCAGCGGTGAGGATCAGGTCGCCGGCCACGATCGCCTCCAGCATCCCCTGCTGCTCGGCATTCCCGAACTCGGCGATCGTCGCCGCGACCGACACGAGGGTGTGCAGCATGGGCAACGGTGCGACCGCCCGTCCCTCCTCCTGGAGCATGAGGCACAACTCGAGGAAGCCGTACCCGAGGCCTCCCGCCGACTCCGGCAGGGCGACGCCGAGGACATTGGCCTTGGCGAGTTCCTTCCACGTGTCGCGGTCGATCCACTCGTCGCTGAAGTCGCGCTCGCGCAGGTGCGAGACGGTCATGCGGTCGCTCAGGATCTTCCGGGCCAGGCCCCGGAGTTCCTCTTGGTCCTCGGTGAGGGTGAAGTCCATCGGTTCGTCCTTCTGCTTGCGTGCGGTCGTCGGTACGTGGCTCAGCGGGGCGATCCGGGCATGCCGAGCCCGAAGATCGCGATCAGGTCGCGTTGCATCTCGTTGGTGCCACCACCGAAGGTGAGGATGTGCATGCTGCGGGTGCGGGCCTCGAGCCGACCCCGCAGGACCGCCTCGGGGGAGCCGCCCTGCACCGGGGCGACCGGGCCGAGCACCTCCATCAACAACCGGAAGGCCTCGAGGTAGAACTCGGTGCCGAACACCTTGATGGCCGAGGCCGCCGCGGGGTTCAACGCTTCGCCGCGCGTCGCCCCGTCGGCGATCTTCCAGTTCGCGAGCCGCAGGTAGTCGAGCCGCGCGTGCACCCGGGCCAGGTTGAGCTGCACCCACTCCTGATCGATGACCCGCCGGCCGTCGGCGAGCTTGGTGACCTTCGCCCACTCGATGGTGTCCTCGAGTTGGCGGTCGACGATCCCGCTCGCGCACAACGTGACCCGCTCGTGGTTGAGCTGGTTGGTAATGAGACTCCAGCCCTGGTTCTCCTCGCCCACCAGGTTGCCGACCGGCACGCGTACGTCCTCGTAGAACGTGGCGTTGGTGTTGAAGCCGCCCATGTTCGAGATCGGCTCGGCCTTGAAGCCGGGCGTGGAGGTGGGGACGATGATCATCGAGATCCCCTTGTGCTTCTTTACGTTCTGGTCGGTGCGCACCGCGAGCCACACATAGTCGGCGTCGGTGGCCAGGCTGGTGAAGATCTTCTGGCCGTTGATCACGTACTCGTCGCCGTCGCGATCGGCGCGGGTGCGCAGCGAGGCGAGGTCGGTGCCCGAATCCGGCTCCGTGTAACCGATGCAGAAGTGGATCTCGCCGGCGAGGATCTTGGGGAGGTAGAAGTCTTTCTGCTCCTGCGACCCGTACTTCATGATCGTCGGCGCCACGGAGTTGATCGTGAGCATCGGCACCGGCGCGCCGGCTCGCATCGACTCGTCGAAGAAGATGAACTGCTCGATCTCGGACCGGCCCTGGCCGCCGTACTCCTTGGGCCAACCGATCCCGGCCCAGCCGTCGGCCGCCATCTGCTTCCAGATCCCGCGGGCCACGGGGCCGACGCCCTCGCTGTGGGACAGCTCGTCTTCGACCTCCGGGGTGAGGAGCTGCTCGTAGTAGGTGCGCAGCTCGTCGCGCAGGTCCTCGAGTTCGGGCGTGAGTCCGATGTACATGGGCAATCCCCTGGTCACGAAACGGCTCGGGGACTGTAGGTCATCGCACGAGAACAGGTTCTCGTGCGGCGCCTCAATGCTGGTCGTCGCCGGCGAAGTTCCTGATCGCCGCCTTCGCCTGCGCGGAACCCTTCGTGATCTTGTCGCTGTGCTTGCGGCCGGTCTTCTCGTCGACGAACTCGGCCACCTTGTCGAGGGCGCCGTCGACCTTCTCGTCGTTCTCGTTGATCAACGCCTTGGCCTTCTCGGTGTTCTCGGAGAACAGATCCCGAGCCTTGTCGAAGATGTCACTCATGGCGCTCCCTGGTCGTCGGACTCCGCCGGGCGGTACCCAGCAGTCTCCTCCCCGAACCCGCCGCGTTCCAAGACCGCCACCCCGGGTCCGATTCGCACTGGAGTTCGGCGCCCGGACTGCCGATTCACGGGTATGCGTGCGCGCTCGTTCCGGTCGGCTCTGGTGCTCCTCGCCCTGCTGGCGGTCTCGACGATCCCGGTGGGATCGGCCGCCGCGTCCCGTGCGGCCCGACCGTCGTCCGCTTCGTTCTGCACGACCATGAGCCACTTCCTCGACTTCATGCGCTCCGCGCCCCGACCGTCGGTGCTCCGCACGCCGAGCGGTCGCACGATGTTGCGGGATCTTCGGGGCACGGCCCCGCGTTCGGTCGCCCGCCCGGCGAAGACGCTCACCCGCTCGCTCGAGTACGTCGCGGCACACGGACAGCACTCGTTGTCGAAGCAGCAACACGCAGCCGCGAACGGGTCGCTGCTCGCGACCGCGCGCTATGTGGTCGACCACTGCACCAGCAAGCGGCTGACGCGGGCGTACGCGGCGCTCCTGGCGGCCGCGCCGAGCACCACCGACGCGCCCGACGCGCCCGACGCGCCCGACGCGCAGTCGAGCGAACCGACCGCTCGCACGCACATCGAGACCGTCTAGGTCGACGCCGACTCGTCTGCCGCGGCCGGCCGTCGCGGCCTCCGGAACGCGGAACCGACGCGGCGGCCCGCCGATCCCTCAGGCGAGCCACTCCGGTGCCGACGAGCCGAGTGGCTGCGGACCGGAGTGGAAGTGACCACCGATCGGGCACGCGGCGGTGACGCGTCCGAAGGGCGTCTCGACCGCGTCGCGTGCGGCCGGATCGAGCACCGGGCGCGCGGGGGCGAACGGTTTCGCATCCCCGAGTGACCGGAGCCAGTCGCGCGTCCGCAGCAGGGAGACGCGGGCCCGCCAGGTTCCCCCGTGGACCGCCTGATGGTCGATCAGCCGCCGGCCGGCGAAGGCGGCCAGGAGCCCCGTACAGAAGTCGAGCGCCTGGACCGGGAGCGGCACCGGGTCCGGAGTCCCACTGGCCTGGGATCCGGCATCGACGATTCCGGTGGTCGACTGCACGATCGAGTCGAAACCCCGCCGCCCCGACCACGGTCCCGTCCAGTCGAAGGCGCTCACCTGCACGGTCACGGTGCCCGGAGCCCGTTGCCCTGAGAACCCGCGGGCGGCGAAGGCTCCCGGACGGTACGAATCGATCCAGACGTCGCAGGACTCAAGCAGTCGCGTGAAGTCGGTCCGCCCCACGGGCGTGTCGAGATCGGCGAACGCGTTCCGCTTCCCGAAGCCCGTGGCCAGCACCCCGATGTCGACCGACGGGAGGTGGGGCGCACCGATGAGCAGCACGTCGGCGGCGTGAGCCGCGAAGGTCATACCGGCCACCGGCCCGGCGAGCACCCGTGAGCAATCGAGGACGCGGAGCCGTCGATCAGGGTCGCGCGGCGGGGCATCGCCGATGCGCTCCACCGAGATCAACGGGAGCCCGCGGGTCGCGATCGCATGGGGATGCTCGGCCCATTCGCCGAGCGTTCGGACGCACGCGGCGATCATCCCGTCCGCGATCAGTTCGGACTCGAGTTGCCACGCGTTCTGCTTCCCGATCGCGTCCTGCACCGACTCGCGTGTGGGATCGCACCCGAGGCGCTCCACGACGCCGGCGGCGTGGTGGGGAAAGTTGCAGTGGAGCTGGAGCAGGCGATCGTCTGCGGTTCGGTAGTAGCCCGAGAGATCGGCCCACTGGGGCACCGGCTCACCGTCGAGTTCGACCGCGCCGCTGAACAGCGCGACCACGCGCGCCCGATCGAGCGCCGTCGAACCGAAGGCGAGGTTCGCGAGCCCCGCGGCCGTCAGCGCCGCGGTCTCGACGTCGAACGCCGAAGCGAACCCCCCACGGCCCGTGAGGGTGAGCGCGGCCGCATCCAACTTCGGACCCGGCACGAGCGCCGCGATCCGCGTGACTTCCTGCTCGAGATTCACGTCGGTCAACCTCTCGGTCGATCCATCGACCAATCGCATGAGCGGAGGGAGTGGGATTCGAACCCACGGAGCTTGCGCTCAACGGTTTTCAAGA
>JBBSBV010000042.1:0-31676 GCA_038250905.1 Acidimicrobiia bacterium
ACGCGACATCGACCACAGGTTCGACAGCATCCGCGACCACAGGAACCTCCCTCCACAACAACACCTCGGTTGTACGGCGCCGAAGCGCGAAGCCGCGAAGTCCCGAACGGGTCCCGGCAGCAGGGGAAGTAACTGGAATCATTCTCCCACAAGGGTGTGACAGTGCACCTCGACGGCTCGTTCGCTCGCGCTCCTATCGCCCATCCCCACAGTGGGGCTCGCTGCCTCGCGGCTCGCTCCGCAGGCTCCGCTCGGGAGCGGGACCGGCGGGGCTCAGCCCAGTCCGTCGCGCAGCGCGGCATAGGCGGAGACGACTTCCATTGCTTCGTCGATGCCGACGGTGGGTTCGACCTCGCGGCCGTGACCGAGACCCCACGCGGCCTGCACGTCGGCGATGGGCGCACCGGTCGCGCGGGCCGCGGCCTGGACGCACGCGCCCAGGGCGACGAGTTCCGCTTCGTCGACGATCGTCACGGCCCGTTGTGCGAGGTCGGCAACGATCTGTACATAGGCCGCGCTCCGCGCGCCACCACCGATCACGTACAGCCGACCGCGCACCGGGACGTCGACCGAACGGAGTGCGTCGAGACCGTCGAGCAACCCACACACCACACCTTCGAACGCGGCGCGAGCGACGTCCTCGCGCGTCGCGGAGGCGGTCAGTCCGGCGAGCGCGCCCCGAGCATCGGGCCGGTTCGGCGTGCGTTCACCGTCGAAGTACGGGAGCAGCGTGGCACCACGCGCCCCGGCGGGCGCGGCGAGTGCCAGCGCGTCGAGCTCGGCATGATCGGCCCCGAGCAGGCGACCGATCGCCTCGGTGACCTTCGTGGCATTCAACGTGCACACCAGCGGGAGGAAGCGACCGGTCGCATCCGCGAAGCCCGCTACCGCGCCGGTGGGGTCGCTGGTCGGCGTGTCGCTGACCGTGAACACCGTGCCCGACGTCCCGAGGGAGATCACGACATCGCCGGGCCCCAGCCCGAGCCCGAGCGCGGCGGCCATGTTGTCGCCGGTCCCGAGCGCGTCGGACGGCGCGGCGACAGGCGGCACCGCCGCGGCCCAATCGCGACTTCCTTCGACGATGTCCAGCAGGTCGAGCCGATACTCACCCGCGGCCGGCGACCAGTACCCGGTGCCCGACGCGTCTCCCCGGTCGGTCTGGTACTCGCCGCTCAACCGCCACGCGAGCCAGTCGTGCGGGAGCATCACCCGCTCGATCCGGTCGAACACCTCCGGCTCCTTGCGATGCAGCCACGACAGCTTCGTGATCGTGAACGCCGCGACCGGCACCGATCCGCACGCGTCGGCCCAGGCCGCGGCGCCGCCGTCGAGTTGACCGAGCAACCAGCCGGCGTCGGCGGCCGACTGCGTGTCGTTCCACAACTTGGCGGGCCGCAAGGGCGTACCGCCGGCGTCCGTGACCACCATGCCGTGCTGCTGGCCGGCGACCGCGATCGCGGCGGACTCGCCGATCCGTCCCGCTTGTGCGCGAGCCGTCTCGAGCGCGTCCCACCACTCGCCCGGGTCCTGTTCGGAGGCCGGCGGCTGCGTGGCGGAGTGCGGCGCGCGTCCGGACGCGACCAGCGCGCCGGTCTCGGCATCGCGCACCTCGACCTTCGTCGATTGGGTCGACGAGTCGACCCCGGTGACGAGCGTCATCAGGACGCCCGCGGGCGGAGCGCGAAATAGAGGAAGTTGGGCAGGAGCCGGTGGCGCTCCAACCCGGGCCGCACGCCGACGTGCGCCTCGGACAGCGGCGGCTCGCGGATCGCCTCGATGAAGAGTCCGGCATCCTCGAACGCGCGTGAGTAGACCTCGAGTGACCGGTGCGCAGAGTGGAACGTGAACGGAACGCCGTCACGGTCGACCGAGAACGTGTTCCGCATGACCTCGAGGTACCGGCCGACGTAGAGCATCGGTTGGTCGGGATCGAAGAACCCGGCCGAGACCATCGGATGCACGATCGCGACACAGGCGACCCCGTCGGGTGCGAGCACCCGCGCGATCTCGCCGACGACGCCCGCGAGATCGTCGACGTCCTGCAGCACCATGAAGCACACCACCAGGTCCGCCGCGCCCCCCACGACCGGCACCGCGCCACCACCGGCCTGGACCAGGGGAATCTCGCGGTCGGCCTCGTGCGCGGCGCGCGCAAGCGTCCGTGACGGTTCGACGCCCACGACCCAGTGGCCGAGGCCGCGCAAGACGCGGCCGAGCCGTCCTTCACCGGCGCCGAGATCGAGGGTCAACCGGCCCGGCGCCGGGACCAGCCCCAGGAACTGCGGCAGGTTGTAGAGCTCGTAGTAGTCGTCGTGACCCGGGGTACGCGCCCAGCGGATCCAGGCCTCGGCCTGCTCGTCCCACGCATCGGTGATCGACGACCCGCCGTGGTCGAAGCGAGATGTTTCGGCCTCGTCTCTCCCGCTCTCGGCTTCGCCTTCCACCACCGCCGCCTCAGCGGACGCCGAGCAACAGCTCGGTGACGAGTTGGTCGAGCCGTTCGTGGCCGTAGCCGTAGCTGCTCAGCGCATCGACGTCGAACTTCTCGGCGCGTAAGGTCGCGAACCGGGTCTCGGCCGGTTCCGGCAGCGTCGGGATCCCGAGTTGGTCGACCTTGGCCGTGGCGAGCGCCTCCTGGATGTCGTCGTCCTCGGCGAACCGCTCGGCTTTCGCCTTGAGGATGAGGTAGCTGCGCATGCAGCCCTTGGCGAACTCCCACACGCCGGCCTCGTCCTCGGTGCGGTAGGCGTGCGCGTCGAAGTGGCGCATGCCGAGCCACTCGGCTTCCTCGAGCAGCTTCACGAGATAGAACGCGTCCCGCTGTCCTTCGGAGCCGAACCGGAAGTCCTGGTCGTACTTGCCGGGCACCTGACCGTTGAGGTCGATGTGGAAGAGCTTGTCGGCCCAGAGCGCCTGCGCCACTCCGTGGTGGAACGAGAGGCCGCTCATGGTTTCGTGGGCGAACTCCGGATTGAGCCCGACCATCTCGGGATACTCGAGTTCGTGGATGAACGCGAGCGCGTGGCCGACCGTCGGGAGGAGGAGCTGGCCACGCGGCTCGTTCGGCTTGGGCTCGATCGCGATCTCCATGGCGTAGCCCTGCTCGGTGATGTAGGCACAACACGCGTTGATCGCCTCGGCGTAGCAGTCAAGCGCGGCGGGGATGTCTTTCGCCGCGTCGCACTCCACGCCCTCACGGCCGCCCCACATCACGAACACGGCCGCGCCCAGCTCGGCCCCCAGGTCGATGGAGTCGATCGTCTTGCGCAGCGCGAACCGCCGCACCTTCGGGTCGTTCGCCGTGAAGGCGCCGTCCTTGAAGATCGGCTGCGAGAACAGGTTCGTGGTGGACATCGGCACGCGCATCCCGGTCTCGTCGAGGGCGCGCTGGAACCGGGCGACGATCTGATCGCGTTCGGCCGTCGACGACCCCGGCGGGACGAGGTCGTCGTCGTGGAAGTTGACCCCGTAGGCACCCAACTCCGCGAGGTGGCGGACCGCATCGACCGGATCGATCGGCGGGCGCGTCTCGTGCCCGAACGGGTCTCGGCCCCGGTTGCCGACGGTCCAGAGCCCGAAGGTGAACAGGTCCTCGGGCGTGGGCGTGTAGTCAGACATGCAGGATCCCTCTCACCGGATGGAAATGGGCCGGATGGAAATGGGCCGGATGGAAATGGGCCGGATCGAGATGCGCCGGCCACGGGCGAGCGTATGCGGCACGGTCGGCGCCGATGCGGCGGGACGTGCGACGGGACGTGCGACCGGGGCGACGAACCGGCGGCTTGTGCCCGCGCCGGCGAGCGGGCAGGCTCGGGCGATGGCGAACGAGATCGATGCCCTGATCACCCGCGCGCAGAAGGAAGTCGACGAGGGGTTGCTGCCGAGTTGTCAGCTCGCCATCGCCCGCAACGGTGAGATCGAGCTGTTCGAGGCCTTCGGCGACGCCACCACCGACACGCGCTACATCGTGTTCTCGGCCACGAAGGCGTTCGTGGCGTCGCTCGTCTGGATCCTGATCGGCGAGGGCGCGATCGACATCTCGAAGCGCGTGGTCGACTACATCCCCGAGTTCGCACCGAACGGCAAGGACGTCATCACCGTCGAGCAGGTGATGCTCCACACTTCGGGATTCCCCCACGCGCCCCTCGGCCCGCCGGCGATGTACACCCGCGAGGGCCGCGTCGAGCGCATGGCGAACTGGAAGCTCAACTGGGAACCCGACTCCACCTACGAGTACCACCCCGAGTCGGCACACTGGGTTCTCGTCGAGATCATCGACCGCGTGACCGGCGGCGACTACCGGGACCTCCTCCAGGAGCGCGTCACCCGTCCGGCCGGCATCAGCGACCGTCTCCTCGGCACGTCGATGCCGATCGCCCCGGTCGTGAAGGTCGGTGAGGCGGCCACGCCCGACGAACTCGAGGCCGCCCTCGGCGTGCGTGAACTCCCGATGTCGACGGTGACCCCCGACGGGCTCATCGCGCTGAGCCAGGACGACGCCCGTCCCGTGGGCCACCCGGGCGGCGGCGGGATCATGACCGCCGCCGACATCGTGACCTTCTACCAAGCGCTTCTCCACAACGACGCCGGCATCTGGAAGCCCGACGTTCTCGCCGACGCGACCGGGCGGGTGCGCAACACCAAACCCGACCGGTGGACCGGCGTCACTGCCAACCGCGGGCTCGGTGTGGTCATCGCGGGTGACGACGGCAAGGCCAACCTGCGCGGCTTCGGCCACACCCAGTCACCACGGACCTTCGGCCACAACGGCGCCGGCGGCCAGATCGCGTGGGCCGACCCCGAATCGGGCATCTCGTTCGCGTACCTCACCAACGGACTCGACGAGAACGTGATCCGCCAGGGTCGCCGCGGGATCGGCATCTCGAGCCGCGCCGCGATCTGCTGACGCCGGCGCGGCGGTTCCACCAGGACACCTGACACGTGTGTCAGGTCTGCGCGAGAGTGGCGGCATGGGTGCGTTGGACGGAGTCAGGATTCTCGACCTCTCGTGGGGCATCGCCGGTCCGCTCGGCGTGATGATGCTCGCCGAGCAGGGCGCCGATGTGGTGAAGGTCGAGCCGCCCGGCGGTGATCCGTTCCGGGCGTACAGCGGGTACGCGGTGTGGAACCGGTCACGCCGGTCGGTGACCATCGACCTCAAGTCGCCCGCGGGACTCGAGGCGTTCGGCAAACTCGTCGACGACGCCGACGTCCTCGTCGAGACGTTCCGGCCCGGGGTCACCGACCGGCTCGGAATCGGGTACGAAGCGATGACGGCCCGCAACCCTCGACTCGTGTACCTCTCGTGTCCCGGGTATCCGGACGGGCACCGACTCGCCGAGCGACCGGGCTACGACGCGCTCGTGCAGGCGAGCAGTGGACAGCAGTGGGAACAGCCCGGCTGGCGCATGGGCCCGATCTTCCTGCACATGCCGATGCCGTCGATGGGCGCGTGTTTCCTGATCCCGAGCGGGATCCTCGCCGCGCTCATCCAGCGCGTCGAGACCGGTCGTGGCCAGCACGTGCGCACCTCGTTGTTCCAGGGTGCGCTGCTCTACACCACCCAGATCTGGCAGCAGGTCGAGAACGCAACCGCGCCGTTCCACGACCTGATGGGCAAGAGCTACCCCCCCGGCGTGCACCAGCAGTTCCTCTTCGAGTGCGCGAACCACGAGTGGGTCCACACCTCGGTGATGAGCGGGCTCACGCCCACCAAGAGCCAGGACGCGCTCCTCGGCCTCGACGACGCGCCGGATCCGTTCGCGTTCATGGCCCTGCCCCCCGAGGAACGCGAGGCGTTCACGCAACGGCGGCGTGAGGCGTACAAGCTGCACGACCGCGCCGAGCTGGTCGCGGAGTTCCAGGCCCACAACCACGCGATCGAAGCAGTCATCACCATGGAGGAAGCACTCGGCAGCGGCGGCCACCCGCACCCCCAGCTCGTCGCGAACGGCATGGTCGCGACGGTGGAGGACCCCGAGCTCGGGACGACCACCCAGATCGGCGTGCCCATCAACCTCCACGGCACGCCCGGCGCGATCACGGGTCCCCAACCCCTGCCGGGCCAGCACAACGACGAGATCCTCGGCGCGTTGGGCTACTCGCCCGATGCGATCGCCGCGATCTCGGGAGGTGACCGGTCATGAGCGCACTCGAGGGTGTGGTGGTGGTCGACTTCGGTCAGTACCTCGCCGGTCCGTTCGGGCCGATGATCATGGGGGACCTCGGCGCCGACGTCATCAAGGTCGAGCCCGTCCACGGCGACGGCATGCGACTCGCCGGCAAGCCGTTCTTCGGCTGCCAGCGCGGGAAGCGCTCGATCGCGGTGGACCTGAAGTCCCCGGCGGGACTCGAGATCGGCCTGGAACTCATCGCCCGCGCCGACATCGTGCACCACAACATGACGGCGGGCGTCGCCGACAAGCTCGGCATCGGGTACGCCGACGCCAAGCGGGTGAACCCCGACGTCGTGTACTGCAACACGTGGGCGTACGGGCTGGAGGGACCGCTCGCACACTTCGGGGGCCTCGACCCGCTGTACCAGGCGTCGGCCGGGCTCGAATACGAGGCCGGCGCGGCCCAGACCGGGAACGATCCGCTCTATTACCGCTTCGGGATGTGCGACGCCGCCAACGCGATGCTCTCAGTCGTCGGCTCGCTCGCGGCGCTGTACCACCAGCGCGTCACCGGCGAGGGCCAGGAGCTGTGGACGTCGTTGATGGACGGCGGTGCGGTGTACGCGTCGGATGCGCTCCTGGTGAACGGCGAAGCGGTGGAGCGACCCCGCCTCGACCAGGGCCTGCACGGGATCGACGCCTGCTACCGGCTCTACGAGACGCAGGACGGGTGGATCCAGATCGCGGCGGTGAAGGAATCCGAGTGGATCGCACTCTGCGGCGTGCTCGGAGTTCCCGAGTTGGCCGACGACGCCCGGTTCGCGGTCGCGTCACTGCGCCGGGACAACCGCGCCGAGTTGGAGGCGCTGCTCGCGCCCCGCTTCCTCACGCGGACCAGTCTCTCGACGTCGTACGCGCTCGACGACGCGGGCGTGCCCAACGAAGTCCCCGTCGACACCCACGGCGGCGATCTCGTCCTCAACGACGCCGACAACGCGCGCCTCGGCATGGTCGCCGAGTACGAGCACCCGATGATGGGGTTCATGCGCCAGTTCGGTGAGCTGGTGCAGTTCTCGGACGCGCCGGGTCACATCGACGGCGCACCGCCACTCGTCGGCCAGCACACCCGCGAGATCCTGGAACTGCTCGGCCGCGACGGCCCGACCATCAATGGCCTGAAAGCCGACGGGGTCGTCACCTGGCCCGGCGACGAGTACCCCTGGATCGTCTGACCACCACCCGGTCAGTGGGCGACGTCGAGGAGGAACATCGCGGCTTCGTAGCGGCGGGCGTTGAGGAGCGCGGCACCGGCCGCCGCGCTGAATCGGGTCATCACCATCTTCGTGTCCTCGGTGACCCCCTGGCCGACGACACCGGGCAGGACGAGCACTCCGAGGAGTTGCGCGCCGGCGACGATCGGCACCCCGATGTCGACACGATCGCCGTCGACCACGCCGACGACCGAACGCCGTTGGGCTGCCAGGTCGGCCACCGCCGCCACCGTGGTGGCAAGGCCTCCCTCGTCGACCACTGGTTGCATCGGCTCGTCCGGTTCGACGACGAACAGCACCCCGTGGTCCCCACCGATCAGGCCGCGTCCCTGCTCGACGATGCACGGCAAGAGTTGGTCCAACTCGATCCGGGCGTGCATGGCGGTCACCGCGTCCAGCACCAGGCCGGCGCTCAGGAGGCCGGTCGCGATCTCGCCGTCGAGCGCCATCAGCTTCTCGCGCTCGTCGCTGACCCGGCGCAGGTACCGGTCCTTGGTGAACGTGTAGAAGACGATCCAGGCGCTGAACGCGGCCAGCGCGAACCGGGTGGTGTCGGCGTCGATCAGGGTCTTGCCGCCGACGTCGATGACGTGGCGGGAGACGAGCGTCGCCGAGACCAGACCGAGGGTCACCACGCCGACGAGGAATGCGAGTTGGTGCCGGCGTCGCGCAATGGCCTGCACGGTGGCGACCCCGCGGGACGGCAGGTCGGCCCGCCGCTGGTCGCGGGCGATGTCGTTGCGGAGGTCTTGTTCGATGGTGGTCACGGGCAGCGTTCTCTCCTGATCGGTTTCACACCTTCTCTGCCCGTATCGGCGTTCACGTAGGTCTTCTTGACCACGGATAGTGAGTGTGAACTGAGCGTCACGCCTTCGCCGTGCGCCCTCTAGGTTGCGCAGGTGGAGATGGCGAGACTCGGCGACGACGCGATCCCCGCGATCGCCGCGCTCGCCCAGCGCGCCCTCGTCGATCCGCCGACGCTGACCGACCTGCGCCGGGCGTTGACGGCCGCGGACCAACCGGCGGTGATCCGCGGCGATCCGGACCGGGGCGTGGTGGCGACAGTCACCGGACCCCGCGGGGGCCACGTACGGTTCGTCGCCGTCGATCCCGCGCACCGCGGCGCGGGCCGCGGCCGCGAACTGCTCGCGGCGGCCGAACACGACCTGCGCGCCGCGGGCGCGACCACCGTCACCATCGGTGCCGACGCCCCGCACTACCTGTGGGCGGGTATCGACAGCCGCGAACTCGCGATGGTGTGTCTCGCCGAACGCATGAAGTACGCACGGGTCGAGATCAACTTCAACATGGACGTCGATCTCCGCCACACGCCACCCGACCCCGGTGGATGGCGCGTCGCCGGACCCGAGGATCGCGACCCGATCGCCGACTGGGCCGCGCGGCACTGGGCGTGGTGGCGCGTCGAGATGGTTCGCGCGTGCGACCAGGGCGGCCTGGTGCTGGCCGAGGACGCCCACGGCATCGCCGCCGTCTGCGCGCACGACGTGACCCGTGAAGGACTCGTCGGCCCGGTGGCGGTGCGACCCGATCTGATGGGTCGCGGCGTCGGGGTGGCGCCACTCCTCGGCGCCCTGCACCGCATGCGCGCCACGGGCCGGACCCACGCCGAGATCTCGTGGGTGGGACCGGTCGTGCCGTACGCGCGGATCGGCGCCACCATCGGGAGCACGCTGTTGGTCTACCGGAAGGAACTCACGTGACGTTGCTGCCCGTCCCGCGCGAGGTGGACCTGGGCACCGAGACGGTGGCGCCGACCGAACCCACCGTCGTGACCGCCGCGACGCTCCCGGCCCAGGGTTACGAACTCACGATCGAACCGACCGGCGTCGAGATCCACGCCGCGGACGCGGCCGGCGAGTTCTACGCCGGGATGACCCTGCGCCAACTGGCCCGTCTCCACGACGGTCGGCTGCCCCTCGGTCGGGTGCGCGACTGGCCCGACCTCGCCGAACGTGGCGTGATGCTCGACATCTCGCGCGACAAGGTCCCCACGCTCGAGACCCTGTTCGATCTCGTCGAGCGGCTGGCGGAGTGGAAGGTCAACCACATCGAGTTGTACGCCGAGCACACGTTCGCGTACGCCGAGCACGAGATCGTCTGGGCCGAGGCGGGCGCGATGACGGCGTCCGAGGTGGAGGCGCTCGACGCGTTCTGCCGGGCGCGCCACATCCGCCTGGTCCCGAACCAGAACTGCCTGGGCCACATGAACCGCTGGTTGAAGCACGAGCCGTACCGGGCCCTCGCGATGGATCCCGACGGGTACGTGATGATGGGCATGCGCCGGCCGCCCAGCACCATCGAACCCACTCATCCCGGATCGCTCGAACTCGTGCGCTCGCTGCTCGCCGAGTTGCTCCCCCACTTCTCCGATCCCACGTACGTGAACCTCGGCCTGGACGAACCGTGGGAGCTGCCGGCCGGTCGGTTCGACGACTACCTCGCGTGGGTGCACACCCTGCGCGCGCTCCCGGAGTTGGACGGCCGTCAGGTCCTGATCTGGGGCGACATCCTCGCCGCGCATCCCGATCGGCTCGCCGAGCTGCCGGCCGGGGTCATCGTCTGTGAATGGGGCTACGACGCCGGGCACCCGTGGTCGGCCCGACTCGGAGCACTGGCCGACGCGGACATCGACCGTTGGGTGGCCCCGGGCACGTCGAGTTGGCTGACGATCCTCGGCCGGACCGAGAACATGCGCGCCGACATCACCGAAGCGATCGACGCGGCGGTCGAGCACGGCGCGGGCGGCATGGTCAACACCGACTGGGGCGACAACGGGCACCTCCAGTACCCCGCCGTGAGCGACCCGGGTCTGGCGTTCGGCGCGGCGATGAGCTGGGGCGCGGCGGCGAACCGCACGATCGATCTCGATGCCGCGCTCTCGTTGCACTGCTACGACGATCCGACGGGCGATCTCGGCGCGATCGTGACCGAACTCGGCCGGGTGCATCTCCACCTCACGCCGCAGGTCTGGAACGTGGCGTCGATGGTCCTCCACCTCTACTTCCCGCAACTCGACATCGGACGCGGGCCACTGGCGGGGGCCACGATCGAGGAGTACGACGCGATCGACCATGACCTCGACGCGTTGACCGCCCGCCTCGATCGCACGGACTCACGGCGCGCCGATGCCGATCTCGTGATCGCCGAACTCCGGAACTCGATCGCGCTCGTTCGCGTCCTGACCGCCGACGCGCGGGCGCGGCTCGCAGTCGGTGGGGCCCTCGCCGAGGTCCCGGCCGGCACCCGACGCGCGCTGGCCGAACGGCTGCGACCGGTGATCGCCGAGCACAGCCGTCTGTGGACGCTCCGGAACCGGACCGGCGGCCTCCGCGAGTCGTGCGCGTGGCTCGAACATCTCGTCGAGTGCTACGAAACCGGCGTGGTCGACCGCGGGTGGTCAGGGCCCGAGTAGCTAGATGCCGATGCCGCGCGCGATCGACCACGTCCAGGTCGTCGCGCCGACTGCATCGGGGGCGCGCGCGTTCTTCGGACCGATCCCGAACGGGTGCACGCCGCCGAGTTCGTCGACCGTGTAGCCGCCGGTTCCGTCGGGAAGCACCGCGATCCCGCGCGTCAACACGACGCCCGGCGTCGAGAACGCACCGCGCACACGCGGCGGGAGCGCCGCGCCACCGAAGGCCACGCGCCGGACGGTGCCGAAGGCGTCGACCTCGTAGCCCTGGCGCCCACCGGGCAGGAGCGCGAGCCCTCGGGCGAGGTCCCGCCCGCCGTAGTTGGGGGCAGAGGTCGCGGGCGCGGGTCGGGCGCCCGTCCCGAGCCGGAACGGATGGATGCCCCCGAGTCCGTCGAGCACGTAGCCACCACTGCCGTCGGGCATGAGCGCGACGCCGCGCGCGATGTCCCACCCGAGCCAGTACGGCCCACCACGCGCTGCGGGTGGAGTGGCCGACGCGGCGCCGAGGCGGAACGGGTGGAGGCCGCCGAAGCCGTCGAGTTCGTAGCCAGCCCGATGGTTCGCGGTGACGGCAACGCCGCGCGCGATGTCCCACCCGAGCCAGTACGGCGCGCCGCGAGGGGCGCCGACCTGGGGACCGAGACCGACCGCGAATCGGTGCAGCCCACCGAACCCGTCGACTGTGAGTCCCCCGGTCACGTCCGACCGCGGCGGCGGCGTGGCGATGCGACCGGAGTCGGGACCGGTGGTCAGCGCCGACGGGTCGACGAACTCGAAGTCGGAACCGTGCAGCGCGCCGAGACCGTGGAGGTCGTCGTTGTTCCAGCGGTCGTCCGGCGCGCCGGAGATGTACCAGGACGAACCGTTGTCGGCCACGATCGCCCCGTGCTCCTGCAACGCGCGCAACACGACGCGTGACTGCGGCCCGAAACGCGAGATGTCGACACTCGACTTGAGCCGGAGCCATGCCCCCATGGGCGCTGCCGTGGCATCGGCGACGCCCGCCTGGTGCCGAGCGGGCCAGACGTAGCGCTGGTCGGTCCGGCGCAGCGTGATCCGGATCGCGTGGTCGATCTCGCCCGATGCCACTTCGTCGTAACGGACGAGTCCGGGCAGGATCGGCAGGCCCGCCGCATCGGCACTCGTCCAGGTGCGGGGCCGCAACGCGTTCGACGTGAGATCGAAGACTGCACCCGAGTCCGCGGTCCACGCCGCGCCGCCGCGCACCGGATACGACGCGTAGGTCTCGTAGAGGCGGCACGCGTCACGGTCGACCACCAACACGTGACGGTCACCGGTGCTCGACGCGCCACCCTCGATCGGCGCGGTGGGTGGGATCGGATACGGGCCCGGATCGCTCTCGTCGGCGTAGCGGAACGAGACCGGGACCTTGGGTTGGTTCCCACCGACAGTGGTGAACGGGATCCCGATCGGCCCGCCGGCGTAGAGGCCGGCACCGAAGTCGGGATGCAACGACGACCCCGCGCCCGCGTTGGCCACGAACGTGTCCGACCGCGGATCGGTCGGCAACGCATCCACCCGTGCGTGCCAGTACGAGTCCGCCGGGAACATCGGGCATGTCGGAGCCCCCGGCAGGGTCGACGCTCCCGCGCTCAGCGCCCCGCCGAACACCACCGCCACCACCACGCCGATGGCCACCACTCGTGTCCGCATGACCGGTTATCGGCACCGGACCGTCTTTTCTGATCCTTCGCTCGCACTCCTCTCCCCGAGCGCTTGTCGCCTGAACGGCTCCAGGGACCGGTGAACCGACAAGCGCCGGTGGGATGAGGAGCGCATGACGATCAGGAGGGTGAGCGGACGGACCGAGATGGAGGAGCGGAGGACCCGACAAGCAGCGCGCGGTACAACAGATCCGGGTCGCCGAGGCGGCGGCGGAGTTCGCGTTCGAGGCCGCCGACCGGGTACAGGTTCTGGGGCGCGCGCGGGTCCTTGTGCGCTTCGCTGGCGTAGCGGGGCAGCGTGGCAGTGACTCGCTCCGCGAGCGCAACCGCGTCGACGGCCGGCATCGCGGCCGAGCATTCGCAGCGGACCACGCCCGACCAGGGCGCCCCGCGGCCGCCGGGGAGTTTCACGTACCACGAGTGGCGGGCCCCGCGGCCACCGATGGTGAACACCGGCGATCGGGCACCGGCCGGGAAGGTCCCGACGAGTCGGTGCAGGTCGGGTGGGAGGTACGCGGTGGCGTGGGTCTTGATCACCCCGACCGCCCCGGTGACCTCGGCGCGGTTCGTGACGGGTCCGTCGACGAGCACGAGCGCGTCGGGCGGCGCGTCTCGCTGGGCGGTCTCGGCCATCTCGACCTCGACCCGTCCCATCTCGTTCTGGATCGCGAGCCACAGCGCCTCCGGTGACGAGTCGCCCGCCGGATACGGGTCGTAGACGACGGCGGGGAACTTCGTGGCGATCGCCGTCGCGGCACGCGAACTGCTGAAGAGGCCGCGTGCCACCTTCGTCGCGACCACCTCGGCGGTCGTGGCGGCCAGGACCACCCCGGCCGCGTAGCTCGCGCAGACGCCGGGTTCCACGTCTCCGGCGTCGTCCTCGACCCAGACCCGGGCGTCGATCCGGCGGACCCCGTCGACGAACAGCACGGTCTCGGCCCGCCGGTCGGGCCGGCCCGCGATGGCCTGCCATTCGGCCGCGGCGATCTCCACGGCGACGTCGACGACAACCTCACTGGGGTCGAGCACGGTCTCGATGGCGCTGCCGTAGCTCGGATCCCACGGATCGACGGTGAACTTCACACCTCGATCCGATCGACGGTCGACGTGCGCGCGCCCTTGGTGACGCGGAACTGCACCGGCATGCGCGCCGCCAACTCCGGGACGTGGGTGACGATGCCCACCATCCGGTCGTCGGCACCGAGGTTCTCGATCGTCGCCGCGACTGCCTCGAGGGTCTCCGCGTCGAGGGTGCCGAACCCTTCGTCGAGGAACACCGACTCGAGGCGGGTCGCACCGTCGGCTGCGAAGCCCGCGAGTTCGTCGGCGAGCGCGAGGGCGAGGGCCAGTGAAGCCTGGAACGTCTCGCCACCGGAGAGCGTGCGCACCGACCGCCGCTCGTCGCCCTGGGTGTGGTCCACGACGAGGAAGTCGCGGCCGGCGTCGTCGAAGGCGAACGAGTACCGACCGGCCGAAAGCTCGTGGAGGCGGGCGGAGCCACCGGTGACGAGGCGAGCCAGCGCCTCGGAGACGAGCCACCGTTCGAAGTGGTTGGCGTCGAGCAACCGCGCCAGTTCCGCGGCGACCTCGGCGTCGCCCGCCTGGGCCGCGACGCGTGCGATCAACGCGTCGCGCTCGGACCGCGCCGCGGTGAGCTGTTCGATCCGGCTCCGGATGACTCCTTCGGCCCCGGCCGCCGCTTCGAGCAGCGCCGCGACGGACCGCGCGTCGGGATCGACGGGGAGTTCGAGGGTCGCCGCCGCCGCGACCAGCGCGTCGATCTGCTCGTCGAGAGTGTGCCGGATCGCGGTCGCGTCCGCGGCCGCGGCATCGGCGTCGCGGCGATGGGTGTCCGACTCGGCGCCCGCCCACCCGAGGAGCGCCGACCAGTCGGCGCCGACGTCTTCGCTCTCGGGCGGCGGCGCGAGCCCGAGCGCGGTCAACCCGTCGCGGGCGGCTCGATACGCCTGGCGCGCCGACTGCACCGCGCCGGTCGCCGCATCGAACGCCGCCTTGGCCTGCCGCGACGCGGCCCGGGCCGCCTGATCGTCGGCGCGGGCCTGAGTTGCGGCGCGGATCAGCTCCTCGATCCGCGCCAGTTCGGATTCCACCGCTTCGGGTACCGGCGCGTCGACCAGTGCGGATGCGATCTCGGTGCGCCGGGTCTCGATGCCCTCGACCTGGCTCAGCAACTTGAGGTGGTGCTTGTGAGCCGCATCCACCTGCGCGCGGGCCTTCTTGGCGAGTTCCTGCGCGTCACGCCACGCAGCCGGAGCTTCGCCGCCCGGGATCGTCCCCACGACCTGCTCGCACACCGGGCACGGTGCACCCACCTCCAGGTGCTCACGCACCACGTGGGCCGCGCTCGCCGTGCGGAGGTGTTCGGTGCGTTCGTCGGCCGCGGTGAACGCGGCGGTCGCCTCGTCCAACTCCTGCTGCGCGGCGCCGAGCAACTCGGTCGACGTCGTGAGCCGGGTGGTGAGTTGCACGAGTTCGGCGCGGGCCTCACGCACCGCGACGAGCGCCTCTCGCGATCCCGCCGCCTCCACTGCGGCATCCGCCGCCAGCACCACCGCCGCGAGTTCGTCGACGCGCTCGTCGGCCGCGACCCGCACCGCGTCGGCCGCGCGGACGACCGCGCTCTGCGCTTCGACGTCGGCCGGGGCCTCGAGCGCGGTGAGTGCCCGCACCCGGACGGTGGCGGCCCCGGCGCGCCCGTCGGCTGCAGTGGCGTTCGCCGCCTGCTCGTCCAGCTCAGGTTGGCGCAACCGCCAGTCAGCCCGGGCCTGCGCGCACGCGGTCGCCCGCGTCTCGAGCGCCGCGATCGCTTCGGGCGTCGCACCGGCCAGCGCGTCGATCCGCTCCTGGTCCCGGGCCCGCTCACTCGTCGCGGCAGTGGCGCGCGTCCGCGCCGCCTGCATCATCCGCTCGTACACGTCGAGGCCGAGGAGCTGGACCAGCAGGTCCTGGCGGGCCGCCGGTTTGTCGTGGAGCAACCGTGCGAACTCCCCTTGGGGGAGCACGACCGCCCGGGTGAACTGGTCGAACCCGAGCCCGAGAAGTTCGGGGACGGCCTTGTCCATCTCCTTCGTGGTCGCGGCCAGGACGTCGCCGTCGACGGCTTCGAGGCGCACCTCCTTGGTGGAGGCCTTGCCGTGCTTGTCCCGTCGTACCACCCGCACCGCAACGTACCGATGCCCACCGATCTCGAACGTGAGCGAGACCCGCGCCTCCATCGCGAGCGCGTGCACCACCGCGCCGACGGCGCGGCGGTCGTCGTAGCGCGGGATGCTGCCGTAGAGGGCGAAGCAGATCCCATCGATGACGGTCGACTTGCCCGAGCCGGTCGGGCCGACCAACGCGAAGAGTTCCACCGCGTCGAGATCGACCGTGACGGAGTCGGCGAACGGGCCGAACCCCTGCATGGTGATCTCGACTGGCCTCATGCGTGCATCTCCGCGTCGAGGAGTTCCGCGAACAACGCACCCAGCCGCGGGTCGTCCACCTGTTGCTCCGTGAGGAACTCCGCGAACAACTCGTGCGGAGTGGTGCCGACCCGCGCCACCGCCGGCCCGACCGTCCGCTCGGTTCCCGACACGCGGACCTCGACCACCCGCGGGCCGAGCCACGACCGGACATCGTCCACCAGGCCGGCGCGGCCGGGACCTTCGACGCGAACCCGGATCCATGCCGAGCCGAAATCGGTGCCCGCCATGGCCTCGAGTTCCGCGATGGTCCCGGTGATGGTCCGCAGTTCGTCGCCGGCGGTGAGCGGCACCTCCCGGATCTGCGCGGGGGTGGTGGCGGTCACGTCGACGATCAGCACGTGCTTGCCGGCCCCGGCTTCGCCGAAATCGACCTGGATCGGCGACCCCGAGTACCAGACCGGCGGACCGGCGGGCACCGGCTGCGCGAGGTGGAGGTGGCCGAGCGCGGCGTAACTCAGTGCCGGGGGGAACGCGGCGCTCGACAACCAGTACGGCTCGAACGCGGTCTGCGCGGCACGCTCGCCACCACCGACCTCACCGCCCCGCACCATGCAGTGCGCGACCAGCAGGTTGACCGCTCCCGGATCGGGATCGGCACACAGCACGCCGACGATTCCCGCGAGGCGTTGGGCGTACTCGCCTGCAGTCTGGGCGGCGTCGAGCGCCATCAGGTCGGCAGCCCGGATCGAGTAGCGCGGCGAGCAGAACGGGAGCATCGCAATCCGCGCCCGTTCCCCGCCTGCGGTCTCGATCTCGACGACCCCACCCGCGTCGGGCCGGACCACGCGGCCGCGGACCACGATGCCGGCCGCGTCCGCGATCGGGCGGAGGGCCTCGAACCGCGCTGCGTTGTCGTGATTGCCGGCGATGGCGACGACCGGCGCGATCGTTCGGAGTTCGAGGAGGGTCCGGATGACCAGCGCCTCGGCCTCGGGCGAGGGCGCGGGCGACTCGTAGAGATCGCCCGCCACGAGGATGACGTCGACGGCTTCGGTGCGCGCCACCCCGGCGATCTCGGCGAACACCGCGGCGTGCTCCTCGAGGCGGGGTTCGCCCCGGATGGTCTTGCCCACGTGCCAGTCGGAGGTGTGCAGCAGCCTCATGACCCGGGCAGGCCCGCGAACGGATCCGTGTCGGTACCCAGCGGTGCGCACTCCTCGGGCCGGGTCGCCCACGCCGGGAACGGGAACTCGACGACGAGCGGGATCGACAGCTGGGGCTGGGAGACGAACATGGTCCCCGGCTTCGCGATCCGGGCCCGCTCGCGATGCGCGGTGGGAAGGAATCCGTACTCCGGCCGGGACGCCTCGGCCGGGTCGAGCCGGCCCGCGACCCGGATCGCGGAGTTGGCGATGACCCGCCGTTCCACCTCACTCGCGGTCTGCTGTGCGCCCACGAGGATCAAGCCGAGGCTGCGGCCGCGCTCCGCGACGTCGAGCAGGATCTCCTTGATCGGACTCGTCCCCTCCCGCGGCGCGTACTTGTTGAGTTCGTCGAGCACGAGGAACAGCAGCGGCCGACGCGCGCCCGACTCCTCCTTGGCCTCGAACACGCGCTTGACCGTCACCCCGACCACGAACCGTTGCGCACGTTCGGCCAGGTTGTGGATGTCGACCACGGTCACCTGCGCACCGCGCGTGGTGTCGATCATGCGGTCGGTACGGATCGGAATGTCGGCGCGGATGAGCGACGAGAGTGAGCGCTGCGACGACAGCAACCGCCGGACGAACGCGTTGATCGTGCCGCTCCCCACCGCCCGTCCCGCCCACTCCATCGCGACCGATTGGTCTTCGGAGTTCAACCGGTCGACGATCAACTCGACGAGGTCGTGGTAGGTCGTGATGGTCACGTCGTCGACGCGCCAGCGGCCGTCGTCGCCCACCGGTTCGCCGTCGGCGAGTCGCCGCATCACCTGGTGGATCACCATCGTGTACTGCTGGCGTTCGTCCTCCGCATCGGCGAACACGAAGGGCAACAACTCACCGGTGACGAAATCCGCGATGGTCCAGTAGAACGACGACACTCCGGTGGTGCGGGTGGCGGTATCGGGCCCGGCGTTCGGGTCACCCCGGCGCGGCGGGGCCTTGATCGCCACACTCTCGAACGGGCGCGGCTCGAGTCCGAGCGCCCGGTACCGCTGCTCCTGCTCGGCATCGAGCCGGATGTTCGGCTGGTCGAGGAACAACAGGTCCTCGCCCTTGACGTTGAAGATCAGCGCCTTGGTGTTGTTGGTCTCGGCGCCCAGCACGCCCGAGTGGAACAGGGAGTACAGGAGGAAGGTCGCGTACGTGGTCTTGGTCGCCACGCCCGACACACCGCTGATGCTCACGTGCGCGCCGCGCGTGCCGTCGAGAAAGTCGACGTTGGCATAGAGCGGTTCGCCGTCGCGACCGAGCCCGATCGGCAACTTCCGCTCCATCGCGTCGAAGAGCAACGCGTGGTCCCGCTCGGCACCGAGCGCCCGCCGGACTGCGGCCCCCGGCCGCGGCGGTACGAACGTCTCCGGCTCGACCCGCGTGGTGCTCACCTCGGCCGCCTCGACCGTCTCGGCCGGGAGCACGCCGTCGGCCACGAGGAAGACGTCGGAGTCGAAGCGGGCGCCCTCCTGCCGGGCCCGGACCTGGGTCACGACCCCCGAGAGGCGCACCGGCGCGGCCGGCGGCGGCAGTTCCCGGTCGGTAACGACGACGTCGTCGAGTTGGAGGTACTGACCCGATGCGATGGCCACCCAGAACGACAACGGCGTGCTGTCCTCGGTCCCGATGACCCGACCGACCGGCGCCGGGTCGGATGCCATCGGTTCGGTCTCCGCCATGGTCGGACCGTACCAACCGCGGCCCCGGATCAGCGGGAGGGGCTCCCGCTCTCGGTGAGGCGCTGCGCGACCCAGACCGGGATGATGGAAGCCAGCACCACGAACGTGGCCACCACGTTGACCGTCGGGATGGCGTTGGGCCGGGAGAAGTTGTCCGCGAACCAGAGCGGCAACGTCTTGTAGCCCACGCCGGCCGTGAAGGTGGTCACGATGATCTCGTCGAACGAGAGGGCGAACGCGAGCAGCCCGCCGGCGACGAGGGCGCTGCGCATGAGCGGGAACGTGACCAACCGGAAGGTCTGCCAGCCATCAGCACCCAGATCCGCCGAGGCCTCCCGCACGGTGGGCGTCAGCCGCCGGAGCCGGGCCGCGGCGTTGTTGTACACGATCACCACGCAGAACGTGGCGTGCGCGACGACCAGCGTGGTGAACGAAAGGTCGATGCCCACCCGCTGAAACCCGGAGAGCAGCGCGATGCCGGTGACGATGCCCGGCAGCGCGATCGGCAGCACGATGAAGAGGCTCACCGTGTTCCGCCCGAAGAAGCGGTAGCGCGTGAGGGCGAAGGCCGCCAGCGTCCCGAGCACCAACGCGATCGCCGTCGAGGTGAGCCCCGTCTGCACCGAGTGCAGCAACGCCGTGCGCGGGCCCTCCTCGTGGAACGCCTTCTGCCACCACTCGAGGGTGAACCCGCGTGGCGGCCATGCGTAGTTGCTCGACGTGTTCACGCTGAGGCGCGCCACGTAGACGATCGGCGCGTAGAGCACGACGAGCACCGCGGCAGTGACGATCCGCAACATCCAACGGGAGAACGACGACAGATACATCGGCTACAACTCGTCCAGGGCACCGGTCCGGCGCACCGCGAGCAGGTACACGACCATGATCAAGACCGGCACGACCGCGTACGCCGCCGCGAACGGGAGGTCGACCGAGAACTGCCGGTACACGATGTTGCCGATGAACTCGGTCGTGCCCCCGACGATGCGATTCATGTAGAAGTCGCCGAGGGTCAGCGAGAACGTGAAGATCGATCCGGCCACGAGCGACGGGAAGACCTGGGGCAGCACGACACTCCGGAACGTGCGCCCGGCCTTGGCCCCGAGATCGGTCGACGCTTCGAGGAGCGACGTCGGCAGCCGCTCGAATCCGGCGAACAACGGGATCACCATGAACGGGAACCAGAGGTAGGACAGCACGAGGATGGAACTCGCATACCCGAAGCCCGGCGTGTGCCCGAGCACTTCCTTCAGAGCCCCGCCACCCGGATCCAAGAGCGAACGCCATGCGTAGCCCTTGACGAGGTAGCCGGCCCACAGCGGCAGCGTCACCGAGACCACCAACGCGCGGCGGGTCCTCGGCGACGCGACCTTGCCCATGTAGAACGCGACGGGCAGCGCGATGCACGCGTCGATCACGGTGACGGTCACCGCCGCGATCAGGGTGCGGAGCGCGACCTCGCGGTACACCGGCTCCGAGATGACCCGGTCGAAGTTGCCCCACCCGATGGTGGTGTCGAGTTTGGTGACCAGGCCGGTCGGATCGTCGACCAGGCGGTAGAGCGACGTGAGGATGAGAGCGGCGAGCGAACCGACGTAGACGATCAGCAGCCAGCCACCCGGCGCACCGAGCTCGAGGCCGAGGCCGGCGCGCGGGTGTCGGGCGAAGAACCGCGCGATCCGCCGACGGGGGCCGGCCCGGGGATTGGTGTCGTCGACGGTGGTCATGGTGGTACGGGCGCCGATCGCGGGGGCGGGCCCATGCGGCCCGCCCCCGACGCGATCAGCTGCCCTTGATCTCGTCCCAGGCGGCCGTCCAGTCCTTGTAGGCCTTGCACTGGACGTCGGTGCGACCGTCGGCACACTTCGCCGTCGGAGTCGTCCAGTACGCCAGCTGGTCGTAGAACGCCTTGTCGTCGGCGTGGTACGTGGTGCACCAGTTCTTGTCCGTCGTCTGGCTGCACGCCTGGAGGTTCGCCGGCGCCTCGCCGAAGTACTCGGCCACCTGCGCCTGCACCTTGGGACTGGTGATCCAGTTGATCCACTTGTATGCGCAGGCGACGTTCTTCGACTTGGTCGAGACCATCCAACTGTCCGACCACGCGGTCGAACCTTCCTTCGGGATGATCGCCTTCACCGGCGGGGATGCCTTGTCGGCGACCACACCATTGGTGATCACCTGCCAGGTGGTCCCGAGCACGAGGCTTCCCTTGGTGAAGCCCTCCTGCTCCTTCAGGTAGTCACTCCAGTATTCGCCGATGTTGGGCTTCTGCTGCTTCAGCAGGTCGACCGCGGCCGTGAACTGCGCGTCGTCGAGCGCGTAGGGGTTGGTGATCTTCAGGTCGGGCTTCGTCTTCGACAGGTACAGCGCGGCGTCCGCGATGTAGATCGGCGAGTCGTACGCCGTCACCTTGCCCTTGTACGGCGAGGACGCCTCGAACACCGCGCCCCAACTGTCGGGCGCGGGGGTCACCGCGGACTCGTTGTACATCAGCAGGTTCGCACCCCACCCGTGGGGCACTCCGTAGACCTTGCCGTCCACCGTGTTCCAGGCCTTGCCCTTGAGAAAGCCGGCCAGGTCCCCGTACGTGGTGACCTTGGTGGTGTCGATGACCGCCGCGTCACCGTTGGCAACGCTGCGCAACGACGAGTCGCCGGAGGCCGAGACCACGTCGTACTGCCCGGTGTTGAACAGCTGGAACGCCTCGTCGGACGTACCGAAGGTCTTCACCGACGTCTTACAGCCGGACTGCTGCTCGAACGGTGTCACCCAGTTCACGTCCTTCGACGTGGAGCCGTTTTCGGCGTAGCCCGGCCACGCGAGTATCGAGACCTTCCCGCCCGTCGAGCTGGTCTTCGCGCCGCCGGACTTCGACGACGACCCGCTGCTGCTCCCGCACGCGGCGAGTACGAACACCAAGGTCGCGACGAGTGCGCCGATCCGAATGAGTCGTTTCATGATTCCTCCTCGATTGCATTGGTTGATCCTTCGGTCAGGGTCAGCGCGTCGGCGTGCGCGAATGCCACCGCGACCCGCTTGCCCCGCTCGATCGAGGTGGTGGTCCCCAGGTTGGCCACCTCCACCATCACCGTCGACCCCGCTTCGAGGTCGACCCGCACCCGGGTGCCGTCACCGTGGTACTGGACGTCGGCAACGACACCGGGCGCGCGTACTTCGTCGGTGGACCCACCGGCCGCGTCGACGTCGACCAGCCGGACGCGTTCGGGCCGGACACTGAACGAACCCTCGGCGCCCAGGAGCGCGCGAGCCGCGCCGCCGCTGATGACACTGGTCGAACCGACGAACCGCGCGACGAACTCCGTGGCGGGATGCTCGTAGATCTCCCGAGGTGTCCCGACCTGCTCGATGCGACCTTCGTTGAACACGGCGATCCGAGAACTGAGGGTGAGTGCTTCACCCTGATCGTGGGTGACGAAGATGAACGTGATCCCGACGTCGCGCTGGATCCGCGCCAGTTCGAGTTGCATCTCCTCGCGGAGCTTGAGGTCGAGGGCGCCGAGCGGTTCGTCGAGCAACAACACCTTCGGCTCGTTGACCAGGGCGCGGGCCAACGCGACCCGTTGGCGCTGGCCGCCGCTCAGCTGGTCCGGTTTCCGATCGCCGAAGTCGTCGAGCCGGACCGCGTGGAGTGCCGCCGTGGTGCGCACCTGTCGTTCGCGCTTGTCGACGCCCTTGACCCGCAATCCGTATTCCACGTTGCGGCGCACGTTCATGTGGGGGAACAACGCGTAGTCCTGGAACACGGTGTTGACATCTCGATCGAACGGCGGACGGTTGGTCACGTCCTGGCCGTCGAGTTCGATCTGCCCGGCCGACGGCAACTCGAACCCGGCGATCATCCGCAGCATCGTGGTCTTGCCCGACCCGGACGGACCGAGCAGCGAGAAGAACTCACCCGCGCCGATCTCGACCGTCACGTCGTCGACCGCGACCACGGTGCCGAAGCGCTTCGAGACGCCCCGGACCGCGACCGCGGTCGCGCCGCGGGGTTCCTTCGAACTCATCGACGAGCCGCCATGCCTGTCCTCCCGCCGACAAACTAAGGCGCCACGCCGCACCGTGCCGCGACCATCGGTTTCCGGCGCGTGAACCCGTGGCACCGCACACCCGAGCGAACCCCACGAACCCCGACCATCAGGAGCGGGAGCGGAGCGGCCGAAATTACGGCATCGTGATGATCGCGGTGGCCTTCTTCGGGGCGTTGATCCCGATCACGGCGTTCGGCGGGATCTCGCTCCGCTGGATGTCCTTGGTGCCGATCAGGGTCACTTTGGTGAGCGAACCCGAAGGCACGGTGCAACCGGCCGTCGAGGCGGCGGCCAATACGTCGCCGGTCGCGGTGGCGGTGGTCCCGAGGATCGTCTGGTTGAGCCCGGGACACTTCACGAGCGGGTTGCCGGTGACCTTGGCCTTGCCGTTCGCGACCACGATCTTGACGATCACGTCGTTGTTGGCGAAGTTGCTCCCGATGATCGCGAGGGTCGAGCCGCTGACCGATCCGGCGGCCGACGCGGCCCACGTGATCGGGAACGACGTGATGGAGAACGGGATCTTGGTCGCCTGCACCCCGCCGTTCAGTGCGATCGCGGTCACCATGCAGTAGTCGACCCCACCGACGGTGTCCGGAATCGAACGGTCCTCGGCATTCGGGGCACAGCGGCGGGCCGTCGCACCCGGATCGTCGGGCGCCACTGCGAAGGGCAGCACCGGATACGCGCCGGCGCCATCGGGGTCGAAACTCCGCACCATCAACGGACCGGGTTGGGTCCCGAGGGTGCCGTCGATGACTCCCTCCGACAGCGTGAACGACGTGGCGCCGAGGCTGCCATCGGCGTTCGCCGTCACCACCTGCTTGGTGGCGCCGTACGCGATGTTGCCGATGTCGTATCCGCACACGTTGCCCGGGAACGCGAAGACCCAACACAGGCCGGTGGGCACGGGCGCGAGATACGCGAGTGCGCCGGTCGATTGCGCGAGCAGGAGCACCGCGGGCGTCGCGGCGATCAGGCTGACGGCGCCCGAGCCCGCGGCGACGGCCTTCTGGCTGAGGGTGGCCGTGGTGCCGGTCGGGTTGACCCCCTTGATGTACGCGAGCCCCTGACTCGGGTAGACGGGGACGAGCGGCGTCATCGCGGTGACGTCGACACCATCGGGCAACCGGCCACCGGGACCGTCATCGACGAAAGCGCCGATGTCGGCCGCGGTGAACGTCCCGGCCGCGCCGATGATGCCCGCGGCGCCGACCTTGGTGGTGACCGTCCGCGCCGATGGCGTCGCCGCCGGATCGGGGACCTTGGGGAACGTGCTCTTCGGGGCCGACACGGTGCCGGCGTACGAGCCACCACCCACCGCGAGGTTCGAGTTCGGCTTCACGATGATGCCGGTGGCGCCGGCGGACGCGGCCAGGCCCAGCGTCGCGGTGGCGCCGGCGACCAGGACGGCAACCGCGCGGCGCGCGATGAGTGAACGGATCATGCTTGCTCCCCCCAGAACTTGCACGAAGTGTGCACGGGGATCGTGACCGTCCACCGATCCCGTGTCAACCACCCGCTCCCGTCGACCGACTGGGCCCGGAGGGTGCCGGCACCGGTCGGGTACGGTCCCCGCCACCACCGACGAGCCAGAGAACAACGAGGAGGACTGGTGCTCGAACGTTTCCGCCTGGACGGCAAGATCGCCATCGTGACCGGCGCCGGGCGCGGCATCGGGGCTGCCACCGCCCGCGGGTTGGCCGAGGCGGGCGCCGACGTCGTCCTGGCCTCCCGGACCGCCGAGCAGCTCGAACTGGTCGCGACCGACGTCCGCGGCTTCGGGCGCCGCGCGCTCGTGATCCCGACCGACGTCAACGACAACGCGAACATCGAGGCGCTGGCCCGGGCCACGATCGAGGAGTTCGGGCGAGTCGACATCGTGGTGAACAATGCCGGCGGCACCCCGCCCCGACCGTTCCTCGACACCAGCCCCGGCTATTTCGAGCGCGCGTTCCACTTCAACACCACCACCGCGTTCGTGCTCTCGAAGGCCACCGTGCCCCAGATGCTCGAGCAGGGCGAGGGGGCGATCGTCAACATCTCGTCCGCCATCGGCCGGTTGCGCGACCGCGGGTTCAGCGCGTACGGGACCGCGAAGGCCGCGCTCAGCCACCTCACCCGGCTGATGGCCGCCGACCTCGCGCCCAAGGTGCGGGTGAACGGGATCGCGGTCGGGTCCATCGCCACCAGTGCGCTCGAGACCGTGCTCACCGACGACGGCATCCGCACCGAGATGGTGGACGGCACGCCCCTCAAACGACTCGGTCAGCCCGACGACATCGCGCTCTGCGCGCTGTACCTGGCGTCGCCGGCCGCGAGCTTCGTGACCGGCAAGATCTTCGAGGTCGACGGTGGCCTCGAAGAGGCCAACCTCGCACTCGGACTCCCGGACCTCTGATGCGTTGGACCGTCGCGTTCCCGATGTTCCCGGCCGACCACCTGGTGCCGATGGCGCGCGCCGCGGAGGCGGCCGGCTTCGACACCATCACGGTGCCCGACTCCGTGTTCTTCCCTGAGCAGGTCTCGGCCGACTACCCGTACTCGGCCGACGGCGGGCGCTTCTGGGCGCCCGAGACGCCGTTCGTCGATCCGTTCGTCTCCATCAGCGCGATGGCTGCGGTGACCGACAGCATCCGGTTCCTCACCAACGTGGTGAAACTCCCGATCCGCGATCCGCTCATGGTTGCGAAACAGCTGTCGTCGATGGCGGTGCTGTCGGACAACCGCGTCGGTCTCGGTGTCGGACTCTCCTGGATCCCGGAGGAGTTCACCTGGACCCACACCGAGATGCGAACGCGCGGCAAGCGGGCCGACGAGATGATCGAGATCCTGCGGCTGGTGTGCGCGGGCGACGGGCCGCAGTGGGTCGAGTATCACGGCGCCCACTACGACTTCGACCGCCTGATGATGTCGCCGGCACCCGACCGCCCCGTGCCCATCTACGTCGGCGGCCTGAGCGAGCCGGGTTTCCGGCGCGCCGCGCGGCTCGCCGACGGTTGGATCTCGGTGCAGAACACGACGGCGGAGATCACCGGTGCGGTCGAAGCCCTCAGCCGCTACCGCGCGGAGTACGGACGAGCGGACGAACCGTTCGAGATCAACGCGCTCCCCACCGACGCGTTCGACCTCGACGGCTACCGCCGCCTCGCCGACGCCGGGGTGACGGAGCTCCAGACGGTGCCGTGGTATTTCACCGGCAAGGATCCCGAGGACCTCGGAAACCGCATCGACTCCCTGGCATGGTTCGCCGACACGATCATCACGAAGTTCTGATGGGGTGTCTCGAAGTGGCGGCGGACCCAGGCGAGACGTTCGCCGACACGATCATCACGGAGTTCTGATGGACCTCGTCGACCCGATCGAACCGCTCGCGGCGGAGCAGACCACCTTCGCCGACACGGTCGACGTCGTGGTCGTCGGGCTCGGCATCGCCGGCACCTGCGCGGCCATCGGTGCGACCGAAGCCGGGGCCTCGGTGCTCGCGGTCGAACGCGCGGTCGCGCCGGGTGGCACGTCGGCGCTCTCCGGCGGGCTGATCTATCTCGGAGGCGGCACGCCGGTGCAAACCGCGTGTGGCTACACCGACACCGCCGAGAACATGGAGCGGTTCCTCCTCGCTGCGTGCGGACCCAACACCGATGCCACGAAGGTGCACGCGTACTGCGAGGGCTCGGTGGCGCACTACCACTGGCTCGTCGACCACGGCGTGCCGTTCAAGGGTCAGTTCAACGACGAACCCAATCGTGAACCGTTCGACGACTCCGGCCTGGTGTTCTCCGGGGGCGAGGATTCCTGGCCGTTCACCGACATCGCAGACCCGGTGCCGCGGGGCCACCATCCACAGTTCCCGGACACCGCCGGTGGGTTCCTCATGGACCGGCTCGGCGATGCCCGGGCCGCGACGCCGGCACGGGTGCAGACCGACGCGCGCGTCGACCGGTTGATCGTCGACCGCGACGACGTCGTGGCGGGGGTCGCGATCCTCCAGGACGGCGAGACGCGGGCGGTGCGGGCGCGTCGGGGTGTGGTGCTCGCGGCAGGCGGGTTCATCTTCAACGAGCCGATGCTCGGTCACTACTGCCCGCCCGCGTTGCGACCCAACGCGGCCTGGCGCGTGGGACAACCCAACGACGACGGTCGGGCCATCCGCCTCGGCCAGGGCGTCGGTGCCGCGCTGCGCAACATGCACGCTGTCGAGTGCGCGCTCCCCATCGGACCACCGCACCGACTCGCGCGCGGACTCCTGGTGAATGCGCGCGGCGAACGTTTCGTCAACGAGGACACCTACACCGGGCGAATCGGGATGCGGTCGCTGCTCGAGCAGGACGGCGAGATCTACCTGATCGTCAGCGAGGAGATCTTCGAGGTCAACTTCGTCGGCATGCGACTCCAGTGGGCGGCCGAGACCGCGGAAGAACTCGCGCGTGACATCGGACTTCCCGAGGCCGCGCTCGCACAGACCGTCGCCGACTACAACCGTCACGCCGCCGAGGGGCATGACCCCCAGTGGCACAAGACCGCGCCATTCGTGACGCCCCTCCGGGCCCCGCTCGGTGCGGTCGACCTCCGCGTCGACAGCAACGCGATCTACGCGCCGTTCACGCTCGGCGGGCTCGCGACCGACGCGGACGGCGCGGTGCTCGACGCCACCGAGTCCCCCGTCCCGGGATTGTTCGCGGCGGGCCGGACCACGGCGGGAATCGCGGCCGGTGGCTACGTGAGCGGGATCTCGCTCGGCGACGGCAGCTTCTTCGGCCGCCGGGCCGGGACAGCCGTCGCCGGCGCTTGAACCGGAATCCCGGCCCCGCCGACGGGTTCCAGCTCGTCCAAGAACCGGTCGAGGAACTCCCAAGATAGGGCCACAACGCTCACATCACGGCGAGCCGAGCCCGATTGCCCGGGTGGGGACCAACCACCCCACGAGGACATCGGATGCGGCACCACTCATCCCGGATCACACGGCCACCGCCCTCGACGCCCGCGCGCCCATCGCTCCCGCTCGATGACCGAGCCGGTGGGTTCGGTCTCATCGAGCTGATCATCAGCCTGACCATCTTCAGCATCCTCATCGGCGGAGTCGTCGTCAGCCTCGGCGCCGGGTTCGCCCTCGCTCGGAGCAACCGGGAACGCTCCGTGGCCGCCAACCTCGCGTCCCAGGAAATGGACCGGATCCGCCAAGCGGATTTCACGAGTCTCGTGAGTGGCCTCACCACCTCGACCGTCGCGGTCGACGGGGTGAACTTCACCGTCGCCCGCAACCTCGAATGGGTCGGGAGCGCGGCTACCGCGGGTGCATGTGACTCCACCAGCAGCAGTCCGCAGGTACTTCGCGCCTCCGTGGACGTCAGCTGGTCCAACATGAAGGCCGTCCAGCCGGTTCGCACCGCGACCATCCTGGCACCGCCGGTCGGTGCCTACGACGCGAGCACCGGCCATATCGCGGTCAAGGTGCGCGACAGCGATGCCGCGCCGCTCGGTGGGGTTCCCGTACGGGCCCAGAAGTCCGGTGTCGACCAGAGCCTGACCACGACCGATCCCTACGCCGCCAGCCCGGGCTGCGCATTCTTCGGGTTCATGCCCGTCGGCACGTACACGGTCAGCCTCGGCACCGCGGGCTACGTCGACCGTCAGGGCGTCAGTGCGCCGAGCCAGACCGTCGGGGTCAACGCCGGCCAGTCGGCGGCCGTCGCGTTCGACTACGACCGGGCGGCCACGGCGTCGCTCACGATCACCGGGCGCAACGGTGGGACGCCGGCCAACGCGATGGCGGTGACCCTCGCGAACACGGGCTACATCCCGTCCGGGCTCAAGGTCTTCGCCGGGACCGGCGCCACCCGCACGCTCGCGAACCTGTTCCCGTACAACAGCGGGTACGCCGCCATCGCCGGTGACTGCGCAGACGCGGATCCCGAAGGCAAGAACGCCAGCGGGGTCCGGTACTGGCCCGGCGCGCTCCGCGACGACACCATCGAAGTCAACCCCGGCGCGACCACGACCGACACCATCGCGGCGGCGACGGTGCAGGTGAACTTCTCCCGCGCCAGCGGGTCGACCGCCGTGAACATCGTCGCCGTCCACGCGGCCGACCCGAAGTGCCTGTCCGGTGAGACCCTGACCATTGCGACCTTGACCGTGTCCGGCTCGACCCTCGTCGCGCTCCCGTACGGCACGTGGACCCTCCAGGCGAGCGGCAAGACACCGGTCGGGTCCTGGCCGGTCGTCGCGCTCGATCCGCGGTCGCGCGCGACCACGACCGCGAACGTGAACATCTGATGCGCCGACGCCTGCAGCGTGACCAGCGCGGTCAATCGTCGATGGTGGAGATTGCGGCCACCCTGCTCTTGCTCTCGATCGTGATGGGGTTCCTGTACAAGAGCATCGACACGACCCAGTACGCGATCGCGGGCGAGACGGCGCGCCTCGCGAACCTGGACGAGGCGCGCACCTTGATGGCGGTCACCACCAAGGACCTGCGCACCGCGACCCGCCTCGTCGCGGGAACTTCGCCGTTTGCTGCCGCGGCGGACAACGACGTCACCTTCTACGCCAACCTGAACAACACGACGGGCGGTCCCCGCAAGATCCGGATCTACGTGGACTCGACCAGCGAACTCATCGCGCAGGCCTGGACTCCGGACGCCGGTTCGGTCGCACCCAACTACACCTACACCGGGGTCGCGTCCCCTCGGTACGTGGGTCGCTTCGTGGCGAACCCTTCGGGCCAGCCGATCTTCACGTACTACGACAACACTGGATCTCAGTTGCCGAGCGGTGCGTTGAGCGCCGCGGACCGGCTCCGGGTGTTCTCGGTGAAGGTGACCCTCGTCGTTCGCAAGCAGACGACGCTCCCGCTGCGCCCGATCACGCTGGTCAACCAGGTGCGGCTTCCGAACGTCGACTACCAGCCGACGGGATAGGGGGACGAGGATGCGGTTCCGACGGGACGACGAACACGGCATGGCGCTCGTGACGGTGATGCTGGGGCTCTCGGTGTTGCTGGCGCTCGCGGTCGCCGCAATTCAATACGGGATCGGCTCGCAGCGGGTGTCGAAGCGTGACCAGAACTGGCAGTCGGCGCTGAGTGCGGCCGAAGCAGGGCTCGACAACTACATCTTCCACCTCAACGAGAATGCCAACTACACCTCCTACAGCGCGTCCAACCTGCCCCCCGACGGCAATCTCGCATTTTCCCAGTACGTGAACATCCCCGGCGGCAACGCGGCCGGGCAGTTCCGGTACCGCGTCGACACCTCGTCACTCGCGGTCGACGGCACCGTCACCGTCACCTCGACCGGCAAGGTCGGCGCCGGCAAGCGGACGATCACCGGAACGATGCGGCGTCGGAGCTTCCTCGATTACCTCTACTTCACCGAGTACGAGACCCAGGACCCCGACTCGTACTCCTCGAACCTGAGCGATGGCAGCGATCCGCAGACCGCGTGCGCGCACCATTACTACGACGGCCGGAACTCTCGGTGCTCCGATATCCAGTTCATCAGTGCCGACACCATCAACGGACCGTTGCACTCCAACGACGCGATCCTCATGTGCGGAAGCCCCAACTTCGCGGGAAAGACCTCGACGAGTTGGAACACGTCTGGTAGCCGGTGGCGTGACGGCTGTCCGACGAGCCATCCGAACTTCGCCAACTCCGGCGATCCTGCGTACCTCCCGCCACTGTCGGTACCGCCGAGCAACTCCGAGATCCGCTCCCAGACCGCATCTGCCACCGGCGGCTGCCTCTACACCGGACCGACCCGCATCCGGCTGCTCGCGAGTGGACAGATGACGGTCAAGAGCCCGTTCAGCCGCCAGACCAACAACAGCTGCCCGACGAACGGAACCGGGAACCTCCCGAGCAACGGTGTGATCTACGTCCAGAGCGTGCCGTCCACCAAGAGCGACCCCAACTACACCAAGAACTGCCCGTTCACCGTGGGCGGCGAGAAACACCCCCTCGGGCTACCGATCAGCAACGACATCACGACGTACGGCTGTCGGGACGGGGATGCGTTCGTCGAGGGCACCCTCAAGGGTCGCCTGACCATCGCCGCCGACAACAACATCGACATCACGTGGAACCTCACCTACCAGTCGGGTACCGGAGGGACCGATCTCCTCGGCCTGATCGCCAACAACTTCATCGAGGTCTGGCACCCGGTCAGTTGCACCTCGGGTTCCAGCTCCTCGTGCAACCTGAACGCCAACTTCCCCACGGAGACCGCACGCAACAGCACGTTCTCGAACCCGACGATCCAGGCGGCGATGCTCGCGCTGCAGCACAGTTTCCGGAACCAGAACTGGTACCTCGGTGCGCCACTCGGCACGCTCAACGTCACCGGGGTGATCGCACAGAGCTACCGCGGACCGGTCGGGACGGGTTCCGGGGGCTCGGTGACCACCGGCCTGGCCAAGAACTATCTCTACGACCAGCGACTCAAGTACCAGTCACCTCCGAGCTTTCTCGATCCGATCGCCTCGGCGTGGGAGATCGCGGTCTGGAAAGAAATCCCGACCCCGGCCGGCCTCTGATCCGAAGGAGATCAGGTCGTCGGAGGCGTAGCACCGAGACCCTTGGCCTTCCCGTTCCCGTTGCCGTTCCCGTTCCCGTTCCCGACCCCGTTCGCCTTGCCGTTGCCGTTGCCGTTCGCCGCACCGTTGCCGTTCCCGACCCCGTTCGCCTTGCCGTTGCCGTTCCCGTTCGCCGCACCGTTGCCGTTCGCCGCACCGTTGCCGTTCCCGACCCCGTTCGCCTTGCCGTTGCCGTTCGCCGCACCGTTGCCGTTCCCGACCCCGTTCGCCTTGCCGTTGCC
>JBBSBV010000043.1:0-28739 GCA_038250905.1 Acidimicrobiia bacterium
CGAGTTTGTGATCGCGCGCGAGTTGCGTGAGGTTGCGACCGAACTGGTCGAGTACCAACGAACCCGACGGTCCACCGGCCTCGGTCGGCGCACCGACACCCGCCGGCGCACCTTCCTTGCCGCCGGAGTACCCGGAGAGGAGCTGGATCACCTGCTGGCGCACACGCGACAGGTCGGCGCCGAGCTTCACGAGCACCTGCGCGGCGACGCCTTCGCCCTCGCGGATGAGCCCGAGCAGGATGTGCTCGGTCCCGATGTAGTTGTGGCCGAGCTGGAGCGCTTCACGCAGCGACAGCTCGAGCACCTTCTTCGCGCGGGGCGTGAAGGGAATGTGGCCCGACGGCGCGGAGCCGCCGTGACCGATGATCTCCTCGACCTGTGCGCGGACGGCTTCGAGCGAGATACCCAAAGACTCCAACGCCTTGGCCGCTACACCCTCACCCTCATGGATGAGCCCGAGCAGGATGTGCTCGGTCCCGATGTAGTTGTGGTTCAGCAGGCGCGCTTCTTCCTGCGCCAGGACGACGACCCGTCGGGCCCGGTCAGTGAACCGTTCGAACACGTGGCATCCGCCTCTCGTCGGTGGGTTCGCCGGCATTTCCGATGCCGCCGAAACTCGTCCGACACTCTATCGGCCGGGGCTTTTTGGACCCGGTCGGGTTGTGATGACTCATCGACGTTTCTCCGCGGTCCCTGAAGTAGGGCAACCGCCACGCTCCGCGTTCGGAACCGGTCGGCGTCGACGCCGATGGTTCGGCCCGTCGCAGGCCTCGTATGCGTAGGGACAAAGACACTTCCGGCTTGGTCTTTGTTCCCGGCACCTTCTACCCTGCGCCACATGTCACCCCTCGACGCGCTCGGGCTTGCGCCGATGTCCGCCGACATGGAACGCATCGAGACCGCACTGCAGGGCTCGGTGCTGTCCTCGGATCCATTCCTGTCCGACGTCGCCGGCCACCTCATCTCGGCCGGGGGCAAGCGGCTCCGACCGGCCCTCGCGTTGTGTGCGGCCTACGCCGCCAAGGGCATCGGCCCCGTGTCGGACGACGCGATCACCGGCGGCGTCTCCGTGGAACTGGTGCACCTGGGCTCGCTCTACCACGACGACGTGATCGACGAGGCCGAGACCCGCAGGGGTGTCCCGAGCGTCAACGCCCGCTGGTCGAACATCGTCGCGATCCTCGCCGGTGACTACCTCCTGGCCCGGGCATCGTCCCTCGCCGCGTCGCTCGGAGCCAATGTCGCGGCGTTGCTGGCCGCCACGATCGGTGAGCTGTGCCGCGGTCAGGTGCTCGAACTGCAGCACCTCTTCGACGCCGACCGGTCCGTCGACGCGTACACCTCGGCGATCGAAGGCAAGACCGCGTCGTTGTTCGGCACGGCCTGCCGGGTCGGCGGGATGGTCTCGGCGGTCGACGATCCCACGCTCGACGCGCTCACCGCGTTCGGGCATCACCTCGGCATGTGCTTCCAGATCGTGGACGACGTCCTCGACGTGACCGGTACCGACGAGTCGCTCGGGAAGCCCGCCGGCAACGACATCCTCGAAGGCGTGTACACGCTGCCCGTGATCCACGCCCTCGAGTCGTCGGCTGCACCGGACGAGCTCCGCGAGATGTTGGGCCGCAAGATCGAGCGCACCCAACTCGATGCCGTGCGTGCGCTCGTCACCTCCGGCGACGCCGTCGAGCGTTCCATCGAGACTGCGCGCAGTCACGCAGCCGACGCGAGCGCAGTCCTTGCGTCCACGTCGGCGCTCGACGGCGAGGTCGTCGAAGGCCTCACCCGCCTCGTCGACACCCTGGTCACCCGCCAGTTCTGAACGCGCCCGGTCCCGATCGCCGGTGATAGACACGGCGGATGGCACTCGACGGCACCTATGAACCCAGCCCGTGGCAACCGATCGCGGAGCAGGTCGCGCGCTACGAGTCGTCGAACGGGACGGAGGGCACGCTCCTGCAGGGACAGCCCTGCGTGATCCTGTGGACCCGCGGCCGCCACAGCGGCACGATCCGGAAGTCGCCGCTCATGCGCGTCACCGACGACCAGGGCCGGTACGCGGTCGTGGCGTCGATGGGCGGTGCACCGAAGCATCCCGTCTGGTACCTCAACCTCGTCGCCGATCCCCACGTGTCACTCCAGGACGGACCGACCCTGCGCGACTACACCGCACGGGTGGTCGAGGGCGCCGAGAAGATCGAGTGGTGGAAGCGGGCGACCGACGTCTGGCCGTCGTACGACGAGTACCAGACCAAGACCGACCGCGCGATCCCGCTGGTCGTCCTCGACCCGGTCGAGTAGCCCGTCCGGTCCTAGCGTCGCTCGCAGCGATTGGGAGGACCGCCATGACCGCACTTCCCGGCCCACGGGGCCGCGCCGCCGTCCACGCCATGCGCGGTGTCCTCGGTGCTCCGATGGCCACCATCGAGGCGTTGGCCGAGCAATTCGGACGCACCTATTCGATCGGCCTCGGGCCGACGTCGGTCACGGTGGTCGGAGACCGCGAACTGATCAAGGAAGTCCTCACCGGTCCGCAGGACCGTTATCGGTGGGGACCGATCTTCAAGATTCCCCTCGGGGTGTTCGTCGGCCCGACGTCGATGCTCGTCAGCGACGGCGCCGAGCACGACCGGCGGCGTTCGGTCGTGCAGCCGGCGTTCGCGCTGCGGAGGCTCCAATCGTGGCGCGCCTTGATCATCGAGGAACTCGACCGCATGATCGACGGAGTCCCGCTCGGCGTCCGATTCGACCTCGCGCCGCACATCCAGACCACGATCCGTCGGATCGTCGTGCGGGTGCTCTTCGGCCCCGAACTCGATGCCGACGAAGTGGGCGCGCGGCTCGCGTACGCCGCGGAGTACGTCAACCGACCGATGCTCCGGCAGGTCCCACATCCGTTCCCCGTGGGCGACCGCGAGCGGGCCCGCGAGTCGCGGCGCGCGTTCGACGCGCTCCTCGACGCCGAGATCGCCCGCCGGCACGCGGCGCCGACCCGGGAGCGTGACGACGTCCTCGACGTCCTCCTCGCGGCCGAGGGTCTCACCCCCCAGGAACTGAAGGACCAGGTCGCCTCACTGATCGGGGCGGGGTACGACACCACGACCGCCACCGCGAGTTGGCTCGTGCTGCGCGCCGCACCGCGCCCCGACGTCTGGGGCCGGCTCCGCGCCGAGGCCGATGCCGTGGCCGTCGACGGCGCGCGTCCCTGGGCCGACGCCGTGGTCCACGAATCACTTCGGATCCATCCGGCCGGTGCCCACGCCCCGCGGCTCGTCGCCCGCGACTTCGACCTCGGCCCGTACCGGATCCGACGGGGATCGCTCATCGCGTGGTCCCCACTGCTCGCCGGTCGCGATCCCCGGTCCTGGCCCGATCCGATGCGGTTCGACCCGACCCGTCATCTCGACCGCGACGAGCCGGAGTACGCGTGGGTGCCCTTCGGCGCCGGCTCGCGGAGTTGCCTCGGTTTCGGACTCGCCCGGATGAACCTCACGCTGCTCGCCTCGCGTCTCGCCCAACGGGTCGACCTCGAGCCGGCGTCCTCGACGGTGCCCGAACCGGTGGGCACGGTGACGAGTCACCCGCAGGGCGGCGTGCCGGTGACCGTGATCAGCCGACGCCGGATCTGACCCGCCGCGCCGTGGAGCTCGTCAGGCGGACTCGGCCTGGTGCTCGATGGCGCGCTCGACCGCGTCGCAGTCGCCCAGGAAGCGGAGCACCGCCTCGTTGAAGCCGTTCGGCGCCTCGGCCATGAGCCCGTGGGCCGCGCCGGAGATCACCTCGAGCCGGGCGTGCGGGATCAGCTCCGCGAGTTCTTCGGCATCGCCGACCGGCGTCAGCGCGTCCTGCGAGCCGGTGATGACGAGCACCGGCACCCGCACCGCGGCCAACTCGAGCCGCAGACTGTCGGGCGCGTCGAGGATCGCACGGACCTGGGCGACGAACGGCTCGGGTGGCTGCTGAAGGACGACCCGGGCGATGAGGTTGAGCCAGATCCCGAAGCGGCGTCGTAGCCGCGGACCGACGAGCCACTGCAGCGCTTCGTCGCCGAGCCCGGCCATCCCCCGCTCGCTGACGGCATCCGCCCATTCGGAGAGCAACTCGCGGCGCCACTCATGGTGGCGACACGCGGTACAGGCCAGGATGAGCGACCGGGTCCGGTGCGGATGTAGGACCCCGATGATCTGCGCGATCACACCGCCCATCGACGCACCCATCACGTGGGCCCGGTCGATCTCCTCGGCGTCGAGGACCGCGATCGCGTCGAGCGCCATCCGTTCCAGGGAGTACGGCTCGGGGGCGGGTCCGGTGCGACCGACACCCCGGTTGTCGATCGTGACGCAGCGGTAGCGCCGGCCCAGGGCCAGGCGCTGCAGGGCCCAGCCGCGCGAGTCGGTGCCCAATCCCTGGATCATGAGCAACGGGGGGCCGTCCCGGCGCCCGAAGACGTCGTAGTGGATGGTCATTCCGTCATCGACGACGACCTCGGACACTCGGACTCCCCAGCCGATGGGTGCACCTTGCTCGCGAACGCGAATTCAAAGGCTACTCACGCGACCGCGGTCGACGGGACGAACTGCGCCCATTCCACGCAGATCCGGCCGAGCCGTCATATTTCCTTCAGGCGAGGGCCTGCACGGCTTCGCGGATGGCTTCGGCCAGTTCCGCCGCCGTCAGTGGATCGCGGTCGCCGACGGCACCGACGGTGATCGGATCACCGATGGTGACCCGCCAGGGCGTGATCGGCAGGCCGAACGGTCCGCCCGGCCGCACGAGCACCGGGATCACCGGGTAGCCGAGTGCCGCGAGCAGCATGTCGGTCGGCGCGAGGCCGCCGCCGTGACGCAACCAGTTGAGCCCGAGCGGCAACGCCGCGAGGTGGCCGGCGCGGAGCAACGCGGCGAGGTCGCCGGGATAGTTGCCGACACTGCCGAACTTGCGGAGCAGATCCCCGAGCACCGGGACCTCCGGGGCGCCGACGACCCGAAGCCGTCGACCCCGTTCGGTCCGCACCGCGACCGAGATCGCCGTCGGTTCGAACACGCCGAGACCGCGGTTGGAGACGAGCAGCGCGGGACCGGCGGCCGGGATGTTCTTCGCGCCCACCACCCGCACCGGTGCGATCCGGAGTACCAGCGGCGCGAACGCGTCCTGGAGTTGGGGATCCGCGCCGAACGGGTCAATCGAGTACCGGCCGTCCCACCGGCGGCGAATCACCTCGGGGAGCCCGACGGACTGGCCCCGGTCGAGGTCGATCCCGAAGGTCGGCAGCGGCGCGAGTTCACCCACGGGACACCCCCAGCATCGGGACCTCCGGACGCAGCGGGGTCACCGTCGCCCACTCGTAGAGCTCGGTGCAGACGTCGTGGGTCGAGCGCAGGTCGGTGAGTCCGAGGTCCGAGACCGCTCGCGACCCGTCGGCCGAGCCACCCTTCATCAGGATCTCCAGCACGTGCGGCGGAGCCGGCGCCCCGGCGAGTTCGACCGTGTGCGCGGCGACCCGCCACATCGGACCGGTGATCGGGATGGGGATCCGGCCACCGAGCCGGACCGCCTGCCACACGCTGGCCGCGCCCGGACCGACGATGTTGAGCGGTCCGTCGGTGCCGGCCAACAGCGCGGCGACCATCGAGCGCGCGGCGTCGTCGGCGTGGAGCATCTGGAACACCGGATCGGCGAGGGCCGGGACCGGGACCGCGGGGAGCCGCAACACCCGTCCGAGCGGGCTCGGCATGTGCGATCCGGCGATCGCCGCCATCCGGAGCGCCGCAACCGGGATGTCGTGGCGCCGACCGATGTCGGCGGCCAGGGCCTCGAGCGCCAGCAGGGTCCGGCCGAACGGCGTCGTCGGCGCGACGGGCGCCTCCTCGTCGGGCACGCCCGGACGACCCCGGCCGCGTCCGTACACGGGGATGCCACTGCGCAGCACGACCCGTTCCAGGCTTCCGGCGCGCGCCGCGGCTCCGAGCGCGGCGACGGCACAGGCGTGGGTGTACTGGCCGGCCAGTTTCGGCGGCAGCCGGGACCCGGGCTCGTAGATCCCGACGTGCGCGACGGCGTCCGGCGCGAACTCGGTGACGAAGGACGCCAGCTTCTCGCGGTCACGCGGATCGATCCGGCGGAACTCGCTGCGGCGGAGGCGTCGCCGCGGTGGGACGAAGTCGACGCCGACGATTTCGCTGACCGAATCCTCTGCCTCGAGGAGCTGAGCGACACGCGTCCCGAGTTCGCCGCCCATCCCTGTGATCAAAACGCGCATCGAAATCCTTCGCGGTCCGCGGAACCCTCAAGTATTGCGGATCGGCCGCGCTCGCGTGACCACGAGCCGATCAGGCGAGGTTCCGCTCGTAGATGATCCGCAGGCCGTGCAGTGTGAGCCACGGTTCGTGGTGTTCGATCGTGTGTGAGAACGGCATGATCAGCTCGGCGAGACCCCCCGTCGCGACGACGGTGCACGGCCCCAACTCCGCCTTGAACCGGTCGACGAGTGCGTCGACCTGGCCGCTGAAGCCGTACAGCACGCCGGACTGGATGGACTCGACGGTCGACTTGCCGATCACGTTGCGGGGTGGCACGAGTTCCACCTTGCGCAGCGCGGCGGCCCGGCCGAAGAGGGCATCCATCGAGATCTCCACCCCGGGGAAGATCGCGCCGCCGAGGTACTCCCCCTTCGCGCTGATCGCCTCGACCGTGTTGGCCGTCCCGAAGTCGACCACGATGGTCGGACCGCCGTAGAGCTCGAACGCGCCGACGGCGTCGGCAATACGGTCGGGCCCGACCTCCTTCGGGTTGTCGTAGAGGATCGGCATACCGGTCCGGACGCCGGGCTCGATCACCAGCGCGTCGAACCCGAAATACCGGGCCGTCATCTGCCGGAGCGCGGCGGTCACGCTCGGCACCCCGGAACAGATCGCGACGCCGGTCACCTGGTCGTCGAACGAGAAGCCGTGGAAGCCGAGGAACTGCTGGATCATCAGCGCCAGTTCGTCGGAAGTCCGCGACGCCACGGTTGCGATGCGCCAGTGGTCGGCAAGTTCGGCACCGTCGAAGAGGCCGATGACGGTCTGCGTGTTCCCGGTGTCGATTGCGAGAAGCATCGGCTACTCCGACCTCGGCTCGATATCGAGCGCGATGTCGAGGGCGGGCGCGCTGTGCGTGAGCGCGCCCACGGAGACGAACTCGGCCCCCGTGTTCGCGTAGTCGCGGATCGTCTCGAACGTGACCCCGCCAGAGATCTCCAGCGGCACCATGCCGTCGACCTCGACGACCGCCTCGCGGACCTGATCGGGCGTCATGTTGTCGAGCAGGATGAGGTCCGCGGCCGCGGCCACCGCCTCGTGCACCTGCGCGAGCGTGTCGCACTCGACCTCGACGGTCCGACCCGGCCAGCGGACCTTGGATCGCTCGACCGCGGCGGTGAGGTCGAGGTACGCGAGGTGGTTGTCCTTGATGAGCACCGCGTCGCTCAGGCATTCCCGGTGATTGAACCCACCGCCCGCCCGCACTGCGGCCTTCTCGATCGAACGCAGCCCCGGCAACGTCTTGCGGGTGTCGCGGATCCGGATACGACCTTCGGCAGCCTGGACGTACCGACGGGTCAACGTGGCGATGCCCGACGCGTGCTGGAGAAGGTTCAACGCCGACCGTTCCGCGGCGAGGATCGACCGCAGGTTCCCGGCGACGGTTGCGAGCACCTGGTCGACGTCGACGGCGTCGCCGTCCGCGGCCGACCAGCGGAGGCCGACGTCCGGGTCGACCTGCCGGAACACCTCGGTCGCACAGGCCCGGCCGGCGAGCACGCCCCAGCGGCGCGCCACGATGGTGGCGGTGGCGGTGGCGTCGTCGGGGATCGTGGCGATCGAAGTCAGGTCACCGAGCGCACCAAAATCCTCGGCCAACGTTCGGCTGACCAACTCGCGGACGACCACGGCGGGCGGATCGAAGTCGCCGTTCACGCCAGGACCTCCGCCGGGAGCGGGACGAAGGTGAGTTCGCCACCACTGCCGAAGAAGCGGCCGCGGAACTCGGCCGAAGTCTCCGGGTAGTCGAGCCGGGTATGCGTGCCGCGGCTCTCCTCTCGGGCGCGGGCCGCGGCGACCAGGGACCGCGCCACCGTCAGCAGGTTGCGGAGTTCGTGGCCCGCGACGTCGTGGGCCTCCACGTCGAATGCGATGGCCCGGGCCGCGACATCCAGGCTCTCGGCATCACGCAGGACGCCGGCACCGACGGTCATGGTGTGTTGCAACCCTTCGAGGGTCATGACGCCCTCGGGCCGCGTGGCCACCGGGTCGGGGCTCGCCGGCGCGAGCGACGCGCCGCGCAGCACCCCTGATGCCTCGGGGCCGTCCTTGCCCCGCGCGATCGCTTCGATGATGCGGGGCGCGAACACGAGACCGTCGAGCAACGAGTTCGACGCCAACCGGTTCGCACCGTGGACACCCGAGCACGCGGCCTCACCGCAGGACCAGAGCCCGGGCAGGGTGGACGCGCCGTCGAGATCGGTGGCGATCCCACCGGAGAGGTAGTGCGCGGCCGGCGCAACCGGGAGGAAATCCTGTTGCGGATCGAGCCCGACCGACTGGGCCGACGCCCAGATCGTCGGGAAGCGGGTCGGGAAGTCGTTGATGGACGTGGCGTCGAGCCAGAGGTGCTCGAGATGCCGGTCGACGAGCCGACGCGCGATGGCGCGGGCGACGATGTCGCGCGGCGCGAGATCGGCGAGCGGGTGTTCGTCGAGCATGAAGCGCACACCGTGCTCGTCCCGCAGGACCGCGCCGTCACCACGCAGGGCCTCGGAGAGCAGTGGCCGCGGCATGCTCGGGTGATGCAGGGCGGTGGGATGGAACTGCATGAACTCGACGTCGGCCACTGCGACGCCGGCCCGCAACGCCATGCCGATCCCGTCGCCGGTCGAGACCGCCGGATTCGTCGTGACCGCGAACAGCTGACCGGCGCCCCCCGTCGCGAGGACCGTGTGCCGGGCCCGGATGTCCATGGCCCGCCCGGTGGGGTCGAGGGCCCGCACCCCGACGCAGCGACCATCCTCGACGATCAGATCGACGCTGAAGCACCGCTCGCGGACGTCGATGTTGGGCAGCGCGTGCGCGGCGTCGGCGAGCGCCCGCTCGATCTCAGCGCCGGTGGCGTCGCCGCCGGCGTGCACCACCCGCGGTAACGAGTGACCACCCTCGATCGCCAGTTCGAGGACGCCGTCCCTGGCGTCGAACCGTGCGCCGAGTTCCATGAGCTCGCGCACCCGGCGCGGACCCTCGGTGACCAGCACGTGCACGGCGTCGACATCGCAGAGGCCTGCACCGGCGGTGAGGGTGTCGGTCTGGTGCAGGTCCGTCGTGTCCGGATCGCCCAGCGCGGCGGCAACACCACCCTGCGCGTACCGGGTGGCGGAGGTGGCGAGTTCACCCTTGGTGACGACACCGACGCTCCAGCCCCGTTGTGCAGCGTGAATCGCGGCCGTGAGGCCTGCGATGCCACTGCCCAACACCAGAAGATCCATAGCCGGCGAGCCTACGGGTTACCGGTGGCGTGAGGCCCGTCCGCGCCCTGCGTCACGGACCGCAGATCACGGGCGGACGCCGGCATCGACGGTCACGTCGGCGCCACGGATCGCCACAACGACGTTGTCGATGAGCCGGGCCCGGCCTACCCGGGCCGCGAGGGCGACGACGAACTCGTCGCGCAGGGTCCCGAGCGGTTCGAGATCGTCGGCGTCACGGATCTCGACGTACTCCAACGCGAGTTCGGGTCGAGTCCCGACCCGACGCCGCACCAGATCCGCTACCGCGTCCGCCGACCGCTCCCCCGCGCGCACTGCATCCCCGGCGGCGAGCAGGGCCGCGTGTAACTCCGGCGCGGCCGCACGTTCTGCGGGGCTGAGGTAGACGTTCCGGCTCGAGAGCGCCAGGCCGTCGGCCTCGCGCACGAGTGGGCAGCCGACGACCTCGACCGGCAGGTCGAGGTCCTTCGCCATCCGCCGCACCACGGCGACCTGCTGGAAATCCTTGCGGCCGAAGTACGCGCGGCTCGGACCGACGATCGCGAACAGCTTGGCGACGACGGTCGTGACGCCGTCGAAATGTCCCGGGCGCGACGCGCCGCACATCCCCTCGGTCAGCCCCGCGACGTGGACCGTGGTGTGCGGGGCGCCAGTGGGATACATCTCGTCCACCGTCGGGACGAACAGCGCGTCGACGCCGGCTGCGGTCGCGAGCGCGGCATCGCCCTCGAGATCGCGCGGGTACGACGCGAGGTCTTCGTTCGGCCCGAACTGCGCCGGGTTCACGAACAGGGAGACGACGACGAACTCGTTCTCGCGACGCGCGGTGTCCATGAGCGAGCGGTGACCGACGTGGAAGAACCCCATCGTCGGGACCAGCCCGACCCGCCCACCGGACGATCGGGCCGCGTCGCACGCGTGCCGGAGTTCGGCGATGGTCGTGAACGTCAACATGGCAGCACCCCTTCGAGGTCGGGATCCCGCCCGGCGAGCACCGCGGCCCGCCGTGCCAGCGCGACGTAGGCCGGGCGCTCCGCCGCCGGGATGGCGGCGAGATGGGCTCGCACCGTTTCCACGTCACCTCGTGCGACCGGACCGGTGAGGGCGGCCGCCGGTCCGAGGTCGCCCACGTTGGCGAGCGTGGCGCGGATCAGGGGCATGAAGGCATCGAGCGGCACGTCGGTACAGGCGTCGACCTGCGCGAGCAGTGCGACGAGATGGTTGCTCGCGATACAGGCCGCGGCGTGGTAGCTCGCGCGTTCCTCGTCGCGCACCGGGAACGGAACCATGCCGATCTCGCGCGCGAGGTCGGCCACCTCGGGATCGCCGGCGACGGCCGCCCCGACCCCGGTCAGCGAGCCACCCGGCGCATCCCGACCGGGCATGGTGTGGAGCGGATGCAGCGCGCCCACGCGGCAGGACAGTCCGGCGAAGACATCGAGCCCGGTCGCCCCCGAGAGGTGCAGGACCAGGGTCGACGGCGCGACCGCCGGTGCCATCGCCTGCGCCACCGCCGCGATCTCCCGGTCGGGCACGGCGATCACCACGAGGTCGGCCGACGCGGCCGCCGCGGCCACCGTGGCCGCCCGCGCGCCGAATCGGGTTGCGGCTGCCACCACCGAGTCGGCGTCAGCGCGCCGGCCCGCCACCGCCTCCACCCGCCAACCCGCAGCGACGAGCGCCGAGGTCACCGTGGTGCCGGCCCGCCCCGGACCGATCAGCGCGAGTGAACGGTCGAGTCCGCCGGTCACGTCGACCGTCCCGGGACGATCAGGGACTGGCCGGTTCGCCGCACGCCCGCCCAGCCCTGCTCCGGCCGCGGCGCGAGCGCGGGATCGAGGTCGTGCAACGGCGCGAGCACGAATGCCCGCTCAAACATCCACGGGTGCGGGATCATGAGATCGGGGTCGTCGAGGGTGAGGTCGTCGTACAGCAAAATGTCGACGTCGAGCGTGCGCGGACCCCAGTGCTCGTCTCGGACCCGCCGGGCCGTGCGTTCGGCCGCCTGCGCCACGAGGAGCAACCCGTGCGGTTCGAGGCGCGTCTCGACCTCGACGACCGCGTTCAGGAAGTCGTCCTGGACCGGGCCGCCGACCGGATCGGTCTCGTAGACCGGAGAGACCGCGGTCACCGAGATCCCGGGCACGGCACCCAGCGCGTCGAGCGCGAGCTGGAGAAAGCCCAGGCGGTCACCGAGGTTCGAGCCGATCCCGAGATACGCACGACTCATCGGTCGGCCTGGTTCACCGGGTCAGCCCGTGATGCGCACGCCGACGTACTCGACCGCGGCCGGCACGGGCGGTCGGAGCTTGCGGACCGTCACCGTCGCGGCGGTGACGCGTTCGTCCTCACGGCACACGGCCACGATCCGCGCCGCAAGCCGCTCCAGGAGTTGGTACCGCTCGGTCTGGACGACCCGGACGGTCGCGTCGATGACCGCGCCGTAATCGATGGTGTCCTCGAGGCGGTCGCTGCGGCCGGCGGGACCGAGATCCGTCTCGAGTTCGAGGTCGACCGCGAAGGGTTGGGCCCGGGTCTGTTCCTCCGGGAGCACACCGTGGACTCCGAGGATCTCCAGACCCTGGACGACGATCGTCCCCACTCAGGCTCCGGGGACCCGCGGCGCGCGACCGCGCACGATGCCGTCCGCGACCGTGATCGACACGATCTCGCGACCGACGGCACCCAGCTCACGGCTCGTGAGTCGCTCGATCAGGAGGGTCGCGTGCGGTCCCTCGTCGACCAGACCGGAATACAGCAGGTAGCCCGCGAGCACGCCGATGAGGCGGTCTCCGAACTCCTCGTGGTGGAGGAGGATCCGCTCGTCCGTCTTGTCGAGGCGGCGCGCGAGCGACTCGTAGATGAACGGCAGCCGATCGGGCAGCTCGTCGTGGCGACCGATCGGGACGTGCTCGCACGCGATGCCGGCTTCGCCGTACGCGTGGAGGTTGTGCGGCGAGTCGAGCAGGGAGATGACGCGCGTGAACCCCTGCTGCGCCAGCCAGATCAACTCCTCCTGCCGGCGGATCTTGCGGTGGTTGCGCGCGAAGCCTCCGGGCCGCTCCGAAGCGGCCAGGCGGTCCTTGATGATCCAGCAGAACATCCGTGGCTCGAGCCCTTGAGCCCACCGCCCTCGCAACGTCGTCATTTCGACTCCACCACCTCCCGGCGCGCCACCGTCGCACGCGCCAACGCTCCGAGCACTGCCGCCACCTGAACCGAACCCTGTACGTCGTGCACCCGCACCATCGAGGCGCCCCGTTCGAGCGCCCACATGACTGTCGCCAGCGTCGCGTCGTCGCGCGCCGCAGGCGTGTCCACGCCGGTGATCCGACCGAGGAAGGACTTGCGCGACGTCCCCACGAGCAGCGGAACACCCAAGCCCGCGATGAGTTCGTCGAGGTTCGCCAGCAGCGTCAGGTTGTGGTCGATGGTCTTGCCGAAGCCGATCCCCGGATCGACCATCAACGCATCTTCGGCGATACCGGCTGTGCGCGCCGCATCGAGGCGGGCCGCCAGGAAGGCGACGACCTCGGCGACGACGTCGTGGTACTGGGGGTTCGTCTGCATCGACCGGGGCTCGCCCTGCATGTGCATCGCGATGTAGCCCGCGCCCGTGGTCGCGACGACGGACAGCATGTCGGCGTCGATCGTGCCGGCGGAGACGTCGTTCACGATCGTGGCTCCGGCATCGATCGCGCGCGCCGCGACCTCCGACTTGGTGGTGTCGACGCTGATAGGGATCGTGATCGCCTCGCGCAGCCCGCGGATGACGGGGATCACGCGGTCGCACTCGGTGCGGACGTCGACCGGATCGGCGCCCGGGCGGGTGGATTCGCCGCCGACGTCGACCACGGCGGCGCCGGCGTTCGCGAGTTCGATCCCGTGCGAGATCGCGTCGGCGGGCGCGATGAAGCGACCACCATCCGAGAAGGAGTCAGGGGTGACGTTCACGACACCCATGACCGGCCCTGCGATCGTCGCCCACCGGAACATCAAGGGAGTGATGGTACAGGCCATCCGGCGGGCCCGATCGAGGCCGCGACCGGAAAATCGCCCGACTTTCGGCGGGAAATCGTGGTCGCGCCCGCTCCCGGGCGCAATCGCCGAGTCAGCTGCGTGAGCGGGGCGGACCGATCAGGGCCATCGCCTCGGCCCGGGTCGCCGCATTGGCCTTGAAGATGCCGCGCACCGCGGAGGTCACGGTGAGAGTCCCGGGCTTGCGCACCCCGCGCATCGACATACAGAGGTGCTCGCACTCGATGACGACGAACGCGCCCTTGGGGTTCAGGGTGGCCATCATGGCGTCGGCCACCTGCGAGGTGAGTCGCTCCTGGACCTGGGGCCGCCGGGCATAGCCCTCGACCAGGCGGGCCAACTTCGAGAGCCCGGTGATCCGGCCGTCGTCCCCGGGGATGTACGCGACGTGCGCGACCCCGTGGAAGGGCACGAGGTGGTGCTCACACGCGGAGTAGATCGGGATGTCCCGGACCATCACCATCTCGTCGTGCCCCGCCTCGAACGTGACCGTCAGGTGCCGGGCCGGGTCCTCGCGCAGCCCCGAGAAGATCTCCTCGTACATTCGGGCAACCCGGTCGGGCGTCTTGACCAGACCGTCGCGGTCGGGATCCTCGCCCACCGCGATCAGGATCTCCCGGACTGCGCGGGCGATGCGATCGAGATCCACCTCGGTTGCGTCCACGTTCTCCACTCGATCCTCCGTCGCGAACTCAGGGAAGGTATTCGACGATGTGGTCGAGGTTGCGATAGCGCTCGTTCACGTCGAGGCCGTATCCGATGACGAACCGCGGCGGGATCAGGAATCCTACGTACCGCAGGTCGGGGTCGGTCTTCTGCTGTTCCTCTTTGAGGAGCAACGTGCACACTTCCAGGGACGCCGGGTCCCGCGCCTGGAGCGTGCGCCGCAGGTACGTCTGGGTGAGCCCGGAATCGACGATGTCCTCGACGATGATCACGTGCCGGGCGGTGAGGTCGAGGTCGAGGTCCTTGATGATCCTGACCACCCCCGACGATCGGGTGGCCGATCCGTACGAGGACACCGCCATGAAGTCGAACTCGACCGGGAGGTCGATCGCACGCGACAGGTCGCTCATGAACATGAACGCGCCCTTGAGGATGCCGACCAGCAACGGCGGTCGACCTTCGTAGTCGGCGCTGATCTGCGCGCCGAGTTCCTGCACGCGGGTCCGCAACGCCTCGGCGGACACGATGGTCTCGCCGATGTGCGGATCGAGCATGGGCCTCACGGTAGCGGGCGCGGGTCGTCGATCAGCACCCGCCCGGCGGCGCGCCGGACGCGTCGCCCACCGGACAACTCGCAGGCGACCCGATCGCCGCGGACGACGGCCAGGATGCGTTCCACTTCGTCGGCCGACGGCGGTGGTGCGCCGACCCAGCGCCGCAGCGCGCGGCGCACGACCACCTCGGGCGCGGTCCGCAACGGGTGGACCGCCAGGCCGCCAGCACCCGACCCATCGGCGCCCGATCCGGTCGCGGCGGTCAGGACGTCGTCACCCAGGGCATCGAGGAACTCGCTCTCGGCGCGGAACACCTCGGCCTGGCGGGTCAGGATCGGTACCAGGTCCCGCTGCGCACCCTGTTCGAGCAACGGCAACACGGTGTGGCGGATCCATGCCCGTCTCCAACGCGTGTCGGCGTTCGTCGGGTCGTCGACCACCGTCAGACCACGGCTCGCGGCGACTGCCCGCACCGGGGCCCGGCGCACGCGCAACAGTGGCCGGGCCACCACGCCACGCCGCGCCGCCATGCCGGCCAGACCTGCGCTCGCCGCGCCTCGGAGCAGGTTGAGGAGCACGGTCTCGGCCTGGTCGTCGGCGGTGTGGCCGACCAGGATCGCGGTGGCACCGAGCGCCGCGCGCGCCTCGTGGAGGGCGGCGTACCGCGCCGTCCGGGCCCGGGCCTCGAGATTGCTCCCGGGCGCGATCTCCACCCGCACCACCCGCCAATCGACGCCCACCTCTTGGGCCGCCGCGGCCACCACTTCGGCGTCGGCGGCACTGTCGGCGCGCAGGCCGTGGTCCACGTACACCGCGATCGGCGCCAACCCGGCGGCGGCGGCCAGCACCAAGAGGCCGATTGAATCCGCGCCACCGGAGCAGGCCACCACGACCGGCCCGACCAGTCCGGCGAAATCGGCGGCGACCCCGTGCCCGCTCTCGGCGCCCGACGCGCGCGACGGCCCCGAGGGCTCAGCCGGCGTGAACGCGGCCGACACGCGTCAACCATTCTTCGGGCGCGGTGAGTTCGGGCATCGTCGGCAGGAACTCCGGGCCCTGCCACGCGACGTCGAGGGCCCGGAACCCGGCCAGGTCGGTCACCGCGTCGACGAACGCCTCACCCACCTCGTACTGGCGCATCTTCATCTCGAGGCCCATGATCCGTTGGAGCAGCGCGCTGATACCACGAGCGTTCCGGCGCGCCGAGAGCACCGACGCCATCCGCTCCTGACCGTCGAGCATCTGCGCACCGAGTTGGTTCATCACCGCGTTGCCGTGCCCTTCGAGCAAGGACATCAGAGCCTGCATGCGATCCATGGCCTGCTGCTGTTCCTCGTTGCCGAAGAGCCCCACCAGCCCGCGTTCGCCCACGGGGCTCTGGCCCGCCCGTACCGCGTCGGCCGCCCGGCCGATGGCCGCGAACACCATCCCGGGATCGGGATCGATACCGCCGACCAGCTCGTGCACCTGGGCGAGGAAGTACTCGCGCAACCACGGCACCCCCGTGAACTGCGCCCGGTGGGTCACCTCGTGGAGCGCGATCCAGAGCCGGAAATCGCCCGGCCGGAACGCGAACCGCTTCTCGAGACCGAGCACGTTGGCGCCCACGTAATAGACGCGGTCGTCGGTCGGTGCGCCGTCGTCGTCGGGGACGAGGAGGTCGTACTGGCCCAACACGCGCTGGGCGACGTACCCCAACAGCACCCCGAGTTCGGTGCCCGCGACACGGCGGCCGACGGGCGCCAGCGGGTTGCGGGCGATCTTCGACGCCATCCGGTCGGTGAGCGGCTCGAGCATCCGGCGCATCGACCGCACGTTGGCCGAGATCCAACCACCGCGGTCGACGACCTCGGCCACGGCCCGGCCCGGCGAGCGCAGACCGGTGAACTCGGCGACGGCCGCTTCCGCCTCGGTCGTCGCAGCGTCGAAGTCACGGCGCAGGGACGCGGAGAGGTAGGAGTCGGCGAAGGCATCCCGACCGGCAACGGTCCGGGCGATGCGTTCGGCGAGGCGCCAGTCGATCGGCTCGGGTCCGTCCACGGGCCCGGCCGGCGCGGCCATCGCGATCAGCGACCTCGGTGCTTGAGCCGCCACACCTTGAGGTAGTAGGCGAGCGGCATTCCGACGAGCACGAGGCCGAGCGCGCTCAGGGCGAGCACCGGGGCGAGCCAGTAGTGCCACGGCTGGGCCGCGTCCTTGTTACATCCGGCCGCCACGACCACGAGCACCGCGAGGAGCGCCACATTGCGGAGCGGTGAGGTGAGCTTCGACACGACGGCGTTCTCCTGAGATCCGGTGGGCCCGGCCATCGTAGAGGCCGGGTCGGCGCATCGGGCAACTCCGCCCGCCACCTATTTCGGGTGCCGTTGCCGGGGGTGCCGGCGGGCGATCACTCGAGGCCGAGGGCCTCGCCGATCCGGTGCCGCAAGGCGGCCGGCGCCTCCTCCGCGCAGGACACCGCGATGACGCGCCGGATCTCGATCTCGAACTCGAACCCCTCCGCGCAGGGCGGACAATCGTCGAGGTGGCGCTTGATGGCCCGGCGCTTCCACACCGTCATCTCGCCGTCGAGGTAGTGGTACACCCGATGTATCGCGCCGTCGCAGTCCATCGTCTCCGAATCCGGTCCTTATTTCCCGGCGGGGGTCGACCCGCTCGGCACCAGCCCTCGCTCGGTGGCGAGATCCCACAACCTGGTTTGCAGCTGCTTTCTTCCCCGGTGCAGCCGACTCATCACCGTACCGATCGGCACGTCCATGATCTCGGCAATCTCCTTGTAGGAGAAACCCTCGACATCGGCGAGCAGCACCGCCATGCGGAACTGCTCCGGAAGGTCCTCGAGCGCCTCCTTGATGGAAGCGTCGGGCATCGAATCGAGCACTTCCGCCTCGGGCCCGCGCTCGGCGTCCACCGCTTCGAGGCCACCGATCCGGCGGTAGAGATAGAAGTCCTCGACGTCGTCGAGGGTCTCCTGCTGGGGCCGGCGCTGCTTGGCGCGGTAGGTGTTGATGAACGTATTCGTGAGGATCTTGTAGAGCCAGGCCTTCAGATTGGTGCCCGCCTTGAAGCCGTTGAACCCGCGATAGGCCCGCAGGTACGTCTCCTGCACGAGGTCCTCGGCATCGGACGGATTGCGGGTCATCCGGAGCGCGGCCGCGTAGAGACCGGACATGAAGGGCATCGCAAGTTCCGCGAACTCCGCCTGATCGGCCACGTTCGGGAGGTTATCGACAAGTTGAGCGCGTCGCCCTCAACCAAGGGTGTGTCGCACGTCCTAATTGTGCGCGACGGCGAGTTGGGCGGTTCGACTCACCTCCCGGACGCTGCACACGCGAAAGACTGGGGGAATGGTGCGTGCGCTGCGATTGACCGACGACGTGGTCGAACTCCGACCGCCGCGTCGGACCGACGCCACCGAGATCTACTTCGCGATCCGCGAGTCGATGGAGACCCTGCTCCCCTGGATGGCCTGGGCGCATCCCGCCTACAACGAAGTGGATGCCGCCGAGTGGGTCCGGCGCGCCGCCCGCGCCTTCAGCGACGGCCAGGAATTCCAGTTCGTGATGCGCGAGGTGGCAACCGGTGCGTTGCTCGGTTCGGTCGGTCTCAACGGGATCGACCGGCTCAACCAGTGGGCCAACCTCGGTTATTGGATCCGCACATCCCAGCAGGGCAACGGGTTCGTGACCCGGGCGACGCGGCTCGTGAGTGACTTCGGCCTGACCGAGTTGAACCTCAGCCGCATCGAGATCCTCGCGGCGGTCGACAACCACCGGAGCCAGGCGGTCGCCGTTCGGGCCGGCGCCCTCCGGGAAGGCGTGTTGCGCCGACGGCTCCGGGTCGGCGAGGCCGTCCAGGACGCCGTCGTCTTCTCCATCGTCTGAGGCGGTCCGGGCCGCCCGTGGCGATGACGGTCTCCAGAAACGCGTCGAACCTGCCGAAGGATTCCATCATCACTTTCCCGCCTCGGCGTCCCGGTCATCGACGCGGTCAGGACCGCGTCCCAGGCCTGCACATTCCGACATCGGGAACGAACCCGACGAAGGGGAGGTTTCTCCCCAGTCGGGAAACGGCTCCCCGACGGCCCGACGCGGGCGTCTGGCTCGCCGGCCTCGCGACCATCGTGTGGGCGATCGTGGTGGATCAGGGCACCAAACTCTGGGCCGGGAACGCCGCCGATCGCGGCGTCGACATGTTCCACAATCCCCGGTACGCGCTCGGGGTGGCCGGGGGATCTGTCCCGGTCCTCATCATCGGAACCGTTGCGGTGCTTGCCGTCTTCGCCGCGGTGGTCGTTCCCCTCGGCTATCGCGTCGGCCTCCCGGCCTGGATCCCGGGCCTCGTCCTCGGTGGCGCACTGTCGAACATGATCGACCGCGCCCGGTTCGGCGCGGTGCGCGACTTCATCGCCACGCGCTGGGCCGTCATCAACGTGGCCGACCTCTTCGTGATCGCCGGGGTGCTGATCCTGCCGACCCTGCTCGCGATCCGGTCGACCCAACACCACCGCCAGCTCCCCCGCGCCGCCTGACGACCCGGTGCCGGTCGGCCGCCGGCCGCGAGGTCGTCACAAGCCGGTGACGTTGCCGTAGACGTCGACCACGGCGGCGTGATCGGTGCCCGCGACGCCGACGATGTCGGTGACCACGGGTCGCCCCACGTGCCCGGCGGGGTTGACCAATGCCGGCGCCCCGCCGAACGGATGGGTCGCACCCCACGCGTCGAGCACCCATCCGGAGACCCCGTCGGCGCGGAGTGCGACCCCGCGTGCGATGTCCCACCCGGACCAGTACGCGCCCACCTGCACCGCGGGCGCGCCACCGAACGGATGCAGCCCGCCGAACCCGTCGAGCACGTAGCCCGACACGCCATCGGGGCGGAGCGCGATGCCGCGCGTGATGTCCCAGCCCGGCCAGTAACCGGTGACCGCCTCAGCGGGCGCGCCACCGAACGCGTGAACGCCACCCCAGGCATCCAGCACATAGCCCGATGCCCCGTCGGCCCGGAGCACGAGACCGCGCGCCAGATCACTCGTGAAGTGAGCGGTGCCGCTCACGCCCGGCGCCCCGCTGAACGGCTGCACACCACCGAGACCGTCGAGCACGTATCCCGAGGTGCCATCGGGGCGGAGGACCACATCGCGTGCGATGTCCCAGCCCGGCCACGACGGTCCGCCGGTCGCCGCCGGCGCCCCGCCGAAGGAACGGAGTCGCCCGGCCGCGTTGACCGTGTACCCCGACGAACCGTCGCCCCGGATCGCGAGCGCCCGCTCGGGCGGTCCGGCCGCGAACGGAGCCGTCGACCCGTCGGCCGCGACCACCGTCCCGGACAGACCGTCGGGACCGATCCCGCCGCCGCGGGCGGCATCACCGGCCCAGTGGTTCGCGAACCGGACCGGAGGTGCGAGTCCGAACCGGCTCAGGCCGCCCGAACCGTCGAGGACCCAACCGGAGTGACTGTCGAATCCCAGGAACAACTGGCGGGCGACGTCCTGTCCCGGCCAATACGGGGCGTTCCTGATCGGCGCCGCGACGCCGAACGGATGGACACCACCCCACCCGTCGAGCACGTACCCGCCGGCCCCGTTCGCCGTGGCCGTGATCGACCGGCCGATGTCCCAGCCCGACCAGTACGCCGACCCGGTCACGGCGGGCGCGCCACCGAAGGCATGCACTCCCCCCCAGCCGTCGAGGACCCAGCCCGAACGACCGTCGGGGCGGAGGGAGATGCCGCGGGCGATGTCCCAGCCCGGCCAGTACGCCGAGATCGTCACCGCGGGCGCGCCACCGAACTCGTGCACGCCGCCCCACCCGTCGAGGGTGTAGCCGGACACGCCGTCGCCCCGCAGGACGACCCGCCGCGCGAGTCCGGGGAGCAGGGCTTCGCCACTCACCGCGGGCGCGCCGCCGAACGGGTGGAGCGCACCGTTCACGTCGAGTGAGTATCCGGACCGGCCGTCGGCCCGGACCGCGGCATCCCGGATCGGGACGGAGATCGAGGCGGCGCCGCACATCGCGACCGGGGTGAGCCCACGCGCGCGGACGCCGTCGAGGATCGCGGGCAACGCGGCGAGGGTGGCCCGCTTGTCGCCGGTGTCGTGCAGGGCGATGATCGCCCCGGGCCGCGCACCGGCGAGCGCGCGAGCGGTGATCGACCCGGCGGTCGCACCGGATTCGGTGTCGCCGGGGTTCACGTTCCACATCACGGTCTCGATGCCCCGGGCCGACATCTGGTTGACGACGGTCGCGTTCCAGTCGCCGTAGGGCGGGCGCAGACACGTCGGGCGTCGGCCGGTGAGGCGGGTCAAGATATCGATCTCGGGATCGACCTCCCCGGCGATCTGCGCCGGGTTGAGCTTGGTCAAGCTCGGGTGGTTCATCGTGTGGAGTTGCACCGTGTTGCCCAACGCGATCGCGCGCTGCACGAGATCGGGCCGCGCGTTCACGAAACTGCCGACGACGAAGAACGTCGCGTGGACGCCGTACCGTGCGAGCGTGTCGAGAATCCCGGGGGTGATCGCTGCGCTCGGCCCGTCGTCGAAGGTGATCCCGACGATCGCGCTGCCCGGCGCGTACGGGGAGTTCGGGATGTCGAAGGCCGAGAAAGCGGGATTTCCGGCGGCGCCCGCGGGCGCGGGATCCGCGCCGATCCCGGATATCAGCCCCCCGCTCGCGACACACGCAACCATCAGCAACGCCGCGATCCGGCTGCGCGTCTTGACCCCACCCATGTCGACCCCCACCTCGTGCGAGCGCGGCAGGTTACTGGTTGGCGCGGGCCTGGCTTCGGACACTCCGACCGAATCCATTCACGGCACCGAGGGCGCGACGGTCCGGGCCAGGATCCCGAGGGTGGCGCGCAGAGCGCCTTCGGACATCACGGGGAAGATGCCGGCCTCGCGCCACACGTCGTCGATGTTCGACCAGTCGTAGTACGAGGTGACCAGCGTGCCGTCCTCGACCGGTTCGAGGGTGTAGCCGTACACATGACCGAGCGGCGGTTTGATCTGACCGATGGTGATCCAGGCGATCTCGCGGTCGGAGACGAACTCGGTGATGGTCACGGTCACGTCGTAGAGCCCGAGCGGGTGGTCGTTCAACGACTCCCGATCCATATGCACGACGAAGGTGTCCCCTACCGCCGTGACCGGGTCGCCGGTGGCCGCCTGCAACATCCCGGAACTGTCGATGGTGACGTGACCGCGTGGGTCGGCGAGCACCGCGAAGATGGTGCCCGGGTCGGTGGCAATGGTGCGCTGGACTTCGAGACGTTCGATCGTCATGAAAGCCCATACTGCCAGCACCATCCGAGGATCGGACGACGTAACGTCTCCGCGCATGCTTCCCGAGGCCGAACGCGTCAAAGGCCCACGGCTCCGCACCGCGATCCCGGTGATCGTGCTCGGGCTCGTCCTGGGCATCGCCGGCGCGGTCGCACTCGGCGCTGCGTTCTGGGACGTGATCACCGGGCCCCGGTACACGGTCCCCGGCATCGTCTCGATCCACCTCGATTCGGGGACCCATGTCGTGTTCGAGCAGACGGGGCCGACGGTGTCGTTCGGGAGGGTCGACGTCAATCGTCTCGACGCGGTGTCGATCGAACCGAACCAGGTCACCGTCACCGCCCCCGACGGCTCCCGTCTCCGGGTCCGGCGGTCGGACCGGGGCGAGTCGATCGACCGGAACTCCGAGCACTACGTGGCCGCGGTCGAGTTCATCGCGCCTCGTGCCGGCACCTACCGGCTGCAGTTCCGGACCGCGCCGGCGCGGGTCGTCATCCAGAAGCCGCTCGGCGACGTGGTCCGCGACAACGTCGGATGGATCATCGCTACGGCCGGCGGCGGATTGTTGTTCCTCGGCGGCATCGTGTTGCTCATCGTCGGCCTCGCCCGCCGGAGCTCGGCTCGCCGCGCGGCCACCCTGCGATACGCACCCGTCGGGACCAGCCCACCGATGCCGGCCCCGACCGCACCACCCACGCCCGTGGTCGCGCCCGCCGGGTGGTTCCCGGACCCGCACGGACAACGCCGGCTCCGGTATTGGGACGGCACCATCTGGACCGAGCACACCGCCGACTGAGCCGGCATTCAGGTCCGGGCGACGCTCAACGCGGGTGAGGACGCCAGAGTCTGGAAGACGACGCAATATTGCTCGGTCGTCGCGATCAGCGCATCGAGATCATCGGCCGACGCGTCCGACTCGAGATCGAAGAGCAGCCGGATGGCGCGGAATCCCACCGGCGCCTCGCGGTCGACACCGAGCGTCCCCCGGAAATCGAGGTCGCCCTCCGCGGAGACGGTCCCCGAGGCCGTGATACCGCGACTCGTCGCGACGGAGCGCAACGTCACCCCGGCACACGCGACCAGGGCCTGGAGCAGCATGTCGCCCGAGCAGGCCAGCGTGCCGTCACCGCCGGTCGCCGGGTGCAGGCCGGCTTCAACCAGCGCCCGCCCGGTCTGGACCGAGCAACTCACGTCATCGGACGCGAGCGAACCGTCGGCCCGCAACGTGATGACCGCAGCCTCCGGATCGGACCGGAACTGCTCCTTGATCGGTCGTTGCCGTTCCCGGAGTTCTTCACGGTCCACGTCGTCGCCACCTTCGGTTCGGGCCGCGGTGCAGCCGCCGATCTGCAGTATCCATCGGCCGGGGCCACCTCGCAGCCAAATTGCCGCGGCTGACCTCGCCGGCATGGAACGCTTCGCGGGCATGGAACGGGATCTGCCCTCCGAGCCCCTACCGGGCTGGCTGATCGACGAGACCGCGAGTGCCGGGCGGGAGAACCTCGATGCCGCGCACGTGGCGCGCTACGACAGCAAGGAGGACGCCGACGCCGATGCGGAGGCAGCCCTGCTCGAGTCGCTCGGCATCGGGCCGACCTCCACCGTGATCGACCTCGGCGCCGGCACCGGCCAGTTCACGGTCGCGATGGCTGCAACCGGCGCCCACGTCGTCGCGGTCGACGTGTCATCGGTCATGCTCCAGCGGTTGCAGACGAAGGTGGCCGATCGGGAGAACGTGACGATCGCGCGCGCCGGATTCCTCACGTTCGACCACCCCGGCAAGCCGGTCGAGGCGGTCTACTCCCGCTACGCACTCCACCATCTGCCTGACTTCTGGAAGACCCTCGCGCTGGTGCGCATCCACGGGCTACTGCGCCCGGGCGGCATCTTCCGCCTGTGGGACGTCGTGTACAGCTTCCCGGCGGCGGAGGCCGCGCGACGCGTCGAACGCTGGTGCGCGACCGGAAGCGCCGCGGGGGACGACGGCTGGCAGCGCTGGGAGTTGGCGGAACACATCCGCGACGAGCACTCCACGTTCTCCTGGCTGCTCGAACCGATGCTCGAGCACGCGGGGTTCGCCATCGACCGCGCCGAGTACTCCGACGACGCGTTCACCGCGAAGTACCTGCTCGTCAAGCGCTGACGACCCGGAATCCGTCCGCGCAGATGGCCGTGATCTCGTCCCAGTCGACGTCGCCGTCGAGGCGCACCCCGATCCAGCCCCGACCACCCACATACGGAGGTCGGAAGAACCGCTCGGGATCGGTCTCGACCAGTTCCTCCTGCGCGCCGGGCGGCGCCGCCGCCCACAGATGAGGAAAGTGATGATCGTGGTGACCGTCGGCCCACAGCATCACGAACTGCTGCTTCGCGAAGAACGCCGGCGAACCGTGGCTCAGCTTCTCCGTGACGCCGGGGAGTGCCATGCAGATGGCACGCACCCGGGTCTCGATGTCGGAGCCCGTCACGGTCGCGTCGGCATCGCCACGGTCAGTCGACCGGCTGCGACGTGGCGGCGATGATCTGGTCGAGGATCGACTGGTCCGGCATCGGCGGGGCCTCGAGCGTCGGGAACTCGCGCACCCGGTTGAACGCCTGCTCGATGAACTCACCCTCGATCAGCGGACTGTGACACGACGCGATCGACGTGATCGGCAGGTTCTGCACACCATCGACGTACTTCCCGTACTTCACCGGGTCGAGCATCGTGATCCACGGACTCACCGCGCCCAACGCGAACAGGTGCATTCCTCCGCCCCAGAACTCCGGGTCGAGGTCTGCGACCCCCCATGTGCGGATCGGGCAACGGCGTGGCGAACGTGTCGACTGCCCAGTAGACACCGGTGGTCGGATCGAACAGACCACGCGTCGTCGGTGAGTCGAATACGGGCGGGCGCATGGCCTGCAGGGTCCGGTCACCGATGTGGAGGGATTCACCGTCCATCACCCAGCGACACCGATCGAGGGGGAAGTCGAAGCAGTTGGTGTGCCGCTCGACCATGGCCCAGTTGCAGACCAGCATCGCGTTCGGGCACGCGGACATCACCTCGTCGAGATTGCCGCTGTGGTCCACGTCGTCGTGGGAGAGGAACACCCACCGTACGTCCTCCGGCTCGACCAACGAGAAGACGTCGTCGAGGAACTGCTTGGTGGAACGTGCATGGTCGGAGCGATCGGTGCGAATGTCATCGGAAGCCTGTCCTCTCGAGCCGGTAGGTGCAGCGCACTTGATGAGCCGCGCCGGACCTGTCCTGCAACCGACTGGCCGCCACGGAGTTGCTCGTGCCAGGCCCTCCGGCGCGGTGAGGGCGAAGCGCCTCCCCGGTGCCGTCGATCCCCATCGGATCGTTCAGCTCACGACGGAGTGACGCGGAACACGCCGCGCATGAACGGGTGGACCCGGCAGTAGAAGGTGTAGTCGCCCGCGGCGAGGTTCGAGGGCGTGCTCCACGTCACTGCGCCCTTGGTCGGCGGGCCGTCGTTGCCGAGCTGGCCGGAATCGAAGACGACGGGACCGTCGGGCAGCGGGAACGAGAGACCGGTCGACTTGTTGCACGGGAGCTTGCACCCGGTGATGGTGTGGAAGGTTCCGTAGCCGCTCGCGGGTGCATCGAGGTTCTTGAACGTGATGCTGCTGCCGTGGGGAACGGTGGGGACCTGGGCAAGCAGGTCGAGGTCAGTCGGTCCGTACTCGAAACCGGTGATGTTGACGGTGCTGGTCAACGGACCGTTCGGCAGCCCGGCCGGATCAGGCAGACCCGGATCCACACCGCCACCGTGATTGTCGTTCTCCGGAGAGAGGTGCCCGTGGGTCACCAGCCCGGGAACGTCGACACCCAATCCGAAGGTCGGCTTCCCCCCGACGCCTGGCGCGTACCAAGCCATCATGATCCCCATCGACTCGTACCACGATCGACTGCTCGTGTCGTAGGTGGCCTGAAGGCTCAGGACGTCGCCCGCCTTGACGTGCAGCTTCCACGTCGCCGGAGTCGCGGTCATCGACATGTCCCATGACACGGGACCCGTGGGATTCCAGTACACGGCGTCTGACTTGAAGACCCGCTTCGTCTTGATTCCCGTCGCCACGGTGCGGCTCGCATACAGCTCGGTGGAAATCCCGCCGGAATGAAGATGGCCCGTGGCCTTGACGATGACGCCGCCCGCCGGAACCGTGTACTCGTTCAGCTTCTGACCCGCGCCGTAAGGATTGTTCGCCATCGCGGGATAGGTGTACTTACCTGCGACACCGGTACCGGCGACCGCGTCGAAGACCGGGTACGAGGAGCCGTTCTGCACGTCCATCCAAATCGGTCGGACCGACCGCAGCCGGCCGGAGGTTGCCGGAACGAAGTCGAGGTCGTAGGTCAACTTCACGTCGAACGACTGGTTGACGAGCACGTGGAGCATGTAGTTGAGCAGCCACTGATCCGTCGGTTCGTACCGGTAGCCGAAGCCTGTCGGCAGCGTCAGGCTGCTCTTCTCCTCACCGGTGGCGAAGAAACGCTCGGCGGTAGACGGCGACGTGAGATCCTGCGCCGAGAGGTCCAGCCAGACCGCGTGATGCAACATGATCACGTCCGAGGGAGGGACCGTCCCATCGGGGAACACCATGTTGGCGCGGATTCCGGTGATCCATCCCGGCACCGTTGGCTTCGGGATGTTCGGCGACGAGTACTGGATGATGTTCTGGCCGGGATTGAGATGGACGGGGCCGTACTCGAAGTGCAGTTGCTGCGGAACCGGCGCCGCACTCGCGGTCTCGGGCGAGGCAGCGAACACCGCGATCGACCCGGCAACCAGGAGGAGGACGGCAAACGGTACGAGACGGCGAAAAGACATCGGGGGAGAGTAGGAGCGGCGAGAACCGGTCGCAAGAATCCTCGGCCTGCCCCACAGGCCGTGCACTTCGACACCTCGGTAACGTCGGTGAACTTCACCACCGACGCACCCAAAGGTTCGGCATGAACGACAGCCGTGCGCATCAATCCGCTCGGGTCGACCAGCGCGACATCCGGGCGCTGTACGACCGCCTCTCGAGGGTCTATGACCTGTGGGCCGGCCTGACCGAATCACGGGCCCAGCGCCGCGCGCTGCAGCGCGCCGCACCGAACGACGGAGAAGACGTCCTCGAGATCGCTGTCGGGACTGGCCAGCAGTTCGCCCAACTCGTCAGTGCGAACCCCCACGGAACGAACCAGGGCATCGATCTCTCCCCGAAGATGCTCGCTCGGGCGCGCACCAGAACCGCCCCCCTCGCCGGTACTGCGACGCTCGGCATTGCCGACGCGCACGCGCTGCCCTTCCCTGACCAGGCGTTCGATCTCGTGACCGCCAGCTACTTCTTCGATCTGCTCCCCGAGTCTGACTTCCCGGGGATCATCGACGAGATCCGACGGGTCGTGCGCGACGACGGCCGGGTCATCGTCGTCAGCATGGCCATCGCGGAACGACGTCGCCACAACGTCTACAGCTGGATCTACCGACTATCGCCGAGACTCCTCGGAGGATGCCGCGGGGTACGCCTCGCCCCTCACCTCTCGGCGGGCGGCTTCCGCATCGTGCACCGCGACTCCATCACCCAACTCGGCTTCCCCTCAGAGGTCCTGACAACGGTCGTCAGTGACCCAACCACGAGCCCGAACCCGCCAGACACACCGACGGACGACGAGACCGCTGGCGACGCGCGAGCGTGAGACACACCCGGATCTCCTGACCCGGGCGACCGGTGACCGGACGACGCCGGGTCAGGTGAGACCCAGGATGGTTCCGTTGCCAGTCATGCGGATCAGGGTGACCCCGGTCCCGTTCCCGTTCAGGTTCGTGAGCATGATCGTGAAACCCTGGTTCGGCTGCACGATGGCGTCCGGCCAGATCGGGAGCGCGATCTGCTTGATCGTCTGGTTGGGCAGGAAGGTGAGCGTCCCAGACACCTTTCCACCGTAATCACCGCCGTCGGTGGCCTTCTTGCTGTAAGTAGCGGTACCCGGAACGACGGTGTAGTCGATCGAGACGTTGGTGCCGGCCTTCCCCGAGAGGGTCACCGGAAGCTTGATCGACTGCGCGCCGCTGCGAGCGCTGAAGATCGAGCCGTCGCCGACTCCGAGCGTGAACCCGGCGGCGATGCCGTCGTCGTTGAGGATCGTGCCGGTTGCGCAACCCGTCGAGCTCCCGCAGTCACCGGTGCCCGTTCCTGCACCGAGGCCGTAGCCGCCGGTCGGATTCGACAGCGTGACCGTGAAGGTGTCGTCCGGCTCACCAACGAGGTCGCCGAAGACTGTTGCCGAGATCGTCTTCGTGATTCCCGTGAGGCCGGTCCTGAGGCTCGGCTTCCACGTGAGCGTCCCCGTCTTGGTCTTGAAGTCGACGTCGACACCGGGCTTGATTCCGCCGGTCGCGGAGCCGCTCGTGATCGCGTACTGCACCGTGACCAGTTGCGTCGCCGGTTGCGACAACGTCACGGGCAGGATCATCCCGTGGGTGAAGTCCATCTCGAGCATTGCCTTGTCTCCGACGGTGATGCAGGCGGTTCCACACGTCGGGCCCGTCGCGACGAAGGTGAACTGGTCGTTCGCACTCGTCGCACTCGTGCCGCCGACCGTCGTCACGGTGATGTCCACCGCACCCGCCGAACTCGCGGGCGACGACGCGGTGATCTGCGTCGCATTGTCAACCGTGAAACTCGCCG
>JBBSBV010000044.1:0-27169 GCA_038250905.1 Acidimicrobiia bacterium
AATGGCAATGGCGATCAAAATGGCAATGATCAACACCACGACCATGAGCTCGATGAGCGTGAATCCACGCTCGTCCTCACGCCGCGCCCGCAGGTTCGTCAGCATCTGCTGCATGTGAATGATTCTCCTGTTGGGGTTCGGTTTGGTTGGTGACGACACTCCCGGGCGATATGACCGACCGTTGGTGTCCAGATATCCATCGGCCGAGCCGGTCCGACCTGAATACCCAGAAGAATTTTGGGTCCGGCGGCCCAGGAGCCGACCCTGGCGCCACGAGCGCAGGAAAGTGAGCATTCGCTACGGTCGCCCCCTATGTGGGCTCGCATCGTCGACATCACCGTGCTCGTCGGCGAATGGATCCTGGACCGACTCGACCGTCTCGTGGCCCGGGCGTCGCTCATCGGCAACGCGCCCCTGCTCGATCCGAACGACTTCGCCTGGACCCGCACGCTCGAAGCGGGATGGCCGCGCATGCGCGCGGAACTCGACCAACTCCTCGTCCGTCGCGAGGCGCTCCCCAACTTCCAGGACATCTCGACCGACCAGGCGACGATCACCGACGACGACCGCTGGAAGACGTACTTCCTCTACGGGTTCGGGCACCGCTCGGACGCCAACTGCGCCCGCTGCCCCGAGACGGCCCGGCTCGTCGCGACCGTGCCCGGCCTCCAGACCGCGATGTTCTCCATCCTCGCGCCCGGAAAGCACATCCCGGAACACTGCGGGCCGTACAAGGGGTTGGTCCGCTACCACCTCGGACTGAAGGTCCCGACCGCAGCCGAGCGGTGCCGGATCCGCATCGGCGACCGGTACGCCACCTGGTCCGAGGGCGCCAGCCTGATGTTCGACGACACGTACGAGCACGAGGTGTGGAACGACACCGACGAGGAGCGGGTCGTCTTGTTCCTCGACATCGTCCGACCCCTGCGGTTCCCGATGGACGTCGTCAACACGATCGTCCTGCGGGCCATCGCGATCTCGCCGTTCGTCGCGGACGCCAAACGGCGTCAGCGCGACTGGGAGTCCCGGTTCAGTGCGGTCGCGCCACCGCCCGCTGCGCCGACCACCGTTCGTATGCAGCAGCCCGACGCAGCTTCCCGCTCGTCGTCCGCGGAATGAACCCGGCGGGGACCAGTTCGACGACGTCGACGGGCAGGCCCGCATCGGCGAGCCGGGCGCGGCTGGCGAGCACCGCCTCGTCGGCGCGACTCGTCCAACGGGATTCGGCGAGGACCACCACCCGCTCCCCCGCCTCGGTCACGTCGGCGAAGGCGACCACGCGATCGGGCAGGAGCCCCTCGACGCCCGCGAGCGCGAGTTCGAAGTCCGATGCCGGGAGGCGGACGCCGCCGCGGTTGATCATCTCCTTCTGCCGGCCCACGATCACCACCTCGTCGTCCACCATCACCGCCGCGTCTCCCGTATGGAGCACGCCGGACTCGATCGCCCGGGCGGACGCGACCGGGTCGTCGAGGTAACCGTCCATCAGCGCGGGACTCTGCACGAGCAGCTCGCCTTTTCCGCTCACGGACACCTCGATGCCGGGCAGCGCCGACCCGCAGGAAACGAGCCGGTGCCGACCGACCGGCAGGACGCGGTATGGAGTCCCGGGCGCGTTCGCGGAGACGGCGAGCGTCGCCTCCGCGAGCCCGTAGGTCGGACTGATGACACCGCGACCGAGTCCGCTCGGCGTGAACGCGTCGGCGAACGCGTCGAGGACGTCGGGCCGGATCTGCTCGGCCCCGACAAGGACGTGCCGCACGCGTGACAGGTCGACCACACCCGGGCGGCGGAGCTGGCGCCGGGTGACGAGCTGCAGCGCGAACGGTGGTGCGATGGCGATGGTCACGTCGAGTTCGTCGACGAGTTGGAGCCAGCGACCCGGACTCCGCAGGAAGCTCGCGGTGGGCCAGTGGTAGAGCAACGCGCCCTGATAGATCGCGTTGATCATCGTGCCGATGAGTCCCATGTCGTGGAAGAGCGGCAACCACGAGAGTCCGATGTCGTCGGGTCCGAGTTCCCAGTGCTCGCCGATCGCGGCGAGGTTGGCGAGCACGGCACGGTGACCGACGAGCACGCCCTTGGGATCTCCGGTCGTGCCGGAGGACGGTTGGACGAACGCGTACGGAGCCGGGTCGGCGAACGGCGCGCGGTTCCCGGCGGTGCCGTCCACGGCCAACACCGGGGTCGGCGCGAGCGCAGCCGCGAGGGCGTCGGTGGCGGCGACGTCGGTCAGGACGGCGCCGATCCGGAACCGGCGGATGCGGTCCCGGAGCAGCGTGCGCCATGCGTCGGATCCGACCGTGCCGGTCACGCCGAGCGGCACCGGCACCGCACCGGCGGCATGAGCACCGAAGAACGCCTCGCAGAATGCCGCTCGGTCGTCGGTCAGCACCCCGACGTGGTCACCGTGGGCGACCCCGCGGGTTGCGAGCGTGCCGCCGACCCGCGCCGCGCGATCGACCAGGTCGCGGTACGTCCACGCGTCACCGGTGTCGACGAAGCGGAACACGTCCTGATCACCGCGTTCGTCGGCCCGGGCGACGAGCAGTTCGATGAGGGTCGAGATCGTCATTGCGTGCGCGCGTCCACCTCGGCGACGAGCGCGGCGACCAGCCCACCGACCGACGTGACCGCCGCGAGCGATTCCTCGCGGAACACGACGTCGAGCCGGTCCTCCGCTTCGAACACCAACTCCATGACCTCGAGCGACGACAGCCCCAGCGTCGCGAGTTCCAGGTCGTCGGTGACCATGGCCTCACCGACCCCCAGGGCGGTGGCGAGGCCCGGGATGACGACCGCCCGCACGGCCCCGTCGGAAGTACCCGCGGCGGTCATGGCGCAACCACCCGGGCGAAGACGTCGAGGCACCGGTCGACGTCGGCGTCGGTGTGCGCGGCCGTCGTACTCAGCCGCAGGATCGCGTCACCACGCGGGACCGCCGGGAAGACCCCGACGTTCACGTAGATGTCCTCGTCCATCAGCGCCCGCCACGCGTGGGTCGCGGCCCACTCGTCCGCGACCCGGACACCCACGATCGCCGCCGCACCGCCCGACACCGTGTACCCGGCGTCGGTCAGACCGCGAGCCAGTCGTCGGGCCGTGGCGCGCACGCGCTCGGCCCGCCACGGTTCGGCGATGCAGATGCGAACGGCGGCGAGCGCCGCCGCGACCGCGGCCGGAACCGCCGACGCGGTGAACACGAAGGGGCGGGCATGGATGCGCAGGTACTCGATCACGTCCCGGTCGCCGGCGATCGCTCCCCCACACGAAGCGAGCGACTTGCTGAACGTCCCCATGACGAGATCGGCCGGCGGATCGACGGCCGCGGCCATCCCGCCACCGTCCGGGCCGAGCACACCGAGCGAGTGCGCTTCGTCGATGAGGGTGCGCGCACCCGCGGCACGGGTGATCTCGAGCAGGCGCTCCAAATCGACGGCGTCACCGTCCATCGAGAACACGGAGTCCCAGACGACGAGCGCCGGCGCGTCGAGCCGGCCCAGCTTGGCCGCGAGTTGATCGAGGTCGTTGTGGCGCACGGTGACCGCGCGCGCGCCGGAGAGCCGCACACCGTCCTCGATCGACGCATGGTTCCGCGCGTCGCCGACGACCACGTCGTCCGGACCACACAACGTCGAGATCGTGGCCAGGTTCGCGAAGTAGCCGGCGGTGAACACGAGCGCCGCCTCGCGCTGCATCCAGGTCGCGAGTTCGGCCTCCAACTCGAGGTGGAGATCGAGGGTCCCGTTCATCAACCGTGACCCGGTGCACCCCGTGCCGTAGCGGTCGATCGCGTCTTGCGCCGCGGCCATCACCCGCGGGTCGTCGGCGAGTCCGAGATAGTTGTTCGACCCGAACATCAGGCGGGCCCGGCCGTCGACCACGGCCTCCCGTCCGAGCGCCGATCCGATCGGGACGAAGTACGGGAACACATCGGCGCGCCGGCCGAGTTCGACGTCGGCGCGACGCGCGTCGGCGCGCACCTTCCAGAGCACGTCGTGGGCCGCGAGTTCGCCGACGTTCATCCGCGGCTCGTCCCCTCGGTGGCGCCCGACGCGCTCCGGTGCCGGAGCCGTGCCCGGCGGATCGAACCCCGCAGCGCGACTTGCGCGCCTTCGAGTTGGTCGGGGGCACCGAGCGGCAGCAGGTTGTCCAGCACGATTCGCGTGGCGCCGGCGGCAACGTATTCGTCGATGGCGGCGTCGACAGCCTCCGGTGCACCGACCACCACGCCCGCCCGGTCCGGCCCGAGATCCAGCGCCCGCAGGAGCGGGGCCCCGAGTGCGGCGCGCGCGACCGATTCGTCGGCGTGGGCGACCACTCGCAGATGGATACCGATCGGCCCGGTGACCCCCGCATCACGAGCCGTACCGAGCAGACCCGCGGCATCGTGGCCCACACCGATCCAACCCCATCCGAGATCCCCCGCAACGCCAGGCCCTTCGCCGTAGACGGCGAGTTCCACATCGAGGTCGTCCCGTACGACCTTGGCGAGTCCGGCGAGCACGTCGTCCGGCGCCGCGAACGCAAAGATCGCGCGACCGGGCGCAACGTCCGCGACGGTCGCCACCGTGCGGGCGGCCCGTATCGCGTCGGGACCGGGATTCCAGCCCAAGACCCCGACCCGCATGCGGCGGGCCATCATCAACCCGACGACGGTCGACACGATCGGATCGGCCAGGTCGCCGGGATCGGGAACGATTCGGGCCAACGCACCGGCGGCCGCCCGCCACTCCGATTCCGAGAGGTCGGCACCGTCGAGGGTGAGGTCCGGATACCAGAAAGCGTGCGCGCCCTCGGCCTCCGCCGCCAGCGCGGCGCCCGCCGCCACGGCGGCGGCGCGCCAGGGTGTCGCCGCCGTCCCGATCTCCACCATGTGGCGGATCAATGTACCGGTGGCGGGCCCGATGCCCGAGGCATCGGTTGGGTGATGCAATGGACGTTCCCACCGCCGAGGAGGATCTCCCGGGCCGGCACCGGCACGACCCGGCGGCCGGGGAACAGTTCGGCCAGCGTGGCCGCGGCGGCGTCGTCGTGGCGCGGGTCCAGACCGGGCATCACGATCGTGTCGTTGGCCGGATAGAAGTTCACGTACGACGCGGCGAGCCGCGACCCGGCCTCGCGAGGCTGCGTACCCGCGACCGCCTGGACCCCCGCGGCCTCCGCCGGGGTCACCGCGAGCGGACCCGGCTGGTGCAGGACGTGGATCTCCAAGCGGCGGCCGCGGGCGTCGACGGCGGCTTCCAACCGGTGTCGCGCGTCGAGCGACCGCTCGTACTGGGGATCGGACCGGTCGTCGGTCCAGGTCAGCACGACCACCCCCGGGCGGATGAAGCACGCCAGGTTGTCCACGTGTCCGTCGGTCTCGTCGTCGACCACGCCGAGGCCGAGCCAGATGACCGTCTCGCACCCTGTGTAGTCGCGCAGACCACGTTCGATCTCCGCACGCGACATCGTGGGGTTGCGGTTCGGATGGAGCAGACACTCCTCGGTCACGAGCAGCGTTCCTTCACCATCGGAATGGATCGATCCACCTTCGAGGACGAACGGTGCCCGGTACCGCTCGATCCCCAACGTCACGCACACGGCAGCGGCCATCTCGTCGTCGTGCTGCCACTCGGCGTAGAGCCCACCGTGCGTGCCGCCCCAGGCGTTGAACTCCCAGTCGACGCCGCGTCGCTCACCCCGGTCGTCGACGACGATCGTCGGCCCGATGTCGCGCATCCACGCGTCGTCATACGGGATCGGCAGCACCGCGACGTCGGGTCCGAGCATGGCCCCGGCCGCCCCCACCGCGACCGGATCGGCGACGACGGTGACGGGTTCGGACCTCGCAATGACCGCCGCGACCCGGGCGAAGGCCCGTTGGGCGGGCCCGGCCCCGTCCCGCCAGTTGTCCGGCCGGGTCGGCCACGCCATCCAGCAACCGTCGTGCGCCTCGAACTCCCCCGGCATCCGGAACCCATCACCGGCTGGAGTCCCGAGCACCATCGTGGCGAACTTACCGCTCGCTAGACATTTGTGGTCCGCTCTGCAAAACTAGAACAGGTTTCATTTTTGCCCGGCCCGATGGGAAGGCCGCGGCGTTCGACTTGGAGGTTCGTATGGAGTTCGGTCTGTTCATGGGTGGGTTCGTGCACGAGGACCTCATGGCCGCCGATCCCGACGCCGAGCACCACCGGCTCATGAGCGAGGTCGACCTCGCGGTCGTCGGGGACCGCACGAACTGGAAGTACTCCTGGTGGACCGAGCACCACTTCCTCTGGGAGTACTCCCACATCTCGGCCAACGAGACGATCATGCCGTTCGTCGCCGCGAAGACCGACCGCATGCACATCGGTTCCGGGATCATCAACATCACTCCCCCGGTGAACCACCCGGCGCGCGTCGCCGAGCGGGTCGCGATGATGGACCACCTGTCTGAGGGGCGCTTCGAGTTCGGCACCGGCCGCGGGTCATCGACCACCGAGCAGGCCGGGTTCGGCATCACCGACCCCGAGATCACCAAGGACATGTACGACGAGGCCATCGGTGAGTTCAAGTACATGTGGCGCGACGGCACGTACTCGCACGACGGCCGGTTCTTCTCGTTGCCGGAACGCAACGTGCTCCCGAAGCCCTACGTGAAGCCCCACCCGGCCATGTGGGTGGCCGCCGGCAACCCCGGCACCTTCGAGAAGGCCGGGAAGATGGGGCTCGGCGTCCTCTGCTTCACCGGCGGCTCACCCGAGAAGATGAAACCGCTGATCGAGATGTACAAGGAAGCGATCAAGGACGCGGACCCCGTCGGCGAGTTCGTCAACGACAACGTGGCGATCACGACGAGCTTCATGTGCCTCGACGACGATGCCGCAGCGGTCGACTGGGCCACCCGATCGGGCAACGGCCGGCAGCAGAGCCTGGTGTTCAAGTACCTCGACACGTTCCCGAAGCCGGCGTGGGTACCCGAGTGGCCTGCGCTCATCGCGGATCCGACGCCCGAGCAGGTCATCGCCGGCCGTGAGATGGGCGCGAGCATCGTCGGGAACCCCGAACAGTGTGCGGATGCACTCCGACTGTGGGAGGGCACGGGCGTCGACCAGCTCATCCTCGGCCCGTCGGGATCGGTGTACCCCCACGAACTCCTGGTCGAGACGGTCGAGCTGTTCGGCAACTCGGTGATCCCCGAGTTCGACACCGACCCCGAGATCTCGACCGACACCTACAAGCTCGCCGCCGCAGCCCGCGTCTGATTGCGCCACCGTGCGCGCGTGAGTGACCACGGGCACGCAGGTTCTGGAGAAACCTGGGAACAGACCACCGGCCCGGTGCGTTGTTGGGGTATGGCCGACCTCCCCCAAGCCGGCCCCTTCTGACGCCGGTCGAGGCGCAGGACCAGCCCCCTGCCCCGGGTTCCCTGCGCCTCCCGGCGTCAGTGCTCTCCTACCAACCAACCCTCGGTGCGGTCCCACAGCGCGGCCGCGCGGTCCGGATCGATCGCGTACGACTTGATGCCACCACGCGAGTCGGGAACGTCGTTGCGCTCGGCCACGTGGCAGTCCTCGAGGTACGCACCGCCGTGCGCGTCGAGTTCGGTTGCGGTCGCGGCCCAGACCGAGGTCGCCGCACCCTGCGGGACGGTCTTCCACTCGATGGCCTGATCCGTCGGCACATCGGTGAGGACCGCCAACGTCTCCTTGGTGAGGTGACGACCCAACTCGGTGATGATCCCACCGGGATGCACCGAGTACGCGTGCCCACCCCGATCCGCGAGCCGTCGGTCGAGTTCGACTGCGAACAACGCGTTCGCCGTCTTCGAACGCCCGTACGCGACCCACGGGTCGTATTCGGTGGTCTCGAAGTTCGGGTCGTCGAGGTCGACGTCGCTGAAGCGGTGGCCGGCCGAACTGAGCGCCACCACGCGCGAGCCCTCGCCGAGGGTGGGCATGAGGAGTTGGGCCAGCAGGAAGTGCGCGATGTGGTTGGTGCCGATCTGCATCTCCCACCCGTCGGCGGTCGTTGCGTGCGGACACGCCATGATCCCCGCATTGTTGATGAGGACATCGGTGCGGTCGTTCGCCGAGCGGTACTCGTCGGCGAAGCGTCGCACGTCGGCCAGTGACGCGAGGTCGAGCATCCGAACCGTGAGATCGGCATCGGGCACCGTGGCCCGGATGCGGGCAACCGACGCCTCGCCGCGCGACGCGTCGCGTGCGGTCATGGTGACGGTGGCGCCGTGCGCGGCGAGTGCCCGGCTGGTCTCCTCGCCGAGCCCGGCGGTCGCACCGGTGACCACGTAATGGCGGCCGGTCAGGTCCTGCCCGTCGAGCACCTCATCGGTCGTCGTCGTCGCATCGAAGCTCATGCCGCGAGCCTCGCACATGACCGAGGTCCGGATCAGTGGAGTCGCGCGGCGGTACGCGCTCGGGCCGCATCGGCCAGACGCCGAGCAAGGGTGGCGACCGCGATCGGGTGTTCGATCTGACCGTTCGACGCGACCACGACCGTGATCACCGCCGGGCCGTCCTGCTCCGCGAGCACGTCGACGATGTGCGAATTGTCAGAGCCGCCGAGCACGCCTTCATCGAAGGTGGCGGTGATCAATCGGGTCGATCCGCCGTCGGACACGCGCATCGACGTGGCGAAGGACGAACGCGACGCCGGTGCCACCGACTCGAAGTCGCTCGCCGTTCTCGTCGCCAGGAACTCGTTCGTCGCCGCGAGCACACAGCCCTCGACCCCGACGACCCCGACGCGCTCGACCGCCGAGCGCGCCGCCGCGTCGTCGGCATAGACGCGAACCGCGATACGGACGTGGGTCGTCTCGATGGTCTCGGACTTGATCGGCGTACCGGCCCGCGTGGGCGAAACTCCATCGGCAACCAGACCAGCGCGTGGATACCCGAGCCCCGCGCTCGGCCCGCCGCAGCGTTCGGCAATGACCACATCGACGCCGTGCACCGGATCAGGCACCGACCACGACCCCCCGATCAACCTCGCGGCATCGACGGCACCAGCCGTCACCGCGGATCTTGCGTTCACGGGCGTGACGACCACCGCATCATCGCTACACGCGTAGACACCGCACGCGAGCACCACGACGAACGCCAGACGCAACCGACCCGTCGATCTCACGCAGAGAACCTACGGCCACGACGCGCCGCCTGGCATCACCACCCGAGCCGGAGCTTGCGGAGGCAAGCAGCCACGGAGCGAACCTCGCGCCACCACCACGCCTCAGGAGCGTGAGCGGCGAGGCAATAAGGACGAGCCCTCTACTTGATGAGCTTGATGATGTTGAACATCGGCAGGTAGAGGCTGATGATCATGCCGCCGACGATCGTGCCCATGACGATGATCATCAGGGGCTCGATGAGCGAGGTCAGCGCGTCGACGGTGGCGGAGACTTCCTGGTCGTAGAAGTCGGCGATCTTGTCGAGCATCTCGTCGAGCGCACCGGTTTCCTCACCGACCGCGATCATCTGGACCACCATCGGCGGGAACACCTCGTGCTGCTCCAACGGACGGGCGAGCGTGTCGCCGCGCTTGACCGCACTCTGGGTCTCGCGCAGCGCGATCGAGACGGTCTCGTTGCCGGCCGTCTCCGCCACGATGTCGAGCGCCTCGAGGATGCCGACACCGGAGCGGGTCAGCGCCGCGAGTGTGCGGGAGAACCGGGCGAGCGCGGTCTTCCGGGTGAGGACACCGAAGACGGGGACCCGTAGTTTGAAGGCGTCGAACTTGACCCGGCCGACATCGGTCTTGATCCAGCGCCGGAAGAAGTAGATACCGATGCCGGCGAGCAGGATGACGACCGGGAAGTACGACTTCAACATGTCCGAGAGCGAGATCAGGACACGGGTCGGCAGCGGGAGTTGCCCACCGAGGTCGGTGTAGATCGCCTTGAACTGCGGGACGATGAACAGCAGCATCGCGGCGGAGATCAGCAGACAGATCGACAGGGCGACGACCGGGTAGGTCATGGCCGACTTCACCTTGCGGCGGAGTTCGACCTGGGCCTCGATGGTGTCGGCGAGTCGCATGAGCACCGCGTCGAGCACCCCGCCGATCTCACCCGAGCGCACCATCGCGATGTAGAGACGGGAGAACGCCTTCGGGTGCTTGGCGATCGCGGAGGAGAGCGAGACGCCCTTCTCGACGTCGAGTCGCACCTCGCCGATGATCCGGGCGAGTTCGGGGTTCTCGGTCTGGTCGGCGAGGATCGCGAGCGAGCGGATCAGTGAGAGCCCGGAGTTGATCATGACCGCGAACTGGCGCGAGAAGACCGCGATGTCGCGCATCTTCACCCGACCCGACATCCCGGGGATCTTGATGTCGGCCTTGAGCTTGTTGGAGTTCTGGGCTTCGACCGCAATCGGCGTGTAGCCCATCTGCCGGAGCTTGCCGACGACGATGGTGGCGTCTTCTGCGTCGAGCTGGCCTTCGACCAGCTTTCCGTTCTGGTCCCGGACCTTGTAGGCGAAGGTGGTGGGCATCAGGCGGCCCACCCGTTCCCGGCCGACTGCACGAGACGCCGCAGGTCTTCCTCGTTCGACGCCCGCTCGAGTGCGGTCTCCATCGTCACCTTGCGCTGCACGACGAGCTGGGCGAGGTTCTGATCCATGGTGACCATCCCCCACTTCGCGCCGGTCTGCATGAGGGAGTAGATCTGGTAGATCTTCCCTTCCCGGATCAGGTTCCGGACCGCCGGAGTGGCGACCAGCACCTCCGCCGCGAGCGCGCGTCCCTTCCCGTCGGCGGTGGGCAGCAACTGCTGGGTACACACGCCCTGGAGCGAGGCCGCGAGCTGCACCCGGATCTGCTGCTGCTGATGGGCGGGGAACACGTCGATGATGCGGTCGATCGACTGCGGCGCGTCCTGGGTGTGGAGGGTGGCGAACACGAGGTGACCGGTCTCGGCCGCGGTCAGCGCGGTCTGGATCGTCTCGAGGTCACGCATCTCACCGACGAGGATCACGTCGGGGTCCTGGCGCAGTACGTGACGCAACGCCTCGGCGAAGGACTTGGTGTCCTCCCCGACTTCCCGTTGGTTCACCACCGCCCGCTTGTGCTGGTGGAGGAACTCGATCGGGTCCTCCACCGTCATGATGTGCAACGCCTTCTCGCGGTTCACGATGTCGATCAGCGACGCGAGCGTGGTGCTCTTGCCCGAACCGGTCGGCCCCGTGACGAGGACGAGGCCACGCGGCAGGTCCGCGAAGCTCTTGACCGTGTCCGGGACGCCGAGGTCGTCGAACGGCACGATCTCGTAGGGAATCGCCCGCATGACCGCGCCGACGTTGTCGCGCTGGAGGAACACGTTCACCCGGAACCGGCTCTTGCCCGGCAACGAGTAGGAACAGTCGAGCTCGAGATCGTTCTCGAACTTCTCCCGCTGCTTCTGCGTGAGGATCGCGTAGATCATCTCGCGGATGTCCGAGCCGGAGAGCTTGTCGATGCCTTCGACGACCTGGAGCTCACCGTGGACCCGGATGACCGGAGGGCTGCCGGCAGTGAGGTGGAGGTCGGAACCATGCTGCTCGAGCACCTTGATGAGCAGGTCGTTGACGTGGACGCCCTCGACCTCGTCCTCGGCGGGGTCCACATCCCGGTTCTGTGCGTGCAACGCGGGCACGGCGGGTCCGAAGACCGAGTCGATCGCGTGCTGGATCTCGTAGCGTCCGGCCGCGGCGGGGATGATCTCGTAGCCGGTGGCGGCGCCGACGGCCTGGACGGACTCGTCGTCACCGGGGTCGGGGAATGCGACCACCAGGCGGGTGCCGTCGAAGTCGACGCCGATCACCTGATGTTCACGCGCGACGTGTTCGGGCACCATCGTCGCGGCGTCCGGGTGCAGCGGCGTCTCGGTGAAGTCGATGAAGCGCACACCGACGGTCTCGGCCACCGCGGCCGTGAGGTCCTTCTCCGACACGAGACCCTCCCGCCGCAGTACGGCAGGCAGTGCCTCGCCGGTACGCCGGGAATCGGCCATCGCAATCGCGAGGTCGTCGCGGGACAGCACGTGCCGCTCCACGAGGAACTCACCCAATACTCGCGCCTGACTTGACAGCATCTTCTGCCTCCTTGGAAGGCGTATCGGCCTCCGACCCCGGTGACTGAAGAGGTCTGTGACGACGTCCCCCGGCCGATTCGGTGCGCCGTCCCGGGCTCCGGTGCAAATGGCCGCTCAATCCGAACCCCGCAAGCGCCGATGGCATGCGGGTGATCCACGAACTCGTCGACAACCCGTCACCCATCTCCGCGGCCCGGCGCCGGATCGGGGACCTCTTCGTCGAACAGGGGATCATCGACGACCAGCAACTGGCCGAGGCTCTCGAAGTCCAGCGTCGTACGGGCGGCCGCCTCGGGGAGATCCTCATCGAGTTGGGCTTCGTGACCTCACTCGACTCGGCCCGCGTGCTCGCGAGTCGCCTCGGCATGGACTTCGTCGATCTCGAAGCCGCGCCCGTGGACGACATCATCGCCCAGCGCATCCCGGAGGAGATCGCCCGCCGGTACCGCGCGATCCCGATCTCCGAGTCCGACGGCGTCCTGCGCGTGGCGGTCGCCGACCCGACCGACGTCTTCGCGCTCGACGACCTCCAGGTGATCACGAAGGCGTCCATCATCCCGGTGGTCGCCGACCCGGCTCAGCTCCTCGAGTGCGCGAACCGCATCTGGACCAAGCCGAGCATGGAGAGCCGCATCGATGACGCGGTCGACACGCACGACTTCGAACCCGAGCACGTGTTGGTGGCGGAGACCGAGGATGCGCCGATCATCCGCCTCGTCGACGCCATGGTGAACCAGGCGATCATCGAACGCGCGTCGGACATCCACATCGAACCGTCCGACGAACGGGTGCGCATCCGTTTCCGCGTCGACGGCGTGTTGCACGACGCGTCGTACACACCTCGCGGGGTGCTGCGACCGATCGTCAGCCGGCTGAAGGTCATGGCCGGCTGCGACATCACCAACAGCCGGATGCCTCAGGACGGTCGTTTCTCACTCGCCGGCCATGGCCGGCAGGTCGACGTGCGCATGACCACGCTCCCGACGTCGTCCGGCGAGGCGATCGTGCTCCGGCTCCTCGACACCTCCCGCGGGGTCCTGGAACTGGACCAACTCGGGTTCGAAGCCGACGACCTCGCCCGCTACCAGGCCTCGTACCAGGCGTCGCAGGGCGCCATCATCGCTGCCGGCCCGACCGGTTCGGGCAAGACGTCGACGCTCTACGCAACCCTCGCGAAGCTGAACGTCCCGAGTCGCAGCATCGTGAGCGTCGAAGACCCGGTCGAGTACCACATGGACGGTGTCAAGCAGATGCAGGTCGGGCGGCGCGGCAGCTTCGGCTTCGCCGGTGCGTTGCGCTCGATCCTCCGGGCCGACCCCGATGTGATCATGGTCGGTGAGATCCGTGACGCCGAGACCGCGCTCATCGCCGCCGAGGCTGCGCTCACCGGTCACCTCGTGATGAGCACGATCCACACCCTGAGCGCGTCGACCGTGCCGGTCCGCCTCGTCGAGATGGGCGTCGAGCCCTACCTCGTGACGTCTTCCCTCGAGTGCGTGGTCGCCCAGCGGCTCGCCCGAAAGTTGTGTGACGTCTGCAAGGTGATGTCCGAGCCGAGCGAACAGGAACTCGCGTTCACAGTCGCGCCCGACCGCGAGCCCCTCCGGTTGGTGGGTCGACCGGTCGGCTGCCAGCACTGCTCGAACACGGGCTACTACGGACGCATGGCGATCTACGAGGTGATGACGATGAGCGACGAGATCGGCGCCCTCATCGCCCGGCGCGCCTCTGGTCCGGAGATCCAGAATGTCGCGGTCGAGGCCGGGATGCGGACCCTGCGCATCGCCGGCGCCCACCGCGTGCACGAAGGCGTCTTCGGTCCCGAAGAACTCCTGCGCGTCCTCTCCTGATCCTCGGTGGCACCGGCCGACACCGGCCGCGAAGCCCAATCCCCTGAGCGTTTGTCGCCTCAACTGGTCTGGGGCTTGGTGAGGCGACAACCGCTCGCTGGCCGAGGCGGGTGTCATTGCCGAACTGTGATGATCGGTGGCGGGTCGCTATCTTCCCGGCAACGCTTGTCGATGGGACCCGGCCAGGAGTGGTCGGGTCGACAGACGGTCGAGCATCGGACGACGGTGCAGCCCTGATCAGAACGCGAGGTCGGGGTGTCCGGGGAGCGAGCCGCGGCCGAACAGGTAGGCGAGCACCTCGTATGCGGGCCCGTCCAGCTCGGTACCGGTTCCGGCGGTCGTAATCGCCGGGATCGTGAACTGCTCGTCGGGCGCGCGTCTCGCGTTGACCTCGGCGAGACGGATCGGCAGCGATCGGGCGACGAAATCGGCCGGCCAGTCGACGGGGCGGTAGCCCAATCCGAGATCGACGTGATGGATCTCGACCTCACGCCAACGCGACACGAGGATCCGCCAGAGCGGGAACTCGTCGCCACTGACCACCCGTCCCCGTCCGTTCGCCCACGTCGGCGCATCGACGTCGGCCGCCAACCGGAGGACCCGATCACCACTCGTGTGCACGTCCTCGACCAAGGCATCCCGGTCGCGACCGGCCCCGGCATCGATCTCCGCGGCGCGACCCTCGAACCCGCCCGGGTACTGGTCGGCGACGCGACCGGCGAGCGCACCCTCGATCATCCCCGCCACACTGTCCGCATTGCGCGCGATGTGCGTGAGCACGTGCCCCACCGACCACCCGGGGAGGAGCGAATCGGCATCCGGATCGAAGCCGACGCTCAGCCGCCCGACCAGTGTCGCCTCGCTCCCCCGCACCCCATCAAGATCGGATTGCAGGTGCACACCATCCACCAGACGAGCCTCGCACATCTCGGTGAACGGCTACCCGGCAAAGACGCATCCCGCGAGGCCACTCCCGAGCGGAGCCTGCGGAGCGAGCCGCGAGGAAGCGAGCCCCACACCAGGCATGACCGTCAGGAGCGCGAGCGAACGAGCAATCGTCAAGCGGCTTCGCTGCGCATCATCAGGGCGAGGTCGTGGGGGCGGGTCGCGGCCGCGAGGGCCACGTGACGGGTGATGGTCCCGGCCTGGTAGAGCTCCAGCGCGGCCTGGTCGAAGAGTTGCATCCCGTAGAACGCGCCGTCGCGGATGACGTCTTCGAGTTCGTGGGTGCGGTCGGCGTCGATGATCCGGTCGAAGACCCGTCCGGTCGCCACCAACGTCTCGACGAGCGGCACCCGCCCGACGAGGTCGGCCCGTGCCACCAGCCGCTGGGCGACGATCCCGCGTAGCGATCCGGCGAGCGATGCGCGCACCTGCCCATGGTGCGAGGCGGGGAAGAAGTCGAGGATCCGATTGACGGTCTCGGTAGCGGTGGTGGTGTGGAGGGACGCGAGCACGAGGTGACCGGTCTCCGCGGCGGCGAGCGCGGCCCAGACGGTTTCGGCGTCGCGCATCTCGCCAATCATGATGACATCGGGGTCCTGACGCAGGACCATCTTCAATGCCGACCGGAAGCTGTCGGTGTCGGAGCCGACCTCACGTTGGCTGATGAGACAGCGGTCTTCCTGGTGTCGGATCTCGACCGGATCCTCGATGGTCACGATGTGGGCGTCGCGCGTGTGGTTGATGTGCTCGACCATCGAGGCCAGCGTCGTCGACTTGCCCGATCCGGTCGAACCGGTGACGAGCACCAGGCCGCCGGCCTCGTCGACCATCCGGCTCGTCACGGCCGGCAGCCCGAGTTCGGCGAGCGACGGGACGGTCGGCAACACGTAGCGGATCGCGATGGCGACGGTGCCTTGCTGGCGGAACACGTTCAGCCGGAACCGTCCGACGCCGGGAACCTCGTGCGCGAAGTCGATCTCGCCGCGCGTCGCGAACACTTCCCGGCGGAACTCCGGCATGATCCCCTCGGCAATGGCGGCCACTTCGGCCTCCTGCAGATCCGGTCCCCGCAGCGACTCGAGGGTGCCGTCGACCCGGACGGTGGCGGGCCGGCCGACCTTGATGTGCAGGTCCGACGCACCCATCTCGACCATGCGGGCCAGCAATCCGCTGATGTCGGCGTCGCCGTGCAGGCGACGGTCTGCCTCTTCGCGGTCTTCATTTCTACGGTCAGGCGACAACGCGAAACACCTCTTCCAGACTGGTCATCCCCGCCGCGACCTTGCGGAGCCCGTCACCCCGGAGGGGAACCATGCCCTGCATGACCGCGGCCTTCTTGACATCTTCGGTCGATCGACGCTCGATGATGAGCCGTTCCACTTCTTCGGTCACCGTCATCACCTCGTGGAGGGCGAAACGTCCCTTATATCCGGTCCGGCCGCAGGCGTTACAGCCCACCGCCCGGTGGAGTGTGGGCCACTCGGCGGTCGTGTCCATCGGCCAGCCGGCCTCGAGGAGTTCGGGCTCGGTCGGCTGATACGGCTCGGCGCACTGGGGGCAGAGGCGCCGCGCCAGCCGCTGAGCGAGCACGCAACTCAACGCACTGGTCACGAGGAACGGCTCGACGCCCATCTCGACGAGCCGCTGCGGCGTGGACGCGGCGTCGTTGGTGTGGAGGGTGGTGAGCACGAGGTGGCCGGTGAGCGCCGCCTCGATCGCGATCGTCGCCGTCTCCTTGTCGCGGATCTCACCGACGAGCACGATGTCGGGGTCGCAACGCAGGATGGAGCGCAGCGCCGCGGCGAAGCTGAGGCCGGCCCGGGAGTGGATCTGCACCTGGTTGATCCCGGCGAGCCGGTACTCCACCGGGTCCTCGACGGTGATGATGTTGCGGTCGACCTGGTTGAGGATGTTGAGCGTCGCGTAGAGGGTCGTCGACTTCCCGGACCCGGTCGGACCGGTCACCATGATCGTTCCGTACGGCTTGGTGTACGACGCCTCGTACCGGGCCAGGACGTCCGGCAGGAACCCCTGGTCGTCGAGCGTGAGCAGCGCCTGGCTCTTGTCCAGGATTCGCATGACGACCTTCTCGCCGTACACCGTCGGCAAGGTGGCGACCCGGAGGTCGACGCTCTGGCCACCGACGCGGGCCGAGATCCGGCCGTCCTGCGGGATCCGGCGCTCGGCGATGTTGATGTCGGCCATGACCTTGAGTCGGCTGATGACGCCGGCCTGGATCGCCTTCGGGGAGCGCATGGCCTCGTGGAGCACGCCGTCGATGCGGTACCGAATCCGCATGTCGTGCTCGGTCGGCTCGATGTGGATGTCGGACGCGCGGTCCGACACCGCCTGGGTGATCACGAGGTTGACGAACTTGACGATCGGTGCGTCCTCGATCAACTCGTCGATCTTGCCGACGTCGATGTCCTCGGCGAACTCGGTCGCGGCCTCCTGGGCCATCGTGTCGACTTCGCCGTCGAGGCGGTGGACCTTGTCGATCAGTTGTTGGACCTGGCTCGGCGGCGAGACGACCGTCACGACCTCGGCGCCGGTCATCGCCCGGATGTCGTCGGCCGCGAAGATGTTCGACGGGTCGGCCATCGTCACGACGAGGCGGCCCTGCGCGTCCCATTGGATCGGGATGGCCTGGTAACGACGGACGAGCGACTCGGGCACGAGCAGCGTCACCGACGTGTCGATGCTGATCTGGTCGAGGTCGACGAATCCGAGGCCGACCTGTTCGGCCAGGGTCCGGACCAGGTCGGCTTCGGAGATGCGGCCGAGTTCGATGAGGATCCGGCTGAGCGGCTTGCCGTTCTTCTCGTTCGCGGCGAGCGCCACGTCGAGATCTGCTTGGGTGATCAGTCCTTGTTGCAGCAGCAGTGTGCCGAGCTGGGAACCGTTCGACACGCGACCTCCTCCACACAACGTCCGCGAGCGCGACGACCTGCTCGGTATCGGCAGGCGCGTGGGGGTGCTGAAGGGTCAGTCGTCCTTCAACCCCGAGAACATCCGGAGCAGATCGCTGCGGTCCACCACGATCTGGGCCCGATCCGGGGCATCGGGCGCCGGGGCACCGGAGCCGGCGTCGGGCACCGGCCCGGGATCCGTGAGCCCGGCACGCGAGGCGAGGTCGGCCCGCTCCCGGGCGAGTTCGTCCGGGTCGGTCGTCGGGTGCAGGATCTCGATCCCCGAGGTAGACGCCGCGGTCAGGTCCGGGGCCCCGTGGGTCCCCGCGCCGGACGCCACCGGACTGGGGACGTAGACCGGCCGCGATTCGGGAGCGACCGGAACCCGCCCGGGCTCGAGCCCGGATGCGGCGGTCGTCGCCGTCTCGGTCACGTCGAGGACACCGCCGTCTTCGAGCAACGTGTCGACGGCACCCGCGCGGGCGGTGGCCAGGGCCCGGGCCGCGTCGACTACGACGCGCACGGCACCGGCCAGGATCAGGTTGCGCACTTCGGGGGCCACCACGATCAAGCTCGCCCCGGTCTGGTGCGCGATCTCCCGGATGCTCGCGGTCCCATCGACCAGTTCCAGCACCCGGAACCCCATCGCGTTCAGCGTCACCGACGGGACCGAGATCGACCCGGTGCGCTCGAGCCGGGACTCGAAGGACTCCACCGCGGTCATGATCGCCGGCCACTCCCGGGCGATCGCCGAGGCCCGAGCGAGGACCGGCCCGACCGGGATCATGATCGCCGCGGGCCAGGGCGGCGTGACATCAGGGCGGAAGTCGAACTCGGCCTGCCGGCTCCGCAGGAGGGTCACACAGACCTCGAGCATCCTGATCTCGAGTGCCGCCGCGCCTTCGACCGGACCGGCGAGGTCGGCGACCTCACCCCCGACGAGCTCGCCCGATGCGAAGTACAGCGCACCGTCCACCTCGCGCCCGCGCACCGACAACGCACCGCTCGCGGCGGTCCGCTCGATCAGTCCGAGGACCTCGGCGAACGGAAACAGGTCGAATGTGCCCGACAACAACGGGAGCGCCTCCAGGGTTTCGCATCCATCGTGTCGGCATCCGGGGGCCGTTTATTGAGCCGGGGCCGGATCAGCCGCTGGTCGCGGCAGCTCGCATCGCATCGAGCGGTGCGCCGACCCCGGTCCAGCGCTCGAACGAGAGCGCGGCCTGGTGCACCAACATGCCGAGGCCGCCCACCGGGTGGGCCCCCACTGCGGCAGCCCGGGCGAGCAGCGCGGTCTCGAGCGGGTGGTACACCAGGTCGACCACCCACTGGCCGGGACACGGCTCACACGGAATGTCGCGATTGTCCCCCATGCCGATCGGGGTGGCGTTGACCAGGATGTCGATGCCGGCCAGGTCCCGTTCCGGCCACGCCGTGACCCCGACGCCATCCACCGCGGCGGCGAGTTCCTCGGCGGCACCGGTCCTGCGGGCCGCGACCGCGACCCCGGCACCCGCACCGACGAGCGCGGCCCCGACGGCCCGCGCCGCTCCGCCGGCGCCCAGGATCACCACCGACCGTCCGGCGGGGTCGAGGTCGGCGTCGGCCAGCGCGCGGAGGAAGCCTTCGCCATCGGTCGAGTCACCGAGGAGTGTGCCGTCGGACCGGACCACGACGGTGTTGACCGAACCGAGTCGGGCCGCGGCCACCGTCAGCTCGTCACAGGCGCGGGCCGCGTCGGCCTTGTGGGGCATCGTGACGTTGACGCCCGCGATCCCGAGCGTCGGCAGGGCGCGAATCGCCGCGAACCCCGAACCGGGCGCCACCTCGAGCGCGACATACACCCAGTCGAGCCCGGCGGCGGCGAATGCGGCGTTGTGGATCGCAGGCGACCGCGAGTGGCGTACCGGCGCGCCGATGACCGCCGCGAGCCGGGTCTCCCCGGTGATCACGGCAGGATCCCCCGCCGGCGCGCGTCGGCGATGTTGGCCTCGTGTTCGGCGAACGTCACCGCGAAGGCGTGCTTACCGGACTTGTCGGTGAGCACGTAGTACTTGTACGGGACATTCGCCGGCGAGAGTGCGGCCCGCAGCGACGCCTCGGTCACCGTCGAGATCGGCGTCGGAGGCAGGCCGGCGACCTTGTAGGTGTTGTAGGGCGAGTTGCGGGCGAAGTCGGCGTCGGTCAACCGGGCCGTGCCGCCGCCCCGCGCGTAGACGACCGTGGCGTCGATCTGCAACGGCATCTTGTCGCGCAGGCGGTTCTCGATGACCGCTGCGATCAGCGGTCGGTCCACGGCGAGACCGGCTTCGCGTTGGATGAGTGACGCCACGATCACAGCCCGGTACGGGTCGGCCGAGGCACCCAGGCCCACCGCGTCGCCGTGGCGGTCGAACGTCCGCACCAGCGTGCGGAGGATGTCCTGCTCGGTCTCGGTGTCGGAGACGAAATAGGTGTCGGGCCAGGTCAATCCTTCGAGCGACTGCACTGACGCCGGTTGGAACTTCGAACGGATGGTGCCGGTTGCGGCGGCGTCGAGAAATGCCTTCGTGGTCCGACCGGGCAGCTGACCCACCTGGTCGGCGATCTCCGCGAACGTGAGTCCGGGTGGGAGCGCGAGCTTGCGGAAGTGTTGCCGGGGACCACGGTCGAGGGCATCCATCGCCGCCTGCGCGCCGAGGTCCTGGCGCAGTGCGTATTCGCCGGCCTGGAACGACCCGGATCCGGAGACCCGGGCGTAGATCCGGAACGCCAGCGCCGATCCGATGACCTTGCGGTCCTCGAGCCGCTGCGCGATCCCGTCCACCCCCGTGCCCTTCGGGATCACGACGGTGACCACCCGTCCGGGATCCCCCGGCGGCGAGACCTCGTACCAGAACCATCCTGCGGCCACGAGGAACGGCAACGCCAGGAGGAACAGCACGAGCAGCACCCGACCCCGACGCGACCGGCGCGGTCGTCGACGGGCGCGCCGCGAGGCGGGCGCACCGAGCACACCGATAGCCTCGGTCGGTGACGGCGCGCCGTCGTCGGTGTCCTCCGGTTCCTCGGTGTCGCTCACGTCATATCCCGCCCGGGCTCTGCGACTCCAGGTAGCCCTGGAGAATCACCGCGGCGGCGACCTGGTCGACCTTGCCCTTGCGATCCTTGCGCTTCACCCCGGCACCGATGAGCGACCGGGTCGCGATGACGGTCGTGAGTCGCTCGTCGTAGAGCTCGAACCGCAGCGCCGGGGCGAGATCCCGCAGCGCCTCGACCTCGGCGCGCGCCGCCTTGGCCGCGGGCCCCATCTTGCCGGAGAGCTCGCGCGGCAACCCGACGACCACCACCTCGGCCTCCGCATCGGTCGCCGCGGCCACGATCGCGGCCCGGTCGCGATCGGCATCCCCGCTGCGCACCAGCGTGCCTGCGGGTGACGCAATGACTCCCGACGGATCGGAGACCGCGAGACCGATCCGCCGCGCGCCGAGATCAACGCCGAGTATGCGGGCCACCTGGGTCACCCTACGGCGCGGGTCACCTGATCTCGTGCCACTTCCAGGGCCTCGGTGATCGCGTCGACGTGCGGTCCGCCGCCGACGACCAGTTCCGGGTTCTTCGCCGTCCCGCCACCCAACAACTTGGCCACCGGAGCGGCGATCTCCGCGGCGGAGACACCCACATCGACCCGGGCCTTCCCCACCGCGACGACGACCCCCGCCTTGCCACCGTTGGCGCCGAGCAGCACGACGATCGCGTCGGCGCCCAGCGCGTCACGCGTGGCGACCGCGAGTTGCCGGAGATCGTCGGGGGTCATGTCGTCCCGTCGGGCCACGAGCACGCCATCCGCGGCGGAGGTTGCGAGCTCCCCGGCACCGGCGAGCGCCTCCCGGCGACGCGCGGCGGTGATCTCGTCGTTCATCGACTTCACCTGAGCAAGCAGCTTCTCGAGCCGCGCGTGCAGCTCACCCGGCGCGACGTTGAGCAACGCGGCCGCGTCCCGCAGCTGACGCTCCTCGTCCTGGACCCGCTCCAACGCGGCGGTGCCGGTGACCGCTTCGATCCGGCGCAGGTTCGAGCCGATCGATCCCTCGCTCAGGATCTTGATCGGGCCGATGAAGCCCAGCGCGTGGACGTGGGTCCCGCCGCAGAGCTCGGTCGAACCCGGACCGGCCTCGAGGACCCGCACGATGTCGCCGTACTTGTCGCCGAAGAACGCGATCGCACCGATGCTCGTGGCGTGCGCCTTGGTCGTCTCGTAGTGGCGGACCGGCGCGTCGGAAATCACCTGTTCGTTCGCGAGGGCCTCGATGCGGACGAGGTCATCCGGCGCGACGGGTTCATGGTGGGAGAAGTCGAACCGCAACCGGTCGGGCGAGACCATCGAGCCCGCCTGCTTCACGTGCGGGCCGAGCACCTCGCGGAGCGCGGCGTGGAGCAGGTGCGTGGCGGTGTGGTTCCGGCGGATCGCGTCGCGACGCGGACCGTCGATCGCGAGAGTGACCGTGTCGCCCTCCACCAACTCGCCGGACTGCACCGTGATCCGGTGCAGCGTGAGCCGACCCGGGATCGCGTACTGGGTGTCCCGCACCTCGGCGCGTAGACCGGTGTCGGATTCCACGGTGCCGGTGTCGCCGACCTGACCGCCCGATTCCGCGTAGAACGGCGTGCGGTCGAGGATCACATCGATCGGGCCGCTCTGCGCGTCGGCGCGGCCGACCCGTTCGCCGCCGGTCATGAGGGCGAGCACCGTGGATCCGGTCGTCGTGTACTCCTGGCGGCCGGTGAAGTCGGTGTCGCCGTGTTCCTCGAGCAGTTCCCGGTACAACTCGACCGGGGCCGCCGCCGCGCCGCCTGCGGCCTTGTGCGCGGCGCGCGCCCGCGAGCGCTGCTCCTCCATCTGTGCAGTGAAGCCGTCGATGTCCACCGCACGCCCGCGCTCTCCCGCGATCTCGCGCGTGAGGTCGACCGGGAAGCCGAGCGTGTCGTGGAGGAAGAAGGCGCGCTCACCCGTCACATCACCGTGGTCGAGCAGGTCGGCGAGCATGTCCTCGCCGCGCTGGAGCGTGCGGAGGAATCGCTCCTCCTCGCGGCGCACGATCGAGGTGACCAACTCGTGGTGGGTGTGCAGGTCGGGATACGCCCCGCCCATCGTCGCGACCGTCGCGTCGATGAGCGCGGGCGTCACCAATTGCCGAGCGCCGAGGCGGTACGCGTGACGCACTGCCCTTCGGATGATGCTCCGCAACACGTACCCGCGATCCTCGTTGCTCGGCACGACACCATCGGCGACGAGGAACGTCATCGTGCGCGCGTGGTCCGCCAGGATCCGCAACGAGACATCGTTCTCGGTTCCGGGGAACGTTCCGTAGGTGGTTCCCGTCACCGACTCCGCCGCCGCGATCAACGGCGCGAAGACGTCGATGTCCCAGACGGACTCGGCACCCTGGAGGACGAGCAGGTTGCGCTCGAGCCCTGCACCGGTGTCCACGCTCGGTGCAGGCAGGGGCACGAGTGTGCCATCGGGTTGTGCGTCGTATTGCATGAACACGAGGTTCCAGATCTCGACGAACCGCTCCTCGGCACCGTGCGCGGGCCCTCCGTCGGCGCCGAACTCGGGCCCGAGATCCCAGAAGATCTCCGAACTCGGACCGCACGGGCCCGTGTCGGCCATACGCCAGAAGTTGTCGTTGCCCAGGCGCTGGATCCGCGCCATCGGAACCCCGACGACATCGCGCCAGATTGCCTCTGCTTCGTCGTCGGTGTCGTGGACGGTGACCCAGAGCCGCTCGGGGTCCAAGCCGAGGACGCCGGTGTAGAACTCCCAGGCGAACGGGATCGCCTCGGCCTTGAAGTAGTCGCCAAAGCTGAAGTTGCCCAACATCTCGAAGAACGAGAAGTGACGATTCGTGCGGCCGATATCGTCGAAGTCGTTGTGCTTGCCGCCGACACGCACACATTTCTGCGACGAGGTTGCCCGCGGGTACGGGGCGGGTTCCTCGCCCACGAAATAGGGCTTGAACGGCACCATCCCCGCGACCGTGAACATGACCGATTTGTCGTGCGGGATCAGACTCGCGCTCGGGACTTCGGTGTGACCGCGCGCCACGAAATAGTCGAGGAAGGCGCGGCGAAGCTCATCGGCGGTCATCGGAACCATGGGCGGGCAGGCTACAGAACCGGAGAAGTCGGAAAGGACCGATAGGCAGAGGGCAGGGGCGAAGGAGAGGGCACCGACGCTCGCGCGTCAGCCTGCTCGGCCCGATCCGGGGCCCGAGCGGCCCGCGACGAAGTCGCGAGAGCGGGCCGGCCGGTCGAGGTCGGCCCGGAGTTGCATCTCACGGCGGCGCATCGCGGCTCGCCCCTCGACCGCGGCGGCCTTGACCGTCTCCACCGTCTCTCCCATCCGCTCGGTCAGGCCGTCGGGCGTGTAGCGCCGCGCCGCGAGCTTGACCTTGCGCGTCGCGTACCACGACGACCCCAGCCCGGCGCTGTACCCGACGGTCAACCAGAAGACCCGCTTCGGGATCATCGGGCGGCCCGCCGGTCGCCGGTCCGCATCCGGCGCACGGCCTGCTTGGTGCCGGTGCCGATCGCGAGGACCTTGACCACCGGATTGGTCACCGTCTTGGTCACGAGCCGCGAGGCGCCGTCGATCCGCCCGCCGACGCCCTCCGCCGCAGTCAGCAACGCATCGACCCGATCGACCTCGTGTTCCGCGTCCCGCAGTGCGTCCTGCATCGCGGCCGTGATCGCCAGGGTCTCGGCCTGCAACCGCTCGACCGTGGTCCGCAGCTGGCGGACCGTCGTCACCACCGAGAGGAGCGCGAAGAGCAGACCGCCGAGCAGGACCGCGAGCAGCACCACTCCGGTCGCCGCCAGCCACTGTTCAACTCCCACGGGGTTCTCCTTCGTCCGGCTGCGCACCGGATGGGCGACGGTCGCGATCATCGCCGAGGCCGCTGGGCCGCCAGTACACGCGCCCCGCCACCTCCGTCGGGCGGTATTCCTGATCGGCCCAACCTTCCGGCGAGTCGTGAGGATAGACGTAGCCCTGGCCATGACCCAGGGCCCCGGCGCTGCGGTAGCTCGCATCGCGCAGGTGCATCGGGACATCGCCTGCCGGACGGTCCCGCACGTCGGCCAGCGCCGCGCCCATCGCGGCCTTCGCCCCGTTCGATTTGGGGGCGTTGGCGAGGTAGATGACGGCGTGGGCGAGGTTGTGGACGGCCTCCGGCAGGCCCACGTACTCCACCGCGTGGGCCGCGGCGGTGGCGACCGGCAGGGCGGACGAATCGGCCATCCCGACATCCTCGGACGCGAGGATCACCAACCGACGGGCGATGAACCGGGCGTCCTCGCCCGCTTCGACCATGCGGGCCAGCCAATAGAGCCCGGCGTCCACGTCCGAGCCACGGATGCTCTTGATGAACGCGGAGACGATGTCGTAGTGCTCGTCGTCGCCGTACCGCAGGGCGCGCATCGCCAGCGCGGTCTCCGCGTGTTCGAGCGTGATGGATCCGGACCCGGTCTCGGACGCGAGGGCCGCGGCGACGTCGAGGCTGGTGAGCGTGTGACGGGCATCGCCCTCGGCGTGATCGACCAGGTGGGTCAACGCATCGTCGTCGATGGTGAGCCTCTCCTCGCCGAGCCCGCGGTCGACATCCGCGAGCGCGCGGCGGACCAGGACCCGCAGGTCGTCCGCGCCAACCGCCGAGAGCCGGAACAGCGTCGACCGACTGAGGAGCGGCGCCGTAAGGGAGAAGTACGGGTTCTCGGTGGTGGCGCCGACGAGGACGATGAGGCCCTCCTCCACGTGCGGGAGCAACGCGTCCTGCTGGGTCCGGCTGAACCGGTGGACCTCGTCGAGGAACAGGATCGTGCCCTGGCTGTGCTCCCCGAGGCGCTGCCGAGCTCGTTCGGCCACCTCGCGCACGTCCTTGACGCCCGCGCTGACCGCGCTGAGCGGTTCGAACGCCTTGCGGGTCGCGCCGGCGATGAGGCGGGCGATCGTGGTCTTGCCGGTGCCGGGCGGCCCCCAGAGCACCACCGAGGTGAGCCGGTCCGACTCGATGAGCGTGCGCAACGGCCGACCGGGCCCGAGGAGTTCGGCTTGCCCGACCACCTCGTCGAGCGAGCGGGGCCGCAGGCGCGCCGCCAGCGGAGCACGACTAGTGAGTCGGGCCTCGGCGGCGGCGCTGAACAGATCGGTCACCGGCGCACGCTACCGCCACCGGTTCATCCACCCCCAGCCCCCAAAATGCGTCGCAGACCCGCGATAGTCGCGGGTTTGCGACGCATTTTGGCGGGGATGAGGGCTGCCGACGGTCAGCTGACAAGACGCAGGGGAAGGTGGCGGATGCTGGTGTGCTTGTTGCTGCGGCCCCACTCCACCGTGCCGGCGGGCTCGAACCCCGCGCACCGATCGAGTAGCGCGTCGAGCATCGTCGCGATCTCGAGCCGGGCGAGCGCGGCGCCCAGGCAGTGATGCAGGCCCTGGCCGAACGCCAGGTGCGGGTTGGGGCTCCGACCCACGTCGAAACGGTGGGGATCGGCGAACACCGCGTCGTCGCGGTTCGCCGACGGGTACCAGTGCGTGGTCTTCGCGCCGGCCGCGACGGTGACCCCACCGATCTCGACGTCGACGGTCGCGGTGCGCCGGTTGTACGCGGTCGCGCTCGTCCACCGCAGGATCTCCTCGACCGCGCTCGGCGTCAGGTCGCGATCGCGTCGCAACCGCTCCCACTCCCCCGGGCGCTCGATGAACGCGAGCACCCCACCCGCGATCGAGTTGCGGGTCGTCTCGCTCCCCGCCGTGAAGAGCAGGCTGAAGAACGCGCCCAGTTCCGCGTCCGAGAGTCCACCCGCGATGACGGTGGAGAGCAGGTCGGTCCCCGGCTCCCGGCGGCGGAGGCGGACCAGGTCCTCGCCGTAGGCGCGCATGCCGATGCCCGCTTCGGCCACCTCGGGCGTGGTGTCGGCGAGGTCGCGGCCGCGGAAGTCGAGGATCGCGGAAGTCCAGGCGAACAGCTGGTGGCGGTCGGCCTGCGGGACACCCATGAGATCGGCGATGGTCTGGAGCGGGAGTTCGGCCGCGACCTCGGTCAGGAAATCGCACTCGCCGCCGCGGTCGACGGCCGCCTGCACGATGAGCCCGGCGCGATCAACCAGCACGGACCGCAGCGGTGCGAGCCCCTTCGGGGTGAACCCGCGGCTCACGAGGCCGCGGATCCGCGTGTGGGTCGGCGGATCGCACATGTTCAGCATCACGCCGGGGCCGATCCCGCCGGGAAGATCTTCGATGATGGTGCCGCCCGCACCGTCGCGACCCGGACCGGTCTGGCTCGAGAAGGCGGCATGGTCGCGCGCCACCCGCTCGACGTCGACGTGGCGGGTGATCACCCAGAACCCCTCGCCCCCGGGCGTGTGCTCGG
>JBBSBV010000045.1:0-26751 GCA_038250905.1 Acidimicrobiia bacterium
GCAGCCGTGCGCTCAATGCGTGCCCCTACCTGAAGGACCGCCCGTCCGGCGATTGCTCGGCCGCGTGCGTTCCGGTGAGCATTTCCGGCCATACCGTCGGTGTCACGCATGCGGTGGGTGCCGACGGCAGGGTCGCGGATGAACTCGAACTCGAGGTCCTGGGTTTCACCACCCGCCGGGGCGCGGAACGCATTGCCATGATCCGGTCCTTCGAGATGTCCCAGACCCAGGCCCAGACCGATCCACTCACCGGGCTGTTGAACCGACGCAGCCTGGAGAACGCGGTCCGTGACCTCGGAGCCGAAGGGATCCCGTACGCGGTGGCCTACGGCGACCTCGACCACTTCAAGGTCTTGAACGACACCTACGGCCACGAGGCCGGTGACAAAGCCCTCCGGTTGTTCTCCCGGGTCCTCCGAGACTCCCTGCGGCCCGCTGAGATCGCGGCGCGCTACGGCGGTGAGGAGTTCGTGATCGTCCTGCCGGACTGCGACATCACGGTCGCCGTCGGGGTACTCGAACGGGTGCGCGAGAACCTGGCACTGGCACTCAGCGCCGGCGGTGTCCCTCCGTTCACGGTGACGTTCGGGGTCGCCTCGAGCGCGTACGCCCCCGTGTTCGACGACATCGTCCTCCTGGCCGATCGAGCACTTCTTGCGGGCAAGGAGGCCGGCCGCAACCGGGTGCTCGTGGCCGAGTTCCCGACGGACCACCCGCAGCCGGACGAAATCACTGATCGAGTTCTGCCAACACCTCACCAATGATCTTCGTGGCCTGGTGCGCGGGCAGCGGATCGCCGCCCTCGGCTTCGGCGACTTCCCCGGCGAACGCCTCCACCGAGTGGACACCGCCGACGAGCACGTGCCGGAGCGCTTCGCCACTCGCTCGAGGGTCCTCGAGTTCCTCCACCGCCGGGGCGATGGCGTGGTCGTCGGACTCGGCAACGTTGTGGATCAGCTTCATGGCCTCCTCGCGACCGGACGCGGTGGAAACCACTTCGCCGCGGTCAGGGTGCTGTTGCAGATCCCATTCGGCGAGCGCTTCGTCGTAACCGCCCTCGCCCGGGTGCAGCACGCGGGTCGTCGGCGCCGCGGCGGTCGTCACTGCGCCGGACTCGTCGTCGTCGTGGTGTCGCTCGGGTGTGACCGGCACGACGAGCGTGCCGTCGGAGTTCCGAACGATGTCCATGCGATTGCTCCTCGAGTCGGTGACCGGCACCTCAGACATCGGTGCCGGTGAGGCGAACACTCGGATCCCACAGCCGCGCGGCAGAATCCGGATCAACCGAGTGAGGCATTACCCCGATCGCCGGCGATCCGAAACCCTTGATCGCCCGAGCGGGGCGATGTCCTCGTGCCCGAGGGAAGGCGGTGGTGGGTCAGGACGACGTGACGACACCGTTGCGGTCGACCGAGATCGTCCCGCTCGCGCCGATCGCCTTGCCGGCGACGGTCGACGCGTTCGCGACGTATTTCGCGGAGTGGAGGAGGTTGAGCTGCAACGACAGCACCGACTTCGTGCCGCCGGGCGTCTTGCGCCACCCGGTGACGGTCTTGTTGCCGTTGCTCAAGGTGCGGGTGAGCCGGACCTGACCGCAGTTCGCCCCGCCGGTCTGGCATCGCTTGGTGTCGGTGCGGGTGAGGAACGCCCAGACGGTGCCGCAGCCGGTGCTGCTGCGCAGCCGGATGCTCCACACGCCGTACGTGCGCACGGTGTTCGGGTATTGCACCTGCCCCTTCTTGACGCAGCCGGTGGAGGAGGGGTTGCTGAGGTCGTAGCCGACAGCAGCGTTCGCCGGCGCGGCGAGCGCGAGACACGCGACGAGCGAGGCGGACACGACCAAGACACGGGAGCGTTTGCGCACGATTGACCCCTCTGAACCGGTGTGTGGTGCGGAGCGGGGAATCTAGGTGCTCGGACGGATCCGGGCAATCGTGACCGGAACCCCCGAGGCGAGCGGCATGGCAGTGAGGGGGTGGACGCCGGGGCGAACAGGGGATCGCGTAGGACCGTGACTGCGATGGAACCGTGGAGTCCGTCCGCCTGCCATCCTTGGGGCGGTCCGCCCCCGAACGCCGAGCCTGCCGTGACCCCCGACGAAGACGATCTCATCGCACGCGTGCGCGCCGCGACCGAGGTACTCGAGGCGATCGTGGCCGACCCCGCGATCCTCGAACAGCTGACCAAGGCCGAACGGATCCGGCTCGAGACCGCGGCGGGAGACGTGTTCGAACCCGATGTGGAGATCCGCCGGCGACGCGTGCGCGATCGCAAGCGCCGCGAACGGTCGGAGCGGCGCGACCGGGACCAGTCGGCGCTCGACGCGACCGGGATCCGTACGTTGCGGGCCAAGCCGGTGTTCACGACTCCCAACGTGTTCGCACCCGACGATTTCGTGCAGACCGACGTGGACGACGCGGCGACCGCGTCGGGGCAGGGGAATCGCGTCGGCGATCTCGTGCACTGCTACGTGTGCAAGCAGAAGTTCACCGAGGTCCACCACTTCTACGACCAGCTCTGCCCGGAGTGCGCCGCGTTCAACTTCGCCAAGCGCACCGAGACGGCCGACCTGCGCGGCCGGGTGGCGTTGCTCACCGGCGGCCGGGTGAAGATCGGCTACCAGGCCGGCATCAAGCTGCTGCGGGCCGGGGCCAGCCTGATCGTCACGACGCGGTTCCCGCGCGACTCCGCGTTGCGATACGCGGAGGAACCCGACTTCGACGAGTGGGGTGACCGCCTGGAGATCTTCGGCCTCGACCTGCGTCACACCCCGAGCGTCGAAGCCTTCTGCACCCACGTGAACCGGACCCGATCCCGCCTCGACTTCATCGTCAACAACGCGTGTCAGACGGTGCGACGCCCGCCCGACTTCTACGGGCACATGATGGAGCTCGAGACGACGTCGTGGACGAAGTTGCCCGCACCCGCGCGTGCGCTCCTCGGTGAGTACGAGGGGCTCCGGGGCTACGACATGCTGAGTGCGACCCCGACCACGTTGGTGGCCGAGACCGCGACGACCATCGTCGGGCTCACCCACGCCGCCGAGCTGTCCCAGGCCGCCCTGGTGCCCGAGGACGCGCGGCCTCGGGGCGACCTGTTCCCCGCCGGTCGGCTCGACCAGGACCTCCAGCAGGTGGATCTCCGGGGCCGGAACTCGTGGCGGCTGCAACTCGATGAGGTCTCGACCGTGGAACTGCTCGAGACGCAGTTGGTGAACGCGGTCGCGCCCTTCGTGTTGAACGGACGACTCAAGGCGTTGATGGCGTCCACGCCCGAGCGGGACAAGCACATCGTGAACGTGTCCGCGGTGGAGGGGCAGTTCTACCGCCGGTTCAAGACGACGAAGCACCCCCACACGAACATGGCGAAGGCCGCGCTCAACATGATGACGCGCACCTCGGCCACCGACTACCACGCGGACGGGATCCACATGAACAGCGTCGACACCGGTTGGGTGAGCGACGAGGACCCGGTAGCGATCGCCGAGGCGAAGCTGCTGGAACACCGTTTCCATCCGCCGCTCGACATCGTCGACGGCGCGGCGCGGATCGTCGACCCGATCATCACCGGCTTCAACTCCGGCGACCACCTCTACGGCCAGTTCCTCAAGGACTACCGCCCCACCGATTGGTGATCCACTCGGTGGGTGGTCAGGAGTGCGGACGGAGCCGGTCGCAGAGCGGGGTGCGGGCGGGGAGGGGTGCGACGGTCCCGGAGAAACGGCCGGGCGTCGCGTCGGAACCGCCGAACGTGACCTCACGCAGGGGTCGGAGGCGTTCGCTGATGATCGGGTTGGGCACCAGATTGTCGTAGCCGTGGTGCCCGTCGACGGTGACCTGCACGTTGTCGTCGCGCCGCCGACGCGGCTCCGGATCCATCACGACCTCGACGGTGTGCGCGCCGAGCCCGACCCGGACCGCCGGGCCGCGGAACACGCCGTCGTAGGCGAACTGCACGCGACCGTCGGCGCGCGTGCGCACCGCCATGTACTGCGGTTTGCCCCCGCGCGGAAAACTCGTGACCAACGGCTCCCACTCGGTCGCGTGCCCGGCGAACGTGACCCGCAACCGGAACGTCCCGGTCGTGGGCGTGCCCTCGAGCAGTACCCACTTGGTGCCGTCCGACCAGTACAGTCCGGCGCACTTCCCGAGCACGAAGACCCGGCCGACCGCCGGGTGGGGCAAGGCGTCGCCCTGCTGCACCGCCGGTGGTGTGCCGCCCGGGAACCGGTCGTGCAGGTCGTACTGGAAGGCGACGAAACTGGCCAGGTCGCCTTGGCGGACGGATCCGTCGAGCAGCCGGCCGTAGATGATCCCGAGCCCGACGTTCCACCAGACCGACAGCGCCGCGAGCACGCCGAGCAGGCCCCAGACCACCATATGGCGGGCCCGCTGCGCTCCGGCCCGGCCGTGACTCCAGCGCAGGAGCAAGTGGAGGCCGGTGGCCGCGAGCAGGATCGCGAGGGGCATGAAGTCGGAGAGGTACCGCTGCGCGAGGTAGGCGTACGAGAGGGTCGGGATCGTCGCCGCCGCCGCGCCGATGACCGGTGCCCGCAGCGCGGCAAGCGTCGGCCGTCCCGGGCGCGACCGGCGGACCAACCCCACGATGCCGGTGACGGCGAGCACGGCGAGGAAGGGCATGACAGTGGGGAAGCTCGCGGTCCACGTGTAGAGCACGGTGTGGATCCCGACCACGCCCGCCGCGGGCGGGAACGAGACCCACGGGAAGAGGGAGATGAGCTTCGGCACATCGGGGACGAGGTACTGCAACGCGTCGGTCGGGATCAGGTGCGGGTTGAACATCGACCCGTGGTTCGCGAAGAGCACGTACCGGTTGCCCTCGAAGACCTTGTTCGAGACCTGCGCATTGAATGGCAGCGAGAAGAAGGTCCCGAACTTCGCGTGGTTCACGTACGCGTAGAGCGCGACCGGGATGGCGAGGGCGACGAGCATCGCGATCGTCCCGGGCGTCGATGCCCCGCGCTCGGAGAGTCCGGCGATGCGGCGGGTGCGCTGCCACCACCCCGCGACCAACACGAGTCCCAGGGCGACGAGCGGCCCCGCGCCGACCGAACCGCGGGTGAGCAGCGCGGCCGTGGTGAACACCGAGGCCAACACCAGGTGCCGGCGGGTGGCCTCCACGGTGTAGGCGAACACGAACTCGAACGCGCCGAGCGCGAGTGCCGCGCCCCAGAGTTCGGCCTCGTGGTACGCCCAGGCGCGGCTCGCGAGGAACGTGAACACCGAACCCGCACCGGCGACGAAGACGAACAGGCCGGTGGCCCACCGCTCGGCCCGCGTGACCGGGTCCGCGCCGCGCACCAGCGGCCGGATGCGGGCGAAGATGCGGAACGTGAAGGTCAGGGCGAGCACGAACGCGATGAGCAGCGAGAGTTGTCCGAGCCGCCCGTCGAAGCGGTGCGTGAGGGCCGCGATCGGGATGCGGAACAACGCCGGGAGCGGTCCGAAGTACTCGTAGACCTTGCCGTGGACGACGAACCCTTCGATGTTCAGTGACGAACGGGGCACGTCCCAACGGCCGGCGAGCAGGCTGTGCGCCTGGACGTCGAAGAAGTCGGAGGCCGACGGAGGGGTCTGGAGCAGCGACGCGTGACCGCCGAAAATCATCGCGAGGAACACGGCGAACGCGAGCGCCCCGCCGACAACCCCGGCCCGGACGGTGCGACGGTCGGTTCCGTTCACGGCGCGTGGCCCGGGACGAGCGGGGACCCCTCCTGCGCGTCGACCACGGTCGCGTCGGGCGCGGTCCGCTCCCAGATCACCGCGCCGGTGCAGGCGGTGGCGACCCACCCGACACCGATCACCCCGCACCACGTCATGATCGTCATCGCGACGCCGATGGGCCCGAAGCCGGTCCACCCCTCGAGGAGGGAAGGGATGACGATGCGCGCCGCGAAGGGCAACACCACACCGTCGATCGCGACTCCGGCGAGCCCGGCGATGATCAGGCTCCGCGCGCCCCGACCGCCCGCGCGCACGAGGATCGGCGGGGTCAGCGACCAGAAGATCCACGTCGGGACGAGCGACGCCACGAGGAACAGCAGGTGGCCGCCACCCGACGACGAGATGCCGAAGCCGAGGCGCTCGCGCGCCGCCATCGTGGCGAGGTAGAGGAGGAACCAACTCGTGCCGCGTCCGAGCTTGGTCGCGAATCCGAACTGCTCACGCCGCCAGGCTCGGGCGAACATCGTCGCGATGGTGATCGACATGGGGATGCCCCAGATGAGAAAGCTCGCGAGCCCGACGACCGACCAGACCCCGTGGATCCCGGCCGAGGTCCCGAACGCGGCGCGGACGGTGTCGTCCAGTGGGTGGTCGATCCCCATCTGCCGGATGAACAGGTTCCCGACGCTCGCATTGGCCGACCAACCGGACAGGTAGCCGAAGCCGATGATGATCAGCGGGATCACCGTGGTAAACAACTCGATGGCCACCAGAGCGCCCTGGTTGAGTCCGTCGATCTCGAAGAACCGTTCGGTGACGGTGACGAGCGGCGCGGTGCGGCGGGACTCACGCAACCGTGCGTACCGGGCCGCGAGGATCTCCTGGGCGCGGTGGGAACGACGGTCGTCTGGCACTCACACATCCTCGCTCGGGTGGGACGGCCGGTAACGGTAGGCGAGCCGCGTGCGGTGCGCGCCCGGTGCGGGACCGAGCGAGGTAGCGCATCCAGGGACCGGTCTGCGAGCCTGCGCCGGTGCCGAACTCCCGTGCGATCGAACTGGGTGCGCTGGTGGCGTTCTCGGTGGCGGTCGCCGTGGGGCTGCACCAACACTCGATGTGGTTCGACGAGACCCAGTCGTGGGCGATCGCGCGGTCGAGCCACAACCTGTCGGACCTCTTCCACAATCTCGCGTACGAGGGGCACCCGCCGCTCTGGCACCTGGTGCTCTTCGGGCTCACACGGGTCACCACCGACGTCCGCGCGATGCAGGTGGTCACGTGGGTTATCGCGACGACGACCGCCGCGCTGCTCCTGTGGCGCGCGCCGTGGAACCACGCGGTCCGGATCGCGATCTGCTTCGGGTACTTCGTCGGCTTCGAGTACAGCGTGCTCAGCCGTTCCTACGCGCTCACGCTCCTGCTCGTGGTGGTCGCGTTGGTGCTGCGCCCGGCGTCGTGGTCGTGGACGCTCGCGCTCGCGCTGCTGTGCTTCACCAGTGTGCTCGGCGTGATCCTGGCCGCGACCCTCGCCGTGGTCGAGCTCACACGGTCACGTCGGCCCCGTGCGGTGGCCGTCTGGGCGGCCGCGGTCACCGCGTGCGCGGGGCTGCTCGCGATCTGGAGCGCGCTCCCGCCGGACGACAGTCGGTCGGGCAGAGGATTCGGTGAGGCACTCGCGGGTTCGTTCGACGCCCGCGCCGGTCTGAGCCTCTCGGCGGTGGCCCGCGCGCTGATCCCGATCCCGACGTGGCCGGTCCGGTGGAACTCGACGGCGATCCAGGGACTGTCGCTCACCGTGAGCGCGATCGTCGGCATCGTCCTCCTCATCGGGGTCGCGGTGGCGTTCCGCGGCTCGCGGCGGGCGTTGACGACATGGGTCTTCGGTGTCGGCGCGCTCCTGGTCTTTTTCACCACCGTGTACCCGCCGCACAACCTCCGCCACAGTGGGCACGTTGCCCTCGTGCTCCTCGCCGCGGCCTGGTATTGGCGCGCCGACCGGAGTCCGGAGTCGCCACCCGCGCGGGCCACGACCGGTCTACTCGTCGCGCTCCTCGCGGCGAGTCTGCTGGCCGGGGTGGTCACCTCGGTGGTGTTCCTGGATCGGCCGTTCAGCTCCGCGGCTCACACCGCGGCGCGGATCCGTGCCCTCGGGCCGGGTATCCGCCTGGTCTCGCTCGCCGATCTGTACGGCACCAACGTGGGAGCGTACCTCGACCGCCCGGTGTACTCGGCCGCCACCGGCAAGCCGATCCGTTTCGTGCGCTACGACGAGCGCACGCTCTTCTTCACCCACAGCCCCAGCGCGGCCATCCTGCGGAATGCGCGCACCTTCGTCGATACGGCACCTCATGGGGCGGTGGTGATCGCCGACGGTCGCCACCATCGTCTGCTCGCGCAGCTGCCCGGCCGTTGGATCACCCCCGACGCCCGCCTCGTGGATCCGAGCGCTCCGTGAGCGGCTTCGTCGCGGGGTGGTTGCGTCGCCCGGCGACCCGGCGCGCGGTCACGGTGCCGGTGGTCGCGGCGGGCTCCGCCGCGCTCGGGCTCACCGCCGGCGTGTGGGCACCGGTCGCCGCCGGCTGGGACCTCGCCCGGTCCGGTCGCCGGATGCCGCGGCTGCGACTCCTCTCGTTCGCGTGGGCGTGGACGACCCTGGAGACGATCGGCGTCGGGGCCTCGGGCGCACTCTGGCTCGCCGGGAAGGGGGGCGACCTCGATGCCCACTACGCGCTGCAACGCTGGTGGGCGTCCCGGCTCGTCGACTCCCTCGGGGTATTGGCGAATCTGCGCGTCGAGGTCGATCATCTCGACGCGCTCGCGCCGGGGCCGGTCGTCGTGGCGGCCCGGCACTCGAGCATCGCGGACTCGTTGTTGCCGGCGTGGCTGGTGGGTCGCGCCGGTATGCGGCCCCGGTACGTGTTGAAGGACGACCTGCTCGTCGATCCGTGCCTCGACATCGTCGGGAGCCGCCTGCCGAACCATTTCGTGAACCGCGCGCCGGACGACAACGCCACCGAACTCGAACTCCTGGAGGCGCTCGCCCACGGGATGGACCGCGCCGACGCCGCCGTCGTGTTCCCCGAGGGCATGGTGGTGACCGAAGCCCGACGCGCCAAGACGCTGGCGCGCATCGCGGCACGGGACCCCGACCGCGCCCGGCGGCTCGACGCGTTGGAGCTGATGGCCCCGGTGCGCGCGGGCGGTACCGCGGCGCTGCTCCGGGGTGCACCGGATGCCGACCTCGTGATCGTCACCCACCTCGGGCTCGATTCGCTGCGGCGCGTCGGCGACGCGACGCGCCGACTCCCCCTGCGCGAGCCGCTACGCGTGTTCGTGCGCCGGATCCCGCGGCGCGACGTGCCGGCGGGCGACGCGTTCCCCGCGTGGTTCGACGCGCAATGGGAACGGGCGGATCGCGAACTCAGCGCTCGTGTCGCGCCCGGTGCCGCCCCTCGGTGACCGGGTCAGGCGTCGAGGTACTCGGCGACCGCCCGCGCCACCGGCCACGCGCCGTCGCTCGTGTTCGACACGACGGTCGCGACGACGCCCGTCGCCGGTTCGAACCGTGAACGGAAGGACACCCCGGCGTCGCACCCTTCGAGCCCGGCGATGGCGCGCGTGGCGTCGAGCCAGAAGCCGAGCCCGTAGCGGCTCGACTCCTCGGGCGCGTCCACGTGCGGTCGGAGCATCTCGGTGAAGGTCGCGGCCGAGACCACGGCACCGGCGGCACACGCCGTCCAGAGCCGAGCGATGTCGGCAACGGTGGTGAAGATCCCGCCGTCACCGCTGCCGAGGACGGGGAGGTGGGCGACGTTGGCGCGGCCGTCGTCGAGGTACCCGATCGCGGCGTCGGGTGGGAGGCCGTCGAGGCGGAGGAATCCGGTGGCCGTCAGTCCCGCCGGCGCCACGACCAGATCGTCGACCAGGGCCGTGAACGGCACGCCCGCCACGCGCTGTGCGATCAGTGCGAGTACCACGAACGCGCCGTTGCAGTACTCGAACTCGATGCCGGGCGCGCGTCGTTGCGCGTGACCGTCGAGCGCGGGGAGGTAGGCGTCGGTCGAGTCGAGTCGGTCCGGCGTGACGGCCAACGACCATGCCGCGAAGTCGCCATCGTCGATGTAGTCGCCGATCCCCGACGTGTGGGTCAGCAGGTGCTCGACGGTGACCGCATCGTCGACCAGTGGAAGGTCGGTACCCAGGATCGACCGCGCGGTGGTCGAGCAGTCGAGGCGCCCCGTCTCCACGAGCCGCATCACCGCGAGCGCGGTGAATCCCTTGGCGCCACTGGCGATCCCGAAGCGGGTGCCGAGGCGGTTGGGGATGGCACCGGGCCGGTCGGCCACCCCGTAGGCCGCCGCGCCCAGGGTCTCGCGGTTCCGGGTGATGCTCACCACACCGGAGAAGTCGGTGTCGCGGGCGATGGCATCGACCGGTCCCGGCAGCGCAGTGGGGGTCGGGACCATGCGGTCGAGGGTAGCGGCGCGTCGCGGGTCGGAATCGACGAAATTGTCGCCCGCCGGCGCCCGGGCCAGCGAAACTGCCGGGATGCTCATTCACGGGGTCGACCGCGGCGACGAGTCCGAGTGGCGGGCGTTCGTGGCCCACCACTCGTTCGGACACCTGGTGGCCGGCGGCCGCCACCGCGACGTCCCGGTGGTCGTGCCCACCCAGTTCGTGCTCGACGGTGACGCGATCACGCTGCACCTGGCGCGGCCCAATCCCGTGTGGGTCGCGATCGAGGAGAACCCCCGCGTGCTGATGAGCGTGGCGGGCGACTGGGCGTACATCCCGTCGGCGTGGAAGGTGATCGGTGACGAAGACCCGCGCTTCGGGATCCCCACCACGTATTACGCCGGCGTCCAGCTGACCGGGACCGCGACCGTCATCGACGATCCGGACGCGGTCGCGGCGGTACTGCGGGAGCAGCTCGCAGCGGTGCAGCCCGACGTCGACGTCGTCGATCCCACCGACCACGGCGCGAAGCTGCGCGCGATCCGGGGGCTGCGGATCGCGGTCGACGAGGTGCGGGCCAAGTTCAAGTACGGCGGCAACGTCGACGCCGAGCACCGGCGGGGCGTGGCCGATCGGCTCGCGGCCCGCGGTGGGCCCGGTGACGCGGCGGCGCGGGAGCACCTCCTGCGCCGGCTCGACCGGGGCTGATCGGTCGACGGCTGCGAGACTGCGGAGGCCGTCGAGGAGGAGTTCGTCATGGTCACTGTGTTCGCCGACATGGTCTGCCCGTTCACCCACGTGGGCCTCCGGCGCCTGACCGAGCGGCGGACTCAGCTCGGCAGTACCCGGCCGATGCTCGTGAACGCATGGCCGCTCGAATGGGTGAACGGCGAGCCACTCGCGGCGGCCAAGGTGGCGGAGGAGATCGAGGCCCTGCGCGCGTCGGTGGCATCGGACCTGTTCGCCGGGTTCGACCCCGCCACGTTCCCGAGTACGTCGATCCCGGCGCTCGCGCTCGCGTCGCTCGCCTACACGCAGGATCTCGCCACCGGGGAGGCCGTCAGCCTCGCCATCCGTGACGCACTGTTCGAGCAGGGCCTCGACGTGAGCGATCCCGCGGTGTTGTCGAAGATCGCCACGGCTCACGATCTCGTCGCCCGCGACGCCGATCCCGACGCCGTCCGCGCCGAGTACGAGGAAGGCAAGCGACGCGCCGTCGTCGGTTCGCCGTACTTCATCGTCGACGGGGATGGGTACTTCTGCCCGTCGCTCCACATCGAGCACACCGATGCGGGCTACTCGGTCCGGTTCGATGCCGACGAGTTCGAGGCCCTCGCCCTGCGGGCATTCGGTCCGGTCCGATCGGATGATGCCCGTGCATGAGTTGCTCGCGGATCTCCACGCGCAGCATGACGAACTCTGGTCGCTCCTCGCGCCGCTCGACGCCGAGGCCTGGCGCCGACCGACCCCGTGTGAGGGCTGGGACGTGGCCGACGTGGTCCTGCACCTCGCCCAGACCGATCAACTCGCGATCACGAGTGCGCGGGGCGAGCTGAGTCGGGACGTCGAGGACTTCATGCGCGCGGGAGGCGAATCGTCGGTCGACGATGCCGCGGCCGCGAGCGTGGAACACGCACGTCTCGCCGATGGTCGATTGGCCGCAGAGCAGTGGCGGGCCGGCGCCACCGAACTGCGCGCCGTGCTCGCTGCCGCCGACCCGGGCGCGCGAGTGCAGTGGGTGATGGGTCGGTTGAGCATCCGCACCCTCGTGGCCACGCGCCTCGCGGAGTGCTGGATCCACACCGGCGACGTCGCCGCCGCGCTCGACACCGCGCGTATACCGACCGACCGGATCCGGCCTATCGCCCGGCTCGCCTGGCGCACCCTGCCCTACGCGTTCGAGCGGGCCGGCCGGACCCTGCACGGGCCGGTCGCGTTCGCGCTCACCGGACCCGGCGGCGACCCGTGGGACTTCGGACTCGACGAGGAACCGGCGACGATCGTGCGCGGACCGGCGGCGGAGTTGTGCACGGTGGCCGCCCGCCGCCGGGACCCGGCCGACACGACGCTCGTGGCGACCGGGCCGGACGCCGCGGCCGTGTTGGAGTTGGTACGCACCTACGCGTAGCGCGGCAGGGGCGGCACGCCCCGGAGCCGCTCGATCCCGACCACGACGAGCCAGGCGACGCCGAGTACCACCCACCCGCCGACCGCGTCGAGGATCCAGTGGTTGGCGGTGACGACGATCGCGAAGATCGTCACCAGGGGGTAGAGCAGGACCAGCGTCTGCAACCATCGCCGCCGGATGACGGGCGCGAGTGCGAGCGCCGACCACGTGGACCAACCCACGTGCAGCGACGGCATCGCGGCGAAGAGGTTGCCGAACGCGGCGCGCGACGCGGCCGTCGGCACACCGTGACGCAGCACCACACCCTGTTGCGGCCCGAAGTTGAAGAACCGCGCCGCGGTGTCGACGAACCCGTACCGGGCGGGCATGAGTCGTGGTGGCATCAGGGGGTACAACCAGAACGCGAATATCCCGAGCGTCAGCATCAGGAGGAGCACGTTGCGCCACCGCAGGTAGCGGGCCGGCGCGCGCTTCCACAGCATGACCAGCGCGACCACCGGCATCGCGAAGTGGATGGTGCCGTAGTAGATGTTCCAGAACGACAGGAACGGCCCCCAGCTGATGAACGCCTGCTGGATGCGATGCTCCTGATAGCCGCCGATCGCGTGTTCCCACCGCGCCACGTCGTACCCGTGGCGGAGTGCGACCCGGGCCGAGCCCGACACGTGCGAGCGGAGTTCGTCGTAGAGCAGGTACAGGCCGATCCCGAGCGCGGTCTCGACGATCCACCCGAACCGGGTCCGCTGGGTCCAGCTCGTGCGGCGCACGGACGTGGACTCCCCCGCGGTCACGCGGGCGCTGGGTCGCGGCGACGCAGGATGAACGTGCCGGAGGCGGTGGAGACCACCTCACCGTCGGCGTTGGTGATGGTGGTGGTGAGGTACGCGATCTGGCGCGCGAGGCGGACCACCTCGCCGCGGACCGCGAGCGCGTCGCCGGCTTTGGCGCCGCGCATCGTCGAGTACGTGATCGAGATGGTGGCCCCGCTCTCACCACGTTCGAGCGCGCTGTTGGTGGCGAAGTTCATCGCCGCGTCGTGCACCACCGCGTAGACGCCGCCGTGCACCCCACCCACCGGGTTGCAGGCCGAATCGGTCGGGATCCAGTCGGCCTCGACCCAGCCCTGGCCGTACCGGACGAAGTCGACGCCGAGCTGGCCGAGGAGCGCCATACCGCCGTCACCGAGGGCTTTGTCCATGTCTCGCACGGGTGAGGAGAGTACAGATCGAGCGACGTAAACTCGGAAATCCCCTCCCCTTCCTCGCTCGGAGCCCCCATGCCCACCGCCGTCATTGTCGATGCTGTCCGGACCCCGCTCGGACGGCGCAACGGATCGCTCGCCGCCACCCACCCCGTCGACCTCGCGGCGCACTCCTTGCGCGCGCTGGTCGAGCGCACCGGGATCGACCCGGCGCTGGTCGAGGACGTGATCATGGGCTGTGTGATGCAGGTCGGCGACCAGGCGGTCAACGTCGGGCGGAACGCCGCGCTGGCGGCCGGCTTCCCCGAGAGCACCGTCGGCACCACGGTCGACCGTCAGTGCGGTTCCTCGCAACAGGCTGCCCACTTCGCGGCCCAGGGCGTGATGGCCGGCGCCTACGACATCGTGATCGCGGCCGGGGTCGAGAGCATGAGCCGGGTTCCGATGGGCGCGTCGTTCATCCAGGGCAGCATGCCGTTCGGCCCGCAGATGCTGGCGCGCTACCCCGACCTCGTCCCGCAGGGGATCTCGGCCGAGATGATCGCCGAGAAGTGGAACATCTCCCGCGAGGACAACGACCGGTTCTCCGTCCAGTCACACCAGCGTGCCGCGCGGGCGCGGGCCGAGGGCCGGTTCGAGCGCGAGATCGTGCCGATCGAGGTCACCACCGAGGACGGCACGCGGCTCATGACCGACGACGAGGGCATCCGCCCCGACTCGTCGATGGAGACGCTGGCCAAGCTCAAGCCCGCCTTCAAGCCCGACGGCGTGGTCACCGCCGCCAACTCGAGCCAGATCACCGACGGCTCGGCCGCCTTGATGATCATGAGTGAGGAGAAGGCGGTCGAGTTGGGCCTCACCCCGCGGGCCCGGTTCCACGCGTTCGCGCTCGCCGGCGTCGACCCGGTGATGATGCTGACCGGACCGATCCCGTCGACCACCAAGGTGCTGGAGCGGGCCGGCATGACGATCGACGACATGGACCTGATCGAGATCAACGAGGCGTTCGCGCCCGTCGTGTTGTCGTGGGAGAAGGAGCACCACCCCGACATGGAGAAGGTCAACGTCAACGGCGGCGCGATCGCGTTGGGTCACCCGCTCGGCTGCTCGGGCGGTCGACTCATGACCACGCTGCTCAACGAGTTGGAGCGCACCGGCGGCCGCTACGGACTCCAGACCATGTGTGAGGGTGGGGGCATGGCCAACGCGACGATCATCGAACGGCTGGGCTGATGCCCGACGCGGTCCGGGTCGTCATCGCGCTCGCCGCCGCGCTCGGCATCTACCTGATCGGGGTCCGGATCGTGCGGGTGATGATGGCGCCGCCGCCGCCCGACGAACCCGACCTCTCGCGGCTCCGGCCGGTGGACTACCGGTACCGCTGCATGGTGTGCGGTACCGAGGTCACCATGACCGCGACCCCCGGACCGGACGCCGGTGCCGATGACGGTGATGGCACCGATGAGGGTGAGGGACCCGCACCGGGGCCCGATGCGCCCCGGCACTGCCGGGAGGACATGCGCCTCCTCGGCGTCCACACCACCCGCTGACCTGAGTTATCCACAGGGTTCTCCCCACGTTGTGGGGAACGACAGCGCTGTAACTCCGGCCCGCGAACGAGTGGCCGGGAACTACCGCAGCAGGGTGGCGACGACGAAGCCGCCGGTGACCTCGACGATGCCGATCAGCAGGAACTTGTTGTTCGCGCCGCCCGGGAGAATCCCGAAGTAGTTGGTCACGATCACGATGATCCCCAACAACAGCAGCGAGAACATGAGGGTCGGCACCCACAGCTTGCTCGGCGGCAGGTTCTTCGCCTTCGTGGCGGGCGGGGGACGACGTTTCGACTTCGACTGCGGCACGGCGCAGAGGTTATCGACCCGGTTATCGAACCGGGACCACCGAGCCCGGTCCGGTACCGTCCACAGCGATGGCTGCCCGGGTCCTGGTGATCGACAACTACGACTCGTTCGTCTACAACCTCGTCCAGTACCTGGGTGAGTTGGGCGCGGTCCCGTTCGTGCACCGCAACGACGAGATGCCGCTCGCCGACCTGCAGGCGCTCGCTCCCGATGCGGTATTGGTGTCGCCCGGTCCGGGCCGTCCGGCCGACGCTGGGGTCTCGATGGAGGCGGTCGCCGCCTTCGGGGCCGCCGGCGTGCCGGTCCTCGGTGTGTGTCTGGGTCACCAGTGCATCGGCGAGCGCTTCGGCGGCGACGTCGTGCGCGCCGAGCGGGTCATGCACGGCAAGACCTCGGAGGTCGAGCACACCGGCGTCGGTGTGTTCGCCGGGCTGCCCAACCCGCTGACCGCGACGCGCTACCACTCCCTCGTCGTCGACGCGGCCACGATCCCTGAGTGCCTCGAGGTGACCGCCACCACCGCCGACGGCGTCGTCATGGGCCTCCGCCATCGCGAACTCCCGATCCACGGGGTGCAGTTCCATCCCGAAGCGGTGCTCACCGCGGGTGGGCACGACCTGCTCCGCAACTTCCTCGCCCTGGTCTGAACCCCGCCGGGCGACTACGGCAGCCGGGCCCGATCGCCGGTCACCACGGCGAGCCCGTCGGTCACGAGCGATGCGAGCGCTTCGGCATCGAGTTCGCCGAGCGGAACCGCGTCGGCGGCGCGCAACCGGGCCATCACCAGTCCCCGCCGCTCGCGGAACGATCCCGCGAACGGGGCCTGACGGTTGCGGACCTCGTCGGGCAACGGACCGCGGGTGACACAGCGACGGCGCAGCGGACACGCCGAGCACCCCGGCGTCCGCGCGGTGCACACGAGCGCGCCGAGGTCCATGAGCGCGAGCAGCCGGTCGCGATCGTGGAGCCCGCGGCCGATCGCGACACTCGCCACTTCGGCGGCCGGTTCGGTCATCAGTGCACCGCGGACCCGTTGGACGACCCGACGGATGTTGACCTCGATGGCGGGCACATCGGCGCGGTCGGCTTGAGCGAGGATCGCGGCGGCCGTGTAGCGGCCGACGCCGGGCAACGTGCGGAGGTCGTCCGGCCAGCCGGTGTTCGCGATCACCACCGCCGACTCCCAGAGCCGGCGCGCCCGGCGCGTATACCCGAGCCGGTCCCACCGGGTGATCACCTCGGCCACGCCGGCGTCGGCCATGGATGGCGCGGTCGGGAAGCGGCCGATGAACTCGGGCCACGCCTCGAGGACCCGGCTCACCTGGGTCTGCTGCAGCATCACCTCGCTCACCAGCACGGTCCACCGGTCGACGCTGGCGCGCCAGGGCAGGTCGTGCCGGCCGTGGTGGTGGTACCAGACGGCCAGCGAGGCCGTCCGGCTCACGTGGTGGGGGAGGTCGTGCTCGACGACGTGCTCGACGACGGCGGCGCGATGCCCACGGTGATGGTGACCGTCGAACCCGCATTCGCTTTCGTGCCGGCCGGTGGGTTCTGGCTGATCACCTTGCCGATGTTGGCGTTGGTCGACACCGCCTGACTCACCGAGACCTGGAACCCGGCCGAGGTCAGCGAGGTGACCGCGGAGGACTGCGACATGCCGACCACGTCGGGCACTGCGCTCTGTTTCGGCCCGGACGACACCACGATGGTGACCGTCGAGTCCTTCGCGGCCTTGTCTCCGGAGCTCGGCTGCGTGCGGATCACGCGGCCAGCTTCCACCGTGGTGCTCGGCTCGGTGGTCTTGGACACGCGGAATCCGGCGGCGACGAGTTGCTGGGTCGCGTCGACCTGGTCGAGGCCCGTGACGTCGGGAATCGCGATCGGCGCGGGACCGGCGGAGACGATCAGCGTGACCGTGCTGCTCGGCTCCACCTTCTTGCCCGCGGCCGGGTCGGTGCGGATCACGGTGTCGACTTTGATCGTGTCGCTCTGCTCACGTGCCACGTCGACCTGGAAGCCGAGCTGCTCGAGTTGCGCGGTTGCCGCGGCGACGTCGAGGCCGGCGAGCTTGGGGATCTTGATGCTGCCGGAACCGTCGGAGACGAAGATCGTCACGTCGGTACCGGTCTTGCGGAACTCGCCCTCCTGGGGGTTCTGGTCGAAGACCGTTCCCTGAGGCTTCTGGTTCGGCTGGCGGCGCACCTTCACCACGAAGCCCTGGTTCTCGAGCGTCTGGCGGGCCCGGGCCTCGGGCTGGCCGATCACGCTCTTGACCGTGACGGTCTTGGCGTTCTTGCTGTTGTCCTGGAACACCTGGATCAGCAGGAACGCGACCAGTGCGATGAGCGCGACGAGAAAACCGATGACGAGCGCGACGGGCCCGCGTGACTTCTTGCGCGCGGGACCACTGGCCCCACCGGGGATGATCGGTGCGGCCGTCGTGCGGGCCATCGCGACCGTGGGGTCACCCATGCTCGCAACGGCCGCGGTGACCGGCCCTCCGTGCACTTCCTGGCCGCGCCGGAACCGGAGGAGGTCGGCGCGCAGGTCGTCCGCGGTCTGGTAGCGCTCGTTCGGGTCCTTGGCGAGACAGGTGAGGATGATCGTCTCGATCTCGGGCGGCAGGCCGGGCCGGTGGTCGGACGGTTTCGACACCGGCTCGCGCACGTGCAGATACGCGACCGAGACCGGGCTGTCGCCCGCGAACGGCACCGTACCGGTGACCATCTCGTAGAGCACGATGCCGAGGGAGTAGATGTCGGAGCGGCTGTCGACCGGGAGGCCCTGGGCCTGCTCGGGCGAGAAATAGGTGGCGGTGCCCATGACCGCACCGGTCCGGGTGAGTCCCTCGCCGGCACCGTTCGCACGCGCGATCCCGAAGTCGGCGACCTTCACCTGACCGGTCGGGGTGATGAGGACGTTGCCGGGCTTGATGTCGCGGTGGACCACGCCGGCGCGGTGGGCGGCGCTGAGCGCCTTCGCGATGTCGGCGCCGATCTGGGCGGCCTGGTCGGGCGCCACCACACCCCGGTTGATCACATCGCGCAGGGTCGTGCCCTCCACGTACTCCATCACGATGAAGGAGGTCTCGGCCTCCTGGCCCCAGTCGTAGACGGCGACGATGGTCGGGTCGTTCAGACTCGCGGCGGCCTGGGCCTCGAGTCGGAACCGTTCGACGAACGCGGGATCGCGTGACAACTCGGCGGGCAGCACCTTGAGCGCGACCGGTCGGTCGAGTTTGCGGTCCTGGGCGAGGTACACGTTGGCCATACCGCCCCGCGCGATCTCGCGCAGGATCTCGTAGCGATCGGCGTACACGGTCGGATCAGGCATGTGGTGAGGTCACGCTAGTGGGGTCACTTTCGGGCCTGGTGGTTTGGTGTGGGGTGGCTTGATGTGCGTTCAACCGATGAGGAGATACCGCAGTACCTGGGCGGCGATGGGGGCGGCGAGGTGGCCACCGGTGGCATCGCCCTGTTGGTTCCCGCCGTGTTCGACGAGGACCGCGATCGCGTACTTTGGCGCCTCGGCGGGAGCAAAAGCGACGAACCACGCGTGGGGGAACTCGCCGACCGTGGTCTGCGCGGTCCCGGTCTTGCCGGCCACGGTGATCCCGGGGAGGCGGGCGGCGGTCCCCGTGCCGTGCGCCACGACGTTGATCATCATCTGGGTGATCTGCGCGGCGGTCTCGGGGGTGGTCGCGGTGGTCCACGGTCGATTGGGCACGGTGCTGACGATGCGGCCGTCGCTGTCGAGCACGTTGCGGCCCACGTGCGGTTCCATGATCACACCCTTGTTCGCGATCCCCGCGGCGACCAACGCCATCTGGAGCGGCGTGGCGGCGACGTCACCCTGACCGATGCCCGCGAGCGCGAACCGCGGCTTGTTCTGGTCGAAGCTGTTGAAGGCGGGCCCCGTGCTCACGACCGCGCCGGGGGCGACGTCGAGCGGCGGTTGCCGGTAGATGCCGAACTGCTGCATGTGGGGCGGGAACTGGTTGCCGAGTTCGAGGCCCAGCCGGGCGAACGTCGTGTTGCACGAGTTGGTGAACGACTGGATGAGGTCACCACCACACGATTCGCGACCGAAGTTGGCGATCGGGTTGTTCGGAGCCTGCGGGATCGCGAGGGACGACAACGTGGGGAAGACGCGGTCGAGGGTCGTGATCCCGGCGTCGATCGCGGATGTCGCGGTGACGACCTTGAACGTGGACCCCGGCGGGTAGATCTCGCGGTACGAGTGCGGCAACGAGGGGTTGCCGGGCGAGTTGTTGAGGAAATCGAAGTACGCCTGCACCTTCGAACCGACGTGACCGGCGAGTGGCTGGGGGTCGTAGGTCGGGTTGGAGTACATCGCCACGATCCGTCCGGTGGCGGGCTCGATCACCACCACCGAGCCGCGCTGCTCGCCGAGGGCCTCCTTGGCCTTGAGCTGCACGTCGACGCGCAACGACGTCGTGAGGTTGCCCACCGGCTTCTTGCCCTGCAACGAGTCGATCGCGTTGCGGAAGACGTCCTTGCGGCCCCGCCCGGCGAGTGCGTCGTTGTAGGTCTGCTCGAGGCCGGTGTTGCCGACGACGATCGACTGGTACCCCACGATCTGGGCCACCAACGGCCCGAGCGGGTACTTGCGTTGGAGCCGGTACTCGTCGTGGCTCGGCTCCGAGACGGCGAGGATCTGGTCGTCGGCGCTCACGATGGTGCCGCGCGGCGAGCGCAGGTCCTTGAGGAAGTCACGCGCATTGCGCGGGTCGTGCTCGAGCGACTTCGCGTCGACCACCTGGAGGTAGGTGAGCTGGCCGATGAGCACCACGAGCAGTGCGGTGACCGCGAGTCCGACGCGGCGGATCCCGACGTTCATGCGTGCACCGATTCGATCGCGAGGAGCCGCGCCTGGTTGGCCGCCTCGCGCTCGGCTTCGTCCGCGCTTTCGTCCGAGATCCGCAGGAGCAGAGCGAGGATGACGAAGTTGGCGACGAGCGACGAACCGCCGTACGACACGAACGGAAGCGTGACGCCGGTGAGCGGGATCACGCGGGTCACGCCGCCGATGATCACGAAGGTCTGCACCCCGAGGATGGTGGCGAGCCCCGCCGCGAAGAGCTGGGAGAACGGACGCCGGGCCTGCATTGCGATGCGGAACGCGCTGCCGACGAGGAGCAGGAACGCGGCGACCACCGCGACCGTGCCGATCAACCCGAGTTCCTCGCCGATAGCGGCGAAGATGAAGTCGGACCGGTTGACCGGTATCACGTTCGGCGTCCCGAGTCCGATGCCCTTCCCCGCGAACCCGCCGCTGCCGAAGGCGAAGAGGCTCTGGGTGAGTTGGTAGCCGGTGCGCTGCGCGTCGGACCACGGGTCGATCCACACGCTCACCCGCTCCTGCACGTGCGAGAACGCCTGGTACGCGATGGCCACCGCACCGACGAAGAGCGCCGCGCCGGCGAGCAGATACGCGCTGCGCAACGTCGCGATGTAGAGCATCGCCACGAACACGGCGAAGAAGAGCAGGGACGATCCGAGGTCCTTCTGCTGCACCATGATCAGGATCGCCACACCCCACGGCAGGAGCAGCGGGCCGAGGTGCTTCGGGTCCGGCAGGTTCAGCCGCCCGAGCCGGCGGCTGCCCGAGGTGAGCAACTCGCGCTTCTCCACCAGGTACGCGGCGAAGAAGATCACGAGGAGGACCTTGGCGATCTCACCGGGCTGGAACGTGAGCCCGCCGAGGCGGACCCAGAGACGCGCGCCGTTGATCTCCACGCCGAGGCCGGGAACCAGCGGGACGAGGAGGGCTGCGACCCCGATGAACAGGAACGTGTAGCGGTAACGCGCGAGCGACCGAACGTGGCGGATGAGGAACAGCGTGAGCACGAACGCGCCGATCCCGACCGCGATCCAGACCGCCTGCGCGGGCGCGACCGCGGGGTCGAGCTTGGTGGCGTTGAGATCGAGACGAGAGATGGTGACGAAGCCGATACCGAGCAGCAGCGCGGCGATCGGCAGCAACGTCGGATCGGCGCGCGGGGCGAAGCGGCGGACCGCGAGGTGCGCGCACACGAACAGCGCGGCGATCGCGCCGAGGAAGCCCCAGAGGCGCGGCGGCACCGTCGGTGCCTTCGACAGCGCGAGGAGGACGTATCCGCCCGCGGTCACGAGCAACGCGAGCGCGCCGAGGCTCAGCTCACGCGTGCGCCGGGCCCGCGCCAACGGGGTGAGGCGGCCGCTCACGGGCCTGCGGTCGGCCCGGTGGTGCTGGACGTCGCCGGCAGGGTGGTGGTGGTCGTCGTGGTGGTGGTCGGGCTGGTGGCGCGGCGGAGGTACTGGTTCGCCGACGCGAGATCCGGGAACTCCTTGCGCTTCGCGACGTCGCGTGCCGGGATCGCCTTGAGGTCGACCCGCTGCAGCTTGGTCGTGCGCACGACCTCGGGGTCCCAGAACAGCAGCCCGCCCGGCCGACCGCGGTAGACGGTCACGTACCCGGCCTTGTACGCCACGAAGTACGAGTTCTTCGCGTACCAACCGATGGTGCCGATGGCCACGCCCACGATGATCAGGATCGGCACCGCGAAGAGCAGGGCCCGGGCGAGACCCCGCCCGGCCCGCCGCCCGGCCGTCCGGCGCCGGCGGTTGGGGTCGCGGAACCGAGCGGTGTCGCGCGGCAGTGAGCCCGCGAACCGCTCGGCTTCGGGCTCCGCGGTCGGGGCCCCCGGCACGGAGTCGAGGAACGGGGCGGTGGTGACCACGCTCACCACCGCGGGCTCGAGGACCTCGGTCGGTGACTCGCCCGCTTCGGCGCCCCCGTCGGGACGCACCGTGGCGGCGCCCGGTGCCGCGATCGCCGCGGCGACCGAACTCGGGAGTGGGTCCCGACCGTCGGCGACGGCGTCGAGGACCACGACCGTGATGTTGTCCTCGCCCCCGGCCTCGTTGGCCGCGTCCACCAGCGCGTTGGCCGCCGCGGTGGGATCGGATTCACGTCGGAGGATCTCGGTGATGCCCGCGGCGCGGACCATCGAGGTGAGGCCGTCGGAGCAGATCATCACCCGGTCGTTCGGTTGCAGCACGAGCGAGTAGACGTCGACGGCCACCGACGAGTCGATGCCGAGCGCGCGGGTGATGATCGACCGCTGCGGGTGGACGGCGGCCTGCTCCTCGGTGAGCCGGCCGTCGCGGATCAGCTCCTCCACCAGGCTGTGGTCGACGGTCACGCGCTGCAGCGTCTCGCCGCGCAGGAGATAGGCCCGCGAGTCCCCGACGTGGGCGACGGTCAGGGTGGTGCCGTCCGACCACGCCGCGGTGAGGGTGGTGCCCATGCCCGCGAGCTGGGTGTCGGCCGACGCCTTGTCCCAGACCGCGCTGTTGGCCCGGCCGACGGCATCGCCGATCTCACTCCCGGCATCGACCGCGAGCCGCAGTCCTTCGAGCGCGGTCGCGCTCGCCACCTCGCCCGCGCGGTGGCCGCCCATACCGTCCGCGACCGCGAACAGCTCGAGGCGGCGATCGACCAGGTAGGAGTCCTCGTTGCCCTCGCGCACCCGGCCGGTGTCGGTCGCGGCGCCGGAGACGATCCTCATTTCACGAGTTCCATGATCGTCTCGCCGAACTGGACCCGGTCCCCGCGGCGCAGGCGGGTGGGCTCGGTGAGGGTCTCGCCGTTGAGCAGCGTGCCGTTGGTGGACCCGAGGTCCTCCACGTAGGGGTCGCTCCCCCGGGTGAAGACCCGGGCGTGGACCTGGGAGACGAACGTGTCGTCGACGAGGACCACTGCGCAGCCCGCGCCGCGCCCGACCGTGAGTTCCTCGTCCACGGTGAAGGTCTCACCGACGCGTTCGGGCGGAGCCACGATGACCAACTCCCATGTGGGCCCACCCCGGCCCCGGCGGCCGGCCGGAGCCCCCGCGGCCGCGAGCGCCTCGGCGGGCAGGGCGGCGGGCACCGGGATCTTCGAGGGTCGCAACTCGGCCGTCACGGTGCGCACGATCCGGAAGAGGAACAGGTAGACGAGCGCGAGGAAGCAGAACTTCAGGACCGTGAGGACACCTTCGGGCACGCGATGCTCCGTCGCTACGACGCTTCGAACCGGATGGCGACCGCCGCGACCCCGATCAGGTCACCGTCGGCCAGTACGTGCTCCTTGATCTTGCTGCCGTTGACCGTGGTGCCGTTGAGGGAGCCGAGGTCCACCAGGCGGTAGCCGTCGGGTTCGGGGCGGATCTCGCAGTGGCGCCGGGACGCGAGGGCATCGTCGATCTTGAGGTCGCAGTCGGGCAGGCGGCCCATGGAGAAGATCGCCTCGGTGAGCGGGATGCGCTGACCGTCGGTGAGCACCAGGGCGCCGACCCGCCCGCCGTCACCCTCCTTGAGCGTGGCCTCGATCTCGAGGTCGCCCTTGCGCAGGTTGGGGTCCTCCACCAGGCGGACCGCGACCGGGCCGATGAAGTGGTAGTTCTCGCTGTGGGCGTGGTCCCGTGCCTCGGTGGCGAGTTCGGTCTCGAGCACGTCGGCGTAGTCGTCGAACCGCAGGGCGTCCTCGGTGCAGAGGACGATGGTGAAGTCGTTGGGGACGACGGTGCCGCGGACCCCGAGCGTGCGGTGGGCGTCCATCTCCCGCAGCAGCCGGCGCGCCACCTCGACGGGCTGGAGCCCGCTGCGAAATGCCTTGCCGAAGGCGCCTTCCACGAGTCGCTCGAGCCGGCGCTCGAATCCCTGGACTCCCATCGGGTCGAGTGTAAAGCCCGGGCCTCGCGAGAACGAGGCGCATCCGGCGCTGCGCCGGAGGTCGTCGCGGTGGCGCAAGCTATCCTCGGCGCTCCACTCGGGCGAGTGGCGGAATTGGCAGACGCGCAGGCTTCAGGTGCCTGTGTCCGAAAGGATGTGGGGGTTCAAGTCCCCCCTCGCCCACGCACTGCGAGACGGGAAAGTGCTGGTAGCAGCATCGGCCGCTGCCCCGGGGTGCCCGTTTTCGGGGGTCGTGGTCACGGTTTGGTCACGGAGGTCTCCCGAGACCGGCCCCCGAGCCCCGAAGATGAGTCTCGCAACCGTCTCCGCCGCGTCCGTCTGCATGGCGGGCGTGACGTGTTGGTACACGTCCCAAGTGATCTTTGCGCTGGCGTGGCCGAGTCGTTCCGAAACGATCTTCACGTCGATGCCGGCTTGCAGCGCGAGCGTCGCCCACGTGTGGCGCAGGTCGTGGAGCCGGATGCGCGGCAGGCCATAGCGCGAGATCCGCCGGTCGAACGCCTGAGAAAAGTTGTCCGGGTTGATCGAGGTGCCATCGGGCCGCGCGAAGACGAGGTCGAGGTCCGTGTAGCTCGACCCGACCAGCAAGCGCTCGCGCGCTTGGCGCACCCGCAACGCTCGCAGCACGTCGACGGTGACGGCGTCGAGATCGATGGAGCGGGGCTTCCCGGACTTGGTCCGTGGCGAGATCCGGGTGACGTGATCGATGGACTGCACCGTCTGACGAATGACACACCGGCGGCCATCGAGGTCGAGGTCGCGCCAGCGGAGACCGAGCCCTTCGCCCCGCCGGCACCCGGTCGTGGCGAGGAAGAGCCAGGCCGGGTAATGGCGGTCGTCCTCGACGTGCTCCAAGAAGCTGGCGAGAGTCGTTTCGTTCCAGGTCCTCATCTCGGGCGCTGCGGCTTGACTGACCGAAGGTGGCGTTGCTCGCTGTGCGACGTTGCGTGGCACGCGGTCCCAGTCGACGGCCTCACGCAAGGCACGGCTGATGATCGTGTGGATGTAGCGGACAGTCCGCCGTGACAGGCCCCCGGGCATGCCGTCGAGCCGGCCGTTCTCGAGCAGGTCTCCGTAAAGCTTGTTCAGCACTCCGGCGTCGAGGCGCTGCAGACCGATGCCACCGATTCGCGGAATGACGTGCAGCTTCACGTAGCGGGTGTACGACGCGTGCGTTGACGGCTCGACTGTGGCCCGGATCGCCGGGAGCCAGTCATCGTGCAGGAACTCGCCAAAGGTTTGATGAACGGGCGCCACGTAGTCGCCCCGGCGGACACCGACCCGGAGGTCGTCGAGTGCCGCCTGCGCGGCCGCCTTCGTGGCGAAGCCGCGCCGTTTCGCCTGACGCCTGCGTCCGTCGCCGCCGGGCACAAGCTCGACGACGAACCACCATGTGCCGCTCTTGGGATCTCGTCGCGGCGTCGTACTCATACAGACGATCTTCCTGGCCGCTTCGACGACGAGGTTCGTATGTTGGGTCGTGTCGTCGCGTCCGGAGCGTCGTGAGTGAGGAAGTCATCGTCGACGGTCTTTTCTGCGAGGAAGCCGCGAAGACCGACCTGGCGAAGGTGGTCGACGACCAGACCGAGCTCGTCGACCGCAGCGTCGAACCCGTCTCGGTGTTCGTCGAGCAGCGCGAGGAGCAGTTCTTTTCGCCGTTCTCGATAGGACCACTGTTTCGCGTCGCTCGGTACTCCGGTCAAGTTCTCGACTGTGTCGTCTGCTGCCGTCGGGTCCGCGATACCGATCTCACGCAGCCGCTCGTAGACCGGCCCGAGCTGGTCGGGTCGTCCGAACAGGTAGCCGTAAAGCTCGTCGAGCGGTCGAGTGGTGTTCCGCATCAATCGGTGCTCACCCGCAGGAGGGAGAAGAAACCAGATCATCGGCAGGTCGAAGACCATCGCGAACATCAGTATTTCGTGAGCGTCGAACTCTCGGCGCCGGTCCCCGTCCCACGCACGTTCAATGGCCGACATTGACGCCTGCGACAGCCGCTGACCGAGGTATGGCTCAAGCTGGTCGGCGAGTTCATCCTGGGTCCACCCGCGGAGCTCGCGAGCGGCGCGGACGTTGTAGGCGACGACTTGGTTGAGGTCGATGTCCTCGGGCGGAGGAGGAGCAGTCTCGGAGCGGCGGCGGGGCACAAAGCTCACCGTACTACGCATAAGCGCTAGTCGCACTAGCTACAAGCGGTCCAAGTGAGTACAATCTCAGCCCATTATGAGAAAAGGCTGGGAGTTGTGCCAATGAATAGCGGCGAGCCGGCGTTCCTGACGGTGGAGGAAGCTGCGAAGCGGTTGCGGATTGGTCGGACGCTCGCGTATCAGCTCGCCCGCCGCTACCGCTCGACCGACGGCGCCGAGGGTCTACCGGTGGTCGCGTTCGGGAGCACGCTGCGCGTCCCGCGGGCGAAGCTCGAGGAGCTTGCGGGTGGTCCAATCGACGATGTGGGTCCGGCCCCCGTCGTCGAGCTCGACCGACGGCATGGCGAGGCGTCCGCCGCAGCCGCGACATCGAAGCCCGTTCGCCGCTCGCGCACCACACGCCGCTCTGCTGCGCAACCAGCGCTTCCGTTCACCTCGACCGACGCGAGCTGACATGTCCCCGTTCACGTTTTTGAACGCCCACCCCTTTTACGTCGACGCACTTGCACCTGCCGGTTGCTGCCGGGCCGTCCGCCGCC
>JBBSBV010000046.1:0-25071 GCA_038250905.1 Acidimicrobiia bacterium
ACTCATAATCCCTCGGTCGAAGGTTCGATCCCTTCCGGCCCCACTCGGAGATCGTGTGCAGGTGCGGCCGGGTTCACACCCGTAGGCTGCCTCGACCACGACGGTTGAGGTGCAGGGGTGAGGATTTCGCGGCTCGCGGCGCTCGTGGTGAGCGTCGTCACCATCGCAGGATGCGGGTGGTCACAGCAGGGCTACGACGCCGGTAGCTCCGGCTACAACCCGGCGGAGACCGTCATCGGACCGAACAACGTCGGCAGTCTGGCCGCGCGCTGGACTCGACCACGCGACGGTAGGAACGACTTCGGCCAACTGCTCGTCCGCGGGCAACGGCTGTTCTCGACGTACAACAACGGCATGGCCGCGTTCGACATCAAGAACGGACGCATCGCGTGGAAGTTGGTAGTCCCGCGGCCGGATGCGACCGGATACCGGGCCCTCAAGCCGATCGCGCTCGTGACGGATCCGGTCCGGGGAATCGACCTGTTGGTCGCGAGCCAGATCGATTACCACACGAGTCAATCCCCGACGCCCGGTATCTCCGGCAGGCTCTTCGCGGTCGACGCCGCGACCGGAGCGCCGGTCTGGTCGGTTCCGAGCGGAGCGGTGGTGTCCGGGGTGGTCGACGCCGGCCGTTTGTACGCGGTGAGCTACGAGGTCGTCGGCCAAAGCATCGTCTACGACGGAACCCTCGCGCTGGACGTGTTCAGCGGCGCGCTGGCATTTCGTATCCCGGAGTTCCGCGACAGCGTCGTCGCGGGTGACGGGCGGGTGTTCGGCACCACCACGATCTCCTCACTCGGGGTCCCGAACAAGGTCGTGGGCTCGGTCTCGAGTGCCGGGTGTGGTGCGTTGGACTGTCCGGTCGAGTGGACGGCATCGGTCGGCCCGTCGAACGCGAGCGGCGATATTGCGATCTCGGGCGACCGGCTCTATGTGGCCGGCGCGCCCGGCATCGGGTCGTTCCCGATCGCCGGGTGCGGCGCCTCCGACTGCCGGCCCGACTGGGTCGCCCCGGGGAGGTACTGGCACATCTCGGTGGGCGACGGACGGATCTATGCGACCGGCACGCTGCCGGGTGGGCACCCGAATCGAGGACTGGTCGCCTTCGATGCATCCGGGTGTGGCGCCGCCCAGTGCGGCCCGGTGTGGAGTTCGGCGGAGAACGTCGAGCTGAAGAAGCCGGTGATCGCCAACGGCGTGGTGTACGCAGCCACGGTGTCCCCGGTGTCGTCCACCGACCTCACCGCGGTGTTCGCCTGGCCGACGGCGGGTTGCGGTGCCGCCACCTGTGCGACCGCCTGGTCCACGGCCGTACTCAACCCGGATTGGACGTCGGTGATCGTCGCGGACGGCAACCTCTACGTCGGGTCGCTGCTGGTGCTCGCGAGGTATTCACCGGTCACGGCGTGATCCCCGCCCCGCCGCGGCGTCGCACGACGGCACCGGGTCCGGGCGGTTACCTTGCCCGGGTGATCAACACGGCTGATTCCGGTTTCCGTCCGACGCGCCTGGTCGCAGTGACTGCGATTGCGGTCGCGCTCTTCGCGGCCGGGTGCTCCAGCAGCAGTGCCAGCAAGGGAAGTGGTGGTTCCACGTCGACCACTGCCGGCAAAGCTGCAGTCTCGATACCGGCAGGACCCAAGGCGGAGCTCACCGCGATCACCGCCGGTGGGACGCCGTTCATGGGATCGGCAACCACGTCCGATCTGAAGGCCGAGGGCTACACGGAGCAGGAATACGTCGCGTCCGGGACCGCGTCGTCGTACCAGGCGCAGGGCACACCGGGTGCCGACGGGAAGTGGACGTTCACGCCCGACACCAGTGCGCCGTACAAGACGCGCGTGCTGGTCCGTCGTCCCTCGGACGCCAAGAAGTTCAGCGGCAACGTCGTCGTCGAGTGGTTGAACGTGAGTGGTGGTCTTGACGCCGACCCCGACTGGGCGAGCCTGCACGAGGAGATCATCCGCCACGGCGACGCGTGGGTCGGCGTCTCCGCGCAACTCATCGGTGTCGAGGGTGGTCCGGTCCTGGTCAGCGTGCCCGTCGGCGCCGATCTGTTGGGCAAGGGCCTGAAGAAGATCGACCCGGCGCGCTACGGCACGCTCAGCCACCCCGGCGACGGCTACTCGTTCGACATGTTCACGCAGGTGGCCCGCACGGCCCGCGCCGGCGGTGCGCCGCTCGGGAACGTGAAGGTGCAACACGTGATCGCGGCGGGGGAGTCACAGTCGGCCTTCGCGCTCGTCACCTACGTGAACGGCGTGCAGCCGATCACGCGCGCGTTCGACGGGTTCTTCGTCCACAGCCGGGGTGCGGTCGGTCTCGGACTCGTCGGGCCGGGTCAGTCGGCCGACATCGCCGGTTCCATCGGTGGTACCGCCTCCATTTTCCGCACCGACACCACCGTCCCGATCATCGACGTGCAGGCCGAGACCGACGTCGGCGGGATCCTGCGGTCGGCCGCGGCCCGCCAGCCCGACAGTTCGACGTTCCGCCTGTGGGAGGTCCCGGGCACCGCGCATGCCGACCGGCATCTGATGGGCACGGTGGCCGACTCGCTCGACTGTGGGGCGCCCATCAACGACGGGCCACTGCATGTGGTCACCAAGGCCGCGTTCCACGCGCTCGAGGCGTGGGTCGACAACGGCACGTTGCCGCGCCAGGCGCCGCGGCTCACGACCACCGGCGCCGACAACTCACAGATCTCCCGTGATTCGGATGGCATCGCACTCGGCGGTGTCCGCACCCCGCCCGTCGACGTGCCGGTCGAGGTGCTCTCCGGCGTGCCCGGACCGAACCAGTCGACCATCTGCCTGTTGCTGGGATCGACCCAGCCGCTGCCGGCCGACCGCCTGGCCGCGCTCTACCCGAACCGGGCGGCGTACCAAGCCAAGTTCGGAAAGGCACTCGCCACCGCGATCGCCCAGGGCTACGTGCTGCCTGCGGACCGGGCCGCGATGCAGGCCTACGCACACCCGGAGAAGGTCACGGGCTGATCGTCTCCGACCCGCGGACGCTCAGAGCTGGCGGAGGAGATCCGGCTGCTTGAACGCAGTCCAGCCGCGGTCGCAGTTGAGCACCGCGCCGGTGAGGCTGCGGGACGCGTCGGACGCAAGGAAGACGACGACGTCCGCGATCTCGGCCGCGTCCTGGAGGCCGGTCGCATGGCCGAGGTCGAACGCCTGCTTCACGGCCTCGTTGCCCCAGATCATCTCGTTCATCGGCGTGTCGACGTAGCCGGGGCTGATCGCGTTGACCCGGATGCCGAGGCGGCCGGCGCTCGGCGACATCGACTTGGTCAGGAGGGACACACCGCCCTTGCTCGCCGCGTACCCGTCGAGCCCGCCGAGTGGAACGTGAGCCATCGACGAGGCCGTGTTGATGATGGACCCGCCGCCACTCTTCGCCATCTCGGGCACCGCGAAGTGGCAGCAGTAGAACGTGCCGCTCAGGTTGATGGCGATGACCCGGTCCCACTGCTCGGGGTCGACGTCGGGCGCGAACCCGTCCCGGCCCGGCCACGCGACCCCGGCGTTGTTGTGCAGGATGTGGAGACCACCGAACGTGTCCACCGCCGCCTGGATCAGCGCGCCGCACTGTGCTGCGTCGGCCACGTCGACGTGATGGGCAACCGCGGTGCCGCCGGCATCGATGATCGCGGTCACGGTGTCGGCCGCGCCGGTGTCGTCCACATCGCCGACGACCACGTGTGTGCCGGCCGCGGCGAGGGCGGTTGCGCTCGCTCGCCCCAATCCGGAACCGGCCCCTGTGACGACCGCGACCTTGTCTTCGAGTTCCATGATGTCTGCCTCTCGTGGTTGGACGGCCGACGGTAACGTGCGCGCCGATGGAGATCTGGGAGTTGAGCGCGCGCGAGTGCATCCGGGACACCGTGGCCCGCTACAACCATGCGGGTGACCGCGGTCGGTACGACGAGATGATCGGATGCTTCGCGCCCGACGGCGTGCTCGCGATCGTCGACGGTGCCGAGCATCGGGGGCACGAGGCCCTGCGAGCCTTCTTCTCCGGCGTGGGTGGGACCGCGGCGCCGGGCCTCACCCATCTGCGCCACTGCGTGACCAATCTGCTCATCGAGGTCGAAGCAGAAGATGCAGCCACGGCGAGCAGCTACTTCGAGGTGATCACCGACATCGGGCTCGACCACTGGGGCCGGTACCGGGATCGGTTCGTACCGGCCGGGGGGCGTTGGCTCTTCGCGCGCCGCAGCGTGAAGACCGACGGCTACACGGGCGAGAGCTACTTCGCCTGAACCTGCTACCGCTGGTCGACGCCGGGAGGCGATTCGCGGCGTTGCCGCACCGCGTCCCACTCGGCCGGGGTGGTCCAGAAGAGTTGGCCCGACAGTGTGCCACGCCGAGCGTCGGCCGGGATGGTGATCACGTCACCGCGTCGCATGCCGATGCGTTCGGCCACGGCGACCGATGCTGCGTTCCCGGCCTCGGGCACCGAACACACCTCGGGCAACTGCAGGGTGGTGAACGCCTGGTCGAGCGCGGCCCGGGCTGCCTCGCTCGCAAAGCCCTGCCCCCAGGCGTCGGGATCGAAGCGCCACCCGACCTCGACTGCGGGCAGCACTGCAGGGAGGAACATCGGGACAGACAGCCCGGCGTACCCGATGACTCGGCCCGACTCGCGCTCGATCACGAGCCAGAGTCCGAAGTCGCACGCGTCCCAATGGTCGCGCTGGCTGGCGATGAACGTGGCTGTTTCCTCGCGGCCGAAGGCCCGTTGGTACGGGAATTCCCAGACCTCCCGCTTGGCGAAGACCGCGGCGAGCGCGTCGACATCGGTCGGCTCGAAGCGGCGCAGCGTGAGGCGCTCGGTCTCGACGTCGGGCAGTGGGGCGGCGACGGGCGGATGGTTGCCGGCGGCGGGGTGCACGGTCTCGGAAACTAGCGCCCGAGGAATCGCTCGGCCGTCGCGTCGAACTCCGGGCGGAGCATCCGGTACTGCTCGACGAGATCGCGGTCGGGACGGTGCAATGCGACGACCGGATTGACGGCGTCGACGCCCAACGGCAGTCCGGTACTCATCGCGGCGAGCAGTCGCGCGCCCACCGAAGCGGCCTCGGCCGAGCGCCGTTCGACGAGGGGGAGGTCGGTCACGCCGCCGAGTATCGATCGCCAGACCGGGTTCGCGGCACCACCACCGACGAGCATCAGCGCGGCCGCACCCGGTGCCACCACCTCGATCGACCGGGCCACGTCGCTTGCCACCGACTCGACCACGGCGCGGGACCAGGGCCCGAGCCCCGACTCCGGGGTGAGCCCGCTGAACGCGGCCCGGGCGTCCGCTTCCCACCAGGGTGACCGCGCTCCGTTGAACCAGGCCTGGCACCGAACCCCGTCCGCGCCGGGCGCGGTGGCGGCCGCAGCCGACCACACGGCGTCAACCGGTGTGCGGGTCAACTGCGCGAGCCACGAGATCGCCTCGGCCGCGGCGGAGAGGCCGGCCTCGACCACGAAGCCGGTGTCCCAGCGGCGTGAGACCTGGGCCACGGTCGGGAGGGCCCCGACCGGTCCGTCGTGCGGCACCGAGAGGTTCGCGGTCGTGCCCCACGAGATCATCGGGGTGTTGGGAGCCGCGCCGCTGCCGAGCACCTCGCACGCCCGGTCGCCGGCACCGGGGATCGCCGCCGCGCCCGCTCCGATTCCCAGCGCGGCGCAGGCCGCATCCGTGATCGGGAACCGCGCCGTCGCCGTCCGCATGGTCGGGAGGCGCCGGGCCAGCGAGTCGCCGCACAGCGGGGTGTCGCCGAGTGAATACCAGCCGGTGCGGGAAGCCATCGTGGGCTCGGTCACCACTTCGCCTGTGAGCCGGGCCAGGACGTAGTCGCGCGGCGAGAGGATCCAGCGGATGGCCGCGAACCGGGCGGGCTCGTGACTCGCGATCCAGGCCACCTTCGCGGCGGTGCAGCCCGCAGTGAGGCGCACGCCGGTGACGGCCCGGAACTCCTCCGGGTCGCCGAGGAGTTCGGCCTCGACTGCGGCCCGGCGATCGCTCCAGAGCAGACCGGTGCCGAGCGGTTCGAGGTCGGCGTCGAAGCAGCCGAACGTTTCGCGGGCCGAACTGAACGCGACCGTCTCGATGCCGGCGAAGTCGGCGACCGTCACCGCACGGAGCGCGGCACAGGCTTCCAGGGTCGCCTCCCACCACGACGCCGGTTCCTGCTCCGCGAATCCCGGTTGGGTGTGCACCGTGAGGAGCGAGGCCCGTTCCAACCCGAGGAGATGGTGCCCGCGCCAGAGCGCCGCCTTGACCGTGCTCGTACCGAGATCGAGGGTGAGGACGACGCTCACTCGCCGGCGAGCCCGCGGACCACCTTGGCGATCGCGGAGAAGTCCTCGCGTCCGTACCCCGCCGCGCTGGCCGCGCCGAGCAGTTGGCGTACGAGGCCCGCCGTCAGCAGTGGGGACCCGGAACGCCCGGCGTAGCCGATCGCGAGGTCGAGATCCTTGGCCATGAGGTCGGTCATGAACCCCGGTGCCCATCCGTTCGAGGCGGGGCTGTCGGGGATCACGCCGGGCGCGGGGAGGCGGGTGCGGACCGCTACGCAGTCGCCCGTCGCATGGGTGAGGATTTCGTACAGCTTCGCAAGGTCGACGCCGGCGCGCTCGGCCATCACCGTCGCCTCTGCCGTGGCCAACATCTGCGCGGCGTAGATGAGGTTGTTGCACAGCTTCACGACCTGGCCCATGCCCGGACCGCCCACGTGCACGACGAGGCCGGCGAAGGGGTCGAGCGCCGGGCGCGCCGCGGCGAGGGTGGATTCCTCGCCCCCGACCATCAGGGTGAGGGTTCCGGCGGCGGCGCCTGCGGTCCCGCCCGACAGTGGGGCCTCGAGATATCCGGCGCCGGTGGCGGTGACGCGGGCGTGCTGGGCGCGTTCGACGTCGGGGTCGATGGTGGAGGTGTCGACGATGATCTTGCCCGGTCCGATTGCCTCCATCGCGGCGTCGAGGACCTCGATCACCTGGGGCGAGTTCGGGACGCACAGGATCGTGACGTCCGACGCCGCGACCACGGCCGCGGGTCCGTCGCCCTCGGACGCGCCGAACGCCACGGCAGTGTCGACCGGCGCGCGACCGCGCGACGCGACGGTCACGCTGTGGCCGGCCTCGACGAGGTGGCGGGTCATGGGCAGACCCATCGCACCCAGCCCGATGAATCCCACCTGCATGGCGGTTGACGCTACACGTGGTGGTCCGTACGGTGACGCCCGTGCCCGGATCCGAGCTGCTGTTCGTGCACCAAGTCGCGCCCTACGCGGACGGACCGGCCGGGGTGCACGGCGTGCTCGAGCAGGCGGCGACCGCGATGACCCAGCTCGCCGAGCTCGAAGGACTCGTTGCTCGGGTCGTCGACGACGTGCGCACGCTCTCGGCTGCGGAGATCTCGGTGGCCCGGTCCCTCGTGCTGTTCACCATCGGGGAGACCCCGTGGACCGAAGACCAGCGTGCGGTCATCCTCGATCGACTCCGGGCCGGTCCGCTCGCCGTCGTGGCGATCCATTCCGCGACCGACTCCTGTGTCGGATGGTCCGACTACGGGGCCGTCGTCGGGGCGCGGTTCGACGGTCATCCGTGGACCCAGGAGGTGACGATCGAGGTCGTGGACCGGACCCATCCGGCCACCGCCCACCTCGAGGCCACGTGGACCTGGACCGACGAGGTGTACCAGTTCCGTGACCTGCGGCCCGACGCCGATGTGTTGCTCCGTGCGCCGCTGGACCAGCTGGACCTCGACGCGCCCGGCGCCGATCCGCCCCGGTTCGGCTACCCGCTGGCGTGGTGCCACCAGGAAGGGGCGGGCCGGGTGTTCAGCACCGCGCTCGGGCATTTCCCCGCTGCGTGGGAGAGCCCGACCTACCTTCGTCATGTGCACGGCGGTCTGCGATGGGCGCTGGCCGCGCACGAGCCGCGAGGGGCCTGAGTGACCGACACCAGCGAATCCGGAAGCGACGGCTACGTCGTCGAGGTCGACGACGACGACGACTGGGTGAGCCCGCCGCTCACGAGGCGGAACTTCTCGCCGTGGGCCCAGGCGATGCTGGAACTCGCGGCCGTCCACCGGGAAGAAGAGGTGCCGACCAATGCGGCGTCGGTGCCCGGCTGGCGGGCCCGGACGCGGGGTCGGCTCACCGATCTCCTGGGTGAGTTCCCGCGCCCCGCGGCCCTCAACGTCGAGATCTCCGACCCGGTCGACTGTGGGCTCTACACCCGGGACCGGATCGTGTTCGACACCGAGCCCACGATGAGTGTGCCCGCCTATCTGCTGGTGCCGAGTGGGCGGCGCCGCCCCGGCCCGGCGGTGATCGCGATCCACGGTCACGGGCCCGGCAAGGACGAGGTGGTCGGGCTCACCGAATCGGCGGACGACGGCGAACCCGCCGGCGACTACGCGCGCCAACTGGCCGAAGCGGGCTACGTGGTGCTGGCGCCCGATCTCCGGTGCTTCGGCGAACGCGCCGACTGGGCGCCGGACGACAAGTACCTGTGCGACGCCAACCTCGTCGCCGCGGTGGCGGCCGGTCGGAACCCGCTCACCGCGAACGTCCACGACCTCGTCGCCGCGATCGACCTGTTGGAGGACCACCACCTGGTCGATGCGGCACGGATCGGTGCGGTCGGATTCTCGTACGGCGCGACCATGGCCCTCTTCCTCGCGGCGTGGGACACGCGTGTGCGCGCCGCGGTCGTGTCGGGATACTTCTCGTCCTGGCAGGCCGCGCACCGCGTGCCGTACAACCTGTGTGGCTCCCAGGTGCTGTTCGGCATGCTCGGTGTGATCGAGCACGTCGACGTCGCCGCGCTCATCGCGCCGCGCGCGCTGCTCGTCGAGTCGGGGACCGAGGATCCGCTGTTCCCGGTGGACGAGGCCCGCACCGCGGTGGCCGAACTCACAGGCGTGTACCGAGCGATGCGGGCACCGAACGATCTTCCGGAGCATCACGTGTTCGAAGGTGGGCACCGCTGGGACGGATCGTCCACCCTCGAGTTCCTGGAGCGGTGGCTGTGACGTCGATCTCGGCGCGGCTCACCGAACTGGGCATCGTGCTCCCGGGGCCGTACCCACCGCACGACCCGCTCGATGCAGTGGTGGTGTACGGCGGCCGCGCCCGGACGTCGGGTCAACTCCCACGCGACCACGACGGCACGATCGTGCACCAGGGGGTGCTCGGTGACACCGTCTCGGTCGAGGACGGCGCCGACGCCGCTCGGTGGTGTGCGCTCAACGCACTCTCGGTGCTCGATGCCGAGCTGGGCGGGCTCGAACGGATCGCTCGGGTCCTCACCGTCATCGGCTTCGTGGCGAGTGCGCCGGGGTTCGTCGAGCAGCCGCGGGTGATCGACGGCGCGAGCCGGTTGCTGTTCGAGGTCTTCGGTGATGCGGGCCGGCACACCCGCTCGGCGGTCGGGGTCGCCGCCCTCCCACGGGGCGGCGCGGTGGAGATCGAGGTCGAGGTCGCGCTGATCGAGGTCGACGGGCGGGCATGAGCGGGCCGCGGATCGTCGTTGTCGGTGGCGGCAGTTACCAATGGGTGCCGAAGCTCCTGGTCGACGTGGCCAACACGCCGTCGCTCCACGAGTCCGAGATCGTCCTCCACGACATCGATCCCGCACCGCTCCCGCGGATGGCCGAGTGGGTCGACCACATCGCGGCTCAGCGGGCGTTGCCGCTGTCGGTCCGCACCACGCTCGACCTGCCCGACGCGTTGGACGGGGCCGAGTTCGTCGTCGTCACCATCTCGACGGGTGGGTTCGAGAGCATGCGGTACGACCTCGAGATCCCGCGGCGCTACGGCATCGAGCAGAGCGTCGGCGACTCCGTCGGTCCCGGCGGAATCGTCCGGGCGCTGCGCAACATCCCGGTGTTCCTCGACATCGCGGCGGCGATGACGCACGGCTGTCCCGACGCGTGGATGCTGAACATCACGAATCCGATGACCACGATCTGTCGAGCGGTCACCCGGGAAACCGATATCAAGACGGTCGGCCTGTGTCACGAGGTCACCGTCCTCCAGTTCTTCCTCTCGCTGCTGCTGGAGGTCGATTTCCGCACCATCGATCTCGAGATCACCGGCGTGAACCACCTGCCGATCGTCACCCGGTGCACCATCGGTACCGCGGACGGCTTCGCGATGCTGCGGGACCTGCTCGACGACCCCGACCGCGCGGGTGAGCCACTGGCGATCGACCTCCCCGAGGGCCTGGGGCTCGTGAAGCCGACGCCGGGACCATGGACCAAGGGCGACCTCATCGCCGCCAACCAGCTGAAGTTCGCATTGTTCCGCCGGTTCGGTGCGCTCCCCGGCGCGGGAGACCGGCACGTGGCGGAGTTCTTCCCCGGCTTCCTCACGGCCGATTCGGACTGGGGCGCCCGCTGGGGGATCCACCTCACCACCATCGCGGATCGTGAGCGGTGGCAGGGCCGACACCAGGCGGAACTCGACGCGATGTTCGCGGCGCCGGAGATCTCCCGGATGCCGTCCGGCGAACTCGTCACCGCCGCGATCGACTCGCTCATCACCGGTCACCGGCGCGCGCTGCCGCTCAACCTGCCGAACACCGGTCAGTGCCCCGACCTCCCCGCGGACGCGGTCGTCGAGAGCATCTGCACCGTCGACGGCGACGGCATGCGCGGCCGGGACTCGGCCATGGCGCCGGCGGTGCTGGCCGAGCAACTCCGGCGGGTCGTCGTCGCGCAGGAACTCACCGTTGAGGCGGCGGTCTCGGGGGATCGGGCGACCGCCCGGGCCGCGATGCACGCCGATCCGCTCGCCGGTCGGATCGACTTCGAGTCACTGGAACGGATGACCGACGAACTCCTCGACGCCACTGCGGCGTGGCTCCCGCAGTTCGCGTGAATCGCGGCGCGACCGTCCACATCTGCTCCAACCCGGACGACCTCGCCGCGCTGGCCGTCACGGTCGCGAGTGACGCGATCGCGGCCGCGGTGGCGGACCGGGGAGTGGTCCACGTGATGTTCGCGTCCGGGAACTCCCAACTCGAGTTCCTCGACCGTCTTGTCGCGCCGGGACTCGTGGCGTGGGAACACCTCGTCGGTTTCCACATGGACGAGTACGTGGGGATCGGACCCGATCACCCGGCCAGCTTCGCCCGCTACATGCAGGACCGGATCATCGCCCGGGCGACACCGCTCGCCTTCCATCTCATCGACGGTCGGCCCGACCCGGCGGCGGAATGCGACCGGTACGCCGCGCTGCTCGCGGACCATCCGCTCGACCTCTGCGTCATGGGTATCGGCGAGAACGGACACCTCGCGTTCAACGACCCGCCCGTGGCCGACTTCTCCGATCCGCGGTCGGTGAAGGTCGTCGAACTCGACGCCGCGTGCCGCGCCCAGCAGGTGGGTGAAGGTCATTTCGCCACCGTCGACGCGGTGCCGCCGCGGGCGATCACCGTGACGATCCCGGCGTTGCTGGCGGCCCGGTCGGTGATCGTGGTCGCACCGGAGGCGCGCAAGGCCCGACCGGTCGCCGCCGCGCTCGACGGCCCGGTCACCACCGCGTGTCCGGCATCGATCCTGCAGTTGGCCCCGAACGCCCAGGTGTTTCTCGACCCGGCGTCGGCCGCCGACCTGCGAACATCGTCGGGGTGAGCACCGTCCCGGCGTCGTCCACCAACGGCTACGCCGTCATCCGATTTCGTGACGTGGCCGAGCTGCGGCGTCGACTCCCGCGACTGCTCGTCGGATTGGTGCTGCTCGGAATCGGTATCGGGTGCACGCTGCGCGCCAAGCTCGGCGTGAGCCCATGGGACGTCCTCCACCAGGGCATCGCCCGGCACACCGGCCTGAGCTTCGGCGAAGTGGTGGTGTTGCTCGGGCTCGTCGTGCTGTTGGTGTGGATCCCGCTGCGGCAGCGGCCGGGCGTCGGCACGATCCTCAACACCCTGACCGTCGGCTTCATCACCAACGGCGTGTTCGACGCGATCCCCGCCACACACAATGCGGCGGAGCAGTGGGCGCTCCTCGTGGGCGGGGTCGTCGTCACCGCGTTCGGGGTCGGCCTCTACATCGGTTGCGGACTGGGGCCGGGTCCGCGCGACGGCCTCATGACCGGGATCTCGGCGCGGGGGTATCCGCTCTGGATCGTGCGGACCCTGCTCGAGCTCGGCGCGCTCATCGGTGGTTTCGTGCTCGGTGGCGACATCGGGATCGGCACCCTCGTCTTCGCGTTCGGGATCGGTCCGCTCGGCCACTACTTCCTCGCGCGGTTCCATTTCGGCGTGGGCGAGACCGACCCGGACCCGACCGCGACGTTCGCGGAATGAGTGCGGTGCGGGTCGGGGTCGTGGGCACCGGGTTCGGCGCCCGGGTGGTGGCACCGGTCTTCGCGGCCACTCCGGGTTGCGAGGTCGTGGACGTGGTCTCGGCGCGTGACGCGCCGGCGATCGACCACCTGTGTCGCCGACCGGACGTGGACCTGGTCTCGGTCCACACGCCGCCGGCGCTGCACGCGGCGACCGTGCGGACCGCGCTCGTCGCCGGCAAGGCCCTGCTGTGCGACAAGCCGTTCGGTCGGACGCACGCCGAGGCGGTGGCGATGGCAGACGTTGCCCGGGAACGGAATGTGGTCGCGCTGGTGAACTTCGAGTTCCGCTACGAACCGGCCCGCCAGATGGTGAAGGACCTGATCGAACGGGGCGAGATCGGCGCCGTCGAGCGCGTGGTGTGGACGCATACGAGTAGTACGACCCGGATCCCGCTCCGACCTGCCGGTTGGCTCTTCGACCGCGCCGCCGGCGGGGGATGGCTCGGGGCGTGGGGTGCCCACGCGCTCGACACCGCGCGGTGGTGGTGTGGCGAACTGACCGTCCTCCATGCCGATCTCCGTACCGAGATCACCGCGCGCCCGGATGGGAACGGCGCACCGGTGACGTGCGACGCCGAGGATTCCCTCCGGGTGGTGTTGGCCACACCGGACGGTGCGCCGGTGCTCCTCGACTCGACTTCCACCGCCGTGTCCACGCTCGCGCCGCGGGTGGTGGTGGTGGGATCCGACGCGGTCGTCGAGGTCATTGCCGATCGCCGGGTGGTCGTGCGCCGGGCCGACGGTTCCCGCACCGAATGGGTTCGGCCGGACACCGCGGCGAGCGATCCGCACCTTGACGCGATGCGAGCATGGGCGACGGTGGTCCGGGACTCGGTGGTCGGCGGCGTGGCCGTCGCCGGGGCGCCGACCTTTGCCGATGGGATGGTCGTCGCGACCCTGATCCACGAGATCCGGGACCGCGCCCGGCGAGTGCCGGCGGGCTGATCGGACCGCAGTCCGCCGGTTCGCCTACTTCGGTACGAGCAGGCCGAACAGTCGAGCCCAGCCGGTGGCGTCGAGTTCCGACGGTTCGAGGAGATCGCGGGCTCCGGCCCGGGCGGTGACGCCGCGGGGTTCGTCTCCCCACAGCGCGGCGGCCGCGAGGCGCACCAGCGCGCGATCGAGGGTGGCGTCGGTCTCGTCGATCGCGTCGAGCACCTCGGCCATCGTGGCGTTGGCCGAAGCCGGGTCGCCCACCCCGGCGGCCGCGAACGCGCGGGCCACCCCGTGGCGCCACCGGTCGGCGTAGGTGACGAGCGTGCCCTCGATCTCGGCGCAGACTGCGAGCGCTTCCTCCGAGCGTCCGGCCGCGATCAACGTCATCGCGTAGGTCACGTTGGTCGCCGCGTCGCTGCCGGCGCCGAACGCGATCTCGCGAGCGTGCCCGAGGACCTCGAGGGCCTCGGCGACGGCACCGTGCTGCAGGCAGGTGAGTCCGAGGAGCATCCGCTGCTCGTCGTTCACGAACCGTTGGCCACCGAGGTCGCCGAGATGGCTGTGGGCCAGGTCGTAGGCGCGGTCGTCGCCTGCGAGCGCGGCGATCGCCACGCGCACCATGGCGGGGAACCGCGACATGGTCTCGTCGATCACCTGGAACCCGACGGTCTCGACCTCGTCGATGAGCGCCTGGGCCTTGCCGTACCGGCCGGTGACCGTCATCGCGAGGATGAGCGGGGCCATGGCCTGCAGTTCGCCCCACGGGTCGTTGAGCCCGCGGAAGACCTCGACCGACCCGCGGGCCAGTTCGATCGCGCCGTGAGGATCGCCGGTCCAGAGGCTGATGTTCGCGAGGAGGACATTCATCATCGCCGAGGCCCAGCGGTTGCCGAGTTCCTGGGACTCCTGCTCCATGCGGGTGGCCAGGTCCCGGGCTTCGTCCATACGGCCCTGGGTGAACCGCACCCACGCGAGGAGCCCGAGCGCCCAGGCGACGCCACCCCAGTCACCGATCTCACCGAAGGTGGCGGCCGAGACCTCGAGTCGCTTCTCGGCCTTCGCGTACTCGCCTTCGATGAAGGCCATCCAGGCGAGGTTCTGCAACGCCCACGCCTCGCCGCGGAGATCGTGCGCACTGCGGAACAACGAAAGTGCCTCCTCGATCCGCGCGCCCGCTTCGTCGAGCTTGCCGCGGAACAGCGCGGTCATTCCGGCAAAGCGCAGTGCCTCCGCGAGTCCGTAGGTGTCGCCGAGTTCACGCCACTGCTCGACCGCTCGGTCGAGGGTGGCTGTGGCGGTTGTGAGATCGCCTTCCTTGTATTGCACGTCGCCGAGGATGGTGGTGGCCGACGCGTGAGCCCGGGCGTCGTCGAGTTCGCCTGCCAGGCGGTCGACCGAGGCGAGGTCGTGGCGCGCGTCGGCGGTCTCGCGTTGTTCGGCGCGGGCACGCGCTCGAGCGAGGTACAGGCCGAGTTGCTCTTCTCGCTCGCCCGGATCGACGAGGTTCAGGGCGTCGGTCAGGTACGCGTTGGCGAGCTTCCAGTTCTCACGCTGTTCCGCCCGACGGGCCGCGCGCGCGAGGAACGATGCCGCCTGGCGCGCCATCTCAGGGTGCATGCCCTCGCCGGTGCCGAGTTCACCGCGGAGTGAAGCCGCCCGGTTGAAGTGGTAGCCGAGGCGGTCCATGACCTCCTCGATGCGCCCGGTCCGTTCGCCCTCGGCGGCGATGGTCTTGGCGAGGAGTCCGTGACGCTCGGCTCGAGCCGCCTTGGTCAGGGTGCCGTACGCGATCTCGCGCGTCAGCTCGTTCCGGAACGAGAACTCGTCGCCGGTGAGGTCCAGCAGTCCCGCGTCGGCGAGGCGGGTCAACACCTGGGCGGCGTCGGCTCCGTGGGTGTGGGCCAGGACCTCCACCAGCGATACCGGTCCGTTCACGCCGATCACCGCGGCATCCTCGAGCACCGTGCGATCGGCGAGCGGGAGCCGGTCGAGCCGCGCCGCGATGAGGCCGTGCAGCGTGGCGGGGAGTTCTGAGGTGCCGGTGGCGTTGTCGCAGGTCATGGCGGCGAGTTCCTCGACGAAGAACGGGTTGCCGCCCGACCGGTCGCGCAGCGTTGCGCGTACCTCCGGTGACGTTTCGGGCATGAGTGCGGCGAGGAGGGCGTCGGTGTCCTCGGCTCCGAGTGGATCGAGGTACACGTTGACCACGTTGTGCCGGCCCGGCGGCGGCGACCACTCCTCGGCGAACTCGGCTCGCGCGGTGGCGAGCAGGAGGGCCGGGAGCCCACTCAGGCGCTGGAGCAGGCGGGGGAGGAAGTCGAGCAGTTCGGGATCCGCCCAGTGCAGGTCCGAGAGGATGAGCACGAGCGGTCGCTCCTCCGCGAGTGCGCCCAGGAACGCGAGCCCGGCCCGCAGCGCGTCCTCGTGGGCGCGGCTGGGGTCGACAGCATCCGAGTGGACCGGCCGGCCCATGAGCACGAGGAGTCCGTCCGCGATACGCCGCACCTCGGGGTCCTCGGGCGGCCGGTGGAGTGCGTTCGCCACGGCGTGGTGGGCGGCTGCGGACTGGACCTCGGTGTCGTCGTCGAGTCCGACGCAGCACACGCTCGCGATCATCGAACCGATCGGGTACCAGGCATCGGTCTCGCCGTACGGGATGCACTGGCCGGTGAGGACGCGGGCGTCGTGGTTCGTCTCGGCCTCCAGGCCGAGTTCGGCGGCGATGCGCGTCTTGCCCACACCCGCCTCACCCACGACGAGGATGAAATGCGTGCGGCGCCGGGTCACCGCGGTGGTGAGCGAGGCGCGCAGCACCACGAGTTCGTCGTCGCGTCCCACCATCGGGGTCTGCGGGCGGGCCCGGCGCGATCCGGGAGGCGCGAGCGCCGCGACCGCGTGCCACGCGTCCACGGCCTCCTCGCGTCCCTTCACCGTCAGCGCGCCGAGGGGTTCGTAGCGGACCGCGGCCGCGGTGGCCGTGTGGGTGGCGGGTCCGACCACGACCTGACCGGGTGACGCGATCGTCTGCAGGCGGCTGGCGGTGTTCACGACGTCGCCCATCGCGGTGTAGTCGCCACCCGCCCGGAGTGCGCCGACGAGTACCTCACCGGTGTTGATCCCGATGCGCATCCTCAACTCGAGGCCGGTCTCGCCGCACAACTGGTCGAGTCGCTCCTGCATCCGGAGTCCGGCGCGGACCGCGCGCTCGGCATCGTCCTCGTGGGCCACCGGCGCGCCGAAGATCGCAACCAGCGCGTCGCCGATCACCTTGTCGACCTGACCGCCGTACGAGACGACCTCGGACGCGAGGCGTTCGAAGCACTGATCCACGATGTTCTTGATCTGTTCCGGGTCCGCGGTCTCGGAGAGTCGGGTGAACCCGACGAGGTCGGCGAAGAGCACGGTGGCCACCCGCCGCTCGTCGTGCCGGGTCACGAGGGCGTGTCCGCAGGCAGGGCAGAACCGGGCGTCGATCGGCGCGGTACCACCACAGGAGGAACACGTCATGGCGTCATGCTACGGCCGGTGGACCGAGGGCTCTCCCGAATCGCGCGTGTCGCTGGGCACGCCGAAATTCGAACCGGAAAACGGCGCTGAGCAGGTATTTTGGGTCGATGTCGTTGCTGCGCGATCGCCGGATCGCGTTCCTGGTGGCCGGTCAGTCCCTGAATGCGATCGGGACCTGGTGCGCGCTCGTGGCCATCTGGGGTTACGCCACGTTCCATTTCGACGCCGGACCCTCCGAGATCGCGCTGCTCGGACTCGCGTGGGCGCTCCCGCCGTTCCTCCTGGGACCGATCGCGGGGATCCCCGTCGACCGGTTCGGCCCGAAGCGCGCGCTGATCGTCGCCGATGGTACGGCCGCCATCGTGGCCTTGCTCTTCGTCTTCGCCGGATCGTTCGAGGCGCTCGTGCTCCTCGCCGCGATCGACGGTGTGACCAAGTCGTTCGCGGAGCCGGCTTTCCGGGCCCTCCCACCGCGACTCGTGGCCGACGATCAACTCGCCTCCGCGAACGCGATGCTCGCGACCGCCGAGCAGTCGGCGATCGCGTTCGGGCCGCTCCTGGCGTCGGTCTCGATCGCGCTGTTCGGCTTCGTCGGCGCATTCGTGGTCAACAGCGTCACGTTTGTGATCGGTATCGCGGTATTGCTGCCGTTCCGCATCGGACCGGCACCGCGCCGGGAGGGTGACGCGCCCGCAGCCGGGGTCGTCCAGGAGATCCGCGAAGGGGTGCGGGTGATCGCGACGCGCGCTGAGCTGCGCCGTCTGATGCTGCTCGCCCTGTGTTGCTATCTGATCTGGGGTGCGTTCGTGGTGGTGGAACCGCTCTACGTGCGCGAGGTGCTCCACGGCACCTCGACGTTGTTCGCCGTCCTGCAGACGGCATTCGGGGTCGCGCTGCTCGCCGCCGGAGTCGTGGTGACGCGCCTCGGTGACCGGATGGTGCGGTGGTCGGTCGTCTGCGCGGCGACGATGGCCTCGGGCGTGTGTGCCGCGATCTACGTGGGGACGAAGGTCGAGGCGATCGCATTCGTCGGCATCGTGTGCTGGGGGATGGTCACCGCGTGCTTCCTGGCTCCCCTGCGGACCCTGATGCAACGTGCCGCGCCGGTCGAGGTGCACGGTCGGGTCTTCGCGCTCGACGGTTCGTTGCACAGCCTCGGCGACCTCGTCGCGCTGCCCCTGGTGGGCCTCGCGGTCGCGGTGGTCGGCGTCCAGATCGCGGGTGCGTCGATCGCGGTGGTGCCGGTGGTGGGAGGCGGACTCCTCTGGCTGCGGTCCCGGCGCGCTGCGGTCGGCACCGGTATCGCATCACGAGGTGCCGTCGCCGAGGCAGCGATGCCGGGGACCCGGGCCTAGCCTGGAGCTGTGCGCGCCCGCCTCGAAGCTGCCGACATCGCCGGCCGGATGGCCGAGCTTCCCGACTGGGAACTCGTCGGAGACGAGATCGTCCGCACCTTCGAATGCCCCGACTTCGCGTCGGCGATCGCGTTCGTGGTGCGGATCGGGTTCCTCGCCGAGGCCAAGGACCATCATCCGGACCTCGACATCCGCTGGCGTCGCGTGCGGGCCGCGCTCACCACGCACGACCTCGGTGGCCTGAGCGACTGGGACTTCGAGGTCGCGGCCGCGATCGACGAGGTCGCGCCATGACCGTCGCGGTCGTCGTGGTCCTGGTCCTCGCCCTGGGGCTGAGCCTCGTGATCGCGGTGGCCCGCGACCCCGGGCCGACCCCGACCGACGTCGCGGTGGGATACACGAGCGCGTTCGGCACCGGCGACTTCGACGCGCTGTACAAGCTGACATCGGACGTCGTCCTGCACGGCCAGAACCGAGTTGCCTGGATCGCCGAGCGGGAGTCGCGCCCCCGCCAGACGCTCGATCCCACCCGGGTCGCGGCGCGTTCCACCGTCGTCGACGGCGACCACGCGCACGTGGAGGTCGCGTTGGCGGGAGCCGACGAGACGGTCGGGGTCGATCTGGTGTTCCGGAACCGTGCGTGGCTGGTGGAGTCGTTCGGGATGCCCGGCGCCCCGGCGTGAACCGCCCGGATCCTCGACCGGCCGGTGTGCTGCTGACCGGGGGAACGAGCCGTCGACTCGGGGTCGACAAGGCGACGCTGCAACTCGGTGGGGAGACGCTCGCCGTACGCGCCGCGGGTCTCTTGTCGGCCCGCTGTGCGCCGGTGATCGAGGTCGGACCTGGTCACACGACGTTGCCGGCGGTGCGGGAAGACCCGGTCGGTGCGGGTCCGCTGGCCGGATTGCTCGCCGGGGTCGCCGCGCTGCGCGTGGGGGAGTCCGTTGATTCGGTGGTGCTGCTCGCGTGCGACCTGCCGGGCGCGGCCCCTGCGCTCGACGCGTTGGTCGCCGCGCGACCGGCTGCGATGGTCGTGGCGGTCGATCGCGACGGCTGCCGGCAGTACGTGTGTGCGCGGTACGGACCCTTGGCCTTGGCGCGGGCGATCACACTGCTCGCGGCCGGCGAACGGTCGCTGCGCGCGGTGGTGGAGAGCTTCGCGGCGGACCAGGTCGTCGAGGTGGCCGGGTTCGCGCCGGAGGTGCTGGCCGACATCGACGAACCCGCGGACGCCCATCGCGCCGGGATCGAACTCCACCGGTAGCCTCCGCAACGTGACGTCCGACGTGACCCGCCGCCCGACGACCCCGGTCCGCGTGCACGCCTGGATCGGTTCCGCCGAGCGGGAACGGCCCGATTCGGTGGTGACCGAGGAGCCGATGGAGATCCGGATCCACGTCCCGGACGGCACGGTGACGCCCCTGGCGGTGATCATGCGCACGCCGGGGAACGACTTCGAGTTGGCCGTCGGGTTCTGCCTGACCGAGGGCATCATCGAGCACGCCGACGATCTGGCGGAGGTCCGGTACTGCCTCGGCCCGGACGCGCAACAGGAGTACAACGTCGTCACGGTCGCGACGCGTCGGCCGGTCGATCTCGCCGGTCGGGCCCGCACGTTCGTGAGCGGCGCCAGCTGCGGTGTGTGCGGGAAGACGTCGTTGGACCAACTCGCGGTGGCCTGCGCGCCGCTCGCGTCCGGCCCCGAGATCGAGCTCGCGGTCCTGCTCACGTTGCCGGACCGCCTGCGGCAGGCGCAGAAGCTCTTCGACGCCACCGGCGGGCTCCATGGTGCCGGGCTCTTCTCGGCAACCGGTGAACTCCTGACCGTGCGGGAGGACGTCGGCCGGCACAACGCGGTCGACAAGTTGGTCGGTCACGCGGTGCTGGCCCAAGAGCTGCCGCTCCACGATTCGGTGCTCGTGGTCTCGGGTCGGGTGAGTTTCGAGATCGTGCAGAAGGCGGCACGCGCGGGGATCGGGATCATCGTGGCGATCTCCGCGCCGTCGAGTCTCGCGGTGGCGACGGCGGCGCGGCTCGGCCTCACGCTGGTCGGGTTCGTCCGCGACGATCGCGCCAACGTCTACGCGGCACCCGAACGGGTGGTGGCGGCCTGATGGCCTGGCCCGGTTCGGCGCGTATCAAGGCCCCGAAACACACCCGACGCGATCTCTGGGTGGGCTTCTCGCCCAACGGCATCGGCCGGCAGAAGCCCAACCACTTCCTCGACATGGCCAAGACCGTGTGGACCAACCGGCGGAACCTGCCCTACGCGTGGCGCATCCTGCGGCGCGGGGTCTGCGACGGTTGCGCACTCGGCGTCGCCGGGTTCCACGACTGGACCATCTCGGGTGTGCACCTCTGTACGACGCGGCTCAACCTGCTCGCGCTCAACACGATGCGTGCGCTCGACGAAACCGTGCTGGCCGATGTGGATACGTTGCGCCGCCTCTCGGGCGCGGAACTCCGCAACCTCGGACGGCTGCCGTATCCGATGATCCGCCGGGCCGGTGAGCGCGGATTCCGGCGCGCCACGTGGGACGAGGCCCTCGACGTCGTGGCCGACAAGATCCGGACCGCGGAGCCGGATGCGTTCGCGCTGTACATGACGGCGCGGGGCATCACCAACGAGGTGTACTACGCCGCCCAGAAGACGGCCCGGTTCCTCGGGACCAACAATGTCGACAACGCCGCACGCGTCTGCCATGCGCCGTCGACCACCGCGTTGAAACGGGCCGTGGGTGCCGCGGCCACCACGTGCTCGTACGCCGACGTCATCGAGAGCGATCTCATCGTCTTGTTCGGCAGCAACGTCGCGAACGGGCAGCCGGTGTTCATGAAGTACCTCTACCTGGCACGCAAGCGCGGCGCGAAGGTGGTGGTGATCAACCCGGTCCGTGAGCCCGGCCTCGAGCGGTATTGGGTGCCGAGCAACGCGGAATCGGCGATGTTCGGCACCTTGATCGCCGACGAGTTCTTCTCGGTTCACACCGGTGGCGACGTCGCGTTCGTCAACGGTGTGCTGAAGATCCTCATCGAGCGCGACTGCATCGACCACGAGTTCGTCGGTGCCCACTCGGAAGGGTTCAGCGATCTCCGGGAGACACTCGCGACCGAGGACTTCGCCACGCTCAAACGGATCTCGGGCACGACCCGGGCGGAGATGGAGCGATTCGCCGACCTGTACGGCGGCGCGGCGTCGGCGATCCTCGTGTGGTCGATGGGCATCACACAGCACCGGCGCGGCACGGATGCCGTCACCGCCATCGCGAACCTCGGTCTGGCCCGCGGCAACGTCGGGCGGCGGGGGAGTGGCCTCATGCCGATCCGTGGCCACTCGGGGGTACAGGGCGGCGCCGAGATGGGCGCGTACGCGACCGCGTTCCCCGGTGGAGTCGCCATTACGGAGTCGAGCGCGGCCGCGCTGGCCGAGCGGTACGGGTTCCCCGTCGGCGACCAGCCGGGTCTGACCGCGGAGGAGATGGTGCTCGCCGGCGGGCGCGGTGAGATCGACGTGCTGTATTCGAGTGGTGGCAACTTCCTCGACGTGCTGCCCGATCCCGACGCGGTCGAGGCCGCCTTGGCCCGGGTGCCGGTACGCGTGCACCAGGACATCGTCGTGTCGAGTCAGATGCTCGTCGACGCGGCCGAGGCGGTGGTCCTGCTCCCGGCGTGTACGCGGTACGAGCAGCGCGGTGGCGGTACCGAGACCACCACCGAACGCCGGATCATCTTCAGCCCCGAGGTCGACGGCCCCCGGATCGGGGAGGCGCGGGCCGAGTGGGAGATCTTCGGCGACCTCGCCGCGCGGGTCGACCCGGCCCGTGCCGATCTCGTGCAGTTCACCGATGCCGACGCGATCCGTGCCGAGATCGCGGACGTCGTGCCGATGTACCGGGGTGTCGACGGCCTGACCAAGTTGGGTGATTCCGTCCAATGGGGCGGCCCCCGCCTCGGCCACGACGGCCGCTTCGCCACGCCCGACGGCTTAGCCCACTTCACCGTGGTGCGAGCCCACGAGGACGACGACCTCGGCACCGGCGAGTTCGTCCTCAGTACCCGCCGCGGTAGGCAGTTCAACACGATGGTGTTCGCCGCGACGGACCCGCTCACCGGCGCGCCACGCGATGGCGTCCTCATGAGCGCGCCGGACGTGCGCCGACTCGGGCTCGCGGCCGGGGCCGCGGTCCGCGTGCGCTCCGACCACGGGGAGATGGCGGGTCATGTGCACGTCGCGCCGATCCGGGACGGCAACGTCCAGGTCTTCTTCCCCGAGGGCAACGTCCTGCTGCCCTCCGGTGTCCGTGACCCGGACTCGGGCGTCCCCGACTACACGACTCGCGTCGATATCACGGCCCGCGGCGACCTCGTCGCGGGTTGAGCGACCTGCTTCACGGTCTCCGAGGCCCGGTCTGCCAGACTCGCCCTCGATGGAACCCGACGCGCTGATCGAGATGTTCGGCGAGGTGTGCGTGGCGATCACGAGCGCGGTCCACCCGATCACCGGTCCCGACCGACGGGCGCGCACCTCGGTACCGGGCCAATACGCAATCGACGTCGCGGCCGATGCCGCCGCGATGACCGTGCTCGGCGGTCGCGACCTGCTGATCGTCAGCGAGGAGTCCGGCGTGACCGGACCACCCGACGCGGCGATCACGGTGGTGATCGACCCGATTGACGGATCGAGCAACGCGTCGCGCGACATTCCGTACTGGGCCACCAGTCTGTGCGCGCTCGACAAGGACGGCCCGCTCGTCGCGATGGTGGTGAACCACGCGACCTTCGTCGTCAACACCGCGGTACGGGGTCAGGGTGCGTACCGCGACGAGACCCGCCTCGACGCGTCCGACGTCGTGCGGGTCGAGGATGCCTTCGTTGCGCTCAGCACCTTCCCGGGCCGGATGTTGCAGTGGAAGCAGTTCCGGGCCATGGGTTCGTGCGCGCTCGCGCTGTGCGACGTCGCGGCCGGCGTCTTCGACGGATACTTCGACGGCGGCAGCGTGCACGCGCCGTGGGACTACCTGGGTGGGTACCTGATCTGCCTCGAGGCGGGAGCGAAGGTCGTCGACCATCAGGGTCGACCACTCGGGATCGGTGACCCGAACGCGCGACGGCATCTCATCGCGGCCGGGACCGACGAACTCGTCACCGCGCTCGGGAAAGCTGCCGGGTGAGCCTCGACCTCGACGCACTCCTGCGCGCGGCCGATGCTGCGGCGCGCGCGGGTGGGAAGATCGTGCTCGCCGGGTTCGACGATCCGAGCAATGTGCGCGAGAAGTCGCCCGGCGACTGGGTGAGTGACGTCGACACGTCGAGCGAACGCGCCATCGAAGCGTTGCTCGCCGAGGCGGCGCCGAACATCCCGTTCTTCGGGGAAGAGAGTGGCGGCGAGCGATCCGAACTCGGCTGGATCTGTGACCCGCTCGACGGAACGGCGAACTTCCTGCACCGGTTCCCCGCAGTCGGCGTGTCGATCGCGCTCGTGCGTGACGGCGTACCCATCGTGGCGGTGGTGCACGCGCCCTTGCTGCGCGAGACCTACGCCGCGACGCTCGGCGGCGGCGCCACCCGCAACGGTCACCGGCTCGCGGTCTCGACCCGCGAACCGGCTCGGGGGATGGTCGCCACCGGCTTCCCGTTCCGGCATCCCGACCTGAAGGACCCGTACCTCGAGGTGTTCGGCCGCGCGCTGCACACGTTCGAGGACCTCCGCCGGGCCGGGGCGGCGAGCCTCGATCTGGCCTGGACCGCCGCCGGGGTGTTCGACGGCTATTTCGAGTGGCGCCTGGGGCCGTGGGACGTCGCCGCGGGGGCGCTTCTCGTCCGCGAAGCCGGTGGCATCGTCACCGATTTCGCCGGTGACGACCGGGCCTGGCTCGACTCCGGCGACATTGTCGTCGGCCCACCCGCCGTCCACGCGGCGATCCTGGAACTGGCCCGGGAATCGGGTATCCAGCATTTCGGTCGGGCTGCCGATAAAATCGTTTGACCGACCCCGGCGTCATCTGGAAGTCTCCAGACCGCTGACCCGTACCAAGGACCCTTTCACGATGCATTGCCTCGCCGAGTTCCAGCACCAGCACGACGCTGGGCTTGCGCGCGCGTATGCCCTTGGAACGTGCTCGATGCCGACGACCGCCTCGTGGACCGACGCCCCGATTTTCCGGGTGAATGTCACCGGCGCGAAGCGTCGGCCCCGGCCCCTGATCCTCTCGCCCTAGCTCGCAGCTAGCGCAGAACTGACCAGGCCGCCGGGGCAACCCGGCGGCCTTTCTGTATTTCCGGCCGGTTTTCCTCGGGTTTCCGAGCCCCGGTCCTGACCGAATCGCCCACCACCACCGACCAGTACACCGACCAACGAAGGGGATGAACATCATGTTCGCACTGCAATGGGAAATGACCGACACCGAGGCGTGGCGTGATGTCGCGCTCTGTCGGGACGGTTCGGCCGCGCTCACCGAGCTGTTCTTCTCGGAACAGCTCGATGACATCGCCCGGGCCAAGGCGTTCTGCCGGGGGTGCCCCGTGCAGACCGACTGCCTCGAGGCCGCGCTCGTACGGCGTGAGCCCTGGGGTGTCTGGGGTGGGGAGTTGCTGGCCAACGGCAAGGTCCTGGCCCAGAAGCGGAACCGGGGTCGACCTCCCAAGGTCAGGCCGCCCGATCTCCTCTCACCGGTGATCTCGGTGCAGGAGGTGCTCGCCGCTCGGCAATCCGCGTAGAGCGGTCCGACTCAACCCGTACGCGCGGGGCTGGAAATCTGCGCGTACGTCTCCGACGTGCCGCTTGCGGGCGTATGGGGTGGGGGGTCGGGTGGAGTGATCCCACCCGGCCCCTACCGGTTGCCGATCTTTGCGGCGGGCCGGGGTGACGCAGTCATGGTCGCGGTGGGGGGGGGGCCCCCCAACCCCCCACCCCAC
>JBBSBV010000047.1:0-24403 GCA_038250905.1 Acidimicrobiia bacterium
CGCGTCCGAGCGTTCAGCGGCACGCGCCGCTTACTGCAAGTTCGGTGTCGCAGACGGTCCTGATGTGGTCGTGACGTTGAAGTCGGGTGCGCCTGCCCGCGAAGTCGACGGGCTCGTGAACGACCTCAGCCACGGGTGTCATGGCGAAGCGTCGGCCGCTGCTGGCCAGCAGATCGCGCCACTGACGCAGTACGAGGCGAGCGGGCCGTCATTGACGATCGATCTCGGTCCGCAAGCGACGGATCGTGACCGGACGGCACTTGTCGCTTACCTACGGCAATCCGGCGTCGTACGTTCCGTCGTGTCCTGTCCATGCGGCGGATGACATTGCCGCACGCTTGGGTGTTGCGACGTCATGTCGGAGTAGGCGCGCGCCAGAAGAACTCGAGCTGGATGTTGTCCGGATCGCGGAAGGTCAGCATTGCATTTGGAGTGTGAGCCGGATCGTTGATGCCCGAGTGGGGGATCCCGAGTCGATCGAGGTGGCTCGCCCACCGGTCGAGGTCCTCTCGCGCAGAAACGAGGAACTCCAGATGGTCCAGCCCGGTGTGGAACTCGGTGAAGGGTTCGCCGGTGTTCGCAGGATGGCCCACCAGGCAGAGCACGAGCCCGCTCTGCGGCTCAGTGAGGCAGATGTAGTGCGGGCGTCCGTCTCCGGGGTCGAAGTCGTACTTCGTTTCCATCGCCAGCAGCTCGATGTACCAAGCGGCGCTCTGAACAGGATCTCGAACCGTGAGGTTGACCTCCACGCGGCCGGTGATCGAAGGCACCGCGCGAGTCTGCCAGGTGATCGGGTTTGGTTGATGGTCCGCGGTGTTCGGGTGTCATTACCGCGCCCATGGGTGTGCTGGCAGAACGAGCGCCGAGCGGGCATTATGCATCTCGGGGTCCAGGGCGTCAGTTGAGGAGAGCGACAAGGTGTTCTACGGCGCGGAGCAAGCGCGAATCCATGACAGCGCCTTCGGTGTGCTCGCCGCGACTGCGGCGACGGACGTGCTCGACTTGGTACGCGCTGGTAGCCACGACCGTGGGCTCATTGTCGATCTGGGCTGCGGCTCTGGCATCCTTGCGCGTGTCGTGATTGACGCGGGCTATGAGGTGCTCGGTGTCGATATCTCCTCTGACATGGTCACACTCGCGAGAGATCGAGCGCCCACGGGCGACTTTCGCGTCGGCTCACTTCACGACTTGCCGATTCCGGACGGATGCATAGCGGTCTGCGCAACCGGCGAAGCACTCAACTACGCAACGGATGCGCTCGCTGGGCTCGACGCATTTCGGCATCTCGCTCAGCGAGCGTTCGAGGCACTCGCTACGGGCGGCGTGTTCGTGTTCGACGTGTCAGGTCCTGGACGCTCCGGCGCATCGAAAGCGATGCACCGGTTCCACCGATCCGATCAGTGGTGTCTCGGCATGGTCGCCATTGAGTCCGACGACAGTTCTCGCCTGGATCGCCTCATCAGCATCTTTACCGTTGAGGACGACGGCAGGTATCTGCGTTCAGACGAGCACCATGTCCAGAACCTTTTCGACCCATCAACTCTCGTGACGATCCTGAGTGGGATTGGCTATGAAGTCGAGGTACTCGACAACTACCTCTCGGAAGGAAGCTATCCTGCGCTGCCCGGTTGGTACGTCGTTCACGCCCGGAAGGTGTAGCGCGCGTTCGGTACCCGAGCCACGGCCAACGCCATATCTGCCGATCTGCTCGGATGTCATAGCCCGCGCCCTTGGGTGTCGCGGCGTGGATCCCTGGCTTGCGTTTCTTGGCCCCATGCCCGACAGTCGTTCGGTGGATGACGACGACGAGACCGTGCGGGTTCCGCAGTTGCACGTGTACAAGGCGAGCGGTCCAGGTCCCGACAGCGACCGGTGGCGTGTGTGGTGCGCGACCTGTGGATGGGAGTTGAGTGGCACTGGTGCGACCGACGATCGCGATGTAGCGGCGAGGTTGCACGTCTGTGGACCGCAAACGAACTAAGCAGACCGAGGGCGGGCGGCGAATGCCGACGGGTGTGGTGAACGCGCCCTTGGGTGGTTGGTGCGATGTGCGCTTGGGTCAGCCCAACCCGAGGTGCGTGCCTTCGGTGGTTCGTCGGGCACCGTCGACCCGCCCGCACTCCCGGGTTTTCCAAGGTGCCTGTGGTTGCGTTTTGGGAATTCGGCTTCGGTATACAGCTGTATAGCTAAGCCGAGTTCCGGCAACGGGGACCACGTCTCCGTTCAACGCGCAGGGAGCAACCGAATCGGGATCGCGGGCCGGCGAACCGGGACATTCCCGCGCATGGGGACATCAGTCCCAGACGCGGCAGGCCACTCGGGTCTACGCGGCGACGAGTTCGCGTTCGGGTTCGGAATCGGGACGCAGCACGCGGGCCGGTGGCGCCTTCAGGTCCTTGACGATGCCGACCCAGCTCATCATCTTCAACACGTAGTACGTGGGGTCGAGCTCCCACCAGAAGAAGCCCTGGCGCGCGGAGGCCTGGTAGTGGTGGTGATTGTTGTGCCAGCCCTCGCCCCCGGTGGCGAGCGCAATGAGGAACGAGTTCCGGCTCGTGTCGGTGGTTTCGTAGCGCTGCCGTCCGAAGACGTGCGCGGCCGAGTTCACGAGGAAGGTCGCGTGCCAGAGCAGCACGGTCGACCAGAAGAACCCGACGACCAACCCGGCGAACGCGCCGTTCCAGGACCAACCGCCGCCGGTGCCGACGAGCCCACCGATGACGAAGGCCGCGATGCCGTAGAGGAACGGCGGAGTGCCCTCCCGCCGCTCCAGGAGTCGCAACTCGGGGAACTTCGCGAAATCCTTGATAGCGGCGTAGTCCGTGTCCTTGTATTTGTCCGACAGGATCCACCCGACGTGGCTCCACCAGAAGCCCTTACGCGGTGAGTGCAGGTCGTTCTGCATGTCGGAGTAGCGGTGGTGGTGGCGGTGGTTCGCGGCCCACCAGAGCACGCCCTTCTGCGCCGTGGCCTCCGCCTGGAAGGCGAACACGAACTGCCAGAAGCGGTTCAGGCGATAGGACTTGTGGGAGAAGTAGCGGTGGTACGCCGCCGTCACGAAGAACGCGCGGCCGAAGTACATGAAGACGAAAAGCCCGATCGCGGTCCATGTGAACCCGGTGAAGAGCACCGCGAAGCACAGCACGTGCACGAGCAGGAACGGAATCGACGAAACCCAGTTGACGCGTTCGTCGGGCGCCCGCGTGAGGGGCGGAAGACTTACAGCCATAACTGTCACCATACCGGAGATCGGGTCCGCGCGCCTACCGCGCGTGACCAAGAACGCGGTGACCAGCAGGTCTGCAAGGCTGCGCCGATGGACCTCGAACTGACCACGATGCGGGTCGCCCTCGACAACGGGGTGGCGGTGGTCACCATCGACCACCCGCCCGTCAATCTCCTCGACCAGGCGATGATGATCGACCTGCTCACGCTCGAAGCCGCGTTGCGCGCCGCTCCCGACGACGCGCGCGTCGTCGTCCTGCGCAGCGCCGACGCGGAGTTCTTCGTCGCGCATGCCGATCTCGAGTTGATCCGTGCGCTGCCGCGCACACCGCAGCCGACACCGACCGAACTCGGGTTCTTCCATGCGCTGCTCGAACGGTGGCGCACGCTCCCGCAGGTGACCATCGCGGAGATCGACGGCATCGCGCGCGGCGGCGGGAGCGAACTCGCGCTGAGTCTCGACCTCCGCTTCGCTTCGGTTCGGTCGGTACTCGCCCAACCGGAAGTGACGCTCGGGATCATCCCTGGAGGCGGGGGCACCCAACGGCTCGGACGATTCGCCGGCCGCGCCCGCGCGCTGGAGATCGTGCTCGGCTGCGACGACTTCGACGCGTTGACCGCGGCCCACTACGGATGGATCAACCGGGCGCTGCCCGACGCCGAGTTGCGACCGTTCGTCAACCGCCTGGCCCGCCGGATCGCCGGGTACCCGCCGGCCGCGGTGCGCGCGGCCAAGATCGCGGTCGACGCGGCGGCGCCGTCGTTCACGCCCGGACTGCTCGACGAGCAGGCCGCGTGGGACACGACGATGACCGATCCCGACCTCGACGCCCGCTTCGACGCCGCGCTCGCGGTAGGGGCCCAGACCCGCGCCGGTGAGCTCGACCTCGACCGCCTGTTGTCCGGGGACGACGGCGCTGAATCACGCGGCGACTGACCCACCCCTCGGTCAGAATGCGCCGGTGACCTTCTCCGCCGTCCTCTTCGACTTCTACGGCACGCTGGCCCGGGCCACGCACTGGATCTCGGCCGACGAAGTGCTCGCCGAGCACGGCTACGCGCTCGATTCCGAGCAGCGAGCCCTCTACTTCGCCGACGGTCTCGACGGCATCGAGCACGACGAACACTCGCAGAGCCGCGAGCACTACCTCGCCTGGCAACGGGCGCGGGCCGTCGCCATGCTCGCCGCGGCTGACGTCCATCCCGACGAGCACGACGTCATCATCGAGAAACTGCAGGCCGGCGCGGCGACCCGCGAAATCGAGGCGTACGACGAAGTCGCCGGTGTGCTGGCCACCCTGCGCGCCCAGGGCGCGCGGATCGTGATCTGCTCGAACTGGGACTGGGACCTGCGCGAGGCGGTCGCCGAATCCGGTCTCACCGATGCGGTCGACGCGATGGTGTCCTCCGCTTGGGTCGGCGCCCGCAAGCCCCACTCCCGCATCTTCACCGCCGCACTCGAGGCGGCCGGCACCACCGCCGCCGAGACCCTCTTCGTCGGCGATACCTGGGGCCCCGACGTCGACGGACCGCTGGCGATGGGGATGCAACCGCTCTACCTGCGCCGCGTCGGTCACTGGGACGACGTCACCGCGCCGGCCGATCCGGGGCGCGTGGCCGTCGCCCCCGACCTGACCGCAGTGCTCGACCTCGTCCGTTCCGCCTGACGCCCCCGGGGACGGGGTTCTACCCTGGCGTCATGACCTCGACGCTCGATCCCGTCACCCCGACCGCCACCCTGCGCGCCACCGTGAGCCGCGCCCGGGCTGCCTTCCACTCAGGGCGCACCCGACCGACGGCGTGGCGCAAGACCCAACTCGGCGCGCTGGACCGCATGCTCGTGCAGAGCGAAACCGAACTGTGCGAAGCGCTGCGCCAGGACCTCGGCAAGCCCGCGCTCGAGGGCTACCTCACCGAAATCGCCTTCGTGCGCGCCGAGATCGCGGTGACCCTGCGCGAACTCGACCGGTGGCTCCGGCCCGAGCGGGTGAAGATCCCGGTGAAGCAGCGGCCGGGCCGCGCGCGCATCCACCGCGATCCCCTCGGGACCGTCCTCATCATCGGACCGTGGAACTATCCGATCCAGCTGGTGCTGGCGCCGCTCGTCGGTGCGATCGCCGGTGGGAACACCGCGGTCATCAAGCCGTCGGAGGTGTCGGCGCACTCGTCGCGCGCCCTCGCCCGCCTGCTCCCCCAGTTCCTCGATCCCGATGCATTCGCGGTCGTCGAGGGCGGGGTCGAGGAGACCACCGCGCTCCTCGACGAACCGTGGGATCACGTCTTCTACACGGGCAACGGCACCGTCGGTCGGGTCGTGATGGCAGCTGCGGCCAAGCACTTGAGCCCGGTGACGCTCGAACTCGGCGGGAAGAGTCCGGTGATCGTCGACCGGAGCGCCAACCTCGACGTCGCGGCGAAGCGGATCGTGTGGGGCAAGTTCCTCAACGCGGGCCAGACCTGCATCGCGCCCGACTATGTGTTGATCGACCGCGCCGTCGAAGCGCCCCTCCTCGCCCGGATGACCGACGCGGTGCGGACGTTCTACGGCGCCGACCCTCGCACCAGCCCCGACTACGGCCGGATCATCGACGACCGTCACTTCGAGCGGGTCAGCCGGCTCGCCGATGGCGACGGCGCAGGAGAGGTCGTCTTCGGCGGCATCCGCGATGCCGCCAGCCGCTACTTCTCCCCCACCGCCCTGCGCGGGACGGACGCGACCGCCGCGATCATGCAGGAGGAGATCTTCGGACCGGTCCTTCCGACCCTCGCGGTCGACGACCTCGACGAGGCCCTCGCCTTCGTGACCGCCCGGGACAAGCCCCTCGCGCTGTACGTGTTCGCCGAGGACCCGGCGGTACAGGAACTGGTCGTGGCCGAGACCACGTCGGGCGGCGTCTGCGTGAACGCCACGCTCTTCCAGATCGCCGTGCCCGACCTGCCGTTCGGCGGGGTCGGTGCGAGTGGCATGGGTGCGTACCACGGGCATGACAGCTTCGACACGTTCACCCACCGCAAGAGCGTGCTGCGCCGACCGACGAACCTCGATCCGAGCATCGCGTACCCGCCGTACTCACGGCTGAAAGCGAAGCTCCTCCGCAAGCTCCTCTGAAGGGCGCGAAAACGGGGCGGGGCGCGAAACGGCCCCCGACCGAAGTCGGGGGCCGAATCACACAACGTTGACGGCTATGCCGCCGTGACGTTCTGGGCTTCCTCGCCCTTCCGGCCGGGCGCTACGTCGAAGTTGACTGCTTGACCCTCGGTGAGGGTCCGGTAGCCATCCATCTGAATCTGTGAGTGGTGGACGAACACGTCGGGCTCGCCCTCGCGCGAGATGAAACCGAAGCCCTTCTCGGCGTTGAACCACTTCACGGTGCCTGTTGCCATGTGCAATTTCCTGACTGTGCTGCGGGGCCGGCCGGAGTTGGCAAACCCTCGGCGGGAACGGTAGCAGGAGGTTTCGCACCGTTTCTACGTTGCCGGCGAGGGCCCGTAATGGCGGAGTTCCACGACGGTGCCGTCGGGATCCCGCACGTAGAGCGCCTGGCCCATTCCCTGCGCACCGAAGAGCTCCGCGGGCCCGCCGACGACCTCGAAGTCACCGGAGTCGGCCAGGGCCTGGAGGTCGGTCGCCTCGATCACGAGGCAGAAGTGGTCCACGTTCTTGCCCTCGGGCGCGGCGGGGAACAGATCGATGATCGTCGTCGAGTCGAGCCGAACCGACGGAAAGAACACCTCACCCTGCCGCCATTCGTCGACCCGCTCCGGGGTCCCGCCGAGCAACCCGCAATAGAAGTCCAGCGCGCGCTCACAATCCGCGACCATCACCACCACATGGTCGAGCCCGGTCACGTGCACCGCGGGCGACGACGGTCGCTCGGCGTCGCTCATCGGGGCAGACCCAGGACGCGCTCGCCGAGGATCGTGCGCTGCACCTCGGACGTCCCACCCGCGATCGACGCCGCCTTCGACCACAACCACTGGCGCGACCACCGACCTTGCATCGCGGCCTCGGCGCCCAGCACGCTCATCGCGGCGTCGGCCATGTGTTGGCTCATGTCGGTCCACACCAGCTTGGTCACACTCGACTCCGGTCCCGGGCTCACCCCGCGCGCCAGCCGCGAAAGCGTGCCCCAGTTGTTGAGCCGCAGCAACCGCAACTCCACGAAGCTCTGCGCCAGCGCGTCGGCGACCTCGACGTCGTCGAGGCGACCCCGTGCCGCGGCGAGGACGTAGAGCTCGTCGAGGAAGACCTCGTGGACGACCTGCTCCTTGAACGGGAACGACGTCCCTCGCTCGTGGGCCAAGGTGGTGTTCGCGACCGCCCATCCATTGTTCAGGTCGCCGACGAGCTGGTCGCCGGCGACGAACACGTCGTCGAAGAACACCTCGTTGAACTCGGCCTCGCCCGTGATCTGGGTGAGGGGCCGGATTTCGATGCCAGGGGCGGTCATGTCCACCACCACGAAGCTGATGCCACGGTGCTTCGGGAGTTCCGGCGCGGTGCGGACCAGACCGATGCCCCACCGCGCGTACTGCGCGTACGACGTCCACACCTTCTGACCGTTGAGCAGCCAACCGCCGTCGACCGCTGTCGCAGTAGTCGCCAGGGCCGCGAGGTCCGAGCCCGCGCCCGGTTCGCTGAAGAGCTGACACCAGATCTCGTCCGCGTCGAGGATGCGCGGCAGCCATCGCTGCTTCTGCTCGTCGGTCCCGTGTGCGAGCAGCGTGGGGCCGGCCAGGTTGATGCCGACGCGGTTCACCGGCTGGAGTGCACGGGAGCGCGCGTATTCCATGTTGTAGAGCGCGACCTCGACCGGCGCGGCGCCGCGCCCGCCGTACTCCGCGGGCCAGTGGATCCCGACCCACCGATCGGCCGCGAGCTTCGCCTGCCACTCGCGACCCCACGCGATCTCGTCGTCGAGCGACGCGAACCGCGGCGGGAGGTCGAGATTCCGGTCCAACCATTCGCGGATCTCGGACGCAAACGCGAGTTCCGACGCGGTGAGTTCGAGGTCCACGTCAGAGGTCCCAGAACCGGTCGCGCTGGTACTCCACGAACGAGTCGTGCAGCGTTGCCTCGTCGGCGACGGTGAACGGGCGATAGGCCGCGTCGTCGCGGAGCCGGACGAACACCGGGTCACCGTGCACGCGATCCGATCGCCACTTCTCGTGCACGAGGGTCCGTTTGACGATCTTGAACGTGCCGGTGGTCGGTGGCTCCGCCAAGAGCCGCACGTAGCGCGGCCGCCACTTCGGGCCGATGTCGGGCCGGGAGTCGAGCCAGGCCGCGAACGCGGCGGGATCGAACGTCATCTCGTCCTCGAGCACGAGGCCCGCCATGATCTGGTCACCGGCCTGGTCGTCGGGCACGCCGTACACCGCCGCGAGCACCACTCCGGGATATCGGCGGACGGCCTCCTCGATCGGACCCGCCGGGAAGTTCTCGCCGTCGACCCGGATCCAGTCGGCGGTCCGGCCCGCGAAGTACAGGTAGCCGTCGGCGTCGATGTACCCGAGGTCGCCCGACCAGTACCAGCCCTTGCGGGTGGTCGCCGCGGTGGCGGCCGCGTTGTTGTAGTAGCCCTCGAACGGTCCCGCGCCCGCAGTGTTGACGATCTCGCCGACCGCGTCGGCCGCGTTGGTCAGCCGCCCGTCGGCGTCGAACTCGGCGCGGGGCTTGGCGTTCCCGTCGTCGTCGACCACCCGGACGTTGTCGGTCACCTTGCCGAGCGCACCGGGACGGGGGTCGGCATCTCGACTCACGGCCACGCCGCCCTCGGTGGCACCGTACGCGTCGATGACCTCGATCCCGAACCGCTGCGAGAAGCCGTCGACCACCTGGGGCGATCCCTCGTTGCCGAAGGCGACGCGCAGCGTGTTGTCGGCGTCGTCGGGGGCCTCGGGTTGCGCGAGCAGGTACGCGAGGGGCTTGCCGGTGTAGTTGAAGTACGTGGCGCCGTAGTGCCGCACGTCGGCGAGCCAGCGCGACGCGGAGAACTTCGGCGCCAGCCCGACCGAGCACCCGGCGACCAGCGACGGCGCCCACCCGACCTGCACCGCATTGGAGTGGAAGAGCGGCATGCACACGTAGCCCACGTCGTCCGGGCCGAGGTCCATGATCATGCGCATCCGGTTGCCGGTGACGAGCAGGCGCCGCTGCGAGCAGATGACGGCCTTCGGTGCATCCGAGGTGCCACTCGTGAAGATCAACGCCCACGGCGTGTCGACGTCGGGTTCGATGCCGGGATCGCTCGGATCCTGTGCCGCGAGCGCGGGTTCGAGCGACTCCCCCACGACCAGCTGCGGGGGCATCCCGTCGACGACGTCGGCGATGAGCGCCGCGTGCCGCGGTTCGGTGATGAGCAGACCGCAGTCGGTGTGCTGGACGTCGCGCAGCAGCGGCTCGCCCCTGCGGGTGTGGTTCAGACCGACGACCGCACCACCGATGAGCGCCGCGCCTCCGAAGGCGAAGAGGTACTCCGGCAGGTTGTCGAGCAGGATCGCCACGTGTCGGGGCCGATCGGCGGGCAGGCGTTCGAGGAAGAGGTTGGCCCAGCGACACGACTCCCGGTAGTAGTCGGCGTGGGTCCAGATCCGGTCGCCGGAGCGGATGGCCGGGCGCGCACCGAGGTCGGGATCCATCGCGTTGCGCCGCAGGAGCGCGGCCGCGTGCTCGGCCGGCAGCGGCGCCTGGCCGGGGGCCGGCGCGGTGCGGGCACCCGTCGAGGAACCTGACATGGGCGTCACTCTAGGCACGTGACCGCGACGGCGGATTCCCGCCGGCGCCCACCGAGGCGGCGCCGGAACTCGTCGCTCAGCTGACCGCGTTCGTGGACCGCAGCGTGGCGATCCGCTCGGCGTCGTAGCCGAGCACGTCGGCGAGCACGGCGTCGGTGTGTTCACCCACGGTGGGAGCCATCGCGGGCACCAACGGATCGGCGCCGGTGATCTTGACCGGGAACGGCAACTGCTCCGCGCCGAGCGCCTCGACCGAGAACCACTCCAGGCGGTCCCGGAACTGGGGATCGTCGGCCACCGATTTCGGGGTGTGACACGGCGCGAGCGGGACGTCGACGTCGATGCCGAACTGCACCCACTCGTTGGTGGACTTGGTCCGGAAGATCTCGGTGAGTTCGGCCTGCAACTCGCGGTTCCCGCGTGCGTGATCGCCGTACTGCGATCCGGGCCAGCGGTCGAACAGCTCCGTGCGTTCGAGTGCCTCGCAGAACTTCTTCCAGAAGTGCTGCTCGCTCGCCATGAAGAGCACGAACCCGTCGGATGACGAGTACACCTGGTACCGCACCCCGCCGCGCATCCCCGCGATCGCCGGCTCCCGGCGCACGAAGTCGTCCGACGCGTTCCCGGTCACCTCGGACTCGGGTCGCTCGTAGGCGCGGTACGTCTCCTCGCGATACCAGTCGAACGCCGCGGCCGCGTCGGACTGCGCGACTTCCATCTGCGCGCCGACACCCGTCGCCCGCGCCTGGATCACGCCGGCCAGGATGCCGAGTGCGCCGAAGAGTGGTCCGGCGTTGATACCGATCGACACGTGGTTCGGGATCGCGGGATACCCCGCGTCGTCGATCTCGGGTTCGAAGATCCCGGCCCACGCGTCGTAGGCGATGCCGTGACTCGCGAGATCCCGGTACGGGCCGGTCGCGCCGTAGCCCGAGATGGTGCAGAACACGATGCGCGGGTTCAACTCCTGGAGCCGTTCGAATCCGAGACCGCGTCGGGCCAACCCGCCCGGGCGCATCGCCTCGACGACGACATCGCTATTGGACACGAGTTCCTCGAACACGGCGATGCCCTCGGGCGACTTGAGGTCGATCGCGATGCTCCGCTTGCCCCGGTTCACGTGGAGGTGCATCAACGACACGCCCTCGACGATGGGCCAGGTCATCCGGCGCACGTAGTCACCGGCCGGCGGCTCGACCTTGATCACCTCGGCGCCAAGATCGGCGAGCGCGGTGGTGATGGCAGCGGGTCCGAGCATCGAACACTCGACGATGCGGACCCCGGAGAGCGGCTGAGCAACTGGCACGGCGAGGGACAATAGCGGCGCAGTGAAACGCCGAGCGTTGTGAGGAGACTGCACCGAAGAACTGAGGAGGTTCGGATGCTGTCTCCCATCGACGATGTCGACACGTACGTGGCCACGCGCACCGCGTGGCACACGGTGGCGGAGCGAGTGCTCGCGCCCGCTCGCCACGCGGCGACCGGGCGGATCGGCCTACGCCCGACCGCCGGTGGGATCACCACCCCGCCCTTCGGTGACGACCGATCGCTGGGCATCGCCGGGACCGACCTCGTGATCCGTGCCGGCACCACCACCAGCCACACGCCGATCACCACGTTGCGCGCCGCGGCCGCCGCCGCCGGCACCACACCGGACGCGACGACCGGTGTCTTCACGCCGACCACCCCCGCCGATCCGGACGCACCGCTCGGCGTCGACCCGGCGATGGCGGTGGCCCTCGCGGCCTGGTTCGCCTTTGGGAACGACGTGCTCGAGCAGTGGCGGGCCGCCCGTCCCGATGACGGACCATCCGAGATCCAACTCTGGCCCGAGCACTTCGACCTCGCGCTCGACCTCGGCCCCGAGTCCGGCCGGGCCAACTTCGGCGCCTCGCCGGGCGACGGCGGGCACCAGCTTCCCTATCTCTATGTGGGGCCCTGGAAGCCGGACGACAACCCGTTCTGGAACGCGGGCACCTTCGCCCGCCTCGGCTATTCGGACCTGCAGTCCGACGCCGACCCCGCCGCACGCGCCGTCACCTTCTTCGCCGCCGGGTACACCGCCGCAAACTCTTGACAGTCACACTGACATTTGTTTAGGGTCGGCCCATGACGGGCGCGGCGAGAGACAGCGCAGCGGAAGAATCGGGTGGGGCGGTCGACCGCCGGCGCCTCCGCACCGAGCGCGGGCGTCAACTCGTCGTCGACGCGCTCCTCGCCTACTACGACGAAGGCGATCCCGAGCCCGGCGCGGCCAAGATCGCGGCCCGCGCCGGCGTCTCGGAACGCACCGTCTTCCGGTATTTCGACGATCTCGACTCGTTGGCGGCCGCCGCGATCGAATCCCAGGTCGCGCGGGTCGGACCGATCTTTGCGGCCCCCGTCGCGCAGGGCGCGCTCGACCAACGCGTCGCCGCGCTCGTCACCCAACGCGCCCGCATCTACGACGCCACCGCGGTGGCCACGCGAGCCGCGTGGCGCTTCGCCGCCCAGTCGGACACGATCACCCAGGCACTCACCTTCCGGCGCGGACTGCTCCGCGACCAGCTTGCCGAACTGTTCGCACCCGAACTCACCGCGCTTCCCTCGCGCCTGCGCACCGAGACGCTCGACGCGCTCGACAGCGTGGCGAGTCTCGAGACCATGGACCAACTGCGTGCCGTCGCCGGCCATCCGGCCCGGCGCGCCGAGAACATCGTCACCCGCCTGCTACTCGCCCTGCTCGCCCACTGATATCCAACGAGGAGTCACCATGACCGACCATGTCAGCCCGGAAGACGCCCGGCTCGAGGCCGTCGCCGCCCACCCGCATGCCGCCGACCAACCGGTCGTCATGCTGAACCTCAACCGCTATCACGACCGCGCGCAATACCCGCCGGGCACGACCGACATCGACACCGACGTGAGCGGCCGCGAGGCGTACCTGCGCTATGGCGTCGTCGCCTATGCCGCGATCCAATCGGTGGGCGGCGAGATCCTGTGGGCGACCGACGCCGCCGAGACGGTCATCGGCTGCGAGCACGACGGCTACGACGAGGTGCTGGCGGTCTGGTACCCGAGCCGCGCCGCGTTCCTCGGCCTCGCGGCCTTCCCCGGCTACATGGAGGCCCACGCCCATCGGGAGGCAGCCATCGAGCAGGCGACGCTCATCGCCACCCGCGGCGAGCCCACACCGGTCCTGACCCAACCCTTCGCCCGATGAAGGTCACGCTGCTCGGGACCGGCTCGCCCATCCCCGACGCCAACCGGGCCGGACCGTCGACCCTGGTCCAGGCCGGTTCTCTCAACCTGCTGTTCGACTGCGGACGCGGCGTGCTGATGCGCCTCGCCGGCGCGGGTCTCTTCCCCGGCATGCTCCACCACGTGATCCTCACGCACCTCCACTCGGACCACACGACCGACTTCAACGACGTCGTGACGACCCGTTGGGCGATGTCGCCGGTGCACAACCCGCTGTCGGTCATCGGTCCACCGGGGACCGCGGCGTACGTCGACCGGGTGCTGGCCATGCTCTCGGACGACATCCGGTACCGCCGCGATCATCACGACGACCTCGATTGGGATCCGCCGGTCGAGGTGGCCGAGATCCACGACGGGCTCGCGCTCGACCAGGCCGGGGTACGCGTCGTCGGCGCGCCGAGCGACCACCGGCCCGTGGCACCCACCACGGCGTTCCGGATAGAACACGACGGCCACGCGATCGTGATCGCCGGCGACACCGTCCCCTGTGCCGGGCTGGACGCGCTCTGCGCGGGCGCCGACGTCTACGTGCAGACGGTGATCAACACGGAGTTGGTGAAGTCGATCCCGTCGCCCCGACTCCAGGACATCCACGACTACCACTCGTCACTCGAGGACGCGGGCCGCACCGCGGCGCGCGCCGGGGTGAAGACGCTGCTCCTCACCCACCCGGTGCCCGCACCGTTCCCGGGCACCGAGGGCGACTGGGTCGCGCTTGCCGCCGCGCACTTCGACGGCGAGATCATCTTCGGCGCCGACCTGACCTCCGTCGAAACGCCCTGACCACCCGGTGGGGGCAGAATGACCGCATGAGTGTGGATCTCACGGGGGCTGCCGACCTGCACGCCCACTTCGGACCCGATCCGCACCGCCGGCGGTCGGTCACCGGGCTCGAGGCCGCGCAGCAGGCCCAGGCGGCCGGCCACCACGCGATCGTGCTCAAGAGCCACGACACACCGAGCGCGGGCCTGGCCGCCGCGCTCGATCCGCTCGTCGAGGGACTGCGCGTGTTCGGGGGCATCTCGTGCGATCGCGAGGTCGGCGGGATGAATCCGGCGGCCGTCGAGGTCGCCCTGTCCCTCGGCGCCAAGATCGTCTGGCTCCCCACGCTGAGCAGCGGTCAGGACTTCGACAACGGCGTTGCCGCGCAACTCGGCATCCCCGGTCCGGGCATCCGGGTCGTCGACGCCGACGGTGCACTCACGCCGGAGACGCACGAGGTCCTCGCGCTCGTCGCGGAGCACGACGCGATCCTCGCCACCGGCCACGTGAGCGCAGCCGAGCACGTCGCCGTTTCGCGGGCCTTCGCCCGGCGGGGCCACGTGGTGGTCACCCACGCGATGGAGGAACTCGCGGGCCCGAACCTCTCGATCGCGCAGTGCGTCGAGTTGGCCGAGCTGGGCGCGTCCATCGAACTGTGCGCGCTCACATGCATCGGTGCGCTCGCCACGCGGCCGGTCTCCGATCTGGTCGAGTGCATCCGCGCCGTCGGGGTCGACCACGTCACCCTCGGCACCGACTTCGGCCAGGCGGTCAACGACCCACCGGCTGCCGGGCTCCAGACGTTCGCCGACGCGCTGTTCGCCGCGGGCCTCACCGAATCGGAGATCCGCCGCATGGCCGTGACCAACCCCAACGCCCTCCTCGCACTCGACGCCTGACCGCCCGCGCGGTGGGCCGGGCGCTCCTAGCATCAGGCGGGTGGAGGACCGCATCACGGCCGGGTTGTATCTCGAGATGACCGATCGACCGCTCCCCGCGTACGCCCAGGAACGCGTACCCGAGGTCCTCGCGGCCGATGGTGTCAACCGCGCGACCTGGTGGGAGAACGTCAACCGCGATCGCGACGATCTGCCGCGCCGGTTGCCCGAGTTCTCGCACCTGGGCGTCTACGAGGTGGACGACCACTTCCGCGCGCCCCAGACGGCGGCCGACATCACCGGCCTTCACTTCCGCCACTCCCCGCGGCCGGGGCAGGGTCGACTGACCGGGCGGCCGACGGTCGGCCTCTCGCTCGTGCTCATCTCGCCTCGGGACCCCGCCGACGCGCAGGCGCTACGCGACTGGGGCGACTTCGTGCACATCCGCCACATCGCCGAGGTGGCGGTCCCCGGCTATTCGATGATCACCCCGTACGAGAACGTGGCCGGCGGCGATCCGCGGTTCATGCACTGGTACGAGATGGACACCGACGATCCGGAGCGGGCCTTCAAGGCCATGACGCCACTCGTCACGGAACTCCTCGGTGCGGACACCCCCGCGTGGCAGCACTGGGCCCACCACCCGGCCCTGCGGATCATGTACGTGAACACCTTCCGACGCGTCGGCGAGGCGGACGACCGATGAGCGACGCCGGCATCGACCTCTTCTCGGTCATGCGCACCCAGCGCGCGTGCCGGGAGTTCAGCGCCGAACCCGTGACCGATGACGACCTGGCGCAGATCCTCGACGCCGCGGTCCATGCGCCGAGCGCGGAGAACAAACAGCCCTGGGAGTTTGTCGTCGTCCGCGACGCCGCCGGTCGCGCCGCCATCGGGGCGCTGATGGCGAAGGCATGGTCGGAGGTCGGTCGCCCGTTCTCCGAGGGACGACTCACCCCGGGCCTGCTCGCGGATGTCGACCGCGGCGCGATGGGCGGCATCGCGAACGCACCGGTCCACATCGTGGTGGGTGCGGACACCGAACGCGGACTCGCCGCCACCGCCGCGGCGTCGATCTTCCCGGCGGTGCAGAACCTGATGCTGGCCGCCGGTGCGCTCGGGCTCGGGTCTGCCCTCACCACGATCGCGGTCGGTCATGCAGGCGTTCTCCGGACCATCGTGGGGTTCCCGGAGTCGGTCCGGCCGATCGCGGTCGTCCCGCTCGGGTACCCTGCCCGACCCCTCGGCCCACCCCGCCGCGACGACTTCTCCCACCACACCCACCGCGACCACTACGGCCGCGCCTGGTAGTCGGCTCGGGAGCGACCCCAAGAACCGACATCCATCAGGAGCGTGAGCGGACGGGCCGAAATCAGGGAGAGACGGTGGGGTCGGCCGACCCGGTCTGCTGCTCCATCTGCTTGAGCTGTGCGTTCTGCTGGGCGACCACGCCGCGGGCCTGAGCGGCGGGGGCGGTGATTGGAGTCGGTGCGGGGTTGGATTCGGAACCGCTGCCCGTCGAACACCCGGCCAGACCGAACACCACGATCGCACCGATGATGAGCGGTGAGTGGCGTCGCATACCGAATGCATCGACACCCGGGCCGGAAAAGTTGATCGCCGCCCCGGACCCGTGCCTACACGTTGACCCGGGCGCCATCGGCCGCCGCGGAGGCCCGGATCGCGTCGAGGACCTGCATGTCGACCAACCCGTCGGCGAAGGTCGGAATCGGCACGGTCGACTCGTGGGACCGACCCTCGATTCCGGCCCGGAACGCGTCGGCCAGGCGGGTGTAAGGACCGATCTCGAGGTGGGTGTACGCATCGACCGCCGAGGTCGAGGGGGCCGGCGGATCGGGCAGCCGGAGATCGTCGGGAATCGGAAGTTCCCAGCTGCCGGTGCCGTCCGCGAACCAGGCCCGACCACCATCGAGCCAGACGGTGCCGGCACTCCCCGCGATCCGCGTGATGCCACCCGGCGGCCCGTACGCGCCGGCAGTCTGCTGCAGCACCACATCGCAGCCGTTGGTCATCCGAGCCCGGATGGTGAACGTGTCCTCGGCCGTCACCTCCCGATTGCTCACCACCCGCAGCGCCGCCGACACCGTCACGAAATCACCCAGCCAGACCCGGACCTGGTCGACCACGTGCGACCCCGATGCCCCGAGCCAACCACCACCCGCGCCGCGATCGAACCACCACGCCGGCATCCGCGTCGCCGGGTCGGCGACCAGGTCGTGGTACTGCACCAGGGTGGCGACACGCGGCTCACCGATCAGACCGTCGTGGATCGCCTTGCCCAGCACCGACCGATCCGTCGCCCACCGGAACTCGTGACCGATCAACGCGGTCACGCGGTACCGCTCCGCGGCCGCGACCAGATCCCGTGCCTCGGTGGTGCCGAGCGTGAACGGCTTCTCGCAGATCACGTGCTTGCCGGCGCGAATGCCGGTGAGGGCCAAGAGCTTGTGCGTGGCCGGTGGGGTGGCGATCGTGATCGCGTCGACGTCGGCCAGCACCGCGAGGAGATCGGTCGACGCGACGGGGATCTCGGCGCGCGCGGCGCGCCGCGCGGTGCGTTCGGGGTCGGTACCGACGAGCGCGACCACCTCGAAGCCCGCCGCCCGCAAGGCCGGCACGTGGACCCGAACGCCGAAGCTCGTCCCGACGACCGCGACGCGCGGTGCCATCAATAGCCTTCGGCGACGTCGACGACGTGCATGAGCGGCTCGCCGTCGAGATAGCGCCGCAGGTTGGCCGCAAAGATGTCGACCGCGGCGGTGACGAGATCCCGCGACGCCCAGGACGAGTGCGGCGTGAGCAAGACGCGCGGATGCTCGTACAGCCAGTGCCCCTCGGGCAGTGGTTCCGGGTCGACGGTGTCGAGGCTGGCGCGCGCCACCTTGCCCGACTCCAGCGCGTCGTACAGCGCGTCCTGGTCCACCAGGGTGCCTCGGGCGATGTTCACCACGTGGACGCCGTCGACCATGGCCGCGAACGCATCGGCGTCGAGGATGCGTCGGGTCTTCGCGGTACCGGGCGCGGCGAGGACCACGTGGTGCGCGCCGGCCACGAGCTCCGCCAGCGTCGGCACCACCTCGACATCGGGGAGCGGGCTCGGCGCGTCCGTGCGGCGCAGGGCCTTCACCGTCATCCCGAACGCGAGCGCCCGGGTGGCGACGGCGGTGCCGATCCCACCGAGCCCGACCAGTCCCAAGGTCTTGCCCGACAGCGTGTCCATCCGTTGGAAGTTCCAGTGGGGAGGCGGTGCGTCGAGCCAGAAGCCGGGGAATCCCTTCTCGAACGCGAGCATCGTGGCCAGTACGTACTCCGAGATCGGGACCGCACTCGCGCCACGCGCGCAGGTGACCGTCGCGACCCGGTCGAGCACCGCACGGGGCACGCCGTCGATCCCCGTGCCGGGGAGTTGCACCCACTCCACGCCCCGCTCCAGGAGCGGGAGGACCTTGGCGTCGTCCCATCCGCCGAAGAGGATCGGCGCGCGCACGTCGTCGGGCGGTGGCGCCTTCGACGCGTCGACGAACTCGACCTCGGGGAACTCGGCCCGCAGGCGGTCGACCGCCATGCCCATCGTGTCGAACACGCGCACGGTCATCCGACGATCTCCGCGGTGACGGCGCGGGTGGGACCAAAGGAGTGGAGCGCGAGCGCGTGAAGGCTGCCGAGGCCACCGTTCACCATGACGAGAAGGTGGTCCGGATCCTCCACCAGGTGCACCATGCCGTACGCGTCGATACGTCCGTCGCGCTCGGCCTTCGCCCGGTGCGGAGCCGGCCACCAGTCGATCGGCAGCGCCGCGTGGCGGTGGAGTTCGGCCTTCACGTCTTCGATCGCGGGCACCGACTTCGCGATCAGATCGGCCCACGCGGGTGCGATGCACACCATGATCTCCGCGCCGTGATGCGCACCGATGAACGCGTTGGTCCCGCAGAATGCGAGCGATTTCCCGATCACCTCGAGCAGGTCGCCGGCGTTGTCGGCCACGATGTCGGCGACGTCGATCGTGCCGGTACAGCCGTGCACCGTGAGGGCGTTCGCATCCTCGGCCACCCCCCGTCGGGTCGCGAGCGGCGCCCAGGGTGAGCGCTCCTCCCATTCGCCGACCACGATCCCGGCCACCCGTCCTGGCTGGCCGAACACGCTCTTGGACGACACCCCCACCACCTGACCGCCCACGTTGCGCATGAGCAGCCGCAGCGCCCGCCCGATCGCCGGTGCCGGCCCGGCGACCCCGCCGAAGCAGCCCGCGTCGTACGGGATCGAGAGGTCGTGGCGGACCGGACCGTTGACGAACACCCCCGGGACGACACAACTCGTCGTGGTGTTGAGCGCGAACAGGTTGAAGTCGGGAGCGCCCATCGCCTCGACCGCGGTGCAGAGCAGCGGCATCGACTCCGCCGGCGCGCCCGCCATCACCGCGTTCACCGCCACCTTCTCGACCGTGCACCGGCCGTTGCGAGGCGGGAGGTCGGTGAGGGTCGCCTCGGGGAACCGCCCACTCCTCGCGACGAACTCGCGCACCCGCTCCTCGGTCGGCGGGATCAACGGCAGGCCGTCACCCCACCCGGCATCGGTGGCGAGTTGCTGGAACGCGACCGGATCGTCGTCGACGTCGAGCCGCGCCGAGGTGAGCCAGTCGATCGTGCAGCCCTCCGGCCCGCAGTCCTCACGTGCCGCGGTCATGTCATTCCTCGGTGGTCGCGACCTCGGCACCCAGGGTGGCCAGGACCTGCGGCCAGTGCTCGACCGCGATTGCCCGTACCTCGGCCTCGGACAACGACTCCAACGGATAAGGCAACACGTGGACGCGCAGGCCCACCCGACCGGCATTCGCCGCCATCGTGTGCGCCAGTGCTTCGAACTCCTGCGTCACGACGACGACCGCCGTCGTACCCCGAGTTGCGACCGCGACAGTGTCGTGGACGCTCCACGAGGTGCACGAGCCTCAGTTGCCCAACCCGACGAGGGCCACGTCCACCCGCTCGGCCCAGGCATCCAGTTGGGCGAACGTGACCTCGCCGCCCTCGCCCACGCGGTTGCCGGCCTCCCAGGGATCGACGGTGGCACCCAGGGCCGCGAGTCTGGGTTCCCACTCGTCGATGACCCACAGCCAACTCCGCCACGCCCGATCGAAACGGATGCCGACCCGCCGACCGTGAAGCGTCCCGGCATCGGGTCCCGGGTCGGGGTCGAGCACCGGCGGCGCCGCCGTCGGATCGAGGATCACCATTCGACTCACGTCATCTCCCCCTTCGTACCGAACCCGGCACCACGCGGCGAAGCGTAGGCCTCAGTCCACGATCGTGATGGCCAACTCGGGGCAGTTGTCGCGTCCCAATCGGGCCGCGGCGTGCTGCGCCTCGGGCACGTCGTCCCCGCCGCCGACGATCTCGCAGTGACCGAACTCGTCCGGCGCGAACACGTCCGGCGCCAATGCGTAGCAACGACCGTGACCGGTGCAGACGGCGGCGTCGACCGTCACCTTCACCGCGCCGGCTCCCACACGAGCGGCAGGTACTCGACGCCGCGGATCCCCATCGTGTAGATCGGTGTCTCGCCGGCCTGGATCGTGTACGCCGGAACCCGCCGGTGCAGTTCCTCGAGCGCCACGCGCATCTCGAGCCGGGCCAGGTGCGATCCGAGACACCGATGCAGTCCACCGCCGAACGCGAGGTGGCGGTTGGCGACGCGGTCGAAATCGATCGACTCCGGATCCGGGAACTCGTGCTCGTCGGTGTTGGCCGATGCGAGCAGGCACGTGACCGTCCGGCCCGCGGCGATGGTGGTGCCGGCGATCTCGACATCGGCAACCGCGGCGCGCACGACCCCAGGAACCGGCGTCTCCCACCGGAGCAACTCCTCGACCGCCGCGGGGACCCGGCTGGGGTCGTCGCGCAGGACCTGTTGCCGGTCGGGGTGCTCGGCGAGGTACGCGACCGCGCAGCCCAGCGACGCCGTGACCGTGTCGAGTCCCGCGAGCAGGAACAGGTACGAGATGTCGAGGATGTCCTCGGTTGTCAGCCGCTCACCGTCGATCTCGGCCGCGATGAAGCCGCTCAACAGGTCGGCCTCGGGCTGCTTGCGGCGCTCGGCGATCACGTCCTCGAAGTACGCATAGATCTCCTGGCCGGTGGCGCGCGCCATCGCCCGACCCTCGGCGATCGTCGGCGCCGGTGGCCGGATGATCCCGTCCTTGAACTTCAGGAACAGGTCGAGATCGTCGAGGGGCAGGCCCATGAGCCGGAGGAAGACGGTGCACGGCAACGGAATGGCGACCGCCGCGTTGAACTCGCACGACCCGGCGTCGACGAACTCGTCGATCAGGTCGGTGACGAGCGCCCGCACGTCACCTTCGAGTTTCTCCATCTCCCGCGGCGCGAAGAGCGGATCGAGGAGGCGCCGGAACTTCACGTGATCGGGCGGATCGATCTGCAGCGGGATCAACGGTCGTACGTTGCCGATGTCGATCGCATCCATGTTCGAGGAGAAGATCTCGGGGTGGCGCAGCGCCCACATCACGTCCTCGTGCCGGGTGATAAGGGTCATGTCCTCCACGGGCACCACGCCCATCTCGCGCATCATCGGATAGAACTGCTGCGGCCGGGCGGACATCTCGGGATCGACATTCGTCCATCCGAGATCGGGCATCTCCGCACCATCGTCGCTCATGGGACCACCTCCGGAAAGGGTCGATCTGAGCCCACCGGGCGACGCGGCGTCAACCCTGCACCCGATCGAGCAGGTCGACGGCCCACGCGCGCGGATCGGCGAGTGGCCAGCCGTGCTCCGGGAGATCGAAGTACTCGATCGAGAGCTTCCCCGCGTAGTCGCGCGCGTCGAGGGCGCGTAGCACCGCGGCTACGTCGACGACGCCCGCCGGGTCGTCCACGTGGAGTTGGGTCGCACCGGGCGCGCCCTGGCGCAACTGCACATGGTCGGCGTACGGGAGGAGTTCGACCGGGTCCTCGCCCCAGTCGGCCACGTGGCCGGTGTCGATCAGGAACCGGAGTCCGGGAACTTCGGCGGTCATCGCCCGGCAGGTCTCGGCCGAGTGCACCACCGCCCCCGCCCAGGGTTCGAGCAGGGCACCGGGCGCGGCGCGAAACCAGCGCACGCAGCGCTCCCACATCCCATCGGCCTGCGCCGGCGCCGGCGTGGAGCACCACTGCGCGAGCGGCTTGGGAAACGCGGTGGGGCACCCGATCGGCAGCACCAGCGAATCGGGATCGACCGTGACGAGCGGATCGATGTGCGCGAAGCCGTCGGCCGCGGCGCGCGCGGCCCGGGTGGTGACGTCCGGCTCGTGGCCGTAGACGATGTCGACCACACCGACGGCGCGCACGGCGGCGACTACTTCTTGTGCTCCATCCCGCCGGGCATGCTCATGCCGACGTGCTGGAGGTGCTGGCCGAGGATCTTGTCGAAGTTCTCGCCCACACCCTCGACGTCGAAGCCGCCCTCGCGGTACATGTACGCGACCTGCTTCGGGTGCTGGTAGATCGTGTACGCGAAGTCGGTCCGACCGAGGATCTGGCCGTTCACGTGGGCGGCCTCCTCGGACGCGACCCAGGTGACCAGCGGCGCATTGAGCGCGGGGTTCGCCTCCGGCGGCGGCGCGGTGCCGGTCCGCTCGAAGAGCGACGCCGTCATCCGGGTGGCGCCCGCCGGCGACATCGCGTTGACGGTGATGCCGTACTTGCCGAGTTCGATCGACCAGATGAAGGTCATGCCCATGATCGCGGCCTTGGCTGCGCCGTAGTTGGTCTGCCCGAAGTTGCCGCGCAACCCGGCCTGCGAGGTCACGTTGATGATGCGGCCGTACCCGGCTTCCTTCATGTGCCCGGCCGCGTGCTGCGCGGTGTTGAAGGTGCCGTACATGTGCACCTTGACCACCGCGTCGAAGTCCTCGGGTCCCATCTTGAGGAGCGAGCGGTCGCGCACGATGCCCGCGTTGTTCACGAGGATGTCGATCTTGCCGAACTCGTCGACCGCGGTCTGGATCAGGCGGCCGGCCGCGTCGTAGTCGGTCACCGATTCGTAACTCGCCACCGCACCGACCCCGAGCGCCTTGATCTCGGCGACGGTCTGGGCCGCCGGGTCCTCGTCGGTGCCCTGCCCGTCGAGGCTGACCCCGACGTCGTTGATGACGATGTGTGCGCCCTCGCGCGCCATCGACAACGCGAACTCACGCCCGATCCCGCGACCCGATCCGGTGACGACCGCGACTCGACCATCCAAGATTCCCATAGCTGACGCTCCGCTCTTTCCGAGGTGGTGGACTACTTCGCGACGGCCGCAGTGGCCGCGCCGGCGAGTTTCTCTTCGCCGTCCTGATTCGTGGCCTTCAACTCCAGATCGACCAGACCGGTGGCGCCGTCTTCGTGCACCCCGGTGACGACCGCGCTGAACGTGAGGGTCTCCCCGGGCCAGACCTGCTTGGCGAAGCGGACGTCGAACTTCCGCATCGCCTCGGGCCCGAACCAGTCCTTGACCACCCGCGCCATGAGGCCCGCGGTCAGCATCCCGTGGCCGAACACCGAGGGGTTGCCGACCTGGGTCGCGATCGTGTCGTCGTGGTGCATCGGGTTGAAGTCACCCGAGGCACCCGCGTACTTGACGAAGTGGGTGCGGGAGAGGTTCTCGATCACCAGGTCCGGAGCGCGGTCACCCACGCTGATCTCTGAGAATGTCGGCACGGCGGCACCTTACCCGCGTGCGTTCAGGACCTGACAGCCACGTCAGGTCCACGGTTAGCCTCTCGGCATGCCGGCGCGGAGCGACCCGATCGAGGCTCGGCCCGGAGGACGGGAACTGCGGTCACGCGGACGCCGGACGCGGGGACGCCTCCTGGCCGCCGGCGCCGAGGTCTTCGCCGAGCGGGGTTACCACGCGGCACGCGTCGACGACGTCGTGAAGTTGGCCGAGACCTCGCACGGCACCTTCTACCTCTACTTCGCGAACAAGGAAGAGTTGTTCCACGCGCTCGCGGAGGACGTGGCGGACCAGCTCGCGGCCCTGGCCGAGACGCTCCCGCCGCTCACGCCCGGTCCCGAGGGAATCGCCACCCTCACCGCGTGGATGGCGGAGTTCCAGGCGATGTACCGGTCGTCGGGCCCGATCATCCAGGCCTGGACCGAGGCCGAGATCGTCGCCACCGATGTGGGCAAGCTCGCGACCACGGTCTGGGCCACCTTCACCCGGGCGCTCATCGACCGCATCCGCGCGAGCGAGGTGAACGACGTGGACCCGGCGGTTGCTGCGCTCGCGTTCGTCGCCATGATCGAACGGGCGAACTACTACGTCCGCACCGGGCAGGTGAGCGTCGCGGGTGACGCGGTGGTCGACAGCCTGGCGCGCGTCACCCACGCCGGCCTGTTCGCCCCGCCAGACTGACCGGCGACGGCTCCGGGGGGGGGGGGGGGGGGGGGGGGGCGCCGGGCGGGGGGGGGCGGGGGACCCCCACGGAAGGGACACAAAACCACACCACCCGCGCGCGCCCGGAGCCCCCGACCCACCCCCCCCACCGACCGCGGCCCCGC
>JBBSBV010000048.1:0-24282 GCA_038250905.1 Acidimicrobiia bacterium
ATCCAACGTCACGTCGAGGACGCACTCTCGGAGAAGATCCTCTGGAAGGAGTTCCACGCGGGCGAGACCATCGTCGTGGACGCGGAGGGCGAGGACATCGTGTTCCGGGCCATCGAGGGCTTCGAGCCGCCACCGGTCGAGTTGGCCGGTTCCGGCACCGAAGGCTGATCACCGTCCGCGCCGCTCCGGCGGCGCGGACATCGGTCACCTGGAACCGTTGGTCGCTCCGACCGCGCCGGCTGCCCGCGCCGCCCCCTTCGTCGGGTAGACCACAGTCGTGCCCGCTCGTCGATTCCTGCTGCTGGTGATCGTCGGCGCGCTGGCGCTGTCGGCATGCGACGTGGATGCCACGGTCACGGTGGCGATGCGCCACGACGGCAGCGGGGTGGTGAGAATCGCGGTCGCGCTGGATCGTGCTGCGGTGCGGGCCGCGGAGATCGGGAACGGGACGCTCGCAGCGCGAGTGCGGATTGGTGATCTCACCGCAGCCGGATGGAGGGTCGCACCGTGGACGCGCAACGCGCGAGGCGGCGCGTCGTTGGTGGTGGCGAAGCGGTTCAGTCGTCCCGCCGAGATCGCATCCATCATGCGTGAGGTCAGCGGAACCCGCGGTCCATTCCGCGACTTCACCGCGTCGCGACGCGCGTCGACCTTCTCCACCCACTGGCGGATCAACGGCATCGTGGACCTCCGCGGCCTCGGCGTCGGGGTCGCCGATGATCCTGCGCTCGTCGCGAGCCTCACCGGTGAGCGGGTCGATATCCCCCAGATCGAGGCGCGGGTGAGCGACCAGCTGAAGCATCTGCACCTGCACGTCGTGACCGTGCTGCCCCACGACGGACGACGGGAGGTCACGGTGACACCAGGTCGCCGAACACCGGTCACCGCGGCCGCCGATGACACGAACTTCAACCGGGTCGCCCTGTTCGCCGTCGGGATCGCCTTCGGTGTGGTCGCACTCCTCCTGCTCGTCGTGGGTGAGCGCCGCGCTCGCCGCCGACGCGGTTCGGTAGCGTCCGGCCCCAGCCACCCCCGACGCCTGGAGCACCAATGACGTTTGCCATCGACGAATCGGTCCTCGAGCGGGCGCGTGCGCTGCGGCCGGTGATCGAGGCCGAAGCGGATCGGGCCGAGGTCGAGACCACGACCACATCCGCCGTCGTCGACGCATTGCGTGAGTCGGAGTTGTTCTGGCTGCTCGTGCCGAAGGAGTTCGGCGGACTCGACACCGACGTGTGCACCGCGCTCGCGGTGTTCGAATCGCTGGCGTACGCCGACGGATCGGTCGGGTGGTCGGCGATGGCGAACTCGACGTCGTCGTGTTTCGCGGCGATCTACACCGGTGAGGGTGCCGCGCGCTCCATGTTCACCGAGGCCGAGCGAGGGATCCACGCCGGCATGCTCGGCCCGGTGGGGTCGGCCCGGCGGGTCGACGGGGGCTTCCGCGTGAGCGGGAAATACTCGTTCGGGTCCGGGTGCGCGCACGCGAGCTACATCGGGGCCGGCACCGTCGAGGTCGACGACGACGGCAACCAACTCACGGCCGAGTCCGGACTGCCCGCGATGCGGGTGGTGTTGATCCCGCGCGCCGAGGTCGACTTCCGCGGAAACTGGGACGTCATCGGCCTGAACGCCACGGGTTCCTACGACTACGTGGTCGACGACGTGTTCGTGCCCGAGGAGTTCACCTACTCCCTGCTCGAGCACACCCAGCAGCGTGGCGGTGAGAACTACGGCATCGGACTCTTCGCGATCACCGGCGCGGGTCACGCCGGCTTCGGCCTCGGTGTCGGACGGCGGGCGCTCGACGAGATCACCCGGCTCGCGAGTACGCGCGTTCGCATGGCGGGGTTCGCCACGATCGGCACCGAGCAACTCTTCCAGCACGACCTCGGCATGCACGACTGCGCGTTGCGCGCGGCGCGGGCGCTCGTGTTCGAGTCGTACGCCGATGCCGACGCGCAAGCACGCGCGCACGGCGTGGTCGATGCGACCACTCAGGCCCGTGTGCGCGCGGTGGCCACGTACGCCACCCGTATCGCGACCGACGCGGCGCGGTTCGCGTTCTCGTGGGCCGGGTCGGCCGGCCTGCGCGACGGCGTGATGCAGCGGTGCCTGCGCGATCTCCTCGCCGGTTCGCAACACATCTACGTCGACAACAACACGCTCACGGGGTACGCGACGGCCCTCGTCGCGGACGCGTCCGCATAGACCGCGGCAACCGCCGAAGTCAGGCGCGGAAGTCGCGCAGCCACGCGGGGAACTCGAGGAGCGACGTGAACACGACGTCGGCCCCGGCCGCGACGAGCCCGGCGCGATCGACCGGGCCGCTCGCGACCCCAACCGCCCGCGCACCCGCGATTCGGGCCGCCTCGAGGTCGGGCGGCGTGTCGCCGACGTAGACGTGGGCACCGTGGTCGCGCAGCGTCGCGCCCTTCTGGGGCCCGTGACGCCAGCCGACGACGTGATCGACGACGATGCCGACGTGCTCCAGGCAGAGGTGGGCGTTGGGCTCGAACTTGGCCGTCACCACCAGGATGGTCCCACCCAGCTCGCGTACCGCGGCGACGGCGTCCGCCGCGCCCGGCAGGAGCGAGCACCCCGGTGGGCCGAGTTCGGCGTAGTGGGCCCGGTACCGGTCGCAGACCGCGTCGACCTCGTCCGCCGCGAAGTACGTGGCCATCTCGGACTCGAGGGGGGGACCGAGCCGGGATGCGATGAGGGGGCCGTCGATCTCGGTACCGAGTTCGCGGTTCAGGGCGTCGAAGCTGGCGACGACCCCGGGACGCGGGTCGATGAGCGTCATGTCGAGATCGAAACCGACGACGAGATTGGCCACGCGCGACCCTACCGATCATGGGCTGCTTCGACGGCAGCCGACGCGATCGCCCACCGGGCCGACCGGTGGCGCACGGGTATCGACGGGACGGTCACACCCTGCGGGTAGCGTGCCCGCATGAGCCGAACGGGTGTTCGTAGCAAAACGGTCTTCGCCTGCACGGAGTGTGGCGCCCAGGCCCCGAAGTGGTTGGGGCGCTGTCCGGAGTGTGGGTCCTGGTCGAGCCTGGTCGAGGAGCGTCCGGCGGCGGTCGGCACCCACGCCACCGGGGTCCCGAACCAGGTCGTCCCGCTGGTCGACGTGGATCCGATCGCCGCGGTCGGCCGGTCGACGGGGGTGCCCGAACTCGACCGGGTGCTCGGCGGCGGCTTGGTCCGGGGTTCGGTCACGCTGCTCGGCGGTGAGCCCGGCATCGGGAAGAGCACGCTGCTGCTGCAGTCGCTCGGACGGATGGCCGCGGCCGGGGCGCGGTGTCTGCTCGTCTGCGGCGAGGAGTCGAAGGAGCAGGTCCGGCTCCGCGCCGAACGGCTCCACACCCTCGACCCGAATCTGCTCATCGTCACCGAGACCGCGTTGCCCGCGATCCTCGACCGGGTCGTCGAGACCGCGCCGGACGTGCTGGCCATCGACTCGATCCAGACCGTGCTCGATCCCGACCTCACCGGGGTGCCGGGTTCGGTCGGCCAGGTCCGCGAGTGCGCGCACCGACTCGTGCGGATCGCGAAGGAACGCTCGATCGCCACCATCCTCGTGGGTCACGTCACCAAGGAGGGCGCACTGGCCGGTCCGCGCGCGCTCGAGCACATCGTCGACACCGTGCTCGCGTTCGAAGGCGACCGGCACCACTCCCTGCGGATGCTCCACGCGCTCAAGCACCGCTTCGGGAGCACCAACGAACTCGGCGTCTTCGAGATGACCGAACTCGGCATGGCCGAAGTGGCGGATCCATCGTCGCTGTTCCTGGCCGACCGGCGCGCGGGCCTGCCCGGGTCGGTCGTGATGGCGACCATGGAAGGGGTCCGTCCACTCCTCGTCGAGGTCCAGGCCCTGGTGTCACCCACCCACGCGCCGGCGCCGCGGCGCTCGGCGCGCGGGCTCGACGGTGGCCGGCTCGATCTCGTGCTCGCGGTGTTGCAGGCGCGTGCCGGGCTGCCGATCGGCGGGTACGACGTCTACGCGAGCGTCGCCGGAGGATTGAAGGTGCACGAGGCGGGCGCCGATGTCGCGGTCGCGATCGCGGTGGCCAGCGCGTTGATCGGCGAGCCCATCGCCGAGGGCCTGGTGGCGGTGGGCGAGCTGGGACTCGGCGGCGAACTGCGCCAGGCGGCCCAGACCACGCGCCGGCTCGACGAGGCCGCCCGGATGGGATTCCACACCGCCGTGGTCCCGACCTCCACCCCCGAGGTGGCAGGCATCCGCCTGCTGCGCGCCGACCACATCCTCGGTGTGCTCGACGCGCTCGATCTCGGATGATTCGCGGCCATTGCCAGGTTCCGACGGCTTCGGGAGCACGAACGAGCACGCTCCAGAACCTGAGGATCGGAGCCGATACGGTCAGCGCCACCCCTGTCGGAGCGTCGAAGTCGCCGGGTATCGTGCGGGTCCCAGCGGCGGAGTCGCGGCCGGCAGGCCACTGCATCGACCCACCAGAACCAGAGGATTCGTCCGTGTCACCAGTCCCTCGATCCGAAGCGATGCTCTCCGCATTGCGGTTAGTCGCGCCCGGTCGACCGCTCCGCGAAGGTCTGGACCGGATCCTCCAGGCGAAGATGGGTGCCCTGATCGTGATCGGCGACGGGCCCGAGGTGCTGTCGTTGTGCTCCGGCGGGTTCCTGCTCGACGCCGAGTTCACGCCCCAGCGCCTTTCGGAACTGGCCAAGATGGACGGCGCGATGATCCTCTCCGCCGACTGTTCCCGGATCGCGCGTGCCAACGTGCACCTCGTCCCCGATCCCGACATCCCGACCGGTGAGACCGGGACCCGGCACCGCACCGCCGAACGGGTGGCGAAACAGATCGACGCGCCGGTGATCAGCGTCTCCGAGGAGCTGTCGCTCGTCGCGGTCCACCGACGCGGCCAGAAGCGCACCCTCGAACCGGTCGGACGCGTCCTGACCCGGGCCGACCAAGCCCTCCAGATCCTGGAGCGCTACAAGTCGCGCTTCGACGCCGTGAGCAGCGCGTTGTCCGCGCTCGAGATCGAAGACCTCGTGACCGTCCGAGACGTCGCGGCCGCGTTGCAGCGCGCCGAGATGGTCCGCCGGATCGCCGAGGAGATCGAGGAGTACGTGATCGAACTCGGCTCCGAGGGTCGGCTGATCCTGCTCCAACTCGAAGAGCTGATGGGCGGGGTCGAGGACGACCGGCGGCTGCTGGCCCAGGACTACTTCATCGACGGGGCGAGTACCGACGTGCACTCGGTGCTCGGCGTACTCACCGCGCTCGACACCGAGAGCCTGCTCGACGTGCGCGACGTCGCCGACGTCCTCGGCCTGCCACGCGACGCGGGGCTCGACACCGCGGTCCAGGCGCGCGGATACCGCCTGCTCCATCGGATCCCGCGCCTGCCGGAGTCGGTGGCCGACCACGTCGTCGAACGCTTCGGGCTGCTGCACAAGATCCTGCGGGCCAGCGTTCCGGACCTGGTGGAGGTCGAGGGGGTGGGCGAGGCGCGTGCCCGCTCGATCAAGGACGGACTCGCCCGCCTGGCCGAGTCGTCGATCCTCGAACGCTACGTGTAGCGCGCCCGGCCCCGAGGGCGTTGGCTAGGTTGCGCGCATGGCTGCTTTGCGCGAGGGACATGACGACGTAGCGATCGAGACCATCGAGCTGCGGGGGAGCGACGGCGAACCGATCCCGGCGATCCATGCCCGGACCGACGGTCTGCCGAGATGCGGTGTGGTGCTGCATCCCGACATCGGCGGGCTCCGGCCGCTGTTCGAGGACATCGCCCGCCGGCTGGCCACTCACGGCGCGGCGGTCTGCGCGCCGGAGCCGTTTGCCCGGGCGCTCGCGAGCGGCGTCGAACTCGGTCGGATCGATCAGCGCATGGCCTACGTCCCGAACCTCGAGGACGATCTGCAGATCGGTGACCTCGAGGCCGCCGCCGACTACCTGGTGGTGAACGACGACGTGCGTGACGTCGCCGTCCTCGGGTTCTGCATGGGCGGCATGTACGCGTTCAAGGCGGCGGCCACCGGTCGGTTCGATCGGGCGGTCGCGTTCTACGGGATGGTCCGGGTCCCCGACGGATGGCAGAGCCCGACCCTCGCCGAACCGCTCGCCACCGCCGCGGCCGCGTGCCCGACCCTCGCGATCTTCGGCGACGCGGATCCCTACACCCCGCCCGCCGACATCGACGCGCTGCGGGCGGCGTGGAGCGGCCGGTCGGACTGCGAGATCGTCGTCTATCCCGACGCCGGGCACGGGTTCGTCCACGATCCGGACCGCGACGGGCATCGGTCCGCCGACGCAGCCAACGCGTGGGACCGTGTGCTCACCTTCCTCGGGCTCGACTGACCGCGTCTGGGTCGCGCGACCGGTGACAACTCGCGCAGTTCGTGCCACGATGGGCGATCGGGCGATGGGCAGGGGTGTTCCGGCGAGTGTGTCGGCGCACACGGTCGGTCTGTCGCCCCCGCGACGGACTGCGAGGTCGAGATCGTCGACGATGGCATCACCAAGACAGCGGCGGTCGTGATCGCCACCACACGAGAGGAACCGATATGCCGTTCAGGAAAGTTGGAGACGAGATCGAGGGTGAGGACACCGAGGGCAACCGGATCAAGTTGATCCGCGTGTCCGAGGGTGCCGACGAGTTCGAGGACACCGAGGGCAACCGATTCCACGGGATCGTCAAGGACGGGGTCGACGAGCTCGAGGACACCGAAGGCAACCGGATCAAGCTCATTCGCGTGTCGGAGGGCGACGACGAGGACGGCGACGACACCGAAGGCCACCGGATCAAGCTCATCCGGTAGGCGTTCGTCGAGCGGGGTGATCGGCGGCGGTCAGTCTGGGAGTTCGGGATCCCAGGCTGCGCCGTTGATGTGCGCCCCGCCGTCGACGAACAGGGTGTTGCCGGTGAGGTAGCGCGCGTCGTCACCGGCGAGGAAGGCGGCGACCCCGCCGATGTCGGCGTCGGCGTCGCCCATCCGGCCCATCGGGTTGGCGGCCGCGGCGGCGACTCCGATCTCGGGGTTCTGAGCGACGACCGCGTGAAACGCCGCCGTCGCGGCGGCCGGGCAGATCACGTTGGCGGTGATCGCATGGCGCGCCCACTCCCTTGCCGCGGTCCGGGTGAGCGCGCGCAGCGCCTCCTTGCCGGTGTTGTACTCCGCGGTGAACTGGTGGGCGTTGACCCCGTTGAGCGAGCAGATGTTGATGATCCGCCCGGTGCCGTTCGCCTTCAGGTGGGGGAACGCGGCACGCATCGACCAGAAGCCGGGCCACAGTGCCATCGTGAGTCCGTGGGCCATCGCGTCGTCGGTCTTGTGCTCGAGCCGACCCATGCTGCCCCCGCCCCACGCGTTGTTCACCACGATGTCGAGCCGTCCGTAGCGGCTCGGTCCCACCTCGACCGCAGCCTCGACGGCCTCGCGTTCGGTGACGTCCGTGGCGACAAACTGCGTCGGGACGCCGAACTCGTCGGAAATCGAGCGGGCTGCCGCAGCCCCCGATTCGGCGTCGATCTCGGCGACCACGATCGTGGCGCCGGCCGCGGCCAGGCGGTGGGCGATGCCGAGTCCGATCCCGCCCCCGGCGCCGGTGACGAGTGCGACCCGCCCCGACAATGAACTGGTGCGGTCGCGGTCCACGATCCTCCCGGGGCTACGGGTTGGCGCGGAGTTCGAGCTGCTCGCGGTCGTCGATGCGGTACCGGCTGCGGCCGGTCGCCTTCACCCAGCCCAACCGGACGAACATCGCGATGGCCTTGTTGACCCGCTCGCGGGATGCCCCGACCAGGCCGGCCAGATCTTCCTGGGTCATCGGCAGCTGGAACTCGTCGGCATCGCCGGCCAGTTCGAGGAGGCGCTTGGCGGTCCGGGCGGGGACGTCGAGGAACACCGCATCGGCGAGGGCTTCGTCGGTCGCCCGGATCCGTTGCGCGAGCAACCGCACGATCACCCAGAGCACCTCGGGGCGGAGCTGGACCGCCTCCCGTACGTCGTCGAATGCGATCTCGAGCAGGGTGGTGTCGCTCAGGGCGCGGGCCTCGGCCGAGCGGGGTCCACCGTCGAAGAGCCCCATCTCGCCGAACAGGCCGCCGTTCTCGAGCACCGCGACCATCGATTCCCGGCCGTCGCTCGAGCGGGTCGAGATGGCGATGCGCCCTTCCATGACCACGTACAGGTCGGAGGATTCGTCACCCTGGGAGAACAGCAACTCGCCCTTGGCGAGGGAACGATCCCGCGCTTTCGCACGGAGCTGTTCCACCATCTCCTCGGGGAGCGATGCAAAGAGCTCGGTGGAGCTCAGGATGCGACGGTCGGTCACGGGCGTCACACTACCCACGGATCCTCCCGGGGTCGCTGACTCCGGTACCATGGGTCCCTCGCACTGCCCCTGCTCGAGGAGCCTTTTCCGTTATGCCGTTCGCCGTTGGTGACAAAGTCGTGTACCCCCACCACGGTGCGGCCACGATCGAGAAGCGGGAGCGGCGCGAGGCGTTCGGCAAGAAGCAGGACTACCTCGTCCTGCGGCTCGCGTACGGCGACCTCACGCTCATGGTCCCCGCGGACAACGCGGACGAGATCGGGCTGCGGGACGTCATCAACGACGAAGAGGTCGAGGAAGTGTTCGCGGTGTTGCGCAAGAAGGAAGCGCGCATGCCGACGAACTGGTCGCGGCGATTCAAGAACCACGTCGAGAAGCTGAAGAGCGGCGACATCTACCAGGTGGCCGAAGTCGTGCGGAACCTCACCATCCGCGAGAAGGACAAGGGCCTCTCCGCGGGGGAGAAGCGCATGCTCGCCCGGGCGCGCCAGATCCTCGTCTCCGAGCTCACGTTCGCGCTGAACGTCGACGAGGAGACGGCCGAGGACAAGCTCGACGAAGTGCTCGGTAAGCCACCAAACGTCGGCCGCCGTAGCTCCATCGACTTCGACGACGACGGTGCGCTCACGAAGCCGCCCCCGCCGATCGTGCCCTCGAAGCCACGCAAGGCGCCGGCGAAGGCGGCGGCCAAGCCGGCCGCGAAGGCCACCGCGAAAGCGCCGGCCAAGGCGCCGGCGAAGGCACCGGCTGCCAAAGCGACCAAGCCCGCGGCGAAGGCTGCCAAGACCCCCGCGAAGGCCGTCAAGGCCACGAAGGCGACGAAAGCGAAGTAGCCCGGCCCTTTCGTGGGCCGAACCGACCAATGGTTCAAGGTGGGTGCAACGCCCGCCGATCCCAGGGTCGGAGGATCGTCGTGTTCGTAGAAGTAGTCCGCCTGTTCACCGTGGTCCTGATGACCGCGGTCGGATACCTCGTCGCGCGTGACTTCACTGCGTCCGAATCCGTCATCGGCGGGTTCGGCATGGTCGGCTGCCTGGCCGGCTACCTGATCGGTGGTTTCCTCGGCCGACTGCTCGACCGCGGCGTCGGTGTGGCCGAGCGCAAGGCGGACCGCATCCCGATCCCACAACTCCTGTGTGGCATCTTCGGCGGCGCCGTCGGTGGGATGCTCGGGCTCGCACTCGCGGTGCCGCTGGCGATCTTCCTGCCCGTCCAGATCGGCCTCGCGGCCGCAGGGATCGTGCTGTGGACGTGCATGTACCTGGGGCAACGCATCGCCGCGCACCGGGCCGAGGACCTCTTCGCCGCCGCGGGACTCTCCACCCGGCCGACCGCACGCGCCCAGTCCTACGACGAGTCCAACGGCTTCATCGTCGACTCGTCGGCCGTGATGGACGCGCAACTCCTTCCGCTCTGCCGATCCGGCCTCTTCCGCGACGACCTCCTGATCCCGCGGTTCGTGCTCGACGAGTTGCAAGGCATGGCCGACGTCGGTGACGAGCGGGGCCGCCGCGCCCTCCACGGCATGGAGACGCTCGACGTCCTCCGCCGCGAAGCCCACAACCGGGTGTACATCATCGACGACGAGGTGCCGGAGATGCGCGAAGTCGACGCGAAACTCGTCGCCCTCGCGCGCCGCCTCCAACTCCGCCTGCTGACCAACGACGTGAAGCTCGCGCGGGTGGCCGAGGTCCAGGGCGTGATCACGGTGATCCCGCGGCGGGTCGCCGCCGACCTCGCCCCGGCCGTGATGGCGGGCGAGACGATCCAGGTCTCGTTGACCCGGGCCGGGCGCCACGACGGGCAGGCGGTCGGGTTCCTCGAAGACGGGTCGATGGTGGTGGTGAACGGTGGTGTGGACCTCATCGATGCGGGTCGCATGCCCTTCACCGTGTCCTCGGTGGTCCCGACGAGTGCCGGACGCATCGTGTTCGCCCGGGTCGAGGCCGCGCGGCCTCCCTCGGGGTCAGACCTGGTCGAGAGTCAAGAGCGCACCGGCTGACGCGCCATCATTGCCGGGTGGCGGTCTGGACGATTGTGGTGGCGGCCGGATCCGGTACTCGGTTCGGCGGCCCGAAACAGCTCATGGCGCTCGGTGCCGCGCGGGTGATCGACCATGCCGTGGCGGCCGCGCAGCAGGTCTCCGACGGTGTGGTCGTGGTGGTCCCGCCGGGTGCCGACTGGGCGCTGGACCCGGCGGTGGTGGTTGCCGGTGGCGCGACCCGGTCCGCTTCGGTGCGCGCCGGTCTGGCCGCGGTGCCGACCGACGTCGGCATCGTCCTCGTGCACGACGCGGCCCGGCCCCTTGCCGACGCCGACCTGTTCGCGCGGGTCATCGACGCGGTGCGAGCCGGCGCCGATGGTGCGGTGCCCGGACTCCCGGTCGCCGACACCGTCAAGGAGGTGCGCGAGGGCAAGGTCGTGCGCACACTGCCGCGCGACGATCTGGTCACCGTGCAGACACCCCAGGCATTCCGCGCCGCGGCGTTGCGCGCCGCGCACGAGCGTGAACCCGAAGGCACCGACGACGCCGCGGTGGTGGAGGCGGCCGGCGGTACCGTCGTGGTCGTGACCGGAACGACGGACAACTTCAAGATCACCACCCCCGAGGATCTCGAACGGGCCGCCGCCCTGCTCGCCACGCGGCGAGCGCCGCGATGATGCGCGTCGGGTTGGGCTACGACGTCCATCCGTTCGGTGACGTCGGCAGCCTCACGATCGGCGGTGTGGTGGTGCCCGACGCACCGCAACTCGTCGGACATTCCGATGCCGACGTCGTGGCGCACGCGGTCGCCGATTCGCTCCTCGGTCCCGCCGGTCTGCCGGATCTCGGTGAGCTGTTTCCCGCGAGCGATCCCGCGTACGCGGGCGTGTCCTCGATCGGGCTCCTCACCCAGGTTGCGACGAAAGTCGCCGACGCCCGCTGGTGGATCGGCAACGTCGACGTCGTGATCGCGGCGGAGCGACCGCGGCTCGGTCCGTACGTCGAGGCCATGGTGGCGAACATCGTGGCCGCGCTGGTCCCCGCGCGGGAGCCGATGGGCATCGGGATCCACGTCGCGATCCGACCGAAGCGCGGCGAGGGCCTGGGCTTCGTCGGCCGGTCCGAAGGAATCGCCGCGTGGTCGGTGGCCCTGCTCGAGCACGCTTAGCGGCGCCGACAACGGTCCCGGGGTCACGGACGGCGACCGGTAGCCTCGCCCGATGGTGCGGATCTTCGATTCCTTGGCGAGACGCGACGTCGAGCTGACGACCCGCGTCCCGGGCGAGGTGTCGATGTACGTGTGCGGGCCGACGGTCTACGACGTCCCGCACGTCGGCCACGGGCGCACCGCACTCGTCTACGACGTCATCCGCCGGTACCTGGAATGGACCGGCAACCGGGTCACCTTCGTGGGCAACGTCACCAACGTCGAAGACAAGATCATTGCGCGGGCCGCGGCGGAAGGCACGAGCGAGCGCGAGCTGGCCGACCGCTACGAGGCCGCGTACTGGGCCGAACTCGACCGCCTCAACGTGCGTCGCCCCGACGAGGTACCGCGCGCGACGGAGTTCGTCGCGCCGATGATCGACCTGATCCGGGAGCTCATCGACCGCGGGCGGGCGTACGTGATCGAGGGCGAGGGCGTGTACTTCTCGGTCGAGTCGTATCCCGACTACGGCGACCTCTCCGGTCGGCGACTCTCCGATCTGCTCGAAGGGGCCGGTGCCCGCGTCGAGGTCGACGAGCGCAAGCGCAGCCCGGTCGACTTCGCGGTGTGGAAGGCGGCCAAGCCGGGGGAACCCGATTGGGAGAGCCCGTGGGGTCGCGGGCGCCCCGGTTGGCACATCGAGTGCTCGGCGATGTCGCTCGAGATCCTCGGCGACGGGTTCGACCTGCACGGCGGCGGCGACGACCTCGTGTTCCCGCACCACGAGAACGAACGGGCGCAGGCCGAGGGCGCGGGTCATCCCTTCGCCCGCCACTGGATCCACTCGGGCATGGTCATGGTCGGCACCGAGAAGATGGGCAAGTCCCTCGGGAACTTCACCACCCTGGGCGACGCGCTCGACACCTACGGTGCCCGGGCGTTCCGGCTCGCGGTGCTGCAGGTGCACTACCGCTCGCAGATGGAGCTGACGGCCAACGAGTTGGGCGCGGCGCAGAAGGCGATGCAGCGCATCGACGATCTCCTCCGCCGGGCCGGGCGCACCGCCGCGGCCGGTGCCACCGCCGACGCGGAGACGCTCGAACAGTTCCGCCGGGCCATGGACCAGGACTTCGGTACTCCGGGCGCGGTCGCGGTCCTGTTCGACGCGGTGCGCCGGGCGAACCTCGCGTTCGACGCCGGGGACGAGCAGTCGGCCGCCGCGCTGGTCGCCGTGGTGCAGGTGATCCTGGACGTGTTCGGATTCGCCGCGGTCGTGGAGACCGTCGGCGACGACGCGGACGAGATCGAAACGATGGTGCAGGCCCGCACCGATGCGCGCGCCGCGAAGGACTTCGCCGCGGCCGACCGTATCCGTGACGAGTTGGCCGCGCGGGGCGTGGTGATCGAGGACGGCGCGAGCGGCACCACCTGGCATCGATGACCCGCAACCCGCGTCGCGTCCCGGAACGGGGCGGACGTCCCGAACGCGCGGGGCGTCCCGCCCGATCCGGTCGCGACACCGACGACCTCGGTGGCGAACAGGTCGAGGGCTTCCATGCGGTGCGGGAACTCCTGCGGTCGCGACGGCGCAACATCCGCGAGATCTGGGTGGTGGAACGCGCGAGCGGGGCCGCGGAGATCGAGGCGTTGGCCCAGGCGATCGGCGTCCGGGTGCGGCGGGTGTCGCCCGCGTCGCTCGAGGAACGGGCCCGGTCGGAGGCCCCGCAGGGTGTGGTCGCCCGCGCCGAACCCATCACGTCGGCGCGCGTCGACGACCTGCTCGCCGATCCGGCCGCGTTCATCGTGGCCGTCGACGGTGTCACCGATCCCGGCAACCTCGGCGCGATCCTGCGGACCGCCGAGACCGCGGGAGTGACCGGCGTGATCATTCCGAAACACCGGGCCGCGCGGCTCGGCCCCACCGTCCTCAAAGCCGCGGCCGGTGCCGCCGAATACCTCCCGATCGCCGACGTGGCCGGGATCCCGGCCTTCCTCGACCAGGCCAAGCGCGCCGGGGTGTGGACCGTCGGGCTCGACGCGGATGGCACCACCACGGTCACCGACCTCGCGGTCGCCGACGGTCCGGTCGTGATCGTGCTCGGGGCCGAGGGCCGCGGCCTGGCCCGGCTCACGCGCGACCGGTGCGATCTCATCGCGTCCATCCCGCTCCACGGCCGGCTCGAAAGCCTCAACGTGGCCGCCGCGGCCGCAATCGCACTGCACGCGGTGGCCGCCCGTCGGGAGCACGGCACCGGCCCGGAGCACTTGTAGCCTCGCACCCTGCGCCGGAGTAGCTCAGTTGGTAGAGCAGCGGTCTTGTAAACCGCAGGCCATCGGTTCGATCCCGATCTCCGGCTCGTCAGTACGTCCGGAGCGGTTGATTCCCTCGGTCGGAGCGTGTGAGCCGGTAGGGTCGATGGGTCAGGATCGAACTCCCCGGACCGCGGCAATCGAGAGATCGCATTGTGTCGACCGGGCTGGTATGTCGAGGCACGGTTGATGAACGATCCGAACGAACCAACAGGCCAGGAACGCAGTGAGCCCCGGCGCGCCCGGAGCGGCGGTGGTGGCGGGCGCGGCGCTTCGGGATTCTCGGCCGCACGGGGTGCCGCACTGATCGCCGTCGCCGTGATCATCGGTGTCGTGCTGTTGAACGCGATCGACGATGGCAACACCGGTGCGGTCGGCGACGGCGGTACGAAGGCGACGTCCACCTCGACCACCACCACGACGACGGTGGCCAAGGGCTCGTCGAGTACGACCACCACGACCAAGCCCGCGGCGGTCGCGCCGGCGGAGGTGTCGGTGCTCGTTCTCAACGGATCGGGTCGCGCGGGTGTCGCGGGCACACTCACCAACACGCTGAAGGCCAAGGGCTACAAGACGCTGCCGCCCAACAACGCGTCGGCCGTCCGGGCCGGGACCGTGGTCTACGCCAAGACGGGCAAGACCGCGGTGTGCACGACCCTCGCGACCGCGATCCCGGGCGCCAAGGTGCAACCGATGCCGGTGCCGCCGCCCACGACCACCGACGCCGACTGCATCGTGGTCGTCGGCACCTAGCTCGTGATCGACGCGCTCCGCGCGTTGGCGGATCACCCGGACGCGACCGCAGTCCTCGCGGACTTCGACGGTTCACTCTCGGCGATCGTCGACCATCCCGACGACGCGGTGCCGGTGGAGGGTGCGGTCGCGACGCTGCGCCGACTCACGCATCGGTTCGCGCGCGTGGGCATCGTGAGCGGTCGCCCGGTGGAGTTCCTCCGTCGCGTCCTGCCCATCGATGGGTTGGACCTCGTCGGTCAGTACGGACTCGAACGCTGGAACCCGAACCGGTCGTGCATCGAAGTCGATGCTGCCGCGGCACCGTTCGCGGCGGCGGTGGCGGCGGTCGCCACGGCTGCGGAGGCGGAACTGCCGGGCGTGTTCGTGGAACGCAAGGGAACCGTGGCGGTGACCCTGCACTGGCGGATGCAACCCGGGGTCGGGACCGCGACGGCCGAGTGGGCGGCCCGCCAGGCGGAGGCGCACGGACTCACCCGCTACCCGACCCGGATGGCCGTGGAACTCCGCCCGCCGGTGCCGGTCGACAAGGGCCGGGGCGTCGAACGACTGGTCGCCGGGATGGGCCATGCCCTGTTCGCGGGTGACGACCACGGTGATCTCAGCGGGTTCGATGCCCTCGATCGCCTGGTGGCCGCCGGGTCACTGCAGGACGCGGTGCGGATCGCAGTCCGGTCGAGCGAGGAACCGCCCGAACTGGTCGCGCGCGCCGACGTCCACGTCGACGGGCCTCACGCGCTCGTCGCGCTCTTGGCCGAACTCGCCGCCTGAGGCTCGCGGCGCACCTGGTCAGGCGCGGGCGCGTCAGCGGGCGTGATCGACCAGCGAGTCGAGCCACGCCGAGGCCGGACGCGAACGCGCGGCCGCACGCAGTCCCTCGGCGCGCCGGGTGCGTTCGTCGGTGGTCATGGCGAGCGCCGCGGCCAGTGCACCGGCAGTCTGGGAGACGTCGAACGGGTTGATGCCGAGGCAGTGCTCGTGCAGGAGGTCGAACGAACCGGCCTCGCGTGACAGGCACAGGACCGGATCGCGCGTCCCGACGAGCGGGCCTTCCATCGCGACCAGATTCAGGCCGTCGCGAATCGGGTTGACCAACAGCACGTCGGCGCGTTGCAACGCCGCCACCGAACGCGGGTAGTTGTCGCGCGCGTCGACGACGATCGGCTCCCATCCCGGAGTCCCCCAGCGCTCGTTGACGCGCTCGGCGATGGCCTCGACGTCGTTGCGGTACTCGCGGTATTCGTCGAGCGATTCACGGGACGGGTTGAGCACGGCCACGAACGTCACCCGCTCCCGCCACTCCGGACACCGCTCGAGCAACTCGTCGAAGGCGAGGAATCCGCGCCCGATGTTCTTCGAGAGCTCGATGCGGTCACTGCGCACGATGCAACGACGGTCGCCCACTCGCTCGGCGAGTGCCTCCGCCTCACGGCGGACGTCGGCAGTCGCGGCGGTGACCGCGAGTTCGTCGGGGTCCGGACCGAACGTCGCGGTGAACGCGTGGGGCACGACCTCGGCACCGAGGACCTCGGCCACACTGGCGCGGTAGTCCCGGGCCCAGCGGTCGGAGTGGAACCCGGCGGCGGTGCCGGCCAGCGCGCTGCACAGCTCCGTGGCGATCGCCGCGGGCAGGACGCGCATCGCGCCGGAATCACAGAACGGCGTGTGCGTGAAGTGCGAGATCCGGAGATCCGGGCGCAGTGCTCGCAGCTGGGCGGGGACGAGGCACAGCTGCAGGTCCTGGACCAGGATCGTGTCGCCGGGCTTGGCCGCGTGGGCGATCGCCTCGGCGAACGCCTGGTTGATCGTGCGGTAGGCGTCCCACGCGTCGTGGAGTTCCCGGTCGAAGGCCGGATGGCGGGGGAGATCGAAGAGTCCGTGGAACAGGAACCACAGGACGCGATTCGAGATCACGTCGTAGTGGCGCCGGTGCGTCTCCGGGTCGAGGGCGAGCAGCTCGACCGCGGAGGTCGAACTCGCGAACCCGGACTCGACCGCGGCGCGGTCGTCGTCGCCGATGGCGGCCGCGATCCAGTGCACGTCGTCGCGTCCGGCGACGAGTGGGGCGAGTGCGCTCACCACGCCACCGGCCCCGCGCCGTTCACTGAACGTGCCGTCGTCCTCGCGCCGGAAGCTCACCGGTCCCCGGTGCGAGACGACGATCATGTTCAGGCGGACAACTCGTTGAAGAGGTTGATCCAGTCCTCGAGCTCGCGGGTCGACAGGAAGTTCTGGCGCACGTGCTCGCGGCCCGAGATGCCCATCGCATCGGCGCGCTCGGGCGCTTCGAGCAACTCGATACTGCGCTGGGCGCATTCCTCGACCGAGTCGACGAGGTAGCCGTTCTCACCGTCTTCGATCTGGAGCGTGATCCCGCCCGCGCGACCGCCGATGACCGGCCGGCCCTTCCAGAGGCCTTCGCTCACGGTGAGTCCGAAGCCCTCCCGCAACGACTTCTGGATCACGACGTCGGCGGCCCGCTGGAACGCGTTGATCTGCACGTTGCCGACCTGCTGGATGTTGGAGAGCAGATGGATGTCGTGGTCGCCTTCGCGTGCTGCGTCGACCTCCTCCCACACCTGGAATCCCTCGGGGTCGTCGGTCGCCATCGATCCGGCGAGGACCAACTGGACGCCCGGGACGCGCTCGCGGACCAGGCGGTAGGCCTCGATCACGCCGAGCGGGTCCTTCCACGGGTCGTACCGGCTCACCTGGCACAACATCGGACGTTCGGGGTCGATCCCGTACTGCTTCACGATCTCGCGCATGAACGGTTGGGGCAGGTCGAGGTTCTTCACCGAGAGCGGGTCGATGCACGGCGGTGCCTGCACGATGCGGTCCATGTTCAGCGACGAGGGCACGAACTCGGGCATGGTCCACACCGACGCGTCGTACTGCTCCACGTAGGGTCGGAAGAACTCCCAGACGTCGGGGTTCGCGTCGGTGAGGTCGATGTGGCAGCGCCACACCCACTTCGTGTCGGGGCCGTTCACGCTGGACGAACCGGCGAGCCCGAGGATCGCCGCCGGCTGCGGATCGTGGATCACGACGTAGTCGAACTCCCCTTCGAGGAGGAGCGCGTTGTCGAGGACCTTCTCCAGGTAGACCCGCTGCATCGCCGCGGTCCACTCGATCGCGGCCCCCTGGAGCGCGTTGTGGACGTTCTTGGTGATCGCAAAGAACTCGTCACTGCCGTGGATGACCTGCCACTCGGCTTCGATACCGAGGTCCCGCAGCAACGGGACGTGGGTGGCGAGGAGTTCGGCCACCCCGCCGCCGTACGCGGTGGCGTTGACGTGGAGGATGCGCGCGCCGTGCAGCGGCGCGGCTGCGGCGCGGATCCGGTCGACGGCATCCGTGCCGGCGACCTCGGCGTAGTCCGCCAGTGACTTTTCCAACAAGGGGACGCGTTCGAGCACGAGAATCCTCAACGGGGAAGGGGGCTGGGCCAATCTATCGGTGATGATCGGCTCGGCAGTTGCTTGTCCTGACAAGTTTCGCGGCACACTTTCCGGTGCCCAGGCGGCCGCCGCGATGGCGCGCGGCCTGCGATCGGTCGGGATCGAGGACGTCGTCGAGCTCCCGCTGGCCGATGGTGGGGAGGGCACCCTCGACGTGATCCTGGCGTCACGGGGTGGTTCGCGCCGGCACACGACGGTGACCGGGCCGCTCGGGGATCCCGTGGAGGCCGAATGGGCGATCCTCGGCGACGGCACCGCGATCGTGGAGATGGCGCGTGCCAGCGGTCACGGTCTGGTCGCGGTCGAGCGGCGCGATCCCCTCGGTGCGAGCACGCGCGGGACGGGCGAGCTGATCGCCGCCGCGATCCGTGCCGGCGCGTCCCGCGTGATCGTCGGCGTCGGCGGCAGTTCGACCACCGACGGCGGGCTCGCCGCAGTGCAGGCACTCGACTGGTCCCTCGGCGCGGTGCCGGTCACGGTCGCGTGTGACGTGCGTACCGAGTTCCTCGACGCGGCCACGATCTTCGGGCCGCAGAAAGGCGCGTCGCCCGCGCAGGTCGGATTGCTCACCCGACGCCTGGAGCAGTTGGCCGGTGTGTATCGCGATCGGGTCGGGATCGACGTCACCGGGTTGGAGGGTGGCGGCGCGGCCGGTGGGCTCGCGGGGGGACTGGCCGCGATCGGCGCGACCATCGAGCCCGGCTTCGACGTGGTCGCCGAGGTCGTCGGCCTCGAGGCCGCGCTCGAACGGTGCGGGCTCGTCGTCACCGGCGAGGGCAAACTCGACCGCACGAGCTTCGACGGCAAGGTGGTCGGTGGTGTCCTCGACGTCGCCGCGGATCTCGGCGTCGCCCACCGCGCGGTGATCGCCGGTCAGATCACCGACGAGGCGCGCGAGGAACTGTCGGTGCTCGGCGACGTGGAGGCCCTGGCCCTCACCGATCGCGTCTGGCAGGCGGGGGAGGCGTTCGCCCGCGCCGCGCTCCTGGTGGAGGAGGCGGCCGTCGAGATCGGGCGTTCGCTCGGGTGACGAACGCGGCGTCGCTCAGGTGCCGACGCTGAGCCCGAACTTCTCGCGGTACGCCGGGATCGTGAGGATCGGGGGGCGCTCCCGCACCTCGACATCGACGACATCGGGCTCGAATGCCTCGGTGAACCGCGTCAGGGTGGCGCGGGCGTGATCGGAGGTGGAATGGGCGAGACCTGCCCGCCGGAGGGCCGTGACGAGGATCGCGGTCGCTTGCGGGCCGAGGTCCTCGAGGGGTCGGTTGCGGTGCTCGCGCACGCCGAGGTCCACCTGTGCGGTGGCGTCGAGCCCGACGGCACGCACGACGTCGATCAGCATGCCGATCTCGACGCCCCACCCCTCGACGAACGGGACCGACTCGAAGAGGGTGCGCCGCCCCGCGTACTCGCCCGACAGCGGCTGGATGAATCCCGCCAGTTCCGGGAAGAGCACGGAGAGCGTGGGACGCGCGACGAGTTCGGTCACGCGTCCGCCGCCCGAGGGCTCCCCGTGCAGCGGCCGTCGGTAGTAGCCCTTGACGAACGCGGTCGCATCGTCGATGAGGAGCGGTCCGAGCAGACCCGTGATGAAGTGGTGGCCGAAGTTGCGGATGTCGGCGTCGACCCAGCAGACGATGTCGCCGGAGGTCGCGTGCAGCGATTTCCACATCGCGTTGCCCTTGCCGCTTCCCGGTCCGGCTTCGGGCAGCACGTCGTCGACGGCGACCACGCGGGCGCCCTCCCACGCCGCGACGTCCGCGGTCGAGTCGAGCGAACCGTCGTCGATGACCACGACCTCGTCGACGAGGGGCACGGTTTCCATGAGGGTGCGGCGGACGGTGGCGACGATGTGGCCGACGGTCGGCTCTTCGTCCCGGGCGGGCAGGCAGACCGAGATCGTCAGGCCGAGCTCACGCTTGCGCCGGAGCAGCTCCACCACGTCGAAATCCTCGGCGCAGCGAGGGATCGGAAGGAGGGCGGGGGTCGTCGCCACGGGAGGGCAGCGTAGAGGGCGCTTGTCCTATTTTTGGCACCGCCGGCGAGGCGCCGTCTACTATCGAGGGTTCACGCGCTTATCAAGAGCGGCTGAGGGACGGGCCCGAAGACGCCGCGGCAACCAGCGAACCCAACCTGGGAAACCAGGGTTGCGGGGAGCCAGGTGCCAATGCCCGAACGATGAGAGAGCCCAAAGCGTGGGTGACCGACCTGGTTTCCCGCTCGTTGAGCGCTCGAACCGAGGACCGTGAGGTCCGAGCCAGAGCGCGCCGAGCAACCGAGACCAGGAGAAAACCGGACATGACCCAGGTGCAGGCTTTGCGCTGTCGGGAGTGCGGTCGTGAATACGACGTCGCCCCGATCTTCACGTGTGAGTGGTGCTTCGGCCCGCTTGAGGTGACCTACGACTACGAGGCGATCAAGGCATCGATCTCCCGCGAGTCGATCGCCGCCGGCCCGCTGAGCATCTGGCGGTACGCGGATCTGCTGCCGGTCGAACGAAACCCCGCAGTCGACCTCGGAGCCGGCTTCACGCCCCTGGTGCGGGCCGACCGCCTGGCCGCCGAACTGGGACTGGGCGAGGTCTGGATCAAGAACGACACCACCAACCCCACCAACTCCTTCAAGGACCGCGTCACCGCGGTCGCGCTGAGCAAGGCGCTGGAGTTCGGGTTCAAGGTCGCGGCGTGCGCGTCGACCGGCAATCTGGCCAACGCGGTCGCGGCCCACGCCGCGCACGCGGGCCTGCGGTCCTTCGTGTTCGTGCCGGCCAACCTCGAGCAGGGCAAGATCGTCACCACCGCGGTCTACGGCGGCAACGTCGTCGCCATCGACGGCAACTACGACGACGTCAACCGGCTCTGCGCCGAGTTGGCGGGAACCTATCCGTGGGCCTTCGTCAACGTGAACATCCGCACCTTCTACGCCGAGGGATCCAAGACCCTCGCGTACGAGACTGCCGAGCAGCTCGGGTGGCGCGCGCCCGACCACGTGGTGGTCCCGGTCGCGAGCGGGTCGCTCCTCACCAAGATCCGCAAGGGGTTCGACGAGCTCCACACGGTGGGCCTGCTCGACGAGGCGCCCGAGGTGCGCGTCAGCGGCGCGCAGGCACTCGGCTGCTCACCGGTCGCCACCGCCTGGCTCGGCGACTCCGACACGATCAAGCCGGTGAAGCCGGACACGATCGCGAAGTCGCTCGCGATCGGGAACCCGGCGGACGGGTACTTCGCGCTCGACGCGGTGCGCAACAGCACCGGGGGCTTCGCCGCGGTCACCGACGACGAGATCGTGGACGCCATCCGCCTGCTGGCGCGGACCGAGGGCATCTTCGCCGAGACCGCTGGTGGCGTCACGGTTGCCACGCTCGCGAAGCTCGCGGCCCAGGGCGTGATCCGGCCCGACGAACGGGTCGTCGTCTACATCACCGGTCACGGTTTGAAGACGCTCGACGCCGTGGTCGGTCAGGTCGGGCCCACCGCCACGATCTCGCCCACCCTGGACGCCTTCCACGATGCGTTCGACCCCGAGGATCTCCTCGCATGATCACCGCCGCAGTCACCATCCGTCACCGCCCCGCCGGGCCGAGAGGACACACCATGACCGTCACCGTCCGTATCCCGACCCAGCTCCGTGAACTCTCCGGGGGTGCGCCCGAGGTGGCGCTGCCACCGGGTTCGCTCGGCGAGGTTCTCGCCGCGCTCGATGCCGAACACCCCGGCTTCCAGGGCCGCCTGTTCGGTGACGACGGCGAGTTGCGCCGGTTCGTCAACGTGTTCGTGGCCGACGAGGACATCCGCTTCCTCGACGGTCTCGGCACCGACGTCGCCGACGGCGCCACGGTGAGCATCGTGCCGGCGGTCGCCGGGGGCTGATGTCTCGATTCTGGGCCCATCGACCCTTGACCGGTCAGGGCGCCTTTAGTTAGGGTACCCTTACTTCCCCGAACGTGATGGCGAGTCGCGCCGCACGGCGGCGCGCAAGGAGGGTCCCGAGGTGTCAGACGTCCAGATCGCCGTCCTCGGCGGTATCGCGGGTTTGACCATCTTCCTCGGCCTCCCCATGGGCCGGGTCCGTCGGTTGTCGGTCGGGGCGCGTGCGCTGCTCAACGCAACCGCCGCGGGAATCCTGCTCTTCCTCTTCATCGAGGTCATGAGCCACGCCATCGAACCGGTGGAGCGGGCGCTCACCCGGGCCAGTGACCACGGCGGTTCGTGGATCCACTTCGGTTGGCTGGCGATCGTCTTCGCGGGCCTGTTCGGTTTCGGTGCGCTCGCGCTCGTCTATTACGACCGTTGGCTGGCGCGCCGGACCCGGGATCTGAGCATGGGCCCGGGTGCCGCAGCGGCCGGGGAACTGCGGCGGACGTCGGTCCATGCCCTGACGCCCGCGAAGCGGCTGGCGCTCTTCATCGCGATCGGCATCGGGCTGCACAACTTCTCCGAAGGCCTCGCGATCGGCCAGTCCGCCGCCCAGGACAAGATCAGCTTGGCGCTCCTGCTCATCGTGGGCTTCGGCCTCCACAACGCGACCGAGGGCTTCGGGATCGTCGCGCCGATGGCCGGCGAGGAGGACCGACCCTCCTGGGGATTCCTGGCGGTGCTCGGGCTGATCGGCGGGGGACCGACCTTCGTCGGCACGTTGATCGGCCAGAGCTTCACGAACTCCACCCTCGACATGGCGTTCCTGGCGCTCGCGGGCGGATCGATCCTCTACGTGGTGGCCCAGCTGTTCCACGTCGCCGACAAGCTGGGTCGCAAGGACCTGCTCATGTGGGGCCTGGTGATCGGCCTGCTACTCGGCTTCGGTACCGACTTCGTCCTCGTCGCCGCCGGCGCCTGATCCTGAGGTCACCCACATCAGGCGGGCGACCGGTTCGGGGACCAGCGTGACCCCTGCGGTCGTGGTCACCGAGACCCCGCCGTTCCCCCGCCCGATCACCTCGCCCCGTTGCCCGGGGATGAGCCGGGCGCCGGCCAGGAGCTGGAGGGCGGCATCGTCGAGTTCCATCTTCTCGCTGATCCGTACGATCGTGACCGGGCCGGGGACCGCGTCGGCCAACACGATGTGACCGGTGATGTCGTGGGCGTGCTGGGAACCCGGGATCGGGTTGCCGTGCGGGCAGGTGGCCGGATCGCCGAGGAGCGCGATGAGCTTTTCCTCCACGTCGGCCGAGATCGCGTGCTCCCAGAGGTCGGCCTCGCGATGCACCTTCTCCCATTCGAGCCCGATGACGTCGACGAGGAGCCGTTCGGCCAGCCGGTGCCGCCGAACCACGGTGGTGGCGAGGGTGCGGCCCTTCGCGGTGAGGCGGAGGCTGCGGTCGTCCATGAGTTGGGTGTAGCCACCGTCGACGAGGCGGTTCACCTGCTCGGACACGGCGGGAGCGGAGACCCCGAGGCGCTCCACGAGCCGGGCCCGGATCGGCACGATGCCCTCTTCCTCGAGTTCGAGGATGGTTTCGAGGTATTCCTCGGTCGCATCGTGCATCTCGGCCATGCGGCACGATAACCCTCGGACGCCCGGAGGTTTCGGGCGTGATCGACTTGCACTCACCGCCCGAGAGTGCCAACATGGCGTTAGCACTCGTTTGATGCGAGTGCTAACGGATCCCCGCAGCGGGGCGTCCGAGATCGATTCCACCCCGTCCTCGATCCCCCAGGGGGTACCTCAGAATGTCGAAGCAGATCGCGTACGCAGAGAACGCTCGCCGGTCGCTGGAAGCGGGCATGAACAAGCTCGCCGATGCCGTCCGGGTGACACTCGGCCCGAAGGGCCGCAACGTCGTCCTCGAGAAGAAGTGGGGCGCGCCCACCATCACCAACGACGGTGTCTCGATCGCCAAGGAGATCGACCTCGAGGACCCGTACGAGAAGATCGGTGCGGAGCTCGTCAAGGAAGTCGCGAAGAAGACCGACGACGTCGCCGGTGACGGCACCACGACGGCGACGGTGCTCGCGTGGGCGATGGTCCGCGAGGGCCTGCGCAACGTGGCGGCCGGCGCGAACCCGATGGTCCTGAAGAAGGGCATCGAGGCTGCGGTCGTCGAGGCGGTCGACTCGATCCGCTCGCTGTCGAAGAGCGTCAAGACCGACCCGGCGCAGATCGCGAACGTCGCGGCCATCTCGGCCGCCGACGTCGAGATCGGCAAGATGATCGCCGAGTCGCTCGAGAAGGTCGGCACCGACGGTGTCATCACCGTCGAGGAGAGCCAGACCTTCGGCATGGAGCTCGACCTCGTCGAGGGCATGCGCTTCGACAAGGGCTACATCTCCCCGTACTTCGTGACCGACCC
>JBBSBV010000049.1:0-23575 GCA_038250905.1 Acidimicrobiia bacterium
CCCACATCCCCCCCCCTACCCCCCCCCCCCCCCCCACCGCCCCCCCCCCCACCTCCCCACCACCGGGGCACCAACCCCCCTAATTTTGGGGGTTCGCCGACGCAAGTTGTTCGTTCGGCGAGGAGGGCGGCGATCGCGGCGGACGCGAGGGACCCGCCTGACCGCAGGTCGGGGGCGACGACCGTCACGACCCGCCAGCCTGCGACGGTCATGCGGTGCCGTCGCGCCGAGTCTGCAGCAGTAGCGACACGACCGGTGTGGTACTCGTCGGAGTCGTACTCGTATCCAACCCGTGCGTCCGGCCAGCCGCCGTCCAACCGTCCGACGTAGCGGCCGCCGTGGCGGACCACCACCTGCCGCTGCGGTAACGGGAGTCCGTGCCGGCGGAGCGTGGCGAACAACATGGTCTCCATCTCGCTCTCCGAGAGTCCGAGGTTCGGATCACGATCGTGCACGAGCCCCCGCAATCGGGCCGTGCCTCGTCGACCCCGCCGAGCGAGCCGTCGGAGCATGGCGTCGACCTCGGGCAGCGTGGTGAGTCTCCGTCGGAGCGCGTTCTCGAGGGCAAGCTCCGCAACGGTCGGCCGGACCGCCGCGAGCCCGAGCAGCGTCAGTGGCACCGACGCCACCGGGATTCCCCGCACGACGCGGATGTCGGCGTCAGCGAGTCCGATCATCTCGTGCACCCGGATCCCGGCGTGTCGGGCCCGCTGCCATCGCGGACACGTGACCTCCGGCGGTGAGCTACGCCGCCCGGGGAGTCCCCACAACTCGGCGGCCGACCGGTGAGAGGCGACGGTACGAAACCCACCGGCCCAGCACGCCGCCAAGAGCGCTGAGTCCCAGGTGACGGGAACACACGCGAACCGGTACACGCCCTCGTGGACCACCGAAACGACTCCGACTCTCAGGGCGTATTCGATCTGGTGATCGTCGATGCCCAGCGCCGCGGCGTGTAGCGCTGTGAAGAGACCGTGGTTGTCCCGTGCGAACTGCGCAATCCGTTGCATGGCCACCGATTGAAGCCGCTCGGTGTGACATACCCGACGAACCCCCAACTTTGCGTCGCAAACCCGCGACTATCGCGGGTTTGCGACGCATTTTGGTTAGAGGGTGGCGAGGCGGGCGACGGCCGCCGCGAGGACCTCGCGGCGTTTGCAGAACGTGAACCGCACGAGGCTCGCGCCGGCGTGCTTGTCGTCGTAGAACACCACGTTCGGAATGGCGACCACGCCGCACCGCGCCGGGAGCGACCGGCAGAACGCGAGACCGTCGGACGTTCCCAGCGGCCGGATGTCGACGGTGACGAAGTACGTCCCGCGGGGCCGGAACACCTCGAAGCCGGCGTGGCGCAGACCGTCCATCAGGAGGTCACGCCGGGCGGCGAGGTCGGCCGCGAAGTCGCGGTAGTACGCGTCCGGGAGTTCGAGGCCGGCCGCGACCGCGTACTGGAACGGTGTGCCCGTCGCGTAGGTGAGGAACTGCTTCGCCGTGCGGACCGCGGTGACCAGCTCGGGTGACGCACAGACCCAGCCGATCTTCCAGCCCGTATAGGAGAACATCTTCCCGGCCGACGAGATCACCACCGTCCGGTCCCGCATGCCCGGCAACGTCGCGAGCGGAACGTGCGCTGCGTCGTCGTACACGAGGTGCTCGTACACCTCGTCGGTGATCACGATGAGATCGTGCTCCACGCAGAGGCCGGCGATCAGCGCCAACTCGTCGGCGTCGAACACCTTGCCGGTGGGGTTGTGCGGTGAGTTCAGCAGGATCGCGCGGGTCCGGGGCGTGATGGCCCGGCGGAGTTCGTCGGGATCGAAGGCGTAGTCGGGCGTCCGCAACGTGACGACGCGCCGAGTGGCGTCCGCCATGGCGATGCACGCCGCGTACGAGTCGTAGTACGGCTCGAACACCACCACCTCGTCACCCGGCTCGCACAGCGCGATGAGGGTGGCGGCGATGGCCTCGGTGGCGCCCGTCGTGACGAGCACCTCGGTGTCGGGGTCGTACTCGAGTCCGTACCAGTGCTGCTGATGGGTGGCGATCCCGCGCCGCAACTCGGGGATACCGATACCAGGCGGGTACTGGTTGTGGCCGGCCCGGATCGCGGCGACCGCCGCGTCGGCGATCTCAACGGGACCATCGGTGTCGGGGAACCCCTGCCCGAGGTTGACGGCATCGGTGGCGAGGGCGAGCGCCGACATCTCCGCGAAGATCGTCGTCCCGAAGCCCTGGAGTCGATCGGTGAGGTACGGCCGGCGCATCAGCGGTGCGTCATCCGGTGGCGGCCGGCGTGCCCCGCATCTGGCGCACTGCCACGCGCAACAAGCGCCACCCGAACGTGAGCAGGTTCAACATCGCGAACGCGACGAGGGTGAACACGCTGTACATGACCCGGCCGGTCAGCGTCCGCAGCGGGCCGCCGATGAGCACCGTGATCGCGATCGTGACGACGAGGCGGAGCGGCCACCGGCCCTCCGCCGTGTAGAGGCGGGTGATCAGCGCACCGACGATGAGTCCGACCGCCAACGGCCACCACACGTTGAAGAACCAACCGACGCCACGGTGCACACCGTGGTTCTCCTTCCCGAGCGCGACGAACACCACGATGCACAGGAGGTCGGCGACCAACGCGATCCCCGCGGCCGGTGAGAACGAGAAGCGTGATGCAGGCGGGCGGGACAGGCCGACCTCGCCGGTCTCGCTCGGCGCGCTCATCCGACCCCGCCGACGACGACCTTCGCCGGGTATTTCCCGTAGCTGCGGAAGTGCTGGCCCAGGCCGGCGGTGAACGCGTCGAGGTACGGGATCTTGCGGATCATGTAGGAGTGTTGTTCCTTCGGATCGAGGTAGAGGTTGTACAGCCGTGAGTAGGTGTACTTCTGCGTGACGCCGCTGAACCCACCGGAGTTCTGGAGGTCACGGTCGTCGTCCGAGGTGGACGCGAGCATCATCTTGTACTCGCCGCAGCGCACCGCCGAGAACGTGGTGCCGAGCCAGTAGTACAGGTACTTGCGGTTCGACTCGGCCTGGTCACCGAGCAGGAACGACGTCTGGTCCACGCCGTCGATGTACCGGTCGTCGGGGGTCGCGTCGGTGGCGCCCGCAAAGTGGAGCAGCGTCGGGAACCAGTCGAGCAGCGAGAAGATGCCGTCGGTCGCCTGCCCCGGTTCCACCATGCCCCGCCAGTACACGACGCCCGGCACGCGCTGCCCACCCTCCCACGTGCTGCCCTTGGCCGAGCGGAACGGCGAGTAGGCGCTGTCGGGCCACGTCTCCATCTCGGGCCCGTTGTCGGACGTGATGAAGATGATCGTGTCGTCGAGTTGGCCGGTGGCCTCGAGCGTCTGCACGAGCCGGCCGACGATGTCGTCGAGTTCAACGATGGAGTCCTTGTACGGATGCTTCGCCGGTGACTTCCCGAGAAAATCGGGGTGAGGGTAGTTGTCGAAATGGGTGCCGCGGGTGCAGTGGTAGAGGAACCACGGCGCCTCGTTGCCCGCCATGCGCTCGATGAACGCCTGGGAGTACTTGCACCACTTGTCGTCGAGCAGGGCGAGGACGGGAATCGTGACCTCTTCGACCTCCTCGATCTCACCGCCCTTCTCGGCGTGGACGAAGCACTTGCTGAAGGGCTGGTTCTCGATCCACTTCGTGCGTTCCTCGGAGTACACGATCTCCGGGAAGAAGTAGGGGTCGCGCCACTCCGTGTACATGTCGGACACCGAGAGGAACCCGTAGAAATCGTCGAAGCCCACGTGCTGGGGCTGCGACTCGCGGTTCTCCCCCATGTGCCACTTGCCGACCGCCTGGGTCACGTACCCCGCGTCCGAGAGCAACTGCGCGATGGTGACCTCGCCCTGGAGTCCGCCCGCTTCTCCGTACATCGGCGGCCGCATGAGTCCGTGGCGCATCGGGAGCCGGCCGGTCATCAGGCTGGCGCGCGAGGGCGTGCAGCTCGGCTCCGAGTAGCAACTGGTGAGGAGCTTGCCCTCGCGGGCCAGGCGGTCGATGTTGGGGGTCGGCGCGCCGACGGCCACGCCCCCGCCGTAGCAACCGAAGTCGCCCCAGCCGACGTCGTCGAACACGACGAGCGCGACGTTCGGCCGCCGCGTACGGGCGGCGAGCTTCGCGTCGGCGGCCGCCTCGGCCTCGGGGAAGACGAAGTGCGGTTCGAGGTGCGGCGCGTCCTGGACCGTCGTTGCCGTGATCGGATCATGAGCCATCACCGCATCGTCGCACGCCCCGTGTCATTCGTGCAGTACGGCGAACCCTGGGGTCTCCGAAGGGCAGAGAAGCCGGGCTCAGGAGCGGGGCGCACGGCCGACGCGGATGGTGCGGAGGTCGACGGGACGGCCCGTCGTCTCGTCGACGACCAGCGGATGGACGACGGCCCCGGTTTCGCGGTCCTTCAGGACCACCGGCGGACCCTCACCGTCGGTCCACAGCCAGTCGGAGCCCCACCGCCACATCGCGGCGAGGACGGGCCAGAACTCGCGCCCCTTGTCGGTGAGGCGGTACTCGAAGCGGGGCGGCCGCTCCTCGTAGGCGACCTTCGTGATCATCTCCTCGGCCACGAGCCGCTCGAGCCGCTGCGCGAGCACCGCCCGTGGAATCTGGAGCGACTCCTGGATCGCGTCGAACCGGCGTCGGCCGAAGTACAGCTCGCGCATCACGAGCGGCGTCCACCAGTCGCCGATGAGGTCGGTCGCCCGCGCGATGGGACACGGCCAATCGTCGAACTTCGTCCGCCTCATGTCGTCTGGTCCGCGCCCACCAGCGCTTCGATCCGGGCGCGGACGTGCTTGTGGTGCGGAGTGCCCGCGAGCCAGTCGACGTCCATCTCGTCGGTGAGCTCGTTGGGCGCGACGCCGTGTACCTCGTCGCCGCCGTCGTCGCCCGGGTACGCGAGCCCACGCCCGTTCGGCAGCGACACATGACCTTCTTGCATGGCGTCGGTCGTCTCGACGGTGGCCACTGCGCTCGACCGCTTCGTCTCCACCGTCACGCGGTCGCCGTCGCTGACGCCGAGCCGCGATGCGTCGGCCGGGTGCATACGCAACGCACCGGCCCGGTCGGCCTTCATCCACGACGGGTCACGAAGAATCGTGTTCGCGGTCGATGACCGCCGCTCCCCCGCCGAGAGCACGAACGGGAACGCGTCGTCGACGGGCGGGCCGTCAGGCGGCAGCGAACTGAACTCCTCGATCAACTCGGGCTGCAGGAGATGTACGCGCCCGTCTTCGTGCGCAATCCGGCTCCACGTCTCGTCGTAGTCGTCGACGGTGAACGTCACGCCCTTGCCGGTGAGCACCGCGTCGAACAGCTCGTCGGGCGTCGCGAACCCCGCTCGCTGCACCGACGCCGCGTACCCGAGGAAGCAGATGTTGGCCAGTCCCCAAACCGCCGCCGCGCCCTGGTTGCCGTCACCCAGCACCGGCCCCAGCGTCTCGTACAGGACCAGTCCCGGGTTGCGACCGACCGCCGGGTTCTCCGCCATCGCCGCGAAGAACGCGGTGGCGTACGCAGCACGTCCCTCGGCCGCCGCTGCATGCAATGGCGCAAGATCCTCGTCGGTGTAGCCGCCGAGCGCGCGCACGAGCCGCGCGTGGATCTCGGGCTCGGGCAACGTACCGGGGAGCGGGGCGAACAGGGGGCGACGCAGATGGAAATAGTTCTCCGGGAACTCCAGCGTGAAGAACGTGCATTCCCACTTCTCGAACTGGCTCGCCGCCGGCAGCACGTAGTCGGCGCAGCGCGCGGTCTCGGTCATGGCGACGTCGATGACGAGCACGAAGTCGAGCGCGGCGAACGCCTCGCGCATCCGCTGACTGTCGGGCAGCGAGTGCGCCGGGTTTCCCGACTCGACGATCATCGCCCGGAATCGGTCGGGATGGTCGGTGAGGATCTCGGCGGGGATCGCGGCGGCGGGAATCATCCCCGAGATGATGCGGTGACCGCCGACTGGTGACCGTCGCCGGCCGTCGGCCTCGGCGGCGCCACCCCCGCCGAACAGCGACACGAATGCGGTGTGCAGGTTCATCCCACCCTCGACGCCGAAGTTGCCGGTGAGCAGGAAGAGGAGCTTCTCGAGGTACGAGTTCAAGGTGCTGTGCGGCGCCTGTTGGATGCCGAGGTCCTCGTAGATCGACACGCTGCGCGCCCCGGCGATACGCCGGGCGACGGTGCGCACGAGGTCGGGGTCGAGGCCGGCCGTACGACTCCACCGGTCGACGTCGACGAACGAGAGTGCAGCCGCGATCTCCTCGTACCCCACGGTGTGCTCGGCCAGGAACGGCGCGTCGGCGAGCTGCTCCTCGACCACGACTTTGAGCAACGCACCGAGGCACCACGCGTCGGTGCCCGGCTTCACCTGGAGATGGAAGTCGGCGAGCGCCGCGGTCTCGGTCCGGCGCGGGTCGATCACGACGAGCGCGCGCTCCGGGTCCTTCGCGATCTCCTTGAGGACCACCCGCGCGCGGGGGAACCCGTGCGACTGCCACGGGTTCTTGCCGAGGAACACCGCGACCTCGGCGCGCTCGTAGTCGCCGGTGGTGTGACAGCGGTTCGCGCCGAAGAGCTGACCATCGACCCAGAACTCACCGGTCTTCTCCTGCGCCAGCGCGTTCGAGGAATACACGGAGCCGACTGCGGTCCGCAGCGACCGGCCGTAACCGCCGCCGAGATGGTTCCCCTGACCGCCGCCGCCGTAATAGAAGATCGACGCACCGCCGTGCACGTCTCGGACCTGCGCCAGCGCGGCTGCGACCTCGACGATCGCGGTGTCCCAGTCGACCGGTTCGTAGCTGCCGTCGGCCCGCCGCCGCATCGGACTGGTCAGACGGTCTCGGGCGTTCTGGTAATGGTCGAGGCGCAATGCCTTCTCGCACGTGTACCCCGCCGATCCCGGATGCGCCTTGTCGCCGCGGACCCGCACGATGCGCCGCCCTTCGGTCTTCACCTCGACGCCGCAGTTGATACTGCAGAGGATGCAGGCGGTCGACCGCCATTCGTTCGTTGGCGCGGTCTGGGTCACGGCGACCTCCGGGTCCGGGGTGAGTTCAATGAGCGAACCTACTCCCCGGCACCGCTCGCGTCGACCGGGTCCGGAGTTGGGGTCAGCCGTCGATGAGGCTGCCCTGCGGTTGCTCGCGGGCGAGGAGCCACCGCTTCCACGGGAGGCCGCCACCGAAACCGGTGAGGGAACCGTCGGCGCCGATCACGCGGTGACACGGGACGATGATCGCGATCGGGTTCTGCCCGTTGGCCGCGCCCACCGCGCGCGCCGCGCCGGGCCGGTCGACCCGCGTCGCGAGTTCGCCGTAGGAGATCGTCTCGCCGTAGGGGATACGGCGCAACTGCTGCCAGACCTCGAGTTGGAACGGTGTCCCCCGCGGCGCCAACTCCAGATCGAAGTCGGCCCGCGCGCCGGCGAAGTACTCGTCGAGTTGGCGGACGACCTCGACGAGCGCGTCGCGGTCCTCGACCCAGCCGGATTCGACGGGCAACGCGCCGTCGACGAAGTGGAGGCGGAGGACCCGCCCGCGGTCGTCGACCGCGAGGAACAGCGGACCTTGCGGACCTTCGTAGGTGGTGTACTTCGACATCTATCGCTCCTCACTCAGGGATGCCCACAGATGGGCGTTGGCGTACGCACGCCACGGTCGCCAGGCCTCGGCTCGGGCGAGCACGGCGCGCGGTCGGGCATCGAGCCCGTTGGCCTCGAACGCGCGCCGCACGCCCAGGTCGGAGGGCATGAACGCATCGGGATCGCCGACCGCGCGCATCAGCACGTACTCCGCGGTCCACGGGCCGATCCCGGGCCGCGCGACGAGCCGGGCCCGGAGTCCGTCGCGATCGGCGCCGGGGTCGATCACGAGCACTCCGTCGGCGATCGCCCGGGCGACGGTGCGCAGCGCGGTACCGCGGGCGCGCGGCATCGGAAGGTCGGCGGCGTCGACCGCGGCGAGCGCCGCCGCGTTCGGGAACAGGTGGGTGATGGACCCGGTCGGTGCGTCGAGTGGTTTGCCGAACCGCTCGGTCAACTGCGCGGCGACGGTGCGCGCGCCCGCCACGGACACCTGCTGACCGATCACCGCCCGCGTGATGAGCTCCGAACCGTCCGGATGGCCGGGAACCCGCAGCCCCGGGCGCCGCGCGACGAGCGGCCGCAGGATGGGGTCCGCCATCAGCGCCGCGTCGACGCTCGTCGGATCCGCATCCAGGTCGAACAGACGACGGGTGCGAGCCACCGCCGCGTTGAGGTCCCGCAGGTCGTCGAGCCGGAACCCACCGACGACGTGGTCGACCGCCGGCGTCACCGTGATCACCCCGGTGCCGTGCGGGAGGTCGAGCGACCGACGGTAGGAGCCGCCGACCACCTCTTCCACCCCGGCCACCGCGCGCAACCCGAGGAACTCGAGCAACTGGATTCCGTCGAACGGGGGTCGCGCCGCGAGCCGGACCGTGACCGTCCCGGGCTCGGCGACGATGTTCCGCCGGTGCCGCAACTCGGTAGGAGTCACCGCGAACACCTCACGGATGGTGTCATTGAACTGGCGGATGCTCGAGAACCCCGAGGCGAACGCAACGTCGGCCAGGGCGAGATCGGTCGTCTCGATCAACACCCGCGCCGACTGCGCCCGCTGCGCCCTGGCCAACGCGAGCGGACCGGCCCCGACCTCGGCCACGAGCAGCCGGTTGATCTGCCGTTCGCTGTACGCGAGCCGGCGCGCGAGACCGCCGACGCCATCGCGATCGACGACACCGTCGGCAATCAGGCGCATGGCCCGGGCGACGACGTCGCCACGCGGATCCCACTCCGGTGAACCCGGCGAGGTGTCGGGCCGGCAGCGCTTGCACGCGCGGTACCCGGCTCGTTGCGCGGCCGCCGCGGTCGGGAGGAACTCGACGTTCTTGCGGTACGGGGTACGGGCCGGACAACTCGGGCGGCAGTAGATGTTGGTGGTGCGCACGGCGGTGAAGAACCACCCGTCGAACCGGGCGTCCTTGCTCTCGATCGCCCGATAACACTGTTCGAAGTCCGGCATCACCTTGTCACCATGACAGGTCGCGGCCCGCGCTGCTGGCGGGTTTCGGACTCCCTAATTGCTCGTTCGCTCGCACTCCTGATTGTCATGCCTCACGTGGGGCTCGCTGCCTCGCGGCTCGCTCCGCAGGCTCCGCTCGGGAGCGGGTTCCGTGGGGCTCGCTGCCTCGCGGCTCGCTCCGCAGGCTCCGCTCGGGAACGCGGGGTGCTCGCGGGCCTTCGCACTCTCGTGCCGTGCGAGTATCGGGTGTGACCCTTTCGGAGATGCTGCGGGATGCGGCCGAGCGCGCGCCGGACACTGCGGCGGTGATCACCGAGACCGAGTCGGTGACGTTCGGGGAGTTGCTCGATCGGGTGGAGCGGCTGGCGGCGCAGGTGGCGGCGATGACCGAACCGGGTGATCGGGTCGCGGTGCTGGCCGAGAACTGCGTCGAGTACGTGGAGCTCTATTACGCGGTGCCCCATGCGGGCCGGATCCTCGTACCGCTCAACCATCGACTCCACCCCGAGGAGTGGCGCGGCACGCTCGATCGGTCAGGCACCCGGGTGCTCTTCGGCGACGCGCGGTACCTCGAACGCTGCACCGCACCCCTCGATCACGTCCTCGAACTCACCCCACCTCCCGATGCGTTTGTCGGCTCACCGACTCCAGGGCCGGTTGAAGCGACAAACGCGCCGGGTGACGGGGTGGCGTGGTTGATCGGGACGAGCGGGACCACCGGGACACCCAAGCTCGCGATGCTCACGCACGCGAACCTGCTGGCCGCGGTCGAGGCCACCCTCCCCGCGCGGCCGGTCGGGCCCGACGACGTGCTGCTCACGCCGTTTCCGCTCTGCCACGTGGCCGGATACAACGTGTTCGTCGCGCATCGCCGCGACCGCCCCATCGTCCTGCAGCGCAGCTTCGATCCGGTCGGGTTCGCCCACCTCGCACGCGACCACTCGGCGACCATGCTCTCGCTGGCACCCACGATGATCACGATGCTGCTCGACCACCCCGACGTCCACGATGCCGACCTGCACACCGTCCGCGCGCTCGGGTACGGCGCGTCACCCATCCCCGCGCCCACATTGCGGCGCGTCGTCGACCGCTGGGGCTGGGACTGCTCACAGGGATTCGGCATGACCGAACTCGCCGGGAACGCGATCTTCCTCGGGCCCGACGACCATCGCGCCGCCGCCGCGGGCGACGACCGCCTCCTCGCATCGGCGGGTCGCCCGTCGCCGGGCGTCGAGGTGCGTCTCGGCGACGACGAGGAACTGCTCATCCGCGCACCGCAGGTGATGGCCGGGTACTGGAACGACTCCGCCGCGACCCAGGCCGCGCTCGACGGCGGTTGGCTCCATACCGGGGACGTGGCGCGCATCGATGCCGACGGACTCATCTCGATCGTCGACCGCAAGAAGGACGTCATCGTGAGCGGCGGCGAGAACGTCGCGTCACGGGAGGTGGAAGCAGTGCTGTTCGAACACGCATCGGTCCGCGACGTCGCGGTGGTAGGCATCCCGCACGCGCGCTGGGGTGAGCAGGTGTGCGCCGTCGTGGTCGTGGACGAACCGGTTCCGCCCGAAGCCCTCGTCGCCCACTGCCGCGACCGCCTCGCCGGGTTCAAGTCGCCCCGGCGGATCGAGTTCGTCGACGCACTCCCCCGCAACGGCTCGGGCAAGGTGCTCAAGCACCGACTCCGGGCGGACCTCGCGGCCACGACGGACCCAACCCCGCCGGATGCACCCGGGTAGAACGCGTTCTACACTGGGGGCATGACGCAGTACACCGGCCCCGTCTTCGACGCCGACAACCACTACTACGAGGCGCTCGACGCGTTCACCCGCCATCTCGACCCCCGCCTCGGACCGCGGTGCGTGCAGTGGTGCGACATCGACGGCCGGAAGTACCAGGTCGTCGGCGGTCGGGTGAGCAAGGTCGTGACCAACCCCACGTTCGACCCCATCGCCAAGGCCGGCGCGATGCACGACTATTTCCGCGGGAACCCAGAGGGACGGAACCCGCTCGAGTTCCTCCAGGACCGCGAGCCGATCCGCCCGGAGTACCGCGATCGTGATGCGCGCCTCCGGGTCCTCGACGAGCAGGGCCTCGTCGGCTGTTGGATGTTCCCGACCCTCGGGATGCTCTACGAAGAACTGCTCGTCCACGACACGGAGGCGATGACCCTCACGTTCACCGCGTTCAACCGGTGGCTGAACGAGGACTGGGGCTTCGCGTACCAGGACCGGATCTTCGCGGCGCCGTACCTGTCGCTCGCCGATCAGGACTGGGCGATCGCGGAACTGGAGTGGGCGATCGGCGAAGGTGCGCGCACCATCGTGATGCGTCCCGCCGCGCAGTTCACCCGCAACGGTCCGCGCACGCCCGCGTCGCCGGAGTTCGACCCGTTCTGGTCTCGCGTGCAGGAGGCCGGCCTGACCGTGGTGGTCCACGCCGGCGACAGCGGCTACACCGCCAACGGCTACGCGCCCGACGGTTTCAGTGCCAACTTCAGCGGGAACTCGATGGGCCCGAGCATCAAGATGCTGCACATGGAGCGCGCGATCTACGACTTCCTCGCCAGCCTCATCTTCGACCGCTTCTTCACGCGCTTCCCCGGGATCCGGGTCGCGAGCGTGGAGAACGGCAGCGAGTTCCTCCCCGACCTCTTCCGCAAGCTGGTGTCGCAACATCGCCGGATCCCGGGCTTCTTCCCCGAGGACCCGATCGAGACGTTCCGCCACAACGTGTGGATCAACCCGTTCTGGGAGGACGACGTCCACGAGATCGCGGCACTCATGGGCACCGACCGGGTCATCTTCGGTTCCGACTGGCCCCACATCGAGGGCATGCCGAACCCACTCGATTACGCCGTCGAGGTGAAGGAGTTCGACGTGGCCGACCAGGGCCGCATCCTCCACGACAACGCGATCGAGCTGAACACCCTCGCCCCGCGGTAGCGCCAGGTTCGGAACAGGTCGCGTCAGAGTTGGGTGCGGCCGCGTTCCATGATCCCGGCCCGTCGCTTTTCGATCTCGGCCGGGTCGAAGCCGGGTCCTTCCCAACTCCGGGAAACCCGATCCTCGTTGTCCCACGCCTCGGCACCGGACCCGAGGCTGTTGGTGTCGTACGTGGAGAGCATCCGCCGGACCGCGAGCTGGTCGACGGTCCGGCAGTCGGCCGCGAGTTGCCGGCAGTACGCCAGGAGTTCGTCGTGCGGGACGACGTGGTTGACGAGGCCCCAGTCGTAGGCCAGCGCCGCGTCGACGAAGTTGCCGGTCACGCTCATCTCACGAGCCCGGGCGACCCCGACCCGTTGGGGCAGCAACACCGTGAGCCCCCAGCCCGGCATGACCCCGACCCGGGCGTGGGTATCGGCGAATCGGGCGCGCTCGGAGGCGACGAGGAAGTCGCAGGCGAGGGCGAGTTCCAACCCGCCGGTGATCGCGACCCCGTTCACCGCGCCGATGAGCAGCTTGGTCCGCGGCGGAAGCGCGCCGCGCCACGGCAACTGCCCGCTGCGGTTCCGCCCGCCCATGTCAACGGACTCGGGCCTAGCGGCGGGAGTCGCACCGGAGCGCAACTCGTCGCCTTCCACCTGTCCCGACCCGAACTCCTTGAGGTCGACGCCGGCGGAGAACGCAGGGTCGGCGCCGGTGAGGATCATCACGTCGACCGCGTCGTCGGCTTCGAGTTCCTCGATCACGGCCGGCAGACGGTGGCGCACCGCGCGGTTGAGCGCGTTGCGCGCCTCGGGTCGGTTGATGGTGACGGTGGCGACACCGTCGGCGATCTCCACCAGTACTTCGTCCATCTGGTCCTCCTCATCACGTTCTTGCGTCGCGAACCCGCGACTATCGCGGGTTTGCGACGCAAGAACGGGGGCGTTGGGATCGGTACTCTGCCACGATGATCCTCGACCGATTCGACCTCTCGGGCCATGTGGCCATCGTGACCGGTGCAGGCAAGGGCATCGGAGCCGGCTGTGCCGTCGCCCTCGCGGAGGCCGGGGCCGATGTCGTCCTCGCGGCCCGCACCGCGGCCGACCTCGACGCCGTCGCCGCGCTGGTGGAAGCCGAAGGGCGCCGGGCGCTCGCCGTCCCCACCGACGTCACCGACGCCGACCAACTCGCGGCGCTGGTCGCGGCCGCGGGGGAACTGGGCCGGGTCACGATCCTGGTGAACAACGCGGGCGGATGGGATCCCCGCCCGGTGATGAGCACGAGCGTGCGCAACATGGAGGCCGCGTTCCGGTTCAATGTGCTGGCCGCGTTCTCGCTCACCCAGCTGTGCGTGCCGCAGATGGTCGAAGCCGGCACGGGCCGGGTGATCAACATCTCGTCGCGCGCCGCGAGCATGGTGCAGCCGTGCTTCGTGGCCTACGCGACGGCCAAGGCCGGGCTGTCGATGATGACCCGCGCCATGGCCCCCGAACTCGCGCCCGTGGTCCGGGTGAATGCCATCGAGGTCGGTGGGGTCGAGACCGCAGCACTGGCCCACGTGCTCACCGACGACTCCGTCCGCCACCGGCTGGAGTCCAACACCCCGATGCAGCGGGTGGGCCAGCCCGAGGACATCGCGGCCATGGTCGTCTACCTGGCGTCAGACGCCGCGAGCTGGATCACGGGCAAGGTCTTCGAGGTCGACGGTGGGGTCGAGGCCCCCGCGTTCACGATCCCGTTCACCCCGATGGGGGATTCCACCACCTGAGCCCCCGACCGGCGTACCGTGCCCGCAACGTCGAGGGGGAACGGGTGGGTTGGAGACAGCGGCGAGATCACGCGGCGGAGATGCTCGCGCTGCACGCCGAGACCTCACGCCTCCAGGTGGAGACGCTCCGCAGCGAACTCGGTGAGCTCCACCGCGAAGTCGCCCGACGCGATGTCGAGTTGCTCCGGGCGCTCTTCGAGGTTGCCGCGGTCAACACCGAACTCCGCAAGCAGCTCGAGATCGAGGAGACCCACCGCGCCGACCTGACCCGCGCGATCGACCGCCTGGCCATGTTCGTCGCGGCGCCGGCCCTGCCCCCCACGATCGACATCGGGCCCGCAGTCGCACCGGCCGATCAAGGCGCCGGCAGCATCATCGGCGGCACCATCGATCCCGGCTCCATCGACCCCGACTCCATCAACCCTGGCTCCATCAACCCGAGCCGGAACCCGTCGCCGGTCGTGACCGCCATGGTCGCAGCGGTCACGTCCGCCGCCGCGACTGCCGTGCCGTCGACGCCGGACCAACCGGACGATGCCACGATCGATCTCACCGCCGACCTTCCGATCGCACCGTCGACGCGCGCCGAGCGGCCGCTCGAGTGCGAGGTGCACCTGCAGTTCGGCGACCGGTGGATCAACGGGTTCCAGATCGAGGAGACGATCCGCACGGGTGACCTGACCCAGTTCCGGCTGCGCCGTCAGGTGGACGGCTGGGTCCTGCCCGAGCTCTTCGACGAGACCGAGGTCCGGGTCTTCGTCCAGCCGGTGGTCGACGGCAGCTAGCCGCGCCACCCGCGTCCGGCGATGAGCGGCAGGTCGAGGTACGTCTTGATCCCCGGATCGGCCGCACACACATACGGCACCGCGTTCACGCAGTGCATGGCCGGCGCGGTGAGACCGATCTCGGGGTGCTCACCCACCACCGGTGGGTGCAGCCCGTGGACCACCACGCTCACCGGCGGTTCGGCGGTCAACTCGGCTTCGAACCGCTGCCCGTCGAGGCGCCACGCAGGTTCGAGGTGCTCCTCCCCCATCAGCCAGTTGACGCGCACGGTGATCACCGGTTCGCCGTCGACCAACCCCTCCCACGTGAACCGCTGGGCTGCGACCGTGCCCGCATCGATCACCCCGACGGGCGTGTCGAGGTCCTGGGTGGCGACGGCCATCTCGTGGGTGGTCCGCTTCTCGGCGTCGAGTTCCCAGCCCAACTCCGCCGCGATCATGTCGATCGACTCGATGAACCCCAGCCCGAGGATGGTGGGCATCGGACTCGACTGGGCGGCCTCGGGCGGCGTGCCGAACATCATCACCTCCCGTACCACCGACGCGGTCGGGTAGTTGCGAATGTCGCTGAACTCCTCGGCGCGAACGTGGCGGATGTTCCGACACCACGACGACAGCAGGAGCGGGAGTCGCTCGGTGATCCCGCCGGGGTTGATGCCGGTGCCGTGCAGCGTGGCATTGCCGCGTCGGCAGGCGTCCTCGATCGCCGCGACCTTGGGCGACTCCCCCGGGTAGATCCACCCGACCGGCGTCACCACGTTCTTGCCCGATTCGAGCAGCTTGATCACCGTGGTCGTGCTGGCCATCATCGGCGAGTAGACGACGCAGTCGGCGTCCATCGCGATCAACGCGTCGGCGTCGTCGGTGGCGACGACCCCGACCGGGTCGATGCCGCAGATCTCGCCGACGTCCTTGCCCGCCTTGTCGGGGCTGTGGACCCAACAACCGACCAGTTCGAGTTCCGGATGGGCGAGGATCCCCAGAATCGACTCCTGTCCGACCATGCCGGTTGCCCACTGGATCACCCGATACGTCATGGCCCGGAATCTACGTGGGCCGATCAGGAGTTGTTCGAGATTCCTTGATCGGGGCCCGAACGGAGCCTGCGGAGTGAGCAGTTCGGGAGCGAGCCCCGCGAACCGGCTCCGTCAGGAGTGCGAGCGGACGGGCCATAAGCTCGTTCGATGACTGACCTCGTGATCCGGAACGGCACCGTGATCGACGGCACCGGTCGGCCCGGCTTCGCCGCCGACGTCGCCATCACCGACGGCATCATCACCGAGGTCGGGCCTGCACTCGCCCGGGGCCGCCGGGAGATCGATGCCGACGGCCAGGTCGTCACCCCCGGCTTCGTCGACATCCACACCCACTTCGACGGGCAGGTCACCTGGGACCCGATCGTGGCGCCGTCGTCGATCCACGGCGTCACCACCATCGCGATGGGCAACTGCGGCGTCGGGTTCGCCCCGGCCCACGTCGACACGCACGACTGGCTGATCGGACTGCTCGAAGGCGTCGAGGACATCCCCGGCACCGCGCTCGCCGAAGGCCTCACGTGGGACTGGCAGACCTTCCCCGAATATCTCGACTCGATCGCGGCCAAGCCACACACCGTCGACATCGGCACCCACGTCCCCCACGCCGCGCTGCGGACCTACGTGATGGGGACCCGGGGCGCCGACCACACCGAGAGTCCCACCGATACCGAGCTGGACACCATGGCCGCACTGGTCCGGGAGGCGCTCGACGCCGGCGCCATCGGATTCGCCACCAGCCGGACCGACGTCCACCGCACCAAGGACGGCACGAACATCGGCACGCTCACCGCGACCGAGCGGGAACTGCTCACCATCGCGGAGGCGATGCGGGCGGGTGGCACGGGCGTGACGCAGTTGATCTCCGACTGCTACCAGACCCCCGACGACGACTTCGCCAACCGCGAGATGGACCTCATCGAGGCCTTCGCCCGCACCTCCGGGCGTCCGCTGAGCTTCACGGTGCAGCAGGCATATCACTCCCCTGATCGCTGGCGACACCTCTTCGGCCGGGTGGCGGAGCTGCGGGCCGGTGGACTCGACGTGAAGCCGCAGGTGGCATCGCGACCCATCGGCGTGCTCCTCGGGCTCGAGGCCACCGCGAACCCGTTCCTCTTCACTCGCAGCTTCGACGAGATCGCCACGCGGCCGCTGGCCGAGCGCGTCGCGGCACTGCGCGATCCGGAGCGCAAGCGGCGCATCCTCGAAGAACACGCCGCGCTCGTCGCCCCGCTGCCCGATGGTCTGTTCCGTTCCATCGTCTCGGGTTGGGACACGATGTTCGTACTCGGCGATCCCGTCGACTACGAGCTCGACGCCGGCGACTCGATCGGCGCACAAGGGCGTGCAGCAGGGACAGACCCCGCGTCGCTCGTGTACGACGCGTTGCTCGAGCGGGCCGGGACGCAGCTCCTGTACCTCCCATTGTTCAACTTCGCGCACGGGAACTTCGACGATCTCCACGAGATGATCACGACCGAGTTCTCACTCTTCGGCCTGTCCGATGCCGGCGCGCACTGTGGGGCGATCTGTGACGGTTCCATGCCGACCAGTTCGATCGTCGTGTGGGCGCGAGACCGGCGCGGCGGCGAGAAGGTGCCGCTCGAGGCGATCGTGCACCAGCAGACGCAACGGACGGCCGCGCACGTGGGCTGGCTCGACCGCGGTGTCCTCGCGCCCGGATACCTCGGGGACGCGAACGTGATCGACCTCGACGCGCTGGCGTGTCATGCACCGGCGGTGATCCACGATCTGCCCGCGGGCGGGCGCCGGCTGATGCAGACCGCGACCGGCTACACCGCCACGGTGAAGTCGGGGGTCGTCACGTTCGAGGCAGGGGTGCATACGGGCGAGTTGCCCGGTTCGCTCGTTCGGGGTGCACGCCCCGCCGGCTGATCCGCCTCAAGTCCTCCCGTTCGGGGTCGATACGTGGGCCTCAAGAACTACTGGGAGGTAGCGGCAATGAAGCGTTCTCTGATCGCGCTCGGACTCGTCGGCGCGTGTGCCGTCGCCGGATGTTCCGGCAGTAACGGCAAGGCGGCGTCGACGAAGCCTCACCGCACCGCGACGACCACCACCGCACCCGCCTTCGCGGCCAACACGAAGAACACCCCGGGAACGCTGAAGGACTTCGTCGGCGCCCACAGCGACGCCACCGACACGTCGTGCGTGGCCGGCGACACGGGCTGGATCGCAACCGGCCGCGTGAAGAATCCGACCAAGAACGCCGCGCAGTATCGGATCTACGTCAGCTTCCTCGACGGCGTCACGACCGTCGGCGTCGCCGAGAGCGACGTCAAGGCTCCGGCTGGCGCGGCCGCGAACTGGAAGGCCACGGTCGGCGCAGCCGGCAAGGACCTCCACTGCATCCTGCGGGTGGAGCGCGCTGCGGTCTGAGTCGTCGGCGCGTCCGCACCGCAACTCCGGTATCGGCCGGCGTTCTTCGGGACGCCGGCCGCGGCGCGTTCGCACACGTTTTACACAACATGTCGCGAATGCGACCGCATCGACGGGGTCCGCAGGAAGAAAAGGAGAACGCGCGCTAAAAGATGCATAAGTTCGGTACCGAAGCAGCCGAAGGCTGCCTCGTGAATCGAACCTTCGCTCTCACCCATCGCGCCCACCGCAGTTCCCGCGTGGCTCGCAGCCTCGGCGCCATCATCCTGATCGCAGCCGGACTCGTCCCGCTCGAGACCGTCGGGCAGCAGGCGCTGCCTGCTGGCGCGGACCCGGCGGCAGGCCCGGGCGCGGTCGTCGTCTCGGCCGCCGGTGCGATCACTGCAGGGACCGTCCCCGACGGCACGTGCTTCGCCAAGATCACCGCCGTCGGTGGCGGCGGTGCGAGCTCACCTGCGAGCCCGGTCACCGGTGGTCAGGGTGGAGCGGGCGCGAGCATCAGCGCGACCTTCGCCGTCGTCCCCGGGCAGAGCTACGGAGGCACGGTCGGAGCGGGCGCAGCCCAGCCCACGACCGGCAGCGGAGCAACCGCCCCGGGCGGTACGGGAACCGGCAACGGAGCAGCGGGCGGCACGATCGTCAACGACCACCGCGGTGGTGGAGGCGGCGGCGGCACCACCGTCAAGCTCGGTGGACAGTCCGTGGTGGTCGCCGGTGGTGGCGGCGGCGGCGGCGGCGCACATGACGTCGCCCCGGCGGGCGTCGGCGGCGCGGGTGGATTCACCGGCATCGGTGCGGGGACGGTCGCGGTCGGCAACAACGGACAGCCCGGCGTCGACAGTCCAGGAACCCCCGGCGGTGGCACCGGCGGCCAGGCCGCAGCGGGCGGTGCCGGTGGCGTCCACAGCGTCGCCACCGCGCGCAACGGTGCCGCGGGCACCGGCGTCGGCACCGGAAACGGTGGCGTCGGCGGGCCGGACCCGAACCGAGACAGCGGCGGCGGCGGCGGCGGCGGGTACACCGGCGGCGGCGGCGGCGCGGCGACCACGAGTCAAGGAATCTCGGGAGCCGGCGGCGGTGGTGGTTCGAGCTTCGTCCGTGCTACTTCGATCGACGCCGCCTCGAGCGTGCCGAGTGCGATCTCGGGTGCGGCCGGTACGGCGTCGCCAGTGGGGGCCGGCGCCGGCGCGACCGGTTCGGTCACCATCGACTGGATCCCGTGCCTCTACAACCTCGCGCTGACCAAGACCGTCTCGTCCCCGACGGTCAACGCCGGAGACAAGGTCACGTGGACGGTGACCGTCAAGAACAACGGCTCGAACGCGATGACCAAGGGCGACACCGTCGACCTCACCGACACCCTCCCGGCCGGCCCCAACGGCACGCCGGGCCCCGCGTACAAGGTGACGGGATTCACTGTCTCGGGCGGCGGTGGCTCCGGCATGGCGACCGGCGCGCTCACGTGTAGTGGCGTCACGGTCGGTTCCGCGATGCCCGCGACCACCAACTGCTCACGGTCCTACAGTGCGCCGAGCGCGACTGGCGCGCCGTCGGGTGGGACCCGCGGTCTCGACTCCGGCGAGCAGATCGTCATCACCTACGAGCAGATCATCTCCAGCACCGCGCCGTGCGCGACGATCACGAACACGGCGACAGTCAAGGACCGCCCGACGCAGTCCGGCGGCGCCGACATCACCGGCAACACGGTGACCGACACCGTGAACACCCCGCTCACGATCAACTGCTACGACCTCGCGATCACCAAGACCGCGAGTCCCACGCCGTACGTCCAGCCGAACGCGGTGCTCACCTGGACGATCACGGTCACCAACAACGGCCCCGCCGACATGAGCGGTCCCGTCGACACGACCGCCAACCTGCTCACCGTGACCGACGCCTTCCCCAGCAGTGGCATCGGCTCGTCGACGCTCACCTCCTCGGTCGGATCCGCGGGCACCTGCTCGAAGTCCGGCTCGACGATCAGCTGTACGGGCAACCTCGCGTCCGGGCAGTCCGAGGTCTTCACCGTCACCCAGACCGTGAACAACGGCACTGCGGACGGCACCGTCATCAGCAACACCGCGACCGTCACCGACCCGAAGTCGGGTGACAGCAACGACTCCAGCACCGCGTCCGCGACCGTCACCACGGGTGCGATGACCTTGACCAAGACGGCGGCGCCGAGCACCGGTGTCGTGGCCGGCACCGTCGTGACCTACACGTTCGCCGCGAAGAACACCGGCGGCGGAACCCTGTCCAACGTGTCGGTGACCGACCCGATGAGCGGCCTCAGCGCGCTCTCGTGCGCCCCGGCAGCCGGATCGTCGCTCGCGGTGAACGCGACGATGACCTGTACCGCCACCCGCACCGTGACGCAGGCCGATGTCGACGCCGGTTCGATCCTGAACACCGCGACCTCGCACGGCACGACCTCCGGCGGCGCCACCATCACCGGAACCGGTTCCAAGACCGTGACCGCGAACCAGACGCCCGGGCTGTCGCTCGCCAAGACCGCATCGGCCACCAACTACGTCGCCGGTCAGGTCATCACCTACACCTTCACCGCTACGAACAGCGGCACCGTCACGCTGCACGGTCTCGCGATCACCGACCCGCTCCCGGGCCTCAGCTCACTCTCCTGCGGTTCGACCACCATCGCTCCCGGCGCCAACTCGATCTGTACCGCGACGTACACCGCGACCGCCGGTGACGTCACCGCGGGCAGCATCGTGAACACGGCGACCGCGACCGCGCTCGATCCCTCCAACGCAACCCAGACCCAGACCGCGGGCGCAACCCTCGCGGCCGCGGCGCCGAAGCTCACCCTGACGAAGTCGGTCGGTGGACGCATCAACGCGGCCGACCAGTTCACCGTCAAGGCCACCCACGGTGCCGGCCCGACGACGGATGCGACCGCATCGACGTCCGGGGCCGGTACCACCGCGACCACTGGGACCACCACGCTGGCGTCGCTCACGACGTACACCCTCACCGACACGATGGCCGCCGGCTCCAGCTCGGTCATCGGCGACTACTCCAGTTCCATCGCATGCTCGAACACCAAGTCGGGTTCGACCACGGTCCTGCCGAGCGGGGCCGGATCGTCGTTCACGATCACGCCGCACGACGAGGACCGCATCACCTGCACGTTCACCAACACCCCACCGGCACCCAAGCTCACGCTCGTGAAGTCGGTCAGCAGCCGGGTGAACAGCGCCGACCAGTTCAAGGTCTCGATCGTCCACGGCGCCGGTCCGACCACCGACGCCTCGGCGACCACGAGCGGTGCCGGCGCGAGCGCCACGACCGGACCGACGACCGTCACCGCGAGCACGGTGTACACGCTCACCGACGCGACGGCAGCCGGCTCGGTCTCGGCCATCGGCGCGTACAACAGCTCGATCGCCTGCACCAACGCCGCAGCCGGCTCCAGCACGACGCTGCCGAGCGGCACCGGCACCTCCAAGACGGTGACCCCGGTCGCCGGTGACAACATCACCTGCACGTACACGAACCTCGGGAAGCCGCACCTCACCCTCACCAAGTCGGTGACCGCCCGGGCGAACGCCGCCGACCAGTTCACGGTGAAGGCCACCCATGGGGCCGGACCCACGGTCGACGCCACCGCCACCACCGCGGGCGTCGCGTCGTCGGCGACCACCGGCATCACGACCCTCGCCAGCGGCACCACCTACACGCTCACCGACACCATGGCCGCCGGATCGAGTTCGGTCATCGGCCAGTACGCCAGTTCCGTCGCCTGCACGAACGCGGCCGGCGCCTCCGGCACCGTCCTGCCGAGCGGGAGTGGGACGTCGTTCTCCCTCACGCCCGCGAACGGCGACGTGATCAGCTGCACGTTCACCAACACCCCGGGCACCGCGACCCTCGGCCTCACCAAGACCGCCTCCCCGAACACCGGCGTGGCCGTCGGCGACGTCATTACCTACACGTACGGTGTCACGAACACCGGCAGCCTGCCGCTGACCAACGTGACCGTGACCGACCCGCACGTCGGCCTCTCCGCGATCACCTGCACGCCGGCCCAGGGAACGACGCTCGCCGCCTCGGCCACCAGTTCGTGCACCGCGACCTACACGGTCGCCCAGGCCGACATCGACGCCGGTTCCATCAGCAACACCGGGACCGTGACCGGCACGGACCCCAGCACCAACACCATCACCAAGACCGCGGGTGCCACGGTGACCGCGGCGCAGGCCGCATCGCTCGGCCTCACCAAGTCGGCATCGCCGTCCACCAACGTGGTCGCCGGTGACGTCGTCACCTACACGCTCGCGGGCCAGAACACGGGCAGCGTCACGCTCCACAACGTGACCGTCATCGACCCGATGAGCGGACTCTCCGCCATCACCTGCACGCCGGCCACCCCGGCCACGCTCGCACCCAACGCGACCGTCTCCTGCTCCGCCACCTACACCGTCACCCAGGCCGACGTCGACGCCGGTTCGTTCTCCAACACGGCCACGATCAGCGGCCTCGACCCTTCGAACAACCCGGTGTCGAAGACCGCGGGCAAGACCGTCACCGCCCTGCAGACTGCGACTGCGTCCCTGACCAAGAACGCAACACCGAGCACCGGCGTCGTCGCCGGTGACGTGGTCACCTACACGTTCGGCGGTACCAACACCGGAACCACCACACTGCACAACGTGAGCGTCTCCGACCCGATGACCGGCCTCTCGGCCATCACCTGCACGCCGGCCACCCCGGCCACGCTGGCCCCGAACGCGACCATCTCGTGCTCGGCCACCTACACCGTCACCCAGGCCGACGTCGACAGCGGCAGCATCCACAACACCGCGACGCTCGCGGCACTGTCTCCGAGTAACGCACCCGTCAGCACCACTGCCTCGAAGACCGTGGCCGCCGACCAGTCCGGTGGGATGAGCTTCACCAAGACGGCATCACCGACCTCGGGCGTCGTCGCCGGTGACACCATCACCTACACCTTCGACGGCCAGAACACCGGGACCACGACGCTCCACAACCTGAGCGTGTCCGACCCGATGACCAGCCTCTCGGCCATCACCTGCACACCGGCTGCGCCCGCCACCCTGGCCCCGAACGCGACCATCTCGTGCTCGGCCACCTACACCGTCACCCAGGCCGACGTCGACGCCGGCTCCATTCACAACACGGCCACGATCGACGGCCTCGACCCCAACGACGCGCCTGTCACCAACACCGACGGGGCGACCGTCACCACCGACCAGACCGCGGGAATGAGCTTCACCAAGGCGGCCTCGCCCACCTCGGGCGTCGTCGCCGGTGACACCATCACCTACACCTTCGACGGCCAGAACACCGGAGCCACGACGCTCCACAACGTGACCGTGTCCGACCCGATGACCGGCCTCTCGGCCATCACCTGCACGCCCGCCACCCCGACCACTCTGGCCCCGACCGACACCATTACCTGCACGGCCACCTACACCGTTACCCAGGCCGACGTGAACGCGGGCTCCGTCACCAACACCGCCACGATCGACGGCCTCGACCCCAACGACGCGACAGTCACCAACACCGACGGGGCGACGGTCACCACCGACCAGACCGCGTCGCTCAGCATCGCCAAGACCGCCTCGCCCACCTC
>JBBSBV010000050.1:0-23225 GCA_038250905.1 Acidimicrobiia bacterium
GATCCCGAACATGGCGGACTCCGCGCGTGCACGGTGCTGATTGTTGATGAATCGGGAATGGTTGGGACCCGCCAGCTCGCGCGGGTTCTCGATCACGCCGCGACCGCGGACGCGAAGGTCGTGCTCGTCGGTGATCCCCGCCAACTCCCCGAGATCGACGCCGGAGGACTCTTACGTGGTCTCGGCCAAAGCATCCCACCCCTCCGACTCATGCAGAACCGTCGTCAACACGAAGCCTGGGAACGTCACGCGCTCGCGCAGTTGCGAGACGGCAACATCGACGACGCCATCACCAGCTACGACACCCACGGCCGCATCCACACCCACGGCACCGCACCCGGCGCGCGTGACGCGATGAGCGCGGCCTGGTGGGCCGCGACCCTCGCCGGCGATCAAGTGCTCATGCTCGCCACCCGATGGTCCGACGTCGACGACCTAAACGCCCGCGCCCGCACCCACCTCCAAGAAGCCGGCCACTTGACCGGCCCGACGCTCACCGTCGACGAACGTCCCTATCAGGCTGGCGATCGGGTCATGACGCTCCGTAACGACCGGCGACTCAAGGTCCGGAACGGCACCTGTGCGCACGTCATCGGCATCGACGCCGAGCGCCGGGACATGACCGTGCGCGCTGACACGGGAACCGTGATCACGTTGCCAGCGCGTTATCTCGACGCGGGCCATGTCCGCCACGCGTATGCGACGACGATCCACAAAGCCCAAGGCCAGACCGTCGACCGCGCGTTCGTGCTCGGCTCCGACCTGTTGTATCAAGAGGCCGGTTATGTCGCCCTCTCACGCGGTCGTACCGAGAACCGCATCTACCTCGTCGGCCACGAGGCCCGGCCCGAAGCCCACACCCTCGAACCCGCGCCGCCTGAACCGATCGACGCGCTCACCCAGGCACTCTCGGTCAGCCACGCCCAACACCTCGCCCTCGACACCGGCATCGACCGCAACGCCATCGGCCGCGAAGTCCGCTCGCTCGCACGCGAACGCGACGAACTCGAAGCGATCATGCGGCAATGCCCGGCGAGTCAGTTCCACAAGATCGAATCCCTCACCCGCGAACACCGCGAGTCCACGAAGTTCCTCGATGACGCCCAACGCGATCTCGCTGCACACAACAACGAACGCAGATGGCGCCAACGCGCCGATCGACGAGCGCGTCGGCTCGTGCTCAGCAACCGGGTCGACCATCTCACTGGCAGCGTCGGACGGCTCGCCGATGCGCTCAACCGCTCCCGCGACGTACACGACGAACGCCTCGAGTACCTCGACATACACGGCGGCGACCTCCACCGACTCACGACCGTCCGCACGACCATCAACACCCGCATGCGCCAACTCCTCGACGCAGACCTCGCCGAACCACCCGAATACCTCCGCGCCCTCGGCCCGAAGCCGAAGAAGGCGTCGCAACTCGCTGACTGGCGACACGCCGCCGAGTTCGTCGAGCGTTACCGCATCAACCACAACATCACCGACCCGCACCAACCACTCGGACCCGAACCGCCCAGTCGCGGCGCCGAACTCTGGCGCATCGAAACCAGCGAGCTGGCCAGGCTCGCGACCCGGGTACGCGAACCTGCGCACGAGATCGACCTCGGCGCCGAACTTGGATGAACGAGTGCAGCGTGGCTGAATATGCCGGAACCCAGCCGTGGCCGCGTTAGGTCGAACTGGTAGCCAGGATCATGAGCGACAGCTTTTCTGCCGGCGCGAATTTCCTCACTTCACCGGCAATGAGAGATTCATCGTCAGCGTTTCCCCCAAGGCTATGGGCAGGGGAATACGCGCCTCTTGCCGCTCCGTCGCGAGTTCCCCAGATTCCGGTGTCTCGCCCATGACGACTCCGAACCAGCGCTCTCGGTCCTTGACCACGCGGTACATCTTCTCGTCGTGGGTTCCCGCGAGGTACGGCTCGTAGATCACGACGGGCAGGTGGACGGCTTCGGCCTTCGAACCGATGCGATCGACTCGTCCAGTCCGTTGCTCCAGCGTGGACGGGTTCCAGTCGAGGTCGTGGTGAATGACCTGGCGACAGTCCTTCTGTAGGTCAACACCTTCGGCCATAACTGAGCTTGCGATGAGGACTTCCGGGAAGAACGGACTGTTGAAGGTCAGCATCAGCCGGCGGCGCGTCTCTCGCTTCACCGGGCCGTTGGCGAGACGAACGTTCGGCAGCAACACGTCACGGTTCCGCGTGAGCTCAGAGGGGTCGAAGTCCTCGGCGGTGCTCCGGATCCCGCCGGTCTGGATGCCGTTGAGCGCGGCGAGGAGCTCCTCCCGTTCAAGGTCGACCTTCTGACCGAAGGCTGCGGCGAATACCTCAACCCGTTCAGCGAGCGTCGTACCTGATGTATCCAGCCGATCGAGACCGGCGAGCAGATCATCGACAGACGCGTCAAGCGAGAGGTCAACGAAGCGCACCAGGAAGGACGGAGTACGCATGAACCGGATGACCACGTCTGCGACCTGTTCTTGCGTGGCGTGGTCGAGGTTGGCCGCGAGCGCACGCACACGACCCCGGAACGCGTCAAAGCCGCGAGTATCCGCGCGCAGGAGGCGCTCCGCGATCCGGTCGACCGCTTCCAGCACCGCGGTGTCGTCGGCCGGGTCCATGCTGAGCGCAGTCGCGGCTCGAGCAACGATCTCGTCGCGTAGCGCTCGCGAGATGTGGGCACGTAGTGCACGGCCCGTCTCGACGTAGAAGCAGAAGACGAGTGTCTTCTCGCCGGCGCACCAGAGCTCCAGGACGCGCTTCACGGTTGCCGCGACCTTCGGGTGAGAGGCCCAGCCGGCGACGTCGCTGGTTGGAAGTGCGGTGGCTATCCGATCGAGATACCACTTGAGCTGCGGCGAGTCCGTCACAGCGGTGTCGCGACCGCCACCCAGATCATCCAGCAACGCGTCGGTCCGGTTGCGTCGCGTGTCGGCATAGGCCTCGAACGACGACGCCAGTCCGTAGGCGAAGTAGGCCCGGGCCGATCGCTGCCCGTCAGATCCGTTCAGCGACGCAACCGCCTGAGCACGCGCCGCGAGCAGAAACGGGAGCGTCGCTGAACCGCCCACCACCAGCCCAGCATCAGTGTCACTGTCATCGAGGATCGACCTGCCCGCCCGATATAGGCGCCGCTTGCTCTTGTTTGGCTTGACGTGCCGGATCACCCAGGGTCGTAGAAGCGCCGCCGCGTGGTCAATCGCGGCCCGACCTTCCCGACCGATCGTCAGCGCGGTGCGGATGGTTTCGGGCTGGGACTCGTTCGGTTCGAACGACGTGAGACTCTCCACGCTCGGCGCATCGAGCGGGTCGATGCGTGTCCATGCGCGCTCGAAACGGAGCGCCGTGGCCTGAGCTCGGTCCAGCGCCGTTCGAAGCTCAGCGGTCTGCTCCTTGAAAGCGGTGCGGACGGCTTGCGAGGGCCATCGGACGCCGTTGAATCGGTCGAGAACTTGGAGCAGCTCGTGGTGTCCGAGCTGGAACGGCGTAGCCGTGAGGAACAGCATCTTGTCGAACATGTTGCCGAGCGGTCCCTGCAGCGCCGCAGCGTCCTGTTCAGCCTCGTCGTTGGAGAAGAGCCGGGCGAGCTGGTTTGGATTCTTGACGTGGTGAGCCTCGTCAAGAACGAGCATCGGGAGTCGGACGTTGAGCGCGCCGAGACTCTCCGTCCAAGCGGCGTTGAGCGTCTTGTTGATCTGAGTCCGGGCAGATCGGAGACGACTGTCAAAGGTCGCGTTGCGGTGAATCGGCAGTCGTGCGAGGTCGTCGCGCAGTTGAGACAGGTCGATGGTCTTGAGCGTGCGGAGGAACGGAAATGGAACGGGGTCGTCGCCCAAGGCGTCGTCGGGTCGCCACTCGTTCCAGATGTCGCGCCAGTTCGCCTCAGGCGTGGCTAACAACACCTCGACGAGTGCCGGGTCATTGAATCGACGGTCGTTGAGGAGGGTCCGGGCTGATCCGGCGATGGCCTTTCGCTTCCTCAGGAGCTCGGGTCGTCGCTGCGTCGCTTGTCGAAGGAGCGCGAGACGGATGAACGGGTCGTGGAGGTTGCTTGTGAGTGCTCCGTGAGTAAGGAAGATCAGGTGGCTGCGACTCGACGCGGGATCATCGAGCAGCTTGAGAAAGTCACTTCCTCGTCGGATCGGTTCCGAGGCGCGCAGCCCGTGGCCCTTCGGAAGGCAGCGTTCGGCGAACACCGCCCACTCGGTTGGCCACTTCTCCGCCACCGCGGATGGCACCATGACGACGACCGGTCGCCTCCGGCCAGTGGCTTCAAGTACGGATACGGCGACGGCGAGCGCGACGTAGGTCTTGCCCATCCCGACCTCGTCGGCGAGCACCAAGCCGGGCTGATCCGAGAGACGCTTGAGGATCTCGGCGGCGGTACGCATCTGCCGATCGGCGTCTGCGTCGGGGACTCGATCATTCCGCAGGCTGACCTGCGGGCTCAATAGGAAGCTCATCGCTGCGAGGCAGCCAGGGCGTCGCGGACATAGTCGCCGAGGGCCTCATCGGGCGGAGGCGGCAACTCCGACTGGCGCTTTTGGATCTCGGCCAGCACGCTCGCGACGAGGGCGCGCACCTGAGACAGTTCGATACCGACGGGGACCTTCGACCAGTCGACCCCAGCGACGGTCAACGCGAGCTCGGCCAGTATGAAGTGCGCCTCGCCCGGCAGCGCCTCATCCTGACTGGCCGCGACGACGAGCCCGTCCGCGATGGCGAGCGGGCCGAACGCGCCGTAAAGACGCCAGTGGATGGCGTCGAGGCTGCTGGTTGGACGAGCGAGACGCTCTTGGAGCCGCCAAAGGGCGACAGAGAGGTGCCGGGCGCGCTGCAGGAGCAACCCACTGTCGTCGAACCGTCGGAGCGGGTCGAGCTCCACCCCGCCGTAGGTACTTTCGGCGTGCTCGCGCCGGCGAAGTTCGTGCTCAAGGGCAGCCGGAAGCGGCCGGGTCGAGGCAAGAGCGGCAAGGAGCACGTCGACCGGCAGGTCGGCGAGCTCACATGGTGGGGGGAGCGCCGAGCGGTCCTCGACGTTGACGGTCCACGTCGCCTCGCAGCGCTCCTCGGCGATCGTCCATCGGATGACCAGAAACGCCGGGAGGTTTGAATCGGGAAGCGCGGCAGACGGCGTTTGCTCGCTCCCGCCGGAAGCCCACGAGTTCGTGTCGGCGAGAACGAGGCCCGCGGGTGTTCGAACCTCCCACCACGTGGGCAGCCGCGATGCATCGAGCTCGAACATGACCCGCGGCGGTAACGTCGCGGCATCGAGAGTGCAGTGCACGAACCCGAGCGGCAGTGCCGGAACTGTCGGCTCATCTTCGTCCGGCACCTGTTCCCAACGTTCGTCGGCGAGCTCGATCGGCTCGCCGGCGCGGGCAAGGCTCCGTAGATGCTTCGCGGTCCGGGAGCCTGAAGGGCAACCGAGCCACACGTTGAGCTCGTGATGCCCACGGTGTTGATTGAGGCCGTAGCCAGCCTCCGTGGCGTTCGAAGACCCGAGAAGTGCGGCCGTCCAGTCTTCGCTCTCGAGGAGCAGCAGCTTGGCGTGCAGGCTTCGAGGTTCGGAATCGGGTGGATCGAACGCGACTACCTCGGCATCGGGTTGCGCGGCGAGTGTCGCTGGGGCCTGGACCGCTCCGGTATGCGGATCGACTGCGGCGACGAGCTGTACCGCTCGGCTACTCGCCGGTCGCCCGGTGAGCCGACGCCGCACAGCTTCGATCGCAGGTGCAGGGACCGCTTCGTCCCAGAACGGCGAGAGCACAGTGGCCCAGAGGGGCTGGGCGCCTCGCCAGACCTCGTCCAGCTGGTCGAGCGGGCTGACTCCGGGACGCGCGGGTGAAATCGCGAGGCGGAGATCGCGCGCGGACGACTCGGGCAGATCGAGCGAGTTGACTCGCGATGCGAGCAGGTCGACGGTTGCGAGCGCACGTTGCCGCGGCCCAGTTGAGCTTCCCGGCACAAGGTTGGTCAGATGCCGGAGCTCGGCGACGAAGGTGTCGATGACTGACCGAGGGACTCTGCAGTTGTCGTCGAGATCGATGGCGAGCGCGAGCTCAACCTGGCGCCGATAGCCGGCCGAGGTGAGGTTCGCGGAGCCGACGATCACGCGGGCGGAGCGTTCCCACAGGAGAGCCACCACCTTCGCGTGCAGCAACCCTGTCGCTACGGCAACGGGCAGCAGGTCCCATCGGAGGTTGCGTTTTTCCGCTGGGCTGCTTCGATCGACGAGCACGCTGACCTGTGCCTCGCTCAGGCGGTCTTCTTCTTCGAGCACCGCCGCTATCGACGAGATCTTGTCCGTCTCGCTCGCGACGGTCGACAAACTGAGGAACCTTGCCAAGCAGTCTTCGACGAAGAAGTCGGCCTCAAAGGTGAAGCTTGTCGCCAGGCAGGCGACTGGGGCACCGGCGCCGTCGGGTGGCGACCAGTAGTCGAGGAGCCGGACGCCAGTCACTGGCGGGTGTCTTCGAGAAATCGCTTCAACGCGTCGACGCGCACCGGGTGTACGAACCATGACCCGAGCTCGGGTTGCTCTGACGAGCCATAGGGCGGTCGGACAACCTGCCCATCACGGTACGGCTCAAACCATGGGCGCTTTCCGTTCGGAGCCTTGTCGGCTTGAATCTGTTCGTGGTGCTCAAGCAGGAGGTCGAAGAGCTCATTCGGCGTGCGTGGTACCGCGAACTCGCCGAGTCGTTCCTCCAGACCCGCGTCCGCACCAATGGCCGCCATCCGCTCGGCTGCATTCGCAAAGCTGGTGGGCAACTCTTGGGCGCTTCGAACGATCAGCTCGTGCGCCCCGACGATCTGCGCAGTGAGCGGCTGGGTTCCCATCGAGTACGAGACTGAACACAATGTGCGGAACGCGGCGTCCACGAGCGCGGCGAAGCGTTCGTATGCCTCTACCGCGTCGATAATCCGGCCCAGCTCCTGAGAGCACGACAGGCGAACAATGGCGAGCAGCTCGGCTTCCGAGAGCTCTGCATCGATGTCGTCGAGGCGGCGAGCCAGCTCAGCTCTGGTCTCGTGCTCAGAGTTAGTGACAAGCGAACGCAGTGAGCCGCGTTCGCTCGCTCCGGCAAGATCAGGATGCAGCGACGCAGCCACCCGACCGAACAGCCAGCCACCCGGATTCGTTGTGCATCGCCCCGCTCGTAGCGCTTTCCGTACCTCATCGCGAAGATTGACGCGAAGGCGACCACCTTCGCTGCCAGGAACCGCGTCGGCGAAACCAGGGAAACCTTGTTCTGACTCCCAACTCCGAACGATCTCGGCGCACCGCGGGCCGGGGTCGAGTTCCGTGCCTGCTACTCCGCTATCGACCGCGAACGGCTTGTACACACCGTTGAATCCGAAGACCGCAGGACCCTTCAGGTAGGTCGCAGCGGAGAGCCGCTGGTTGCGATTGACGACCACGCGCGCCTTCTGGCTTCCTGGAACGCCGCGCGGCACCTCTCGAACCGAGAGCCGGCGGACGAAAGCTTCGATCACCAACCACTCGAAGCAGATTGCCGGTGAAGAGATCCCGTCCGCAGAGATCTCGTCGACAAGCGATTCGCACGCCATCGCCCCCACCGCGATCGCGGTAACGAACCGGACCCGCTGCATGCGCGCACGGAGGCCCGGAACAAGGCGGTCCGCCAGCCGATCTGAGATCGCGGCGAGTCCCATCGGATCGAGACTGCCCTCGCCGCTGACCGGAGGATCCCACTCCGAGAGTTCGGGTAACGCAAGCCCGGCGAGAGTCATCGCGCAGCCTCGCATCCAATTTTTGAGCCGCTCCTGCCCTGCCGCATCGGCGCAGAGTAGCGGCGCACGTTGGCTCAATGAGGAGTACTGGACCTCACCTACACCTGGCCATTGGTTCGTCTCGTCATGCGTTCGGATCAGAGTGCATCGTCGATGGACGTCACAGGTGTAGGGGACAGATGGCGGGCGCAGTGATTCGTCTCGAACTCGACGAGTCACGCCAAGACAGAGTCAGCATCAGCGGGGTCGATGAGCTGGAAACCGCTACGAATCGTCGAGCAGCGCGCCCAGAAGGTCCGCCGCGTCCTGGTCTGTCGCCTCGACGTAGTGCGAGTAGACGCCGAGGGTCGTCGCGGCGTTGGCGTGACCGAGCCGACCGGACACGGTTCGGATCGACACTCCCCCAGCGATCAACCGGGTCGCGACGTAGTGGCGAAGGTCGTGCAGACGAACACCTGGCAAGTCCAACCGATCGCGCAGCCGACCGAACCGCTGCGAGACCGTCAACGGTGCCCACGGCTTCGAACTGTTCGGCTCGTACGAGAACACGTACGCGTCGTCAGCGAGCGTCACGCCGCACTCGCGCGCCCGCGTGGCCGCGCGCTCGTGGTGTTGACGAAGCATCGCCACCGTCGCCGCGTCGACCGCGATGCGACGCGCCCGATTCGTCTTCGTGTCCTTCTCGACATTGCCGTCGTCACCGCGCACGACGCTCCGGTCGATGACGAGCGCTCCACGGTCAAAGTCGATCGCTGCCCATCGCAGTCCGCAGAGCTCGCCACGACGCGCGCCGGTCGCGGCTGCAACGCGCAGGAACATCGCGAAGTCCGGGTCGTCGGTTTCCGCCGCATCGAGCAGGCGCTGAACGTCGGCCGGAGTCGGTGGCGTCGGCTCCCGCCGTTGCAGCTTCGGAGGGGACGCGTGTGCAGCCGGGTTGGTTCCGATCCAACCCCATCGCAGCCCCTGCTCGAGCGCGCGCCTCACGATGTTGTGAACCCTCCTCACCGTGCGCGGCGAGAGGGGCTTGCCGTTCGCTCCTCCGCCTTGACGAAGCTCGGCGTAATAGCGATCCAGCTTCGCGACGGTCAGGCGCCGGAGCGGGACGCGGCCGATGCGGTCTCGCACATAGAGGTCGATGAACCATCGCGTCGTCTGGACCGTTGAGGGGGAAAGATCAGGCTTCGCAAGCTCGAACCACGATTCGATCAGCTCGGAGACCGTGGCGTTCGAGGTGCCGGAGTGTTCGCCGGCACCCGCCTCGACGAGCATCCGGGCGAGGACTTCCTCCGCCTGCTTCTTGGTGCCACGAACGTTGCGAGAGACCTGGCGCCGCTTCCCCGTGACCGGATCACGTCCGGCGTCGACGAGCACCTGCCATGAAGGACCGCGCTTGCGGAGATGACCACGCATGGCCGGGGAGCGTAATCCGTTGCCAATCGGTTGCCAATGGCGCCCCGACAGACGGTGGGTTCACATTCCCAGGCCTCTGACCAGGACTTACGGAGTGGAGGTGATGGGACTTGAACCCACGACTTCTACGTTGCGAACGTAGCGCTCTACCAGGCTGAGCTACACCCCCGAAGGAACTGCGAGGGTAGCAAACCCCTCCCCGAAAGCCCGGCTCCGAATCCGCCCTACGGCAGCGCCTCGATGAGATCCGACGTGCACCAACTCGGGGCGTTGACCGGGTTGCACCGCGCCGGCGTGCCACCGGGGATCTGCACCACGTACGGGTTGCCGTACGCCCGGCCTGGCACCACGTAGTCGGAACTCACCCAGGTACCACCCGACGCGAGGGCCGCGTCTCGGGTGGTCGTGTCGTTGTTCCGCGCCTCCACGGTGTCGGCATCCGCACGGGTGCGGACCACGTAGCCCGTCGCGATCAGCGACTGGATGTCGGCGAAGGAGCCCTTCGAGTCGTTGCGCTCGATGAACGCGGCGTCGTCATCGCCGGGCGACGCGTTGGTGAAGAGCACCCGGTTGGCGAGACCGACATGACCGTCGCGGTACCAGCTGCGGAAGGTCCCACCGTTGTCCATGAGGAACATCACCTGGCCGCGCACGGCGTTGAGCTCGGGCCAGCCGTCCTGGGTGACCGCGTCGGCGAGCGACGTGTGGGCGCCGCGCAGATCGTCGGGCGTGAACATCTTGTTCTCGCTGAACACCGAGCGGATCGTGGTGTCGAGCCGGTCGAGGTCCGACTGGATCCAGTTGCGGTTCGGCGCGGGCAGGTTGTAGTCGTTGTTCTTCAGCTCGAGCAGGATCGCGATCGGCGCGTGCTGCGGGTGTGCCAGCGACCACGTCTTGATCGTGTTCAGGCAGTCGGTGAAGACAAAGCAGGTCGTGCCGGTGTCGAGCCCCTGCACGTGGAACACCTGGAACTGGCCCGTAGGATCGTCGCCGATGTTCACGTCGAGTTCGATCTGGCGCACACCCTGACTCTGGAACTGCACGTCGAGCGGGTCCTCGAAGTAGTCGAGCGACAGCACACCGTCGAGCGGCGACACCGGATACGTGTGGTAGCTGTTGTGCGTCCCGAGCGCCTGCAGTTGGTTGAGCCGCATCCCGCCGGTGACCACTCCGATCCCGCGGCGCTTGAGGTCACCGATCTTCGACCGGGCGTAGAACACGTGGAGTCCCGGGCCGGCCTGGCTCACGTCGAAGGTGAAGTGCAGCGGCAACGTGGTGCCCGACGCGATGAGCGCGCCCTGCTTGCCGTCGATGCGAACGGTGGTGACCGCCGCGGTCCCGGCCGGGACGTCGGGCGCGGTGACGTCGACGGCCCGTGCTCCCCCGGCCCCCGGAGGCCCGACGTGGACCGTGAGGTTGGGTCCGAAGCCCGGTCGGGGATCGAGCCAGTGGCAGCCCGCACCGATCACTGCGAGCACCACGACCAGAGCAATTCGCCGGGCCATCATCAAGAACTCCCCCAACCGCACATCCGAACCCCGCGTCCGGAAGGTCCGGATTGTAGGCGTTACTCGCGCGACACCGAAATGCCGACGGATCGAGCGGATCGCAGTGCCGCGACGCCGGCGCGGCGCGTTACAGCGAGGAGGAGACGCTGCGGTGGAGCACCAGCGGGCGGGAGTGCACCGCCTGGGGCAGGTAGTGGATCTTCGCCGTGCGCTCCTGGGCCCGGCGCCGGATCTGCACCAGGGCTACGACGTACGCGGCGAAGAGCGCACCGGTGGCGACGAACGCGCCGATGGCGATCACACTGCCGGTGGCGACCGCGAGGAGCGCGGTGACGAACACCGCACAGCCGAGGATGAGGAACGCGTCCCGACGGCGCTTCTGCGCGATCGGCGACATCGGCAGCCCGGCGGGCGCCGCGGTCGACGTGCCGAAGGGCGTTGCCGGGATGGAACGCTGGGCGATGGCCGGCAGCGCGGGGGCACTCGAGCGGCCCGCGACCCGACCGAGCGGGTTCCGCCGCGGACGGAGGGAGCCGAGGGAATCGCGTCCGCCGCCGGAGAGGCGCCGTTGCACCAGGGGCCACGTGAAGAACGCGACCCACAGCACCGCGAGGATCAGGATGATCGGAATGGCCAAGGCTCCCAGTCGCTTTCCGTGTCGCGAACGCTAACAAGCGGTGTACAGAAAGCGGTGGATGTCACAGCTCTGTCCCGCTGGGGTTGGAGTGACCCTAGACAAGGCATACCGACCGAGTCGAGCCGGATGACGAACGTCAGTTCGTCGGGCGCCGGCCGAGCGCCCTTGCACGGTGTGGTGCGACCGGCCTAGAGCGCGAACTCGTCGCCGTCACGACCGGGGCGCCGGTACATGCCGGAGCGGCCGCCGGTCTTCTCCCAGAGCGCCAACTCCCCCACCGTCATCGCCCGGTCGACCGACTTGCACATGTCGTAGATGGTGAGCGCGGCGATGGCACACGCGTGCAACGCCTCCATCTCGACCCCGGTCCGGTCGACGGTGTCGACCTGGGCCTCGACCTCCACGTGACGTTCCTCGAGCCGGAAGTTCACGAACACCGAGCCGACGAGGAGCGGGTGACAGAGCGGCAGCATGTTGGCCGTCTGCTTCGCCGCCTGGATCCCGGCGACCCGGGCCACCGCGAGCACGTCGCCCTTGCTGATCGCGCCGGACGCGATCTTGGAGGCGGTGGCGGGCTCCATGAACACGCGGCACCGCGCAATGGCGCGCCGGTGCGACGGGTCCTTCTGGGTGACGTCGACCATGCGGGCGCGACCCAGCGGGTCGAGATGCGTGAACTCGGAGGCCATCGGGGGAGTCTACGTGGGGGCGGACTACCCGCCGATCTGACTCATCGAACGATCGGGCCGGATGAAGTTCACCGCGCCGATGTTGTGCCCGGCCCACTTGGTGCCCACCGCGGCACTGATCGCGCCGGCGAGGTCGTCGTCGGACCCGCCGTCGCGCATCACGGCCCGGAGGTCGGTCTCGTCGAGGGCGAACAGGCAGGTGCGGAACTTGCCCTCGGCGGTGATCCGGACGCGGTCGCAGCTCTCGCAGAACGGCTCGGTGACGCTCGCGATCACCCCGATGTCGCCGATGCCGTCCTGGAACCGGTAGCGCGCGGCCGGCTCGACGTGCGCGGCGTCGGCGTGCGTCTGCTCGAGCGGGAACACCGCGTGGATCTTGTCGATGATCTCGGTGGCCGAGACCACCTGGTCACGCTGCCAGTCGCCGGGTGCGTCGAGCGGCATGAACTCGATGAAGCGCACGCCCACGCCCTTCTCCCGACCGAAGGCCGCGAGTTCGACCACCTCGTCGTCGTTCACGCCGCGGATGACCACGCAGTTGACCTTGACCGGAGCCATGCCCGCCGCGAGCGCGGCGTCGATGCCGGCGAGGGTGCGGTCGAGCTCGTCGCGGCGGGTGAGCGCGAGGAACGTCTCCCGCCGGAGGCTGTCGAGCGAGACGTTGACGCGGTGCAGCCCGGCCGCCTTCAGCTCCGCCGCCATCTCGGGCAGCTTCACGCCGTTGGTGGTCATCGCGAGATCGACACCGAGCGGGGCCAGGAGCTCGAAGAGCCGGGGCAGGCCGTGCCGGATCGTCGGCTCGCCGCCCGTGATGCGGATGCCGTCGAAGCCCCACCGCTCCACGCAGACGCGCGCGATCCGGGCCAACTCCTCGTAGGTGAGCAGGTCGGCGCGGTCGAGCCAGTGCAGCCCTTCCTCGGGCATGCAGTAGGTACAGCGGAAGTTGCAACGATCGGTGACCGACAGCCTCAGGTCCCGGACGCGCCGCGCGAACGGATCGACGAGGGGGGTCGGAACAGGCACCGGTGCAGGGTAACCCCGGGTCCCGCCGGTCCATTCCGGGGAATCTCCCCACCATTGGTGACCACGCTGGGTCATCCGCACCATTCCTATTGCGCGCGGAGAGTGGGAACATGTGACTCGTTCCACGCACTGCTCGGGAGGCAAGTGCGGCACCACTGACAAGAAAGACCAGGTCACACCTCGGGGAGGCGTTGATCCGCAGGCGATCACATGGTCGCAGCAGCCTGCGGGGAGCCAGTGCGAAACCGGCCCCACCCACACGGGGCCGGTCTTTGCGTGCACCACGTACCCGAGGTTCTTCTCTTGCGCCTGCCTTCCCAGCGAGTCCACCGACTGGTCGCCACCACATGGGTCGCCGGCGGTCTGCTCACGGGTTTCGCCATGATGACGCCGAGCGGCGTCGCCGGCGCGGCGGGGACCGACACGACCCGCACCCCCATCAATATCGTCGTGGACGCGAACGTCGCGGCCACCGTCGGCATCACGGTCACCTGCGAAACCCCTCGGGTACCGACCGCCGACGACACCGACATCGCGGGTGCCGCGATGGCCGAGCGCCACACGCTCTCGGTGCCCGGACAGGGCGGCATCCGCTTTCAAATCGCTGACCTCACTGACGGCAGCGCCTGCAACGTCACTGCGTCGGGCCCGGAGGCGGCCCACTTGGACGCAGTCGACGGCGGCGTACCGCTCGTCGGTTCCGATGGTCAGGTTCGTGGGGTGGCTGTGACGGTGGATCGGGGGACCCCCGTCACAGCCCACCTCACCTTTCAGATCCCGGTCGTGATTCCCGCGTCGGTGCCTCGGACGGAGGCCACCGACGTGAGGCACGCGACCGGTTCGGGCAGCGCGGCTTCACCGCCGCTGCTGCCGGGGAGTGATGGTGAGGCTTCCGCCGCCGCACCGGTCGCGCTCGCAGCTGCTCGGTCGACGACAACGAAGTCGTCGGCCGCGCTGCCCGATCCCTCTGGTACCGGAACCGTGTTCGCCATGGCGTGCGTCGGGATCCTGCTCTGCGGCGCCGTGGCGTACGCGATGGTGGTCTCGAGTCGGAGGACCCCCACGCCGCGCTGACCACTCACGAGATCGTGCGGGAGGCCAAGTGCCCGGGGGTTCGCCCTCGGGCACTTCCGCGCCCGAACTCGACGTCGATCAGGTGAGGAGCATCACCTGCAGCGGGTCGCCGGTGTCGACCCCGGGGCCGTCGGGGAGGAGCGCGAGGCCGTTGGCCCCTGCCATGCCCGCGAGCGCGTTGCTGGCCTGGTTCCCGCTCCGCACCGCCACGTACCGGTCGCCGTCGTAATGGACCTTGACCCGGTCGAAGTAGAGCTTGCCGTCGGCGGGTCGTGGCATCGGCGCGCCCGCGACCGCCGTGACCACCGGACGGTCGATCTCACCCTCTGGGAAGCCCATCATCCGGCGCAACGCGGGCCGGGCGAAGAGTTCGAAACTCACATGCGAACTCACCGGGTTGCCCGGGAGCCCGAAGGTGGGCGTGCCGTCGATCAACCCGAACGCCAGGGGCTTCGCCGGCTTGATCGAGATCTGCCACCACTCCAACACGCCGATGCGGTCGAGCACCGCCTTCACCACGTCGTAGTCGCCGACCGAGACACCGCCGCTCGTGATGATCGCGTCGCACGATGCCGCCGCCTCGCGGAACATCGCGGTCACCGCAGCTTCGTCGTCGCGACCGATGCCGAGGTCGATCGCCTCCGCGCCGGCCTCGGCAACGAGACCGAGAATCATCGGCCGGTTCGAATCACGGATCTGACCGGGCGCCAGCTGACCCGGACCCTCGATCAGTTCGTCACCGGTGGAGATCACCCCGACGCGCAACCGCCGGTAGACCGGCACGTCGACGAAACCGAGTGACGCGAGCACACCGACGTGCGCGGGCGTCAACACCGTGCCCGCGGCGAACACCTCGTCACCGGCCTCCACGTCGCCGCCCGCGGCGCGCACGTGGTCGCCCGGGCTCGCCGCCACCGCGATGGTGACGCCGTCGTCCCCCGCGCGCTCGGTGCGCTCGACCATCACGATCGCGTCGGCACCGGCGGGCATCGGAGCTCCCGTCATGATCCGGATCGCCTCGCCCGGACCCACCGGGTGCTTCGCCTCGTATCCCGCCGGGAGGTCGCCGATCACCGTGAGCCGGACCGGGGCGTCGACCGTGTCGGCGGCGCGCACGGCGTACCCGTCCATCGCGGTGTTGGCGAACGGGGGCACCGCTTCGCCGGCGATCACGTCGGCGGCGAGCACCAGGCCGAGTGAGTCCCGCAAGCGCACCATCCCGGCGTGCGCGGACGGGATGGCGTCCTGGATCCGGGCCTGGACGACTTCGAGCGATTCCACCGTGGTTCTCCGATCCGGGCCCGCGTCCGCGCGGGCGTCGGCTCAGATGATGCCGCGTCGACGCAGGGTTTCGAGCAAGAACTTCTCCAGCTCGGGCCGCAACTCCTCGCGGTCGAGCGCCAGTTCCACGTTGGCCCGCAGGAAATCGACCTTCTGGCCGATGTCGAACCGCCCGTCGGTGAAGACCTGGCCGTACACCGTCTGGTCCTGGTTGAGCAGGCCGATGGCGTCGGTGAGCTGGATCTCGCCACCCGCGCCGGGTTGCGTGCGGTCGATCGCCTCGAAGATCTCGGGGGTGAACACGTACCGACCGATCACGGCGAGCGTCGACGGCGCTTCTTCCATCTTCGGCTTCTCGACGATCGACTTCACCTGCACCAGCGACTCGTCCACGTGCTCGGGTTCGACACAGCCGTAGGCGGAGATCTCCTCGGGCTTCACGTCCTTCAACGCGAGCACCGACCGCCCGTACCGGTCGTGCACGTCGAGCATGGAACGCAGCAGCGCGGAGTCGTCCACCATGATGTCGTCACCGAGCATCACCGCGAAGGGCTCGTCACCCACGTGTTCACGCGCGATCGAGACCGCGTGACCGAGGCCGCGCGGATCCTTCTGGCGGATGTAGTGGATCTCGCCGAGCTCGGAAGACTCCTGCACCTCCTTGAGGAGGTCGGTCTTGCCCTGCTGCTCCAGGTAGAACTCGAGTTCGAAGTTCCGGTCGAAGTGGTCCTCGATGGCGCGCTTGCCGCGGCCGGTGATGATCAGGATGTCGGTGAGGCCGGCCCGGACCGCCTCCTCCACCACGTACTGGATCGACGGCTTATCGACGACCGGGAGCATCTCCTTGGGCTGGCTCTTGGTGGCCGGCAGGAAACGGGTCCCGAGCCCGGCGGCGGGGATGACGGCTTTGCGGACGCGCGGATTCATCGGGACGACAACCTCATGCAGATGGACGGTACAACCTCGTCCGAAGTAATCGGCAGGTCGTCGGCCTCAATCAACCCCTGATTCCGGACCGTCGTCCGGGCCCATCGCGTCGGGGACGGTTGGCGCCGTATCGGTCCGCAACTCGGCGCCTCGGAGCAGCCGGCGGAGGTTCGGGAGGTGCCGCACCACCACCAGGGCCGCCAGGCCGCACGCCAGGCCGATCTCCCAGCCCGGCCGGCCCGTGAGTGCGACCCCCACCGGGAACAGCAGGGCCACGATCAGGGACCCGACCGACGCCAGTTTCAGCACCCGGGCGGCGAGGAACCACACGACCGCCAGGACCGCACTCACCAGCGGGTTCAGCACCGTGAGCAGCCCGCCCGCGGTGGCGACGCCCTTGCCGCCCTTGAACCGCCGGGTCACGGGATAGGTATGACCCAGCACCGCGAAGACGCCGAGGAGGTATCCGGCGGCCCGCCCGCTCACCGCGAGTCCGACCCCGGCCGCGATCGCGCCCTTGGCGAGGTCCCCCGCCATCACGAGCAGACCGGCCTTCCACCCCATGATCCGGGCGACATTCGAGGCGCCGGGGTTGCCCGAACCCTCGGCCGTCACGTCATGGCCCCCCGCCCGGGCGATCAGGATGGCGGTCGGGAACGTGCCGAGGAGGTAGGCGGGCACCGCGAGCAGGGCGATCACGGCTGCGTCACTCACGAGATCTCGCCCTTCCTCACCGCTGTCGACCGACCGGGTACCCGCATATTCAAGGCTATGGGGCTTCGGGTAGCATTGATGCTTCCCCGTTCCCGTTCGAGGTCACTCGCGAAATGCCCACTTACGAGTACGTCTGTTCGAAGTGCGACGAGCACATCGAGGTGTACCAGACCTTCAGTGAAGAACCGCTGAAGCGCCACGCAGGCTGCGGCGGCAAGCTCACCAAGGTGCTCGGCGCGGTGGGCATCGTGCTCAAGGGGTCGGGGTTCTACCGGACCGACAACCCGTCCTCGTCCCGGCGCAGCGCCGAGAAGTCGGACAGCTCGACCAGTTCGTCGAGCAGTTCCTCCTCGGAGTCGAAGTCGAGCGACTCGAAGAGTTCCGACTCGAAGTCCTCGGACACGAAGAGCACCAAGTCCGACGGCAAGTCCTCGGGGACCAAGTCCGACAAGAAGGCCCCGGCCAAGACCTGATCACCCGTTGATCACGGCCGGCGGGTGACGACCCGCAGACCGGCACCACTCGCGGCCCCGCCGCCCCGATTTCCCCCCGATCGACACTTCGACTCCGGGGGTTTCCCATGTTCCGTCGTTCTCCTCGCGCTGGCCTGCTCTGGGCCGCCGCCGTCCTCGTGGCCACGCTCACCGCGGTGACCGTGGCCCGCTCCGTCACGTCCTTGCGCCACCAGGACTCGGCCTACGGAAGCCTGCACGCCGTCGTCGTCGCCCGCCGCGACCTGCCCGTCGGGGTCCGGGTCACCGCCGCCGATCTCACCACCCGTCGCGTGCGGGGTGAGGCACCGGCCGCCGACACGCTGACGCGCGCGGACCGCGCCATCGGCCGCACCGTGCGCGCACCGCTCCTCCGGGACGACGCGGTGACCGGCCGCCATCTCGCGAGCGGATCGCGCGGCGCGTGGAGCGACATCGTGCCGGTGGGTCACCGAGCGGTGCGGGTCGTCACCGAGCACGGCGTCCGGCCGACGGTGGGCGACGTGGTCGACGTGCTCGCCACCTTCGACCCGGCCACCCTCGCCGACGGCGGTGACCCGACCGTGGTCGTCGCCCCCGCGGCGCCGGTGCTCGCGGTGGATGCGGTCGTCGGCGGCAGCGACACCGTCGGCATCACACTGCTCGTGACCAGCCGGGAGGCGAGCCGCATCGCGTTCTCGACCGCGAGCGGTACGGTCAGCATCGCGGTGGCCCCGCCGGAGGCCGCCGACGGTCGGGGTTGACGCGGCTCCACTACCCTCCAGCCCGTGCCCGAGCCCAAGGTCCAAGCCGTCATCTTCGACTACGGCGGTGTGTTCTCCAGCCCGCTCTTCCGCGGGATCGGCGAGTTCGAGGCCCGCATGGGTTACCCGCCCGGCTCGGTGCTCGAACTTCTCTTCGGCGACAAGGCGTACGTCGGGGTGGAAGGTGCGATCTTCACCAGCGAGCGCGAGGTCCCGACCGAGTCGGTGACCCACGACTGGCACCGGCTCGAGGTCGGCGAACTCACCCTCGCCGAATGGTTCGAGGGCGTGCAGGCCCGCGCCCCGGAGGTCCTGGGCCAGGACATCGACATGAACGCCTACCTGCAGTTCATGGCCGACATGCCCGTCGGCGTGCACTGGCCGATCGTCCACAAGGCGCGGGCCCTCAAGGCCGGCGGCACGGCGATCGCACTGCTCACCAACAACGTGGCCGAGTGGGGCGACCACTGGCGGGCCACGTTCCCGGTGGACGAGTTGTTCGAGGTGGTCGTCGATTCCTCCGACGTGCGGATGCGCAAGCCGAACCCCGACATCTACCGGCTCACCTGCGAGCGCGTCGGCGCGCCGCCGGAGGCCTGCGTCTTCCTCGACGACAACGCCGACAACGTCGCCGCGGCCCGGGCGCTCGGCATCGAGACGGTGCAGGTGGGCGAGGATCCGTTCGTCGCGGTCGCCGAACTCGACGCGATCCTCACCCGCCGCGGCGCCTGACCGGTCGCCCACGCCGGTGACCGAACCCGACCGGTCTCGCGGCTCGACCTCGGGACACCGTCGACCGTGCACGCCACCCTGGTGCAGCGCGACGCACTCCGCCACGTCGACGCCACCACCGGTTCGATCCCGGCGATGGTGTGGGGTACCGCGGATCGCTCCGCCACCATCGCGGTCGCGGTCAACGGTCGGGTGGCGGGCATCTCGCCCACGTTCACGTCGATCACGCCGCTGCGGTTCGCGACCATGATCCCCGAGCGCCTCCTGCACCACGGCGCGAACCGGGTCGAGTTGTTCGAGGTCACCGGGCCTGCGGGCCGACCGGTCTTCCATCGGATCGCCGCCACGTAAGGCGCCGCGCGTGGGTCAGGCGTGGGTCAGGCGCCGGCCATCGTCATGTCGGCCACCAGCAGGGTGAGTCCCGCGGTCCCACCCGGCAGCCACGTGAGGTCGGAGCCGATCTCCACGATGTCGAGCAGCATCCGCTGCAGCGTCGATGCGACCGTGACCTCGCGCACGGGTTCGGCCAACTGACCGTCGCGCACCATCAGCCCCTCGGCGCCCACCGAGAAGTCTCCACTCGTCGTGTTGGTCCCCGAGTGCAGCCCCGAGATCGACTGCACGTAGAGGGCCTCGGGCACCGACCGCATGAGCTCCGCCGGCGACTTCGCCCCGGGACGGAAGTGCAGCGCCCGCGCACCGACCCCCGGCGTCGACGCGTACCCGCGCACCGCCGAACCGGTCGTCGCGATCCCGTTCCGGCGCGCCGTGTAGAGGTTGTGGAGGAATCCGACGAGGCGGCCCTCGCGCACCAGCGTGGTGGCGCGCGTCGGGATGCCTTCACCGTCGAAGGGACTCGCTCCGAATGCGAGTGGGTTGGTGGGGTCGTCGACGATGTCGACCGTGGGCGCACCCACTACCTCGCCCTGGCGGTCGGCGAACATCGAGCGGCCCTTCAGGACCGCCTCGCCGTTGAGGGCCGCGCCGATGAGCGACAGGATCGACGCGGTCACGAGCGGATCGAAGATCACCGGGAGCCGCGCGGTCTTGGGCTGGGATGCTCCGAGCAGGCGGGTCGACCGCTCGGCTGCCATCGCGGCCGCGTGCTCGATGTCGAGGTCACCGACACCACGCCCGGCGTCGAATCCGTACCCGGTCTGGGTGGCGTCGCGCTCCCCCGCCATCGCGGCCGTCGAGACCGATGCCATCGTGCGGGCCAGCGTCGCCGAGACCCCGGTGGACGCCACCATTGCCATCTCGAGGGCGGCGTCCCCGTATTCGCTCGACTCCACGCTGCGCACCCGGGAATCGGCCGCCATGACCGCTCGGTCGGTGGCGATGGCCATCGCGACCTTGTCGGCGGTGGGCGTGGTGAGCACGTCCTCACACCAGAGGTCGAGCACCGGTGGCGTTGCGCCCTCGAGGTCGGCCGGTCGGGCCAGGCCGTACGCGTCGTCAGGCGCGCCGTACGACGCGTTGTCGCGGGCGTCGGTCACGGTGGCGAGGATCACGTCCGCGTCGAGCGACCCGGCGTAGGCGATGCCCTGCCGCCCGTCGGCGATCACGCGCACGCCGATACCCGCGACCTCGGCCACCGACAGCGACTCGACCTCGCCGGCGAACACCTTCACCTCGGTCTCTCGCGACCGGATCACGTACGCCTCGAGCTGCTCGCCCGGCCGCGCGCCGTCGACCACCTCGTTCGCGATGCCGAGCAGGTCAGGGGAACTCACGCCGGCACTCACGCCGCAGTCCCCCCGACGGTGAGTTCGGCCACCCGCAGGGTCGGCTGGCCCGACGAGACGGGCACGCTCTGCCCGTCCTTGCCACACATTCCGGTCCAGGTCTCGAAGTCGTTGCCCACCGCGTCGACCGCACGCAGGGTCTCGGGCCCGTTGCCGATCAGCTGCGCGGCGCGCACGGGGTAGGCGATCTGTCCGTTCTCGATCATGTAGGCCTCGGTGATGCCGAAGACGAAGTCGCCGGTGGCCGGGTTCACCTGTCCCCCGCCGAGCGCCACGCAGTAGAGCCCGTAGGGGGTCTGGCGGATGATCTCGTCGGGATCCTCGCTGCCGGGCGTGATGTAGGTATTGGTCATCCGCACCATCGGGAGATGCTGGTACGTCTCCCGGCGGCCGTTGCCCGAACTCGGCCGACCCTCACCACGGGCCCGCAGCAGGTCCCACATGTAGTCGGTGAGGATGCCGTCGTCGATGAGCACGTTGCGCTGCGCGGGCGCACCTTCGTCGTCGATCGCGCACGCGCCCCAGTCGCGAGCGAGCGCGCCGTCGTCGACGAGCGTCACGCCCGGGCCCGCGACCCGCTGCCCGATGAGGCCCCGGAAGACGGACGCGTCACGCTTGATGATGTCGGCCTCGAGACCGTGACCGCACGCTTCGTGGAAGAGCACGCCGCCGGCACCCTTGCGCAGCACCACCGGGAGCTTCCCGCTCGGTGCAGGCCGGGCGTCGAGCTTCGACACCGCGCGGGCCGCGGCGAGCTGCGCGATCTCCTCGGGCGGGTGTTCGTCGAAGAACTCGAAGCCGATGGTGCGCCCCGGTGACTCACTGCCGGTCTGGAGACCGGTGTCGGCCGAGGCGACACAACTCACGGCGAAGCGCGTGCGGACCTGGTCGTCGGTCGCGAGCACGCCGTCGGAGTTGGCTACCAGGATCCGACGCCGGCCGTCGGCGTAGCTCGCGGTCACCTGGGTGATCGACGGCGAAACGGCTCGCGCCGCGGCATCGGCCCGCGCCATCATCTCGACCTTGCGCGCCTTCGACACCGTCTCGGGCAGAGTCACGACCGAGTTGGTGGCGTCGTCGGGACGCGCCACGAGCGGGGCGACACGCGTACCCGGCCCACCGGCCTTGGCGGCGGCCGCCGCGGCCTCGGCGGCGACCCCGAGTCCCTCCACCGTGAGGTCCGACGTGTGGGCGAACCCCGTGGTCTCACCGCGGACGACCCGGATACCGGCCCCCCGACTCCGGCCGGACCGCATCTCCTCGACCTTGCCGTCGTCGTAGGTGGCCGAGGTCGACGAGCGGTCCTCGACGAACACGTCGGCGAAGTCACCGCCGCCGGCCAGGGCCCGCTGCAGGGTTGCTTCGACGATTGCAGTTTCGATCACCGCGAGACTCCCGACACGTTCGACAATGGACTGTGCTGCAACCCGTGGCCGGACCCGGATGTTCCGTCGGGACCGCCGAGCCGGTGCGCGGAGGGTGACGAAACACACGCAGGGCGAGTCCGCTGACCGGCAAGGACCGCGCGTATGGTACGCCCGTGCCGCTCGACGCCGGACTCGCCGCATCCGTCACCCACACGGTCACCGAGGCCGACACCGCGCTCGCCCAGGGCACGGGCACGGTGCCGGTGATGGCCACGCCGTACGTGGTCGTGCTCGCGGAGCAGGCCGCGGTCCAAGCCGTCGCGAACAATCTCCCGGCCGGGCACACGACCGTCGGATACCGGGTTCAACTCGATCATCTCGCCCCGGTCGCGGTCGGTGAGGTGGTGACCGCCGAGGCCGTCCTCGAGACCATCGAAGGCCGCCGGCTGGTGTTTCGCGTCTCGGTGAAATACCGGGCCGGGCTCGTCGCAGCCGGCCGGATCACGCGCGTCGCGGTCGAAGAAGACCGCTTCCTGGCCCGGGCGTCGGGCGACGCCAACTGACGATCGCCGGCCGGCCGACCTGGCCGAGTGACCGGGCTACGCCGCGGTCGACGCGGTCGCCAACGCGGCGAGGAATCCCCGCAGCGTGTCCAGCCATACGGGACCGTTCTCGAACTGCGGCGAGTGACCCGCGTCCGGGATGACGACGAGGGTTGCGCCCGGGAGCATCTCCGCCATCTGCTGCGAGACCCCGACGAACGGTGTGTCCTCGACGCCGACGATCACGAGCGCCGGGCACCGGACCGCGGCGAGCGCCGCCAACTCGTCGGGCTGGTCGCGGATCTCGATGAGCATGGCGGTGTACATCGCCCGGCTCAAGGTCTCCCACTTGGCGTCGCCGAACTCGCGATAGCCCGGGCGCTCCCGCAGCGTGCGCTCGTAGGCCTCGGTGCCCAGGGGTGCGAACGCGTCCATCACCCGCTTGAGCTCGTCCATTCCCTGCTCGTTCGCGATCTGGACGCCCAGACCGATCAGCTCGCCGTCCATGCCCGGGACCGGTCCGGGGGCGGTGTCCATCAGGATCAGCGCGTCGACCCGATCGGGGTTCGCGAGGACGAAC
>JBBSBV010000051.1:0-22600 GCA_038250905.1 Acidimicrobiia bacterium
CCGAACCCCAACAGGAGAATCATTCACATGCAGCAGATGCTGACGAACCTGCGGGCGCGGCGTGAGGACGAGCGTGGATTCACGCTCATCGAGCTCATGGTCGTGGTGTTGATCATTGCCATTTTGATCGCCATTGCCATTCCGACCTTCCTCGGCGCCAAGTCCCGTGCACAAGACAAGGCGGCTCAGTCGAGCCTCCGCAACGCCCTGACCAACGCCAAGGGCATCTACACCGACCAGGACTCGTACGGCGCGACCAGCGCTGCGCTCGTCACCGGTCTGACCGCGGCTGAGCCGAGCCTGACGTTCAACGCCACGACCTCCACCACTGCAAAGGTTGTGTCGGTCGACGTTCGTTCGGCGACTGATCTCGTCATGGTGGCGAAGTCAGCGTCGGGGAACTGCTACGCGATCGGCGACTCGGCCAACGGTCCGGGCACGGTGTTCGCGAACCTCGGTGGAGTGAGCTGCGACCCGACGTCGGCTCCGACGTTGCCGACCGCCGGCAACGCGCCGACGATCACCAACGCAACCTCCGGTGGCGGCTGGGCCCAGGCCTGGTAGTCACCTCGAACGAGCGCGATGGGGGGTCCGGCGCTGCCGGGCCCCCCATCTGTGTTCTCGAGACTGGACACCGATCACATGGAGCGACGACTCGTCAACGAGATACCGCCGGACGAATCCGGGTTCACGCTCGTCGAGCTGCTCGTGGTCGTCGGCATCATCGGAGTGCTCATCGGCATCATGGTCCCGACGCTGCTCTCGGCCCGCACTCCCGCACAGGACCGCCAGGCCCAGAACCTGCTGCGCAACTCGCTCACCGCGGCCAAGGCCGTCGAGACTTCCGACGGCACCGGTCCCACCCCGGGCTCCCTCCGAGGGGAGGAGCCGGCCGTCACCTTCCTCGCCAGTTCCGCCACGGCGCCCGCCAACCAGCGGTCGGTCTCGGTCGCGAACGGGTCGAGCGGCTCGGCCTGGTATCTCATCCTCGCGTCCCATTCGACCTCGGGTCGTTGCTTCGCCCTGCTGGAGCAGCCGGGCAACGCGCCCCAGTTCCAGCGGGTCGACAACGCCACCACCTGTCAGGCCGATCAGTTCACCCCGACGGCCGGTTGGCTCACGAGTTGGCCCTGATCCCGTCGGGTCCCGCCCATTCCCGGCTGCGCTCTCTAGCCTCGCATCGCCATGACTCACTCCGCCCTGCTCGGGATCTGCGCCATCTTCGGCCTGCTCGTCGGCTCGTTCCTCAACGTCGTGGTCTGGCGGGTGCCCCGGCACGAGTCGATCGTGCGTCCCGGCTCGCATTGTCCGAACTGCGAGACCGAACTCTCGGCATTCGAGAACGTCCCGGTCCTCGCCTGGGTCCTCCTGCGCGGCCGCTGCCGGCACTGCCACGCGCCGATCTCGATTCGGTATCCGCTCGTCGAACTCCTCACCGCGGCGCTCTGGGTGGGCATCGGGCAGCGATTCGGCGCCACGTGGGAGGTGCCTGCGTACTGTGCCCTCGCGGCCGGGCTCGTCGCCCTTTCGCTGATCGACCTCGACCATTTCCTCCTGCCGAACCGCGTGCTCTACCCGGTCGGGTTCGTCTTCGCGGGCCTGCTCCTCGTACCGGCGGCGGTGGACGGCGGCTGGGCGGCCTATCTCCGCGGTATCGAAGGCGGTGCGGCGGCCTTCGGCGTGTTCTTCGTGATCCACGTGATCTCGCCCCGGGGTATGGGGTTCGGCGACGTCCGGCTGAGCTTCGTCCTCGGCGGTGCGCTGGGCTGGCTCTCGTGGGGTCACGTGTTCCTGGGACTGTTCCTCGGGTTCCTGCTGGGTGCGGTCGTGGGCAGCGCCCTCATCGCCACCAAGGTGCGGACGCGCAAGGAGCCGGTCCCGTTCGGTCCGTTCATGGCCGCCGGGGCACTCACCGCGGTCTACGTCGGCACCCAACTGCTCGACCTCTACCGCGGCCGCTGACGTGCGCCCATCTCGACGCGATCCCGAGTCGAGGTTCGGGGGTCCGCAGTGCGAACCTGGGCCGCGCGCATCACGAAACCGACGCGCGACCTAGGCCCAACGGTTCATTCATGCGCGACGGGCTCAACTCCCGTGGCTCATGTTGACGATGTTCCGGGCTGAGACTTACTGTGCCGCAAGTCAACGAGGGGCAACAGCCGTGGCGTCGCCGATACCGCACGATCTTTTGACCGCACGCGAGGTGGCGGACGTGATGCGTGTCTCCACCATGACCGTGTATCGGCTCATCAAAGCCGGTGAACTGCCCGCGATCCGGGTCGGAAAACACCTCCGGATCCGCGAGCGCGACGTCGCCAAATACCTCGACGAACGGGTCGTGGGCACGATGAACGAAGGGGGCGCAGACCAGTGGCCCGCCGTCTGATCGGTCTCGACATCGGGACCAATGCGGTCCGCGTCGCCGAGATCGAAGCCGGGGATCCACCTCGGTTGACGAGCTTCGGTCAGGTCGCCCTGCCGACCGGTGCCATGCGCGACGGCGAGGTCATCGACCCCACGGCCGTCACCGCCGCGATCGAGCGGCTGTGGAGTGAGCTGAGCCTGAAGAAGGCGCCGGTCCGGATCGGTGTGGCATCCCCCCGAGTCCTGGTGCGCACGGTCGATCTGCCGACCATGTCCGACGACGAACTCGCCGGCGCACTGCGATTCCAGGCCCAGGAACTGATCCCGATCCCCCTCGAGGACGCCGTCCTCGACTTCCAGGTGCTCGAGGCGCTGCCGGTCCCGGAGGCCGTCGGCGACGGTCCACCGCCCCAGCCGATGAGCCGGGTGCTGCTCGCGGCGGCACACAAGGACCTGATCCGCAATCTCACGGGTGCGGTCCGGGCCGCCGGGCTCAGTGTGGCGTCGGTCGACCTCGTCCCGCTCGCGCTCGTCCGTTCGGTCGGCCGGAGGGTGTCGGACAACGGCGGCGGCGTCGAGGCGATCGTCAGTGTCGGCGGTGGCGTGACCGTGGTGGTCGTCCACGAACTCGGGATCCCGCGTTTCGTGCGCATCCTCGGGTCGGGCGGCCGCGTGGTCACCGACGCGATCGCGCGCGACCTCGAACTCACCCAGGAGCAGGCCGAAGCGGTCAAGCGGGGAGACGAGCGGGCGCCGGTCGAACTGCGGCAACGCTCCCAGGGTGCGATGGCGCGACCCATCTCCGACCTCGTGGAGCAGATCCGGGGATCGCTCGACTACTACCGGACCCAGCCCGACGCGATCCGTCTGCTCCGCGTCACGCTCACCGGCGGTGGATCGCTCACCCCCGGCCTCGCCGACCAACTGCTCGACACCGTGGGCGTGCCGGTCGACCTCGCCCGGCCGCGCGAGCACGTCGCCGTCGGCGACATCGGATTCCCCGACGACCAGCTGCCGGCGCTCGACCCGTTTCTCCCCGTACCCGTCGGGCTCGCGCTCGGCGGTCTCATGGCGGGCAAGCGGATCGACCTGCTCGGGGGCGAACCCAAGGGTGAGTTCGACCGCAGCCAGCTGATCAAGGTCGGTCTGGTCGTGGGCGGCGTCCTCATCGCCGGTCTCGCCGGGCTCACCTACCTGAAGCAGAAGCAGGTCGACGACGAGAAGTCGAAGCTCTCCGCGGCGCAGGCCAACAACGCGAAGCTGCAGAACCAGATCAACGACCTGTCCCTCGTGGCCCAGCGTCAGACCCAGATCGAAGGCCTCTCGGCCGAGGCGCAGACCCTCCTGGCGACCGACGTCTCCTGGTCGTCGATGCTGCAGGCCGTGTCGCGGACGATCCCGGCCGACGTGTGGCTCACCTCGTTCCAGGGCAGCGTGACGCCGGCGGCGGCGGCCGCGGCCGCCGCACCGACCCCGGCGCCCACGACCGATTCCTCCTCGACCACGACGACCACCGCGACCGGTTCGACCACGCCGGCACCGGCGCCGGTCGTCCCCGCCGTCACCGGGCCATCGGGCACCGTCAACTTCGCCGGTCAGGGTCGTGACTTCGACGCCATCGCGGCCTGGATCCAGCGCATCGGATCCGACATCCCGTCGTTCTCGGACCTGTGGGTCCCGAACGCGGCCAAGTCGACGAGCGGCACGTCGGCCAACGGCGCGGCGACCGCCGTTTCGACGGTCACGTTCAGCTCGACCGCCACCATCACCGACAAGGCCAAATCGAAGCGGGCCGACGACTTCAAGTTGAGCACGCCATGAAGCGCAACGCCCTCATCGCCGGCGTCGCGGGATTCGTCGTGATCCTCCTGGCGTGGTACTTCATCGTCTACAGCCCGATCGGCGACACGCTCTCCACGACCAAGACCTCGGTCGCGGCCGAGCAGGGCAAGGAGCAGAGTCTCCAGGCGGACCTGGCGCGGTTGAACTCGCAGCAGAAGTCCAGCACGGAGCAGGAGGCGCTGTTGCGCAAGTTCGACCAGGCGATCCCGAAGCTGCCCGACCTCGGCGAGTTCATCATCCAGGCCAACAACATCGCCGACGACGCCGGGATCGAGTTCCTCTCGATCGCACCGTCGCCGCCCGCGGCCTCCGGTGCGTCGAGCACGATCAGCCTCACCATCAACGTGTCCGGCAGCTTCTTCCAGATCGAGAACTACCTGACCCGGCTCGAGAAGCTCGACCGGCTCGTGATCATCGACGGTCTCAACATGACCACGGGTGGAAGCGACGCCGCATCGGCGGGTGACACGACGTTGTCCGTCACGCTGACCGGCCGCATGTTCACCCGGGCCGCGCCGCCGGGTACCCCGGGCTCGGCCGTGACCACCCCGGCGACCACGCCGACCACCGCCCCCGGAAGCTCGACCTCGTCGACGACTCCGGCGTCCTCGACCACCGGAGGCACCTGATGGCCCGCAACCGATCGAGTCGCAAGCGGTCGAACAACGGCGACCGGTCCCAGCGCACGGGACTCCTCCTCGGGATCGCCGGTGCCGCGGTCATGATGCTGTTGATCTACCAAGTGTTCCTCCGCTCCGACGACGCGACCCCGAAGTCGCTCGGTCCGGTCCCGGAGTCCACGAGCGGGAGCGGATCCACCGCGACGACCGCGCCGCAGGAGCCGACGCTGCCCAACGGGAGCTTCGCCGAGCTCAGCCTGCGCGACCCGTTCGAGGCGCCGACCCAGTACACGCCGGGTGGTGGCTCGACGACGACCACGACCCAGCCGACGACGACGACCACGAACTCGGCATCGTTCCCCACCACCCCGACCACCTCGCCGGCGCAGAACCCGGCCCCGACGACCGATGTCGCCCTGCTCGACGTCTTCAGCGACACCGGGGGAGTGCAGACCGCGCGCATCCGGGTCGGCACCGTGGAGTACACCGCGGTCGCGGGTCAGGTCTTCGCCACCAACTACAAGCTGATCGCGTTCACCACGTGCGTCGGCGGCCAGCCCGGGGTGAGCCTCACCTACGCCGACTCGCCGTTCTCGCTCTGCCAGGGCGAACAGGTCACCAAGTAACCACGCTCCCGCTCTTGTTCACTTCGTTCACGGGCCACTCGGGCCACGGGCGAGCGGAGAACTCGTTCGCGCGGACGCGCCGGTCCGCTCGCCCTCTCGCCACGCGACCAGGGGATTTGGGTCGCGGTTGGGACGACGGCGGGCTCTAACCTGCGTCGATCATGCTGCGCTACCTGACCGCCGGAGAATCGCACGGCCCCGCGCTCGTCGTCATCGTCGAAGGGCTCCCGGCCGGATTGCCGATCACGGTGGACCAGATCGGCGACGAACTGGCACGACGCCGGCTCGGTTTCGGCCGCGGCCCCCGGATGCGTTTCGAGCGCGACGAGGTGGAGTTCGTCGGCGGTGTCCGCCACGGTGCGACCCTCGGATCGCCGGTCTCGATCGTGATCCACAACACGGAGTGGCCGAAGTGGCAGGAGGAGATGTCGCCCGCACCGGGTGCCACCGAGAAGCCGCTCACCCAGCCCCGTCCGGGTCACGCCGACCTTGTCGGGATGCAGAAGTACGGTTTCGCCGACGCCCGCAACGTGCTCGAGCGGGCCAGTGCGCGCGAGACCGCCGCGCGCGTCGCGGCGGGGATGCTGGCGAAGGCGCTGCTCGCCGAACTCGGGACGACGGTGATCTCACACGTGATCCGGATGGGGGAGGCGGCCGTCGCGCCGGACGCGCCCCGCCCGGGCGTGGACGATCTCGACCGGATCGACGCGTCGTCGGTGCGCTGCTTCGATGCCGGCGCCGAGGAATCGATGATCGCCGCGATCAAGGCCGCGGCCAAGGACGGCGACTCGCTCGGCGGGGTGGTGGAGGTACTGGGGTTCGGCGTACCGGTCGCGTTGGGATCGCACGTGCACTGGGACCGGCGCATCGACGGTCGGATCGCCCAGGCGCTGATGAGCATCCAGGCGATGAAGGCGGTGGAGATCGGCGAAGGCAGCGCAGTCGCCGCGGTACGCGGCAGCGAAGCGCACGACGAGATCCTCTGGAGCGAAGCCGAAGGCTACGAGCGCGCCTCCGATCGCGCCGGCGGCATCGAGGGCGGGATGACCACCGGTTCTCTGCTCGTCGCCCGGGCGTCGATGAAACCGCTCGCGTCGCTCAACCGGCCGGTCCTGCGTACCGTCGACGTGGAGACCAAGGAGTCGACGGTGTCGTTCAAGGAGCGCACCGATGTCACGGCCGTGCCGGCCGCCGGCGTGGTGGCGGAGACGATGGTGGCCCTGGTGCTCGCGGACGAGGCACTTCGGAAGTTCGGCGGCGACTCCCTCGACGAGTTCACCCGCAATCACCGCGGGTTCGTCGCGTCGCTGTGACCACCGCGCGCCATCTGCTACTCGTCGGACTGATGGGTGCCGGGAAGACGACCGTCGGAGAAGTGTGCGCACGCGAACTGGGCCGGGGGTTCGTCGACACCGACGCGTTGGTCGAGGCGGTCAGCGGTGCGACCGTGCCGGAACTCTTCGCCACCCTCGGCGAAGCGGAGTTCCGTACCCGCGAACGCACGGCGCTGGCCGACGCGATGGACTCGCCCGAACCCTTGGTGGTCGCGTGTGGCGGCGGTGCGATGGTCGATCCCGAGAACCGGCGGACGGCCCGGCGCGGGGTGGTCGTGTGGCTCCAGGCCCCACCCGAGGTCTTGGCGGCGCGGGTGGAACGCGACGGTGTCGCCGGTCGTCCGTTGATCGCCGGGGGCCCGTCGCTCGCCACGCTCACCCGCCTCGCCGACGCCCGCGGCGAGAGTTATGCCGCGGCCGCCCACGCGACCGTGAGTACCGAGGGCCGGGATGCCGACGCGGTGGCCGCCATGGTCCTCGAACGGTTCCACGAACTCGAATCGGCGGCGCCATGACGACGATCCCGGTCGCCGTCGATTCGCCCTACGACGTGATCGTCGGCGCCGGCAACCTGGCTGCGGTCGGGCGCGTCGTCGCGGGCCGGCGCCGGGTGGCGATCGTGTCGCAGGCGGGGATCGCGGCGCGGTACGCCGACCGCGTACGCGCCGCGATCGACGCGCCGACCGAACTCTTCCTGATGGGTGACGGGGAACAGCACAAGACGCTCGCGACCGTCGAGACCCTCACCCGCGGGTTCGCGGCGTGGGGGTTGCTCCGCGGCGATGTCGTCGTGGCACTCGGGGGTGGTGTGGTGGGCGATACCGCCGGCTTTGCGGCAGCCACGTACCACCGCGGAGTCGATGTCGTGCAGGTGCCGACCACGCTCCTCGCGATGGTGGACGCGGCCATCGGTGGCAAGACCGCAGTGAACCTGCCGGAAGGCAAGAACCTCGTCGGTGCGTTCCACCAGCCGATCGCAGTCGTGGCCGACACCGACACCCTGGTGACCCTCGATCCGCGCGAGTACCGCAGTGGGCTGGGGGAGGTGGCGAAGTACGCGCTGATGTACGACGTCGTCGCCGACCCGACCGGACTGGTCGACGTGCTGCGGACCGGGACGACGGCCGTGATCGACCGCGACCCGGCGGTGCTCGCCGACGTCGTCGCGCGCTGTGCCGGCATCAAGGCCGAGGTGGTCGCCGCGGATCCGCAGGAGCGCACCGGATTGCGTGTCACACTGAACCTCGGCCACACCCTCGCCCACGCGCTCGAGATCGCGTTCGAACACCGGCTCACCCACGGCGAGGCGGTGGCGATCGGTCTCGTGTTCGCGGGCGCGCTCGCCGGCGGCTGCGAGCGGGTCGGCATGGACGTCGTCGATCGGTTCCAGGCCCTCCCCGCGTCGCTCGGCCTGCCCGTGAGCGTGCCCGATGCCGCCGCGATCTCCGCGGCCCAGCTCCTCACGCTCATGGCCCGCGACAAGAAGGCAAGCGGCGGGCTCACCTTCGTGCTGCCCGGCCCGGGCGGCCTCGCGATCGTGGAAGACCCGCCCCCGGCCGCACTGCGTTACGCATTCGAGTCCGTAGGCGTCACCGACGGAGAGTGGACATGACGACGATCTTGTTGCTGAACGGTCCCAACCTGAACCTGTTGGGCACCCGCGAGCCCGACATCTACGGCACCGACACGCTCGAGGACTGCGTCGCCGACGCGACCCAGGCCGCGTCGGTGGCGGGTCACGACCTCGAACACTTCCAGTCGAACCACGAGGGCGAACTGATCGAGGCCATCCACGGCGCGCGGGGTCGGGTGGGGGCCATCGTGATCAACCCGGGCGCGTTCACGCACACCTCGTACGCCATCGCCGACGCGCTCGCCGCGTACGACGGCGTCAAGGTGGAACTGCACCTCTCGAACGTCGCAGCCCGGGAGGAGTGGCGGCGGACCTCGGTCATCGGGCCGGTGGTGACCGGTTCGATCTCGGGCTTCGGTCGCGCCGGGTACCGCTTGGCCGTCGACGCCGCGATCGGACGGTTGTCGTGAAGCTCGCCGCCCTCGACGTCGCCAGCCGGATGGACCGTCTGCGCGCCGGCTTCGACGACATCGACGCGCTGCTCGTGACGCGCCTCGTCAACGTCCGGTACCTCACCGGCTTCACGGGCTCGGCCGCGATGCTGCTCGTCACCCGCGACCGCGCGACCTTCGTCACCGACGGCCGCTACCGCGACCAGTCCGCCGACCAACTCGGGAGTGCCGGGGTGACGGCGGCCATCGAGATCGGGCTGACCCAGGCGGATCAGCGGGCCGCACTCGCCCGGGCTGCCGCCGGCGTCGCCCGGTTGGGGCTCGAGGCCGACGGTGTGACCTGGGGTCAGCAGCGGGCCTTCGCCGAGTGGTTCCCCGGCTCGACGCTGGTGGCGACCGACGGGTTGGTGGACGGCCTGCGGATGGTGAAGGAGCCGGGGGAGGTCGACCGCATCCGCGCCGCCTGTGCGATCGCCGACCGCGCGCTCGAGGAGTTGCTGCCGACGCTCGCGGCGCGACCCACCGAGCGCGAGTTCGCGCTCCGACTCGAGTTCGCGATGCGCGAACGCGGGGCGAGCGCGGTGAGCTTCGACCCGATCGTGGCGTCCGGGCCCAACGGCGCCAAACCGCACGCCCGGCCCGGCGACCGGGTGATCGACGCCGGCGAGTTGGTCGTGATCGATTTCGGCTGCATCGTCGACGGGTACTGCTCCGACATGACCCGGACCGTGAGCGTCGGCGCGCCGAGCCCGGAGGCACGCCGGGTCTGGGACACCGTGCTCGACGCTCAGCAGCAGGGCTGTGCGGCGGTCGCGGTCGGGGTCGAGTGTTCCGCCGTGGATCGAGCCAGCCGGTCGGTCATCGAGGCCGCCGGTTGGGGCGACGCATTCATCCACGGCACCGGACACGGTGTCGGGCTCGAAATTCACGAGTCGCCTCGGGTTGCGAGCACATCGACTGGTACCCTCGACGTCGGCCACGTGGTGACCGTCGAACCGGGGGTGTACCTCCCCGGCATCGGTGGTGTGCGGATCGAAGACACCCTGGTCGTCACTGCCGAGGGGTCACGCGCCCTGACGCTCTTCCCGAAGGACCTCGTGGTATGAGTGAAGCGGCGTGCCACGAGACGCAGTGCCGGTACTGCAGCGAAGCGAGGCCCGAGCGGCCCGGGCCGAAGGACCAGGAGCGGAAGCGATGAGCATTTCTACCAACGACCTCAAGAACGGCATGGCCCTCAACCTCCCCGACGGCCTGATGACGGTGGTGGAGTTCCAGCACGTGAAGCCCGGTAAGGGCGGCGCGTTCGTGCGGACGAAGCTGAAGAACTACCGCACCGGCGCAGTGGTGGAGAAGACGTTCCGCGCCGACGAGAAGGTGGGCCGCGCCACGATCGACAAGCGCGAGATGCAGTACCTCTACCGCGAGGGCACCGACTACGTGTTCATGGACAACGAGTCCTACGACCAACTCCACGTGTCGACCGAAGCGTTGGGCGACGCGACGAAGTACCTCAAGGAGGGCGACGTCGCGGTGCTGCCGAGCTGGAACGGCGAGGTGCTCGGGGTCGACCTGCCCGCCGCGGTCGAACTCGTGGTGACCGAGACCGAACCGGGGATCCAGGGTGACCGGGTCTCGGGCGCGCGCAAGCCCGCGACCATGGAGACCGGCCTCGTGGTCCAGGTGCCGCTGTTCATCGAGATCGGCGAGACCCTCAAGATCGACACCCGTTCCGGCGAGTACCTCACCCGCGCCTGAGCGGGTCTCACGGTGGCGCCACGTCGAGAATCCCGCGAACGTGCCCTGGGGCTCTGTTACGAGCGCGAGGTGCGTTCGATCACGTCGACCGAGCTGTTCGCGAGCCTGCCCGTCGATCCCGACGCCTACGCGATGGAACTCGTCCGTGGAGTCGAGAACCACGCCGACGAACTCGACGGACTCCTGCGCGAGTACTCCGAGCACTGGGCCGTGGAGCGGATGCCCGCGCTCGACCGGGCCGTGTTGCGGCTCGGCTGTTTCGAGCTCGCCCACGAACGTGACGTCCCGACGGCCGTGGTGATCAGCGAGGCAGTCGAACTCGCCAAGCAGTACTCGACCGAGAAGAGCGGCCGCTTCGTCAACGGACTCCTGGCCCGCATCGCGGAACAGGTGAGAACGCCTTGACTGCCTCTCCGCTCACGCTCCTGATTGGTGGTGGCGTGGCGTTCGCTTCGTGGCTGCTCGCCTCCGCAAGCTCCGGCTCGGGTGGTGTCGACGTTCACCGACACGGTTGGTAGCGATGGCGTCCGTCGGCGATACGTCAACCAGCACCATCGAGGCGCCGGTGGAGGAGACGGTCACCGGGACCGACACACCGTGGTTGGTGATCGTGTGGAACGACCCGGTGAACCTGATGCCGTACGTGGTCTTCGTTTTCCAGAAGTTGTTCGGCTACTCGACCGAGAAGGCCACCCGCCTGATGCTCGAGGTGCACCACGACGGCAAGTCGGTGGTGTCGCACGGAACCCGCGAGAAGGCCGAGATCGACGTCGTCCGGCTCCACGCCCATGGCCTGTGGGCGACGATGGAACGCGACCGCGCCTCGTGATGGTCAAGCCGCGCGGTGACGGTGTCGTGTTGACGTTCGAGGCCGAGGAGGTCGCGTACCTCCGGGCCGAGGTCGGTCGCACGACGGGTGAGCTCGAGGGTGGGGTGCCCCAGCACGGCGTCGATCCGGTTCGCGACCGGCTCTTCCCCCGGGCCTACGTCGATCCCACCGAGGACCGGGCCGAGCGCGAGTTCCAATCGGTGGTCCACGAGGATCTGGTCCTCGCGAAGTCGACCGGTCTCGACCTGATCACCACCGCGCTCGACGGTGGGCGCGAGCGGCGGGGCCGGACCGAGGTCGTGGTGGCGACCGCCGACCTCGAGGGTTGGGTCGGCGGCCTCAATGACGTCCGACTGGTGCTGGGCACGGTGCTCGGGGTCACCGACGACGATCCGGACGGCCGGGACCGGGCTCCGCTCACCGCCGAACGGGCCGGGTACGACTGGCTGACCGACGTGCAGGGTGTGCTGATCTCCGTCCTGATGGGTGAGGCGTGAACCGGTCACCGCGCCCGGGACCGGTCCGCGTGGTCGAGGGCTACGGCCTCGGGGACGCGCCGGCCGACGGGACCGTGCTCCCGTGGTCCACGATCGAGGGCTGGCTCATCGCGGCACGCAACTACTGGGTGTGTTCGCAGCGCGCGGACGGGCGTCCCCACGCGATGCCGGTCTGGGGTCTGTGGATCGAGGGCGCGCTGTGGTTCTCGACCGATCCGACATCCCTCAAGGCCCGCAACATCACCCGGGCGCCCGACGTGGTCGTGCACCTCGAGAGTGGCGACGACGTGTGTGCCGTCGAGGGCGTGGCCCGGGCCGTGGCGGTGACCGATCTGCCAGTCGAGTTCGTCGCTGCGTACGCCGCGAAGTACGACATCAGTCTCGATCTCTCGGAGCCGAACTTCGGTCTGTACGCGGTGGAACCGTGCGTTGCCCTGACCTGGCGGGAGGCCGACTTCCCGGTTTCTGCCACCCGCTGGACGTTCGACTGAAGCCCGCCCCCCCCCGAAACCCGGCGTCGGAGTCGGGCTGTGCTACGGTCGACACACTTCGTCACTGGGATCCTGAGAGGTTCCAACGGAGTGAGGACGAGATGGCCGAGAGCCCCCCCGGCACCTCCGGTGCCCACGACAACCTGCCGCCCTCAGCCGAGGCGTCCGCCGCCTCCCGGGGCGGCTTTTCTTTGCCCGGGCCCGGCGCGTCCAGCTTCCGCACCAGTGTCTTCAGCGCCGACGAGTTACGACGCGCGCAGACCCGGATCGCGCACGAGATCATCGAGCGCAACCACGGTGGCGGCGATGTGGTGCTGATCGGTCTGCACCTGCGCGGGCCGCAGATCGCGCAACGCCTCGCCGATGCCATCGCCTCCTTCGAAGGCATCACCGTGCCGGTCGGTTCGCTCGACGTCGCGTTCTACCGGGACGACATCGGGTTGCGGCGCGTGCAGCCACTCGGCCCGACCGAGGTCCCGGTCGACATCACCGGCCGGGTGGTCGTCCTCGTCGACGACGTGCTGTACACCGGCCGCACCATCCGGGCCGCGCTCGACGCGGTGACGGAGTTGGGCCGACCGCGCGCGATCCAGCTGGCCGTGCTCATCGACCGGGGCCACCGGGAACTGCCGATCCGGGCCGACTTCGTGGGCAAGAACCTGCCGACCGCAGAACGCGAAGACGTGCGGGTCCGCCTGCGCGAAACCGACGACGTGGAGGCGGACGCCATCGAACTGTGGGGTCCCGACGGAGGTGACGACCTGTCATGAGCGGAGCGAGACCACCATGTCGGCAGAGCTACGTGATCAGCGCAGCGTGGCCCGTCCGGCCGCGCAGAGAGCGGAACTCGATCGCGGTCGGATCTGGACCTGCCAGCGAGCGACGCCATTGTGGACGTCCGCAGGACCAAGAGGACAAAGCATGAACCTGCTGTCGATCGAGGATCTCGACCGCGACCGGATCGTCGAACTGCTCGACGGTTCCGAGCACATGTCCGACGTGCTGCGCCGGGAGATTCCGAAGGTGCCCGCGCTCCGGGGCAAGACCATCGTGAGCCTCTTCTACGAGGACTCCACCCGCACCCGCCTGTCGTTCGAGACCGCGGCGAAGCGTCTCGGCGCGGACACGATGACGTTCACCGCCGGATCGTCGTCGGTGAAGAAGGGCGAGAGCCTGCTCGACACCGTGCGCACGATCGAGTCGATGGGGATCGACGCGATGGTCGTGCGCCACTCCGCAGCCGGTGCGCCGCATCGGATCGCGGGCTGGATCGATGCCGCGGTGGTCAACGCCGGCGACGGCCGGCACAACCATCCCACCCAGGCCCTGCTCGACGCGTTCACGCTGCGGCAACGACGCGGCGACATCGCCGGCGCCCGGATCGGCATCGTGGGCGACGTCCGCAACTCCCGGGTCGCCCGGAGCGGGATCCAGTGCTGGTCCCGCCTCGGTGCGGACCTCACCCTCATCGGTCCGCCGACGCTGATGCCCGAGCGACTCGACGGTTGGCCGGTCCGGGTGACCGCGGACCTCGACGATGTGCTGAGCGAACTCGACGTCGTCTACGTGCTGCGCCTGCAACAGGAGCGCATCGGCCGAGCGCTGCTGCCCAGCCTGCGCGAGTACTACGCGCGCTGGGGGCTCGACGCGCAACGGGCGGAACGGATGAAGCCCGACGCACTGGTGATGCACCCCGGGCCGATGATCCGTGGCTCGGAGATCGCGACCGAGGTCGTCGACGGTCCGCGGTCGTTGGTCCGGGAACAAGTGGCGAATGGAGTGGCGGTTCGTATGGCAATCCTCTGGGACCTCATCGGGTCGGGTGGTATCGCGTGAGCGCGAACGACGCGGTGCTCGTCCGTGGTGGACGCGTGGTCGACGAGACCGGGGAGCGGGTGGCCGACGTGCTCGTGCGCGACGGCGTCATCGTCGAGGTCGGTCCTGGCCTCGACCACGCAGGGGCGCGGGTCGTCGACGCCGAAGGCGCGGTCGTCGCGCCCGGCCTGGTCGACATCCAGGTGCACTTCCGCGAGCCCGGGGGTGAGGAGGCCGAGACGATCGAGACCGGCTCGCGCGCCGCCGCGCTGGGTGGGTTCACCGCAGTCATGGCGATGCCCAACACCAACCCACCGCTCGACGACGCGCAGGTGGTCAAGGCGGTGCTGGAACAGGGTCGCCGGGCGTCGTGTCTGGTGACCGTCGCCGGGTGCATCACGCGCGGCCGCGAAGGCCACGAGCTCGCGCCGATGGGCGAGTTGTACGACCTCGGCGTACGCGTCTTCACCGACGACGGTGACTGCGTGGCCGACGCCAACGTGATGCGGCGGGCCTTCGAATACGCGGGTGCACTTCCGGGCGCGGTTATCGCCCAGCACGCGGAGGACCCGGCGCTGGTCGCGGGCGGGCACATGCACGAGGGGGAGTGGTCGGCGCGCCTCGGTATCCCGGGTCGACCGGCGGCCGCCGAGGTGACGATCGTCGCCCGCGACCTCGAACTCGCCCGCATCACCGGCGGTCGGTATCACGTGTTGCACATGTCGACCGCGGGCGCCACCCAACTCGTGCGCGAGGCGAAGGCGGCGGGTGTCCGGGTGACGGCCGAAGCCTCACCGCAACACTTCACCCTGACCGACGCGGAGTGCGCGAGCTTCGACCCGGTGTTCAAGATGAACCCGCCGTTGCGCGCCGCGAGCGACGTCGACGCGATCGTCGCCGGCCTCGTGGACGGCACCATCGACGCGATCGCGACCGATCACGCGCCGCACGCGCCCGCCACCAAGGAACGGCCGTTCGAGGAGGCGCCGCCGGGAATGCTGGGCGTCGAGACGGCGCTCGCGGTCGCGATCACCCGCCTGGTGGAGCCCGGGCTCCTGTCGCTCGCCCAGGTGCTTGCGCTCCTCTCGTGGCAGCCGGCCCGGATCGCCGGGCTCGACACCCACGGTCACGGTCTGCCGGTCGCGGCGGGCAACGCGGCCAACCTGTGTGTCATCGATCCCGCCGCCACCTGGGTGGTCGACCCCAACCGCCTCGCGAGTAGGAGTCGTAACACTCCATGGGCCGGATGGAAGCTCACCGGCCGGGTCCGGCACACGATCCTGCGCGGCGAACCCGTCGTGGTCAACGGAGAGGCAACCCGATGAGCTCCAAACCGACGAGTACGAGCACGCGTCCGGTCGGTGCAGTGCTCGTCCTGCGCGACGGCGAGACCTTCGAAGGCGTTTGGATCGGCGAACCCACCGACGTGGTGGCGACCGGTGAGGTCGTGTTCAACACCGCGCTGAGCGGCTACCAGGAGATCGTCACCGACCCGAGTTACGCCGGCCAGCTGATCACGTTCACCTACCCGCACATCGGCAACTACGGGACGAACGCCGACGACGACGAGTCGGCCGCCCCGGCGTGTCGAGGGGTGATCGTGCGCGACCTTGCGCGTCGCCACAGCAACTGGCGCGCCACCGCATCACTCGACGAGTTCCTCGCGCGCCACCGGGTGCCGGCGATCACGGGGATCGACACCCGTCGGCTCACGCGCCACCTTCGCGATCACGGCGCGGTGCCCGGCGCATTCGGCATCGACGAAGCGGCGGTACGCGCGGTGGCGCAGACGAGCCCGTCCACCGACGGCATCGACCTGGTGGAGACGGTCACGACGGTGGAGCCGTACTCGTACGGTGACCCGGATGCGCCCTTCCACGTGGTCGCGTACGACTACGGCATCAAGCGCACGATCCTGCGTCACCTCGCCGGGGTGGGGTGCTACGTCGACGTGGTCCCGGCCTCGACGCCCGCCGCCGAGGTGATCGCCCGGTCACCCGACGGGATCTTCCTCTCCAACGGTCCGGGCGATCCGGCGGCGGTCGTCGGCGCGGCCGGTGTCGTGCGCGAACTGGTGGGCACCGGCATCCCGATGTTCGGCATCTGTCTGGGCCATCAGATTCTCGGCCATGCGCTGGGCGGGAACACCTTCAAGCTGCCGTTCGGTCACCACGGCGGCAACCACCCGGTCCGCCATGTGTCGACCGGATCGGTGGAGATCACGAGCCAGAACCACAACTACGCGGTCGATCCCGAAACGCTGGACCGGGCGGTCGAGATCACCCACGTGAACCTCAACGACGGCGTGTGCGAAGGCCTGCGGGTGACCGGCGAGCCGATCTTTTCGGTACAGCACCATCCCGAAGCGGGGCCCGGACCACACGACGCGGCCTACCTGTTCTCCGATTTCACCACGGTCATGGCTGGGAGCTGACGTGCCGAAGCGCACCGACCTCGAATCGATCCTGATCATCGGCAGCGGACCGATCGTGATCGGTCAGGCCTGCGAGTTCGACTACTCGGGCACCCAGGCCTGCCGCGTGCTACGCGCCGAGGGCCTGCAGGTGAGCCTGGTCAACTCGAACCCGGCGACCATCATGACCGACCCCGAGTACGCCGACAACACTTACGTCGAGCCCATCACCGCCGCGTTCGTCGAGAAGGTGATCGTGCAGCAAGCGGAGCGCGGCAACAAGATCGACGCGCTGCTCGCCACACTCGGCGGCCAGACCGCCCTCAACACGGCCGTTGCACTCTACGAGAACGGCGCACTCGACCGAAACGGTGTCGAACTCATCGGCGCAGACTTCGAAGCCATCCAGCGTGGCGAGGACCGGCAGAAGTTCAAGGACATCGTCGCCAAGGTCGGTGGCGAGTCCGCGAAGTCGCGCGTCTGCTCCACGATGGACGAAGTCCGCGAAACGGTCACGGAACTCGGCTTGCCGGTCGTGGTGCGGCCGTCGTTCACGATGGGCGGCCTCGGTTCCGGGATGGCGCACAGCGCCGACGACCTCGAGCGGATGGCGGGCGACGGACTGGCCGCGTCCCCAAGCGCCAATGTGCTGATCGAGGAATCCATCTTCGGGTGGAAGGAGTTCGAGCTGGAGCTCATGCGCGACAGCCGCGACAACGTGGTGGTGGTGTGCTCCATCGAGAACTTCGATCCGATGGGCGTGCACACGGGTGACTCGGTCACCGTCGCGCCGGCGATGACGCTGACCGACCGCGAGTATCAGAAGATGCGCGACCTCGGCATCGCGATTCTGCGGGAGGTCGGCGTCGACACGGGCGGCTGCAACATCCAGTTCGCCGTCAACCCGTCCGATGGGCGACTCGTCGTCATCGAGATGAATCCGCGCGTCTCGCGATCGAGTGCCTTGGCGTCGAAGGCCACCGGATTCCCGATCGCCAAGATCGCCGCCAAGCTGGCGATCGGCTACACGCTCGACGAGATCGTCAACGACATCACCAAGGAGACCCCGGCCTGTTTCGAGCCCACGCTCGACTACGTGGTCGTCAAGGCGCCGCGGTTCGCGTTCGAGAAGTTCCCCGGAGCCGACCCCACGCTGACGACCACGATGAAGTCGGTCGGTGAAGCGATGTCGTTGGGCCGCAACTTCATCGAAGCGCTCGGCAAGGTCATGCGCTCCCTCGAGACGGGTCGAGCCGGCTTCTGGACCGGCGATGACCCCGACCTCTCGGTCGACGAGTTGCTGCAGCGGCTCAGGACACCGACGGACGGCCGCCTGTACGACATCGAGCAGGCGCTGCGGCAGGGTGGCACGGTCGAGCAGGTGGCCGAAGCCTCTGGCGTCGACCCGTGGTTCGTCGATCAGATCAACGGGTTGGTCACCCTGTGGACCGACCTGCGCGCCGCGCCCGTGCTGAACGAGGAAATGTTGCGCACCGCCAAGCACAGCGGCCTGTCCGATCGCCAGATCGCCGCGCTTCGGCCCGAACTGGCGGGTGAGGATGGCGTCCGGACGCTGCGACGACGGCTGGGAATCCACCCCGTCTACAAGACGGTGGACACGTGCGCCGCCGAGTTCGAGGCCAAGACGCCCTATCACTACAGCAGCTATGAGTTCGATCCCGCGGCCGAGACCGAGGTGGCGCCGCAGACCGAGAAGCCCAAGGTACTGATCCTCGGGTCCGGTCCCAACCGGATCGGCCAGGGCATCGAGTTCGACTACAGCTGCGTGCACGCCGCCACCACGCTGAGTGAGGTCGGTTTCGAGACCGTCATGGTGAACTGCAACCCCGAGACGGTGTCGACCGACTACGACACCGCCGACAGGTTGTACTTCGAGCCCTTGACGTTCGAGGATGTGCTCGAGGTGTACCACGCCGAATCCGCCTCCGGGGCAGGAGGACCCGGCGTGGTCGGGGTGATCGTGCAGCTCGGCGGCCAAACCCCGCTGGGCCTGGCTCAGCGTCTGGCCGACGCCGGCGTGCCGATCGTCGGGACCAGTCCGAAGGCGATCGACCTGGCCGAGGACCGTGGCGAGTTCGGCGAGGTGCTGCGAAACGCCGGGTTACCTGCACCGCGCTTCGGCATGGCGACGAGCTTCGAGCAGGCCCGGCGCATCGCTGCCGACATCGGCTACCCGGTGCTGGTGCGGCCGTCGTATGTGCTGGGCGGTCGAGGCATGGAGATCGTGTACGACGACGAGACCCTGCGCGGCTACATCACTCGCGCCACTGAACTCTCGCCAGAACACCCGGTGCTGGTCGACCGGTTCCTCGAAGATGCGATCGAGATCGACGTGGACGCCCTGTGCGACGGCGCCGAGGTGTACATCGGCGGTGTGATGGAGCACATCGAGGAAGCCGGCATCCACTCGGGTGACTCGGCGTGCGCCCTGCCGCCGGTGACGCTGGGCAGGCAGGACATCGCTGCGGTCCGGCACGCAACCGAGGCCATCGCCCACGGCATCGGCGTGGTCGGACTGTTGAACGTGCAGTACGCGCTGAAGGACGACGTGCTCTACGTGTTGGAGGCCAATCCACGCGCGAGCCGCACGGTGCCGTTCGTCTCGAAGGCCACCGCGGTGCCGCTGGCGAAGGCGTGCGCACGGATCATGTTGGGCGCCAGCATTGCTCAGCTCCGGGAGGAAGGCGTCCTCGCCGCGACGGGCGACGGAGCCAGCGTCTCGCCGAACGCTCCGATCGCGGTCAAGGAGGCGGTGCTGCCGTTCAACCGGTTCCGCAAGGCGGACGGCTCACAGGTCGATTCGCTGCTGGGGCCCGAGATGAAGTCGACGGGCGAGGTGATGGGCATCGACCGCGACTTCGGCACGGCATTCGCCAAGAGTCAGACCGCGGCGTACGGCTCGCTGCCCGCCGAGGGCACGGTGTTCGTCTCGGTGGCCAACCGCGACAAGCGCTCGCTGGTGTTCCCCGTCAAGCGGCTCGCCGATCTCGGATTCAGGGTTCTCGCCACGGAGGGAACCGCGGAGATGTTACGCCGCAACGGTATACCCTGCGACACGGTGCGCAAGCACTTCGAGGAGCCCAGCCCCGACAGGCCGGCGATGTCGGCGGTCGAGGCGATCCGGGCCGGCGAGGTCGACATGGTCATCAACACGCCGTACGGAAACTCCGGCCCGCGCATCGACGGCTACGAGATCCGGTCGGCGGCGGTGGCCATGAACATTCCCTGCGTCACGACGGTGCAGGGGGCCTCGGCGGCGGTGCAGGGCATCGAGGCGGGCATCCGCGGCGACATCGGCGTGCTGTCGCTGCAGGAACTGCACAGCAGGCTCGGCGCTTGGACATGACAGGCTTCGGCCAGCGGTTGGCCGCCGCGATGGCTGACCGTGGCCCTCTGTGTCTGGGTATCGATCCGCACCCGGAACTGTTGAGGGCGTGGGGATTGCCGGTCGACGTCGACGGGCTCAACGCGTTCTGCGACGTGTGCGTCGAGGCGTACGCTGGCTTCGCCATCGTCAAGCCGCAGGTGGCGTTCTTCGAGAGTTACGGAGCAGCAGGCTATTCCGTGCTCGAGACCGCCATTGCCGAGCTACGCGACACAGGCGTTCTGGTGCTCGCCGATGCCAAGCGCGGTGACATCGGCACCACCATGGCGGCCTACGCGGCCGCGTGGGCAGGCGACTCGCCGCTGGCGTGCGATGCCGTAACGGCGTCGCCCTACCTGGGGTTCGGGTCGCTGCGCCCACTGCTCGACACGGCCGCCGAGCACGACCGCGGAGTGTTCGTCCTGGCCGCGACGTCCAATCCCGAGGGTGCGAGCGTGCAGCTCGCCGTGGCCGATGGGCGGACGATCGCCCAGTCGATCGTCGACGACGTCAGCGCTGAGAACCGTGCTGCGGGAGCGGGTTCCGTCGGTGTCGTGGTGGGCGCCACGCTGGCCGACGTTCCAGACCTCAGCGACGTGGGGGGACCGGTACTCTTGCCGGGGGTCGGCGCGCAGGGCGGCCGACCGGACGCGCTCCGCGGTCTCGGCGGGGCGGCGCCGGGAACGCTGTTACCGGCGGTGTCCCGCGAGGTGTTGCGGGCTGGTCCCGACGTCTCGGCCGTGCGGGCGGCGGGGGAGCGCATGCGGGACGCCGTCGCCTACCTCACCGGCTGACCCAGACCCGAAGACGGCGTCCCACCGCTGCCGGTGACCCGCCGCCTCGTCGTCTGTTGGCTTACAGCGGAATCCACATGCCGAGGAACCAGAAACCCCAGCCTGCAATGTTTTCGTCGGGCATCGGGGTGACCTGCTGGCCGTTCCAGTTGAACGGCTGGTGATCCTGACGGCCCTGGTCGACGTCCCGGTTCTGCCAGTTGGCAGGTGCGGGATTACCGCCGCCATTGTTGCCAGGTCCCCGGTTGTCGTCGTGCTGGTCCTGGCCGCAAGGCGGCCTGTTCGGTGCGTTGCACTGTTGCCCAGGATCGGCGACTGCCGTACCGAGGCCCACGCCGAACAACCCGGCGAGCCCGACTCCGGCAGCCAGGGTCGATGCATACAGGGCCCTCTTGAAAGTCACTACGTCACTCCGCATCTCGTCGGTGCGGACGATTTCGCCTCACACGCGAGACATTGAGTGCCTCCGATGAGCCCGCTCTGTGTCGAGGGTGGGTGCGCGCTGTGCATTCGACAACAGTACGAAAACCGTTTGCCATCAGGGGGATTGCAGAGACCTTCCGACCAAGAAGAACGAATTCGGGCGGCCTCGAGTTGATGCGAGCATCTCGGATGCGACGAAGCGGCCGGTGGTGTCAACACCACCGGCCGCTCCATCGCCGAGAAAGTCGGTCAGACCGTCACAGCGGAATCCAGATGCCGAAGAACCAGAAGCCCCAGTTGTTGTAGTCCTGGTTGTAGATCGGCTGTACCCAGTTGCCGTTGTAGTTGAACGGCTGGTGATCGAACCGACCCTGGTCGATACCGCGCCATCCGAGGTCGGGAGGCGGCTGTCCCCACTGAGGCCCGCCAGGGCCTCCGTGGTAATCGGGGCCGCCGCCGCTAGGCCCACTGGTCCGTGGTCGTCCGGTCCACCGGGTCCGCCCCATTGGGGCCCGCCGGGTCCATCGAAGCCGCCTGACCCCCGCCACCGTTCGGTCCGCCTGGACCGCCGGGGCCGCCTTGCTGCTCTGGCGGCGGCCCGCCGGGCCCGCCGCGATCACCCTGCTGCTGGGGTGGCGCCCCGCCAGGTCCGCCGCCACCCGGCCCGCCCGGACCTTGGCAGTTGCCAGACTGTGGCCCGCACGGCGGGGGGCCGCCGGGCTGGGCCGCCGCGAATCCGAGACCCGCGGTGAAAATGGAGAGGCCGACGCCGACGACGATGGCGGAAGCACAGGTAACAGTTTTGAGATGCATGGCAGCTTCCCTTCGAGGTTTCGATGGAGAGGGATAGGCCCCGACAGCCGCACGCTATGGACTCGAGCTGTGTGTCAGCTATTTCCTGCGTATGAGTGGCGTACGTGACGCACGCAACCCAAGTGACGGGCGGGGTCTGGCCGCGGTTCGACTCGGCGTCTCCGACACGCCCGACATGCCATGACCAGCGAAATTCTCATCAAACGGGTGCCACGGCGTGACACCTCGGTCCGCCGGCAGCCGCCCCGCCCGGCTCCGGGACTGCTGAATACCACCCAAAACCACTGCCATGCAGGCACAACGCCGCCATTGGCGATCTTCACGAGACCCGTGTCGACAGGCTGGCTGGATTCGGATGATTGCCCTACACGCTGCGCTTTTGACCCGGTAAGTCGGGGGGTGGGGTTAGCTTTCGTCAGCGGCCGTGGGTACGGTCGTCGTCGCTGGCTGGTTCTCTAACCAGTCAAGACACAAGTAAATGATGGCCAGTACGAAGATGGCGAGAGACGGAGGAACCCGTGGCCCTTCCCCAGTTGACCGACGAACAGCGCGCGGCAGCGTTGGAGAAGGCTGC
>JBBSBV010000052.1:0-20124 GCA_038250905.1 Acidimicrobiia bacterium
GTGCCCGGAACCTCGAGGGGACCGAGCCAGAAGAACGGGAACTCGGGAGTGCCGAGGCCGAGCACCTCGCCGAAGTCCATGGTGACGGAGACCCCGAGCGGCGCGAGCAGTCGCTCGTAGAACGCCCGGCTCGCGGCGACGTCGCTGACCTGGATCGACACGTGATCGAGCATCGGATCACGGTATCCCGTGCCCCGGTGTCTAGAGTGAATCCCTCGCGGGCTGTGGCGCAGCTTGGTTAGCGCGTCGGTCTGGGGGACCGAAGGTCCCGGGTTCGAGTCCCGGCAGCCCGACCAGGACATAGGCAGGTCAGCAACTTGACCGGCTGTCCATTTCACACCATCCATACCGGCTCCTGCTAAGAATCTGCTAACGGATTCTGCACAGGAGGGCGGATCATGGCGTCGTTCGTCAAGCGTCCGAGCGGCAAGTGGGCCTACGTCACCAACGGCCCGCGCGACCCGGTCACGCACCGATACCGCCAGCGTTGGGTCTCCGGTTTCCGGACCAAGAAGGAGGCCGTCGAGGCATACGAGCGCGAGTCGACCGCGCGCCGCGCCGGGGTCCATGTCGAACCATCGAAGCTGACGCTCGGCGAGTTCTTGCTCGAACGGTGGCTGCCGGCGATCGAGGGCACCGTACGGTCGAGCACCTTCAGCTACCACCGCTTCCAGATCACCGCGCACCTGGTGCCGAACCTCGGTCACATCCTGCTGCAAGAGCTCGCCGCCGACGATCTGCAACGGTGCTATTCGCAGCTGAGGAAGACCGGCCGCCGGCGAGGGAGTGGCGGTCTCTCACCGCAGTCCGTGCGTCACGTGCACGCGAGTCTCCGGCGCGCGCTCAACGACGCAGTCCGGTGGAAGCTCGTTCCGACCAACGTCGCGCTCACTGCGCGGATCCCGAAGGTGACCCAGCCCGAGATGAAGGTCTGGACACCGAAGCAGCTCGGCACGTTTCTCGAACACGTCGGCGACGACCGCCTCTACGCAGCCTGGCTCCTGGCCTGCACGACGGGCCTGCGGCGTGGCGAGCTCCTCGGGCTGACCTGGTCGGCGGTCGACCTCGATCGCTCGAGTCTCAACGTGATCAAGACCCTGGTCGTGGTTTCCTACGCAGTCGAGTTCAGCGAGCCGAAGACGCGCAAGGGCCGTCGCGCGGTCGCGCTCGACGCGACGACGCTCGAGGAGTTGAAGGCGCACCGGGTGCGTCAGATCGAGGAGCGCCTGGCGTGGGGTGAGGCGTACGAGGACCACGACTTGGTGTTCTGTCGCGAGAACGGCACCCCGATGCACCCGGAGAACTTCACCGCCGCGTTCAGCCGCCACTCAGCCGACGCCGGCCTTCCTCACATTCGCCTGCACGATCTCCGGCACTCGTACGCGACCGCGTCACTTGCCGCGGGGATCCCGGTCAAGGTCGTGAGCGACCGCCTCGGGCACGCGAACGTCGGGATCACGAGCGACCTCTACATGCACGTTCCCGACGAGATGGACCGCGATGCCGCCGAGCGTGTCGCCAGCTCGATCCTGGCCCCGCGCTCGCGGCTCCGCTGACGGTTGGCGCGCGGATCGTCGCCTCGTCCGAACGCCTTCGGCGCTTCCTCGTTCAGTGGTCGGGATCTCGGCGTGTCTCCCTCCCCGGCACGTCCCCGATAGGCACATCGGTGACGGGGCGTACTCGTGCACTATGAAGGGGTCTCGTGGCCAACGAGTACTCCCGTCGATGGTTCGGCTCGTTCCTGGAGACGATCCCAGCCGAATGGACTGCCAGTGAGGTTGCCGGCATCACGATGCGGCTCCCGTTGCCAGCATTCCGCAAAGTTCTCGACGTGTGCTGCGGCACCGGACGTCACGCCGGCTCGCTCGCCGCAGCGGGTTACGAGATCACTGGCGTGGATCGGGACGCAGAGGCGATCGCTCTAGCAGAGCAACGAGTACCGACGGCGAAGTTCAGAGTGCTCGATCAGCGAGAGCTCGCGTCGGTGCACGACACGTTCGATGCCGCCATGGTCCTGTGGCAGAGCTTCGGTTACTTCGCCCCTCCGACAAACGATCTGATCCTGGCCGACATCTCCCGTCTGCTCCGGCCCGGCGGCCGGCTCCTGCTCGACCTCTATCACCCAGGCTTCGTGCGGACGAACGTCGGTGTCCAGAGGGGCGTCCGGGCAACCGACTGCCTTTCGATCACCAACGTCGTCGAGCGCGGTCGGCTCATTTCGACGATCAGTTACCTCGATGGGTCGATCGAGGAAATGGATTTCGAGCTCTTCGAGCCCGCAGACCTCGCGTCTCGCGCCGGCAACCACGGCTTCAGGCTGATCGAGGCATGCAGCTGGTGGGACAGGGAGCGGCCGCCGTCACCAATCGAGCAGCGATACCAGCTCATACTCGAGCGAAGCGTTTCCTAGTCGATCCCTGATCGCGGGTCTGGGGGACGACGGGCGGTTCGGCGTGAGAGTGGTTTGCCGGTTTGCCGAACGGCGCGAGCGGCGGCGAGATGCTCTTCAATGGGGTCCGCCTCGCCGGTTCACGCAGCCCTCGAGGACGTGCGCTTTTGATCGTCGCCGGAGGACCAGGACCGCGAGCCCCAGACGGTGCCCGTATTCTTCGCGCCGTGCGCCACGCGATCTACCTGCCGCCATTCGGCTCCTTCGGCGACGTCCACGCGCTCGTCGAGCTTGCCGTCGCCGCCGAGGAAGCAGGCTGGGACGGGTTCTTCCTGTGGGACCACATCCAGTACGAGGCCCCAGTTCCGTTGTGCGATGCGTGGGTGGCGCTCAGCGCCATCGCCGCCTCGACGTCGACGATCCGGCTGAGACCGCTCGTGACCCCGCTCCCGCGTCGCCGGCCGTGGAAGGTGGCACGCGAGGCCGTGACACTCGACCATCTCAGCCGTGGCCGCCTCGTGTTGGGCGTAGGTCTCGGGATCGACTTCTGGAACGAGTTCGGGTCGTTCGCGGGCGAAGCCGACAACGACGCCGAACGAGCGAAGTTGCTCGACGACGGGATCGAGATCATCACGCGCCTGTGGTCGGGCGAGCCGACCAGCTACCACGGCGGGCGCCTCTCGGTCGAGAACGCTCAGTTCCTCCCGCGCCCGTGGCAGCGACCGCGGATCCCAATTTGGTCCGCGGTTCTCTGGCCCCCAGCTCGGCACGGCCCGATCAGGCGGGCGGCGCGATGCGATGGCGTGATGCCCTTCACCGGTGCCCCGATGACGCCGGCCGAAGCAGCGCACGTTCGAGACACCGTCGAAGGAGAACGTGGGACGGTCGAGCCGTTCGACCTGTGCGTCTGGGGGTCGGCCGATGAGGCCACCGCGTACGAAGCCGGACATCCTCCGAACACTCCCCGTCGCCGTCCTCAGCCCGGGCAACCAGCGAGGAATCGTCGGCCGAACGTCGCGCTGACCCTTTCCACGCGGGCATCGCAGACGTCTCGGGTCCTGATGGTGCCATCTCATTGCGCGCCGGTCATTGCGCACTGGCGATTCGGAACCGCTCGGTCAGCGCGGCCGCAACCTCGTCGTCCAGATCCAGTCGTTGTTGCCGGACCGCTGATCACCGCCGTCACGTCGTCACGGTGCAGGAGCCATGCCAAAGCCATGGCCCCCGGCGTCACCTCGCGAGCGGCGGCCACTTCGATCAGCACGTCGATGGCGTCGAACATCGCCGACGTGAGTTCGTCGTACCGCTCGGGCCGAAGCGCGAGCCGGGTGTCCGACGGCGGCGGCCGATCGCGGCGGTACTTCCCGGTGAGCACGCCACCGGCGAGGGGCGAGAACGCGGTGAACGCCAGCCCGTGCTCACGACAGATCGTCCGGACGTCGTCGCCGTCGTCGGGCCGAAGCAGCGAGAAGCCGTTCTGCACCAGCTCGTAGCCCTCGATGCCACGCCGGTCCGCAGCGGCGATCGCGGCGCGTAGCTGGCCGGCGTCGAGGTTGCAGCCGCCGATATGGCCGCAGCGGCCCGAGGCACGGATTTCCTCCAACGCCTCCAGCGTGGCCTCGATCGGGGTCGTGTCGTCGGGGGCGTGGGTGAGGAGCCAGTCGACGCGTTCGACGCCGAGCCGGTCGAGGCTCCGGGCGAAGACCGGCTCGATGAACGCGCCGTCGAACGCGGCGCCCTGATCCGAGGTATCCGCGGGAGCGACCTTCGTCGTGATCCGGACGTCCTCGGTCGTGGCCGCCGGGCGCTCGGCGATCCACTGGCCGATCGTGGTCTCGCTGACACCGGCGGCGTAGCGCTCGGCGGTGTCGAGCATCATGATCCCGAGCGAGGCAGCCTCGTCGAGCGCGGCGAGTGATGCGTCCACATCGAGCCCCTTGCCGACGAGGTGCCGAGCTCCGCCGATTCCCCCGAAGGTTCCGCAGCCGAGGATCACCGAACCGGTCGTCCACCCCGATCCACCCACGCCAGCAACCTACAGTCCTGCCGCCGCTCGAACGGTGTGATGTCGCGCGAGTGACGCGGAGGCGCGAGCAGCATCGACCGCCTTCACAATCGACGTGCGCGACGCGAATCCGCACAGGAGTCGGCGGCGCGCTGCCGAGCACGCTGTCATGGGTTGTACGACATGTCCTTCGCGACGATGCTCGTCGGTGCGAGTCGCATCAGCCTCGTCGACGGCAGTTCGAGCCCACCGGCGAACCGCGGGTCCCAGGTTGTTTCATCGTCTCCCAGGTAGCGGGACAGCTTCCGCCTCGCGAGTTCGACATCCAAGGCCAGGACCTCGGCTTGACCTCGGGCGGTCACGGCGATGACCTCGCCGGTGTCGAGGTCGCAGGCATCGACCAGCAACACGAGGGGCTTCCCCTCGCGAACCGACCGGTGCAGGTGGTTGCCTGTGTCGGTGAGCCACCAGAAGCAAGCGTCTTCCCAGAGGAACCAGACGGGTCGCAGTGTGGGACCGGGTGTCGCGATCCTGGCGATGAGGGGTCGAGCCAGAAACGAGTCGATGTCCACTCTCGTGTCGGCCATGGTCCTCCAGGGGGGAGAGCAACACCGGGGCGATCTGCCGTCGGCGTACTGGCTGCCTTGTTCGTCGCCACGACGTGCGCGGGATCTACGAGGTGGGTCTGCGGAGCGGAGCGCCGGGCCCGCCGCTACCGTCACCGCTCTTGGTCATCGGCGAATCGCCAGAATGGATACCTCACTTGCAGCGTCTCGACGTGTGTCGTCCAGCGCCGCGCGTCGAGGAGCGTGACATCGTGTAGCGCCACGTCGCCATCCAGCACCTGGAAGCCCCACGAGAACCCAACGAGGGGTCGGACCATCCTCCCGTTTCCGAGGAGGACTTCGCGTAGGGGTGTCGCCGCCAAGAAGCTGTGAGCGACCCATCGCATGTTCGAACGACTGGTCCGTGAAGGCGCGTCGAACAGCGTCGGTGCAGTGCCGTACCAGCAATACGGCGACGGCGCGTCGCCGAAGAGAGCGAACGGGTCGACCTCGAACTCCGTTCCGCCGGAGCCGTTGTCGGTGGAACGGACGAGTTGCACCCATCCGAACAGACTTCGATACCCGCGGTCCGGGTAGTCGACGGTCGCGGTGCAGACGGGGAAGCCGCGAGCGAACGACTCACAGCCGATCGACTCGGGATCGTCGTTGCGGACGACAACGACATCGATCTGTCCCTGCACATCGTCCCAGACGACCTCGGCGCGCACGAGTGCATTGTGCCCGCTCGCGCTCGTCGTGTCACGAGTCGCGACCGCAGATCGGTGCCTCCCTCCCGTGACCCGAGCCGATTGGTGGGATGATCGAGTCTGTGTCGCATGATCCGCTGTTCGAGTTCCGTCTCCAGCGGGTCGACGTCGCGACGTGAGTGAACGTCGGGCTACTGGGCACTCACGCCGTGCGCCGCGAGTGGCGGGCCACCTGACGCCGGTTGCGAGTTCAGACCGTGTTGCGCACGAAGCCGAGTTCGTTCCCGTCTGGATCGGCGATGGTGAATGTTCGAGTGCCGTAGGGCGTGTCGAAGAGTGGCTCGATCACGGTGACCTGGCCTCGAAGCCGCTCCCAGAGGGCATCTGGATCGGCGACCGTGAAGTTGAACCGAGCGCCTCTACCCCCCGCCTCCATCACGGCGAACGTTGCGCCGGTCGTTGTCACGAAGTGCGCATAGTTCGGCCGGTCGGGCGGCCAGTAGGCCTCGACCTCGAACCCGAGGACCTCCGTGTACCACGTGACGGCGCGCGCGAGGTCGGAGACGTTCGCCCGAACGTGGTCGAGTCGTGTGTGCACGACCACAGCATGCCAGTGGCCACCCGGCTCAGAACGCCGGGTCCACGATGCCGGAACGGCCACCGGGGCGCCGGGACGATGCTCAGAGTTGTCGGCGGGCGAGGGCGACCAAGTGGTCGACGGCCGCTGGTTGGTGGCGGATGGTCCAGTCGACGAGGCGGAGGCTGGCGTGCGCCCAAGCGATCCGGAACGTCCGGCCGTCGGTGGAGTCGAGAAGGTGGCGTTCGAGGCGTTCACCGAGGTCGGGTGCGCGCCAGCTGAGATCGAAACGCAGGATCACGAGGTCGAGGGCGAGGTCACCGGCGCGAGCACCGTCCCAGTCGATGATTCCAGTGACCCGGTCAGGGTCGTGTTCGTCGACGATGGTGTTGCCGAGCGTGTAGTCGAAGTGCACGAGATCGGTGGCGTCGAGCGAGTCGCCGAGTTCTGCGCCGGTGTTCTCGATCCGGGTAAGTAGCTCGCGAGTCGCCGCGTTGTGGTGGCGGAGTGGTTCGTGGTGGCAGAACCCCGGCCCGCTCGCCGTGAGGTACAGATGACACGGCACGCCAGCGAACGGCGTCTCGGCGAGCAGGCCGTGCCGCATCTCGGCGAGTTCCGCCATCCGATCGACGAGCGCGGCTGACACACCGTCGACCCGAACGCCAGGGAGTCGCTGCTGAAGAACCGCGATGCCGCCGTCGCGCAGGACGATCACGTCCTCATAGCGGCGCGCGGGGACACCGTGGGAGCGGGCGAGGTCCATCAACGCGCGCGCGGTGGCGAACGCCTCTGGATCTGCGTCCGCAGGAGGCGGAGGCGACCAGGTGAGCACTGCATCCTGACCATCACTGCGACGGACTAAGAACGCACCGACGGCACCTCCGGTCATCGGTCGTATCAGCTCGACGTACGGACCACCTGCGGCCGCAATCGCCGCGACCACTTCGTGCCCATCGAGACGCTGGACCGGCTCATGCTCGCGTTTCGTGCTCACGTCTCCGTCGCTATCCCTTCCGATCGACGATGCACCGCTGCCGTCGTGTCTCGAGAGGCGTCGCCCGCTCACTCGACACCGCATCCTGTCTACGCGTCGGTCACGCAAAGTCCTTGCCCTCAGTGCCCACGGTCGGCTTGTTCGACAGCATCGAGCCAGAGGTCGGAGAACTCGGAGCCGTCGACGTCGAGCACGACGCGGACGGGTTTGCCGTCGTCGCGGGCTTCCATACGGAGCACGTCCCGCTCGATCGTGGGCACCAGGTTGGTCGAGGCGCTGGCCGCTCCCGGCCAGCCGAGGCCGATGGCGCAGGCCACCGGGTCGTACTGGAAGTTGAGCAGGTCGTCGGGCAGGCCGGGATGGGAGCGGCCGAGCTCTGCCATCGGGTGCTCGGTGCCGTGTGCTCGCGCTTGGCGCGCGAGGAGTCGACCGATCGGCCCGGACGCCTCCAGTCGTGCGAGGTGGGCGACCCGGAGATGAGCGTGGAGGGTGGCGGGGAGGGTGACGAGCGTCAGATCGTTCGCGGCCTCGAAGACCGTGAGGGCTGCGGTCGTGTCGCACTGGACGTTCCAGTCCATCTCGGGGCCCCATGGCGGCAGGCCGACGGCGGGTGGAGTCACCCACCCTCCCATCAGGACGACGCAGGTCTTCGCGAGGGTCCCCGGTCTGGTCCCTTCGAGGTGAGCGAGGTTGGTGTACGGCCCGATGCCGATCACCGTGGCGCCGGCGTCGACACTGTTCGCGAGCAGCTCCGCAGCCTCGCCCTCCGTTGAGGGATGAGGCGTGACGAAAGCGGCACCCCAATACGCGTCGTGGCTCGGAAGGTCACCCATCGCCTTCCCACCGAGCGATGAACCCGCCCCGGCGGCGACCGGGATGTCGTCGCGACCGGCCAGAGCCAAGACGTACCGGACGTAGCCGGCCCGTGCGCCGTCCGGGTCGGCGGTCGTGGTGATGCCGACCACCTCGGCGTCGGGCCGACCGAGCAGCATCACGAGCGCGGCCGCGTCGTCGGTGTCGCCGGCGAAATCGGTGTCCAGATGCACCCGCATCCACAGAGCATGCCCTGCGAGAAGGCACCGGTCGGCGAACGTCGACTGTGGTGCGCATGTCTCGGAACGCGAGGACCGCGCTTCCCTCCGAGGGCGACACACCGCTAGGTCCGGCGCCCGGCGCGAGGATGTCGCCATGTTCGAACTTCGCGTCGCGACGCCCAGCGACATCGAAAGTCTGAAGGAGCTACGTCACGCGGCGTTCGCAGCCCACGCACCGAGCGCCTACTCGCCCGGAGAGGTCGAGACCTTGCTTGGTGATCTCGACGAGGACGAGCTCGCCGACATGATTCGAGAACGACAGTTCTTCGTAGCCGCCGACGACGGCGACCTTGCCGGGTGCGCCGGCTGGTGGGACTCCAACTTGCGGCACGTCTACGTCGCTCCAGGCGTGGAACGAAGAGGTCTGGGTACGCGCCTCGTGCAACATGCCGAACAGGTCTTCCGGCAGCGGACGAGGTCTCGCGAGCTACACGTCGGCGCCGTGACGTACGCCGTGGGCTTCTACGAAGCGAACGGTTACCAGGTCTCGGGCAACGACGTCGCCTGGGACGGCAGCAAGTTCGTTCGTATGATCAAGCGCTGGTAGTCGACGCCGAGCACCAAGTTCCAGCACCTCCAAACTCACACCCCGATCGCCGCTGCGATCGATGCGGCCAGCGCGTCCAGCTCGGCGACGTCGAACTCGGCCCATCCCCGGTTCTCGTCGAGCTCGAACTGGTGGTGGAGGGCAACGCCCGGTTACGCCATGATACGCGCCGTTGTGCCGCGATGCGGCCACGTCGCCCGGTGGACGAGGAACGGGTGACAGACCAAGACATCGCCGGCGCGGCCTGTGGCGAACGCTGAAGCGCGCCCGAATGTCGACTCGGGCAGTCGCCGGGAGACGTCACCGAAGTGGGCGCCGGTCTCCCCGAGGGGATCGACGATCGCGGCCACGTCGCGGTGCGACCCGACCTTGAGCTCGGTGGGAGCGTCGCGATCACCGACATCGGAGAGGAGGAAGAGGCAGAGCAACCCGCGGCCTTTGCTCGCCACGTTCAGCCAGTAGCCACCTTCGCCCTCGTAGCTGCCATCGACGTGCCAGCCCGCGTCGCCTGGGTCGACTTCTGAGGGAAAGCGAACGGGGATCGTGCCGCCGACTCCTTCTCGCTTCCAGCACCGGCCGGCTCCGACGAGCTGGTCGTATGCGTCCGTCAGGACCTGCTGCGTTCCCGCGGCGGCGAACGCCGGAGTCTCGGGGCAGTCGATGCGAACGACCGGGGCGGTCCACGTCGTGGGTTCGTCGAGGTCCACGCCCGAGACGAGCAACGCCTCCGAGACGTCGTCTCGGCATCGAGCGACGACGTCAGCGGGGACTGCTCCGCGGATCGTGATGAAGCCGTCCCGAACGAACTCATCGACCGTGCTGTCGTCAAGCATCCCTCACCGTACGGCGACGACCCCAGCCCGGGCCGTGAGAATTCGGCCGCGCAGAAGAGTCCAAGGGCGCGGAGCTGAAGCGCCGTGGTCACTCACCTCGGCCATCGGCCCAGCCGGGCTCACTTTCGTATCCGGCGAGCAAGGCGGTGCAGACCGGCGGTGCAGACCGGCGGTGCAGACCTTCGTGAAGGTGCCGGCTCGCCCGAGGCGTAGGGAGCACGGTCGCTCTGCGCTCCCGGCGTCTCGATTTCTTGTGTCCCCTCGAGTCGCGCGTCGCGCTTGATGGGAGTGAACGCGCATAGCAGTGACGTCGGGCGCACGACGTGCTCGCACGACTGATCGGGGAGTACCGGATGGAACCGAACGAAAGACTGACCCTGACGGTGGAGGAGGCCAGCGCGCTGCTCGGAATCTCTCGCGCCTTCGCCTACGAGCTCGTCGCGAGGGGCGAGCTACCGAGCCTGCGGCTCGGCCGACGGCTGTTGGTGCCGCGGCGGGCCTTGGAGGCGCTACTTCGCGTCGGTGACGATCAGCCGGCACCGGCGTGACGGAGCGCGGCGTCGCGTCGATTTGGTCGGTAGGGCGACTCGTGACCGTCCCACCGGGCCGTCCTGGCCGTGTGCTCGACACTGATCAGACCCGCTTCCCGACCCGAGGCGTGCGGCGGGCCGGCGGCGCCGCGGGCGTCGCACGCGAGTCTGTGTCGCCGCCGCGCTGGCATCGGTGCCGGACCACCACCGATCCTGTGCGCGTCGTCGAGCAGCGCGTGGACACCGCATCGATCGCGCGCCAGTCCATCGACCCCGACGCCCCCCACCGAGTCACCGATCAGATCGCACCAACGACGCCACGAGAAACGCACAGCATCCCGTCGACGACCACACCCCACGCCGACTCCCCGAACCGCCCTCGCGATCAACCTGACGCACTTGCACCTGGGGTGCGCGTCAACCGTCGCGGTCGCCGTTGGCAGGCCTGCAGGCCTCGCGTGGAGGACCGGCGATGCTGAGCATCGGGAAGCTCGGGGCGGGTCAGCAGCAGTACTACCTCGACACCGTCGCGGCGGGTGCGGAGGAGTACTACACCGGCGCGAAGGAAGCCCCCGGGCAGTGGATGGGTCAGTCCGCCGAACGGCTCGACCTCTCGGGTGAGGTCGACGCGGAGGTCTTGCACCGTGTCCTCGATTCCCGTGACCCGGTTTCGGGGACACGGTTGACGCGAGCGCAGGGCGCGCCGCGGGTGCCCGGGTTCGACGCGACGTTCTGCGCACCGAAATCCGTGTCGTTGCTGTTCGCGCTCGGGGCGCCGGAGGTCTCGAACGAGGTCCGCAACGCCCACGACGCCGCCGTCAACGCCGCGGTAGGCCTCCTCGAGATCGAGGCGTCGCGGGCGCGACGCGGGAAGGCCGGTATCGGGCGGGTGGTGGGGGAGGGGTTCGTCGCGGCGGGGTTCCGGCATCGGACTTCGCGGGCCGGGGATCCGCATCTCCACACGCACGTGTTGGTCGCGAATCTGGTGTTCTCACCGGTGGATGGCCGCTGGTCGGCGCTCGATGCCCGGCCGCTGTATCAGTGGGCCAAGACCGCCGGGTACTTGTACGAGTCGCAGCTCCGGGCCGAGTTGACCCGCCGTCTCGGCGTCGAATGGGGACCGGTCCGGAATGGGATCGCCGACCTGGCCGGAATCCCCGAGCCGGTCCTGCGGGCGTTCTCCCGACGCCGTCAGGAGATCGAGGCCTTCCTCGAGGAATCGGGTCTCAGCGGCGCGAGGGCGGCGCAGGTGGCGACGTACGCCACCCGGGGACCGAAAGACCGTGAGGCAGGCCCCGAGGACCTGATGGGGGAGTGGCGGGCACGCGCCGATCGCCTGGGCCTCGACACGGACTCGCTGGCCGCGCTCGTCGACCGGGTGGCGGCCCGGCCATTGCCGACGCCGGGCGAGCCGATGGCGGAGCGGGTGTTCGCGTGGCTCGCCGGCCCAGATGTGCTCACCGCGCAGACGTCGACGTTCGGCCGCCGAGAAGTCATCCAAGCCCTCGCGGCCGCGGTGCCGAGGGGTGCAACCATCGGCGAGCTCGTCGCGCTGGCCGACGCGTTCCTCTCGTCTGAGTATGCGATCCCCCGGGCGTCGGGGGGTCTGCGGGCGTGTGACGTCATCCGCCGCGCCGACGGCACGGTCGTGATTGCTCACGTCGACGAGAAACGCTGGACCACCCCGGAGATGCTCGCCACCGAGCACGCACTCGTCGCTTCTGCTCTCGGGCGCGTCGACGCCGGCGTCGGCGTCGCCGGACACGACACCGTGCTCGGCGCGCTCGACGCTCACCCCGCGTTGAGCGCGGAGCAGTCGACGGCGGTGCGGCGTCTCACCGGCTCCGGGGCCGGCGTTGACCTGATGCCCGGCGCCGCAGGAACGGGCAAGACCCATGCCCTCGCGGTAGCCCGTCAAGCCTGGGAAGCATCCGGTCACCGGGTCGTCGGCTGCGCGGTGGCAGCACGAACCGCGGCTCAACTCGGCGAGATGTCGGGCATACCGTCGATGACGTTGCATCGCCTCCTCGCCGACCTCGACGATCCCGAACGGGGTGGCCTCGGCGCCCGGTCGGTGGTCGTCGTCGACGAGGCCGCGATGGTCGGAACTCGCCCATTGGCGCGTCTCCTCGCCCACGCCGACCACGCCGGGGCGAAGATCGTGCTCGTCGGGGATCACCACCAGCTCCCCGAGATCGACGCCGGCGGTGCATTCGCAGGCCTCGCCACCCGCCTCGACGTGACCGAGCTCACCCGCAACCGCCGCCAACGCGCGGCCTGGGAGCGTCAGGCGCTGCAAGAGCTCCGAACCGGAGACCCTGAACTCGCCTACGCGGCCTACCGAGCCCATGGGCGAATCAAGCACGCATCAGTCGGCTACGACATCCGGGCCGAGCTCGTCGACGACTGGTGGGCCGCCCGCGGCGATGGTCGCGACGCCGTGATGCTCGCCGGGACGAACCGCAACGTCGACGACCTCAACCACCGGGCCCGTGCCCACCTGCGGGGTGCGGGACGGCTCGGCCTCAAGGAGATGTCGGTCGCGGGCCTCGCCTTCGCGGTCGGTGACGAGGTCGTCGCGACCCGCAACGACTATCGCCTCGGTGTCCTCAACGGCACCCGCGCCACCATCACGGAGCTCGACGAGGACGCGTGTGCGATACGAGCGACGACCGACAACGGTAAGGCTGTCGTGTTCCCACGGACTTATCTCGAAGCCGGGCATCTCACCCACGGGTATGCCACGACGTTGCACAAGGCGCAAGGCTCGACGGTTCAACAAGCGTTCGTGCTCGCCGATGAGACCCTCACCCGCGAACACGCCTACGTCGCGCTCTCACGTGGCACGGAACACAACGTGCTCTACATCGCTTCACCTCCCGATGTGCGCGTGGAAGAGTGCCACGTTGCCGAACACAAGCCCGACCCCGTCGAACGTGCGCGAGCCTCCCTGCGTCGATCTTCTGCGAAGACGATGGCCCTCGACACGGGTCCAGGTCGGCTCGTCGAACTCCGGGACGAGCAAGTGCGGCTCCGAGCGGCGATCGGACCGCAGCCGAACGACCCGAGGCACAAGCTCAACGAGACCATCTCGCTCCTCCACCGCGCAGAGGCGAACCTCGAAGCCACACGACTCCGTCGTCAGGACCTCGAGGCTCGCCTCGATGGAACGCGCGGACTCCGGCGCGTTACCCGCCGCGACGAACGCGCCGAACTCAAGGACCTCCTGAACGCGGCACGAACCATCGAAGCAAGCCACATGGTTGGCATCGTCGAGCTCGAAGACGCGGTAGACGAGCTATCCGACGACAACCAGCGTTATACGGCATGGAGAGACAGCCACGAGCCGCAACTTTGTCAGCTGTGCCGCATCGAAGCCGACATCAACGCTCTGGAACGAACAAGGACCCAAGCGCTCGACAGAACCCGCACCATTCAGCACGAGATCGACACCGGCCTCGGTCTTTAAGACACCACGCGTTCGGGTCAAGGCCGTTGCTGGTCTGCAACGCGCGAGCGCTGCCCGTCGGGAGCTCAGAGCGCGAGCACGAGAACTACGAACACTGGATAGAGAGTGAGCAGGAGATACCCACCGAATCGGCCAATGTGCTGAGGTCGCCAGCCGAGGGCAATCACGACCGCGAGTGCGGCGAGCATCGCGGCCCACGGGCCGTGCAGCAGTTCGGGATCCGAGATCGTGAGCGGGCGCGCGAGTGCTCCGGCGCCGAGGGTCATGGTCACGTTGTAGGTGTACGAACCGATCACGCCGGCGACGACCGCGGTCGTGATGCCACGTCGCGCGGAGGACCAGGCCAGCACGACTAGCTCGAACGCCGTCGCGAAGCCGACGACGATCAGCCCGAGGCGGGTCTGGGTGGATTCGACGTCACTGATGCGGCGGATTCCCTCAACCAGCGCAGACGCGCCGACCGCCATCGCGGCCACGCCCGCGAGGACGAGGCCGAGCTCTCGGCCGACGCGCCGGGTGCGACGCTCCGCTCCAGCGGCGGCCGCTTCGGCTTCAGCCAGTTCGCCGGTCTCACCGAGCGCGGGTGGCTGGCGCTCAATGATCCAGATCGTCGCGACGAACACGATGTACGCCGCGACCAACGCGACGCCTTCGAGGCGAGAGACGGACCCATCCCACGCGATCACGGCTGCGAGCAGTCCGGCGGGGAAGCCGGCGAGCGCGTAGCGACGGACCTTCTGGTCGAACGGTAGGGGAGCCAACACCGCGCCGACTCCCAAGGCCACAAGACAGATCGCCACGTTGGCGCCAATGACGTCGCCGAGCGCGATCCCGGGCGCGCCGCGCAGCGATGCGGTCACCGCGGTGGCGAGCTCTTCCGGTTCGGCGCCCGCGAGCAGGATCGCGAGCGCGAACGTGCTCACACCCAAGCGGGCCGACGCGACGGAGAGGTGCTCGGCGAAGGTCTCCGCACCCCAGACGATCGCCGCCACCCCGACCATCGCGATCGCCAACCACCCGAGAGTCCCCATCCGAACCGATGTCTACCGCGCCTCCTCACGGGATGGGCTTGTCGGAGAGACGGGATGCAGCGGTCGGCTGGCTCGACACGTGAGAATGGCCGAATGCATCGAACACGGGAGTCGCGAATGTCGCGGTTCGTTCCCCGGCGGCCGTACCCCGGGACGCGCGCGCCGACGCTCAGCAGCCCCCGACGTCGGACATGACGAGCACGCGGTGGAAGCCAGACGACCCTTGGCTGCTGCACTTCTTTCAGCGGCACCGGTCCGACGATCCGCAGCACTCCGTACCGGCGCTCCAGTTCCTTGACGCATCTCCGCTGGGCGTGCGGGCGAAGATCCAGGCAGTGCTGGATGCAGTCGTTGCGGCCCCGCCGCCGGCGTTCAGTGGAGGCCTCCAGTGGCAAGCGATGCACGGCGATATGGCGGGCTACCACGAAGTGCGCGTGATGGGTCCCGGCCGCCAGTTGTTCCGCCTCTACTGCGTGCTCGAGAACCCCGGTGCCGATCTCGGCGGCCCGAGCATCGTGGCGATCGCCGGACTCTCGAAGCGCCCCGGCACCGCGATCCGCGACCGCGACTACCGGGCGGTCCGGGCGCTCGGCGACGAGTTCCGGAGCCACCGAACCGTGCTGCGGTAGCCGCTACGCGGGCACGCGCCCTGTGCGCTTCCGCACGACAGGGCGAAGCTCGATGTCGAGTGCGTTGGCGACCGCCACGATCGTGGACATCGTCGGGTTGTGTTGCTCAGCCGTCAGTAGTCGGCGCACGACCTCTGGCCGAAGGCTCGCTCGACGCGCGAGCTCGGCCTTCGACAGCCCGAGCTTCTCGCGGCGCTCGTCGAGCGCCCGGAGCACCGCGTCGATGGAGTCGATGCGTGCGCGCTCCTGCCGGTAGGTCTCGGCGTACTCGGCGTCGCGCATCTGTTCGTCGAAGTAGCGTTCCGCCGCGGTCCGGGCCATGACTGGTCCTCCCAATGAGTTCCGAACGAGCGTAGCACAGAAGTTACGGTGTTCCGGGCGCCAGCTAAGAACCGGCTAATCGAACGCGACGCGTCGCGCGTTACGGAGGTGGATGGCGTAGACCGACGACCCGCGAAGTCGCTGGTCAGCAGGCACGCGCCGGAAACGAGCGAGCATGATGGACCGTCGGACCGTGCCTGGGGGACCGAAGGTCCCGGGTTCGAGTCCCGGCAGCCCGACCATTGAACGTGCAGGTGAGGGGGTATGCGCCTCCCCCTCACCGGAGTCGGTCACGAGCCTCAGGCCGCGGCCAGGCCGCGGGAAGTTTGGCATCGACGCGCGAAACGTCGCGTCGAGGCCGTCAGCGAGGCTCTCGTCGAGCGCGGGGAAGAGTCCCCCGTAGGTGTCGATCGTGACCGTGATCGACGAGTGGCCGAGCCGCTCCTTGATCGCCATGGGGTGCGCGCCCTGGGCGATGAGCAGCGCGACGCACGTGTGGCGGAGGTCATGGAATCGCAGGCTCCCCGAAAGGCCCGCCTTCGCGACCGCCGGGCGGAAGATCCGGCGGTAGAAGTTCGAGTGCCGAAACGGCGCGCCGGTCGGCGAATGAAACACGAGCCCTTCACCGCCTGCCTCGGCTTGGTGTTCCTCGAGGAGGTCGCAGAGAAAGCGGGGGAGTCGCACCACCCGCCGGCAGTAGGTCTTGGTCGGCCCGAGCACGAGCTCGCCGTGCACCTCAGCGTAGGACTCAATGACCTCGACCGTCGCCCGGCGGAGGTCCACCCGTTCCCAACGCAACGCCGCGATCTCGCCGGCGCGTAGGCCGGAGTACGCGGCGAAGAGGATCAGCGTTCGATACTCGGTCGGCGCTTCGGCTGCGAGGCGACCGACCTCCTCCGCGGTGAGGAACGTCTTCTCCGCTCGGACGGGGTGCGGGAGTCTGACCCGGGCCGCTGGGCTCACGACGATGAGACCTGACTCGACTGCGGCGCTCAGCGCGGCCTTGAACGTGTTGACCACGTTCTTGAGGGTGCCTGCGCCCATGCCCTCCGCGGAGAGCTTCGCGATCCAGCTCCGCACCGCGGGACGCTCGATGCGACCAAGCGCCACGTTTCCCCAGCGAGGGAGCAGGTGACGTTCGAGGATCGATTCGTAGCTCGCGATGGTCGACGGCTTGAGGTGGACTGACTCGCTGAGCCACTGCGGCGCCCACTCGCGAAACGTCAGGCGCGCCGCCGACGGGTCGATCCAATCGCCGCGCATCCTCGCGGTCTCGACGGTCGCCAACCAGGTCTCGGCGTCGTGACGCCGAGTGAAGGTCTTGGACCGCTCATCGCCGTCCGGCCCGCGGTATCGAGCCCGCCACCGACGCGCACCCCGCCGTTCAACGTGCGCCAACGTTCGCCTCCTTGCACAGCCGATCTCCGCCGGCCCGATTCCACAACGCAGCGATGGGAGTCACTGGTCTCGAACACCGAGGCCGTCGAGCCAGCCGAGAACGTCTTCGGCTCGATAGCGAACGTGCCGCCCGATGCGCACTCCGGGCGGCCCCTCTCCGCGGGTCCGCCAACCGTAGACGGTCGCCAACGGGATCCCGAGGTACGTCGAGAGCTCAACGGGGCTGAGCAGGTCCGGTAGGGCATCACCGGCGATCGCGCCGCTCTTCGCGCTGCGAGCGCGACCTCCTGACAGTCTCCGCACCGTCGATGAACTTTGCTGCTTCTCGTAATGGGTCATGGCTTGTCTATGCGCACTCCACTAGTCGTTTCGCGACGCGCGCTCGCGTCCTGAGAGATCCACGCAGTTGCATCTTTGATGCGGGGGCTGTCGCGATCCAGGTGTCGCGATGCGCTTAGTGGGGGTGTGTTGTCGATTGGGAAGCTCGCGGCGGGCCAGGAGGCGTACTACCTCGACGCGGTCGCGCACGGCGCGGAGGATTACTACCTCGAAGCCGGCGAGGTGCCCGGCTGTTGGATCGGCGCGGGCTCCGAGCAGCTCGGCCTCGACGGTGTCGTGAGCGACGATGCGTTCGTCGACTTGCTGGCGGGAGTGAACCCGACGGACGGGAGCGCGCTCGGGAGACCGAACCGTCGGGTGCCGGCGTTGGATCTCACGTTCTCTGCGCCGAAGTCGGTGTCGGTCGCGTGGGCGCTCGGCGGTCCCGACGTCGCCTGTGCCGTCGTCGGCGCGCATGAGGAAGCCATCGTGTCGGCGCTCGGCTATCTCGAGCGGGAGGCGGTCTTCGTTCGGCGCGGCCATAACGGCGCGGAGCGCTTGGTCGGCGGTGGCCTGGTGGGCGCCGCGTTCCGGCATCGCACCAGCCGGCTCGGTGACCCTCAGCTCCATACCCATGTCGTGGTCGCGAATGCCGCGCAGGGACCGGATGGACGGTGGTCGGCGTTGGATGCCCGCCACCTCTACGCCCAGGCCCGCACTGCGGGGTTCTTGTACCAGGCGGAGCTGCGGGCAGGCCTTTCCGCTCGCCTGACCGCCGCCTGGGAACCGACCGTCAAGGGAACCGGCGACCTCGCGGTGGTCGCTGCGGATGCACGTCGGGCGTTCTCGCGCCGGCGCGCCCAGATCGAAGCCGAACTCAGCCCCGACGCGTCGGCCGGTGACGCCCGCCGGGCGACCCTGCTTACTCGTCCCGCCAAAGTAACTGGCCGTGACGATGCGTCGCTGCGTGAGGAGTGGGCCGAGCGGGGCCTCGCAGTCGGAATCACGCGCGGAGACCTGGCGGCCTCACTCGTGAGCGCTGAGCCCCTGCCGAACGAGGCGGGAGGCCCTTGCCGAGTGTCTGCACCGGGCGTCTGTGCAACGTTGACGGAACACCGATCGAGCTTCGATCGCCGCCACGTGCTCCAAGAGCTTGCGGGCCGAGCTCAGCAGGGCGCTCGGGTCGTTGAGAACGAGGCCGAAGCCGACCGGCTGCTCGCCGGCGACGAGGTGGTGCCGCTCGGGGTGGGAGGGTTCGGTCTCTGCTATTCGACGCCGGAGCTCCTCGCGATCGAGGCGCGACTCCTTGACCAGGCTTCTGACACGCATGGCGCCGAGATCGGAGTCGTCGTCAACCCGGAGGCGACACTCGATGACTACCGCGAGCTGTCGAGCGAGCAGGTCGCGATGGTCGAGACGATCACCACCGACGGCGCCGGGGTGAGCCTCGTGATCGGCGCCGCCGGATCAGGGAAGACCCACGCCCTTTCCGCCGCTCGAGACGCATGGACGCGCGCCGGATACACCGTGATCGGTTGCGCCCTCGCGGCGCGCGCCGCGCAGCAGCTCCAAGCGGACAGCGCTATCCCGTCGGTGACGCTGGACCGCCTACTCATCGACCTCGACCGAAGCGACACCTCGAGCCTCACGCCGTCGACGGTGGTGGTCGCTGACGAAGCCGCGATGATCGGCACCCGCAAGCTCGCTCGTCTGCTCGATCACGCCCATCAGGTTCAGGCAAAGGTTGTCCTGGTCGGCGATCCCCATCAGCTGCCCGAGATCGAAGCCGGCGGGGCGTTCAGCGCGCTCGCCGACCGGCTCGGCGCGTCGACGCTCGTCGAGAACCGCCGCCAACAGGACCCGATCGAACGGAGGGCCCTCGGCGAGCTCCGAGCCGGGCACGTCGACGTCGCGATCGACCTGCTGGCTGAGCACGGCCACGTCATCGAAGCCCCCGACCGAAACGACGCGCATCGCCAGATGATCGACGGCTGGTACGCCGCGATCCAACGCGGCGAGACCGCGGTCATGCTCGCCCTCCGCCGCACCGACGTCGACGCCCTCAACCAGCTCGCCCGTCAAGCACTCGACGCCGGCGGCCACTACGAGCCCGAACGGATCACGATCGGCGGACGCGAATACGCCGTCGGCGACTGGGTCATGACCCGCCGCAATGACCGCCAGCTCCAGGTCGTCAACGGACAATCGGGCAAGGTCCTCAGCGTCAACGACGAGACACTCACCGTCGTGTTCAACGACGCTCCGCATTTCCGAGACATCCCGAACGCCTACATCGAAGCCGGCGACCTCGACTACGCGTACGCGATGACGGTCCACAAGTCCCAGGGCCTCACCTGCGACCGCGCTTACGTCCTCGGAGGCGAAGAGCTGTACGCCGAGGCTGGCTACACGGCACTCTCACGCGGCCGACTCGAGAACCGTCTCTACCTCACCGAACCCGAGACCGACTCCGACCACCACGGCGCCGACGCACCCGACGTACCAATCGACGTGATCCGCGACGCACTCACGCGCAGCGACCGCGAACCAATGGCGACCGCACTGATCCGGTTCGTCGACCCGCCGACAGAGGAGAGAGATCGGACACGGCACGCCGAGCCCGTCGAGCAATCGATCGACATCGACGACGGAATCGGCTGGTAGGACCCTGGCGCGTGACGAAGTCGAAACGGCAGAGCGACTTCCGAGTCGTGTCGCCTTCGCCTGCGCCGCTAGA
>JBBSBV010000053.1:0-19371 GCA_038250905.1 Acidimicrobiia bacterium
CTCGGCCAGCCCGCCCCCACGCTCTCCGGCGGCGAAGCGCAGCGCGTGAAGCTCGCCACCGAGCTGGGCAAGCGCTCCACCGGTCGCACCATCTACATCCTCGACGAGCCCACCACCGGCCTCCACTTCGAGGATGTGCGCCGGTTGCTCGGCGTGCTGCAGCGGTTGGTCGACATCGGCAACACCGTGCTCGTCATCGAACACAATCTCGACGTGATCAAGTCGGCCGACTGGATCGTCGACCTCGGCCCGGAGGGCGGCGACGGCGGCGGCAAGATCATCGCGGAAGGCCCGCCCGAGCACGTCGCCAAGACCGCCGGCAGCTACACCGGCCAGTTCCTCGCCCCGATGCTCAAGGCATGAACGAGCCCGTTCCGAATCCCGGTCCTCAAGCTGATCCGTGGGAGGAACATGCGCAGTGGTGGCAGGACGAGTTCACCGACGGTGCGGATCCCGAGTACGTGGAACAGATCGTCCCGATCGTGGTCGAACATCTTCGCGACGCGCGCCGCGTGCTCGACGTCGGCACCGGTGAAGGTCAACTCGCACGAGAACTGACCGCGGTCGGTGTTCCGACTGCCCTCGGCATCGACCCGTCGGAAGCGCAGACGCGCGTCGCACGCGAACGCGGCGGCGGACCGCAGTACGCCCGGGCCGCGGCGGACCATCTGCCGTTCCCGGCCGGCGCGTTCGACGCGGTGGTCGCCTGCCTCGTGTTCGAACACATCGTCGCGGTCGACGCGGCGGTCGCCGAAGTGGCACGGGTGCTCGAACCGGGCGGCACGTTCCTGTTCCTGCTCAACCACCCGTTGCTCCAGGTTCCCGGCAGCGGCTGGATCGACGACCACATCCTCGAGGAGCAGTACTGGCGAATCGGTCCGTACCTGACCGAGGACGTCTCGGTCGAGCAGATCGCCCCGGGGGTGAACCTCCCGTTCGTCCACCGCCCCCTGTCCCGGTACGTGAACGCCATGGCGGACCACGGTCTGATGCTCCAACGGATGCTGGAACCGGCGCCACCGCCCGGTTTCATCGCCCGGGCGCCCGAATACGCCGAATCGGCCGCCATCCCGCGTTTGCTGGTACTGCACGCCCGCCGCGCCTAGAAAACCTCTCGTTCCGGGCCGGTTTCGCGCCGATACCCCGGGACATGCGTCGGTCCGCGCGCGTCCTCATGGTCCTCGGCACGCTCAGTGCCGTCTTCGGCATGGCCAAACTCCACGCGCTGACCCACGTGTACCTGTTCACCGCGTCGGACCGCCTGCTCTGGGCCTTCGCCTACGTGGGGGTGATGCTCGTCGCGGCGTACGCGACCGGCCTGCCCTCGCTGAGCCCGAGTCGCAACAAACTGCTGGTCGCGGCCGGGGCCGCCGGACTCGGTGCCACGTTGATGTCGCTCGTGACGCTGGTCGCGGGCGGCCAGCTGCTCCCGCGGTTCGTGATCTTCGGCGCCGCCGCCGTCGCCACCCCCTGGTACGTGTTGTGCGCGGTCGTCGCCGAAGGTGGACGGCAACGCGCCGAGGCACGCGACCGCGTGATCGTCGTCGGCGACAGCGGCGAAGGTGACCTGCTGCGGGCCGAACTCGCGCAGATGCCGGAACGACCTGCCGTCGTCGTGGGCGCGTACGACACCGCCGCGATGGTCGGCGCCGGGAGCGGACTGCCTCTCGTCGACGCGACCGAGACGCTCCGCTGCTCGGTGGTCGTCCTCAGCCGCCACGCCTCCGACCTCGAACACATCGTCGACCAGGCCGCCCTGCTGCATCGCCGCGGGATCCGCATCCGCACGCTCACCGGCTTCTACGTCGACTGGTTGGGCAAGTTGCCCATCGGTGAACTGGAACGCTCGTCGATGCTGTTCGACATCGGCGAGATCCACGGTCGGCGGTACGGGCGGGTCAAGCGCCTGTTCGACATCGGGTGCGGTGCGGTCGGGATGGTCGTGTTCTTCGTGGCCGTGCCGTTCGTCGCGATCGGCAACCGCGCCGCCAACCGGGGTCCGATCTTCTTCCGCCAGGCTCGGGTCGGCCGCGAAGGCCGCACATTCACGATGTGGAAGTTCCGCACCATGGCGCCGGCGCTCGACGCAGACGCCTCCGGCGCGGACTGGACCGGTCCGGCCGATGCGCGGATCACACCCTTCGGCCGCTTCTTGCGTCGTACCCATCTCGACGAACTGCCCCAGGCAGTCAACATCCTGCGCGGCGACCTGAGCCTCGTCGGGCCCCGACCGGAGCAGCCGCGCTACGTGGAACAGCTCACCGACAAGATCCCGTTCTACGACATCCGCCACCTCGTCCGTCCGGGTCTCACCGGCTGGGCGCAGGTGAAGTTCGGATACGCGGGTGACGAGCGTGACGCGATGGAGAAGTTGCAGTACGACTTCTTCTACTTGCAGCGCCAGACCCTCGGCCTCGACGTCCGGATCGTCGCCCGGACCTTGCGTGACGTCGTGGGCGGTCGCGGCCGCTAGTCGCGGCGGGTCGACGCGTAGGCCAGCGAACGCAGAATGCAGGTGTCCTAACTCGCCGCTCTCCTTCCCGGCACGCTTCGCGACGCGCGACGGTTCGGTTTCAGGCGACCGACGCGAGCCGGCGCCGGATGAGATCGCGGACAGGGAGTCGTTCGACCCGCGCCGCCACCACACCCACCGCGAGCGCGAACAGTCCAGCGACCACGATGAGAACAGGCCACGACGTGATGCGCTCCGTGCCGACTGAAAGTCCCACCATGGCGGCCACCACCCCGACGAGCGGCGCCCGCCACGACGGCGCCTCCCACTCCGAACCCAGTGCACGGCGGAGCAACACAAAGAGGATCAATGTTCCGATCGCGTTGCCCGCAATCGAACCGTAGAGCGGTCCGCGCAACCCGATGGTGACCGTGAGGACGTAGCTCAGGATGGCATTGACTCCAATGTTCGCCCCCGAGGAGATGGCGGTGATCCGGTGCCGGGACTCGCCGAGCGCTCGGTAGGCGAGCGGCGCGGCGAAGAGGTTGCACGCGATGGCGACCGCGAAGAGGCGGGCCGACGTGACCGCGCTCGGCAGGCGGCGCCCGAGCCAGAGGTGGAGGAACGACGGGGCGAAGACCACGACCGTCGAGAGGGTGACCGCACCGATCACGAACGTTGCCGCGCCGAGGACGCGCAGGATGTGGCGGGCCCGTTCCGGATCCCGTCGCCGAAGTTCGGCCACCGCCACCACCAGCGGTACTGCAGGGAGAACGGCGAGTGCCTTCGCTTGCAGTGCAAGCATGCTGCCGATCTGGAACCCTGCGACCGCGCCCGATCCGACGTACCGGGACAGCATCACCTTGTCCCACTGCGAGTCGATGACATCGCTGATCTGGGATACCAGCGCCATGCCCGAGAGCGCGACCATCCCGCGCCCGAGTGCACTCCGGAGCGGCACCAGACGGAAGCGCAACCCGGGGATCACCCGGCGGGCGCCGAGACCCTGGAGCGCGATGGCGGTCAGGTCGGTGGCGGCGGCGCCCGCAAGCAGCGCCCAGAGCGACCAACCCAGTTCGATACCGACCACCGTCGTCGCGGTGCCGACCACGAGGCCGACCATCCGGGCGTTGGTCTCGACGTCGCCGCGTTGCAGACCTCGCAGTACGGCGAAGTAGCCGTCGGCCAGGAGAGAACAGCCGAGGAGCACGAACGTGAGGCGCAGGATCAGATCGACTTCCCCGGCGCCGAAGCCGGGAATGCCGTTGGGAAACGCGAAGGCGCGAATGAGCGGCGCCACCAGGACGCCGACGAGGGTCGCTCCGCCCGCGATCGCCATGAGCAGCGTGGTCCCGTGGTGGACCGCCTCGTGCACCGCGTCGTCGTCGTCCCGACCGGCAGCCTCGGCAACGCGCCGGGAGACCTCGAGCTTCAAGCCGGCGTCGGCGAGTGCCCCGACCGCGAGGATCGACGAGATCGTGGCCCATGCGCCGAAGATCCCGACGCCGGCCTGCGCGAGCACCACCGGAGCCAGGACGAAGCTCATCGCGTATTGCACGAACGTCGCGAGCCCCGCGCTCCGGATCGTCATGCGCAGGGTGCGGGCATTCGTCCCACGTGCGGGCCGCGATTCGGTCCTCGTCATCGGCTCGGACTCCGAGTCACTTCGTACACCCGGTGCAACCCGTGGACCGTGCGATCCCACGTCCACCCGGGCGTCAACGATTCCCGCAGGGCACACGGATGCCACGCCTCCGGCGCGCCGATCACCCGCTCGATCGCGCCGGCCAGGGCGCGTTGGTCGCGCGGCACCAGCTCGCCCGTCCGCCCTGGCTGCACGGTTTCTCGGAACCCGCCTTCGCTGACCGCCACCACCGGTGTTCCCGCCGCGATCGACTCGAGGACGGTGAGTCCGAACGGTTCCAGGCGGGCCGCGACCACGGTGACCGCGGCGCTCGCATAGGCCGCGGCCAGTTCGGTCGCATCCACCCCCTGTCGCAGCACGAGTTCCACGCGGAGATCGGCGGCGCGGCGCGCGAGTTGCTCCGCAAAGCCCGTATCGCAACGTTCGTACACGATGGTGACCGCGGGACGGATTGCCGAGGGCACCAGTCCGACGGCCTCGACGACGAGATCGTGGCCCTTGGTCGGATCCATTGCGCCGACCGAGATCACACCGGATCGGGATCCGAGGCCGGGCGGAAACTCGTCGACGTCGACGCCGGGATACACGACGGACGGGGTCCGGCCGTAGGCACGCGCGATGGTCTCCGCACTGAACGCGGAGTTGGCCACGAGGGCGGTGGCACCCGCGGTCGCCTCGGCATCCCAGACCCGCAACCACCGTTCGATCGGAGCGCGCGCCATCGACCGCGCCGTCCGCACCCACGGCCCTCCGGATTCGACCCACGGCTGGTAGCCGCGCTCGTACGAACGCCGCCGGGCCTCCTGGGCGATGTAGACCGACGGCGTCGCGGTGATTGCTGCGAGCAGGTGCGGGGCCTGGGTGATCTGCGACGGATGCACGACGGCGAGATCGAAATCGCCACCGTCGATCGTCTCCGCAACGCGGGCCTGACGTCGGGCCAGGGCAAGGAGGGGCCGGATACGAGCACGGGACCCGAACTCGCGGTCGGACCGCACGGCGATCACGCGGTGCACCACGTGCGCCAGGTCGCCGTGCTGGACCTGCTCGTCACGGTCCGCCACCAGGGTGTACTCGTGGTCGGCCGCCGAACGACGGGTGGTCTCGAGCAGGTAGCGCAACGCGCCGCCGGGCGGGAGGTCGTGATACAGCGCGATCTTCACGACCGACTCCCGGACGGCGCCGCATGGGCTGCCCTCGCGTCGCGATGGGCTTCGAGGTACGCGGTTCCCCATTGTTCGCACGGCTCCAGATGCGCGCCCTCACCCCATTCGTTCCAGGCGTTCACGAAGACGAGCCGCGGTTCTCGCGCCAACGTGGCACGGAGCCAATGGCCGTAGCGCGCCGGCGTCGAACCAGTGAGGACGACCGCGCCCTGCGACCGGCGCGGGGTGTTGTCCCACGCCGGGGTCACACACGGGTACCGGACGTAGGACGCGGGCGGGCGAGCGAGTGCCGTGGCCACGACGTCGTCATACGCGTGGGTCGTGTAGGCGGGCTGGGACACGTTCATGCCCACCTTGCGGGCTGCCTTCCTCGCCGCACTCATGAGCAGGTTCGGCCGCACATTGCGCCAATCCGGCTGGAACTCCACGGCCGCGTCGAACCCGAGACCACGCGGGTCTGCGTGTTCGTCGCGAAAACTCTCGACCCGGACGAGATGGAGATCGCCGATCCCGAGTCGGGCAGCTTCCGCCCGCCAGGCGTCGGTCGTGCGCCGGGCGTCGGGAAGTTGGTTGGCTCGGTAGACGAGGAACAGCGGTTTGCCGTCGACCCGTTCGTAACGCGGGTCGGCGAATGCGGTGCAGAGCCAACGGATGTGTTCGAGGTCGTCGGTCGCGTCGTACTGCTGGGGGACGAGCACCTCACCACCGCCGCTCCAACTCCGGGTCCACGGTTCGTTGGCCCAGCACAGCGAGAACGGCAGATCCGGGTCACCGCTCCTGAGGACGTCGGCGAACGGGCGGTCGAGGAGTCGGCGACCACGGAACCAATAGTGGTAGTAGCAGAAACCGTCGACCCCGAACTGTCGAGCGAGGGCTGCCTGCGCCGCCCGCGCTTCGGGATCGGTGAGGTCGTAGTAGCCGAGCGCACCCGGAACCGCGGGTTGCCGGTGACCGGCGAATCGGGGATTGGCGCGCCGAACATTGTCCCACTCGGTGAATCCGTCACCCCACCACTCGTCGTTCTCGGGGATCGCATGGAACTGGGGGAGGTAGAACGCGAGCGTGCGGGTCATCGTCGACCGCCGAATGCGTGGAGCACTTCACGGGCGCGGCGTGGCCGTTGCGCGATGAGCACGAGTGCCTCCGCCATCCCGATGACCCGGGCCGCGATACCGCGGATCCCCGGCCAGGTGCGCCGGGCGAACACGAGGGTGCCCTGCCACCAACGGAGTTCCCGGTCCCACGTCGAGGCGCTCGATCCGCCACTGCGGTGGATCGCGGCCACCTCGGGGGTCGTCACGAGCTTCCACCCCGCAGCGCGCAGGCGCCGGCACAGGTCGAGGTCCTCCCCGTAGAGGAAGAAACGTTCGTCGAAACCACCGACGGCCTCGAACGCGGTGCGCCGGATCAGCACCGCGGTCGCGGCCAGTGTCTCGACGGCCGTGTCCTGCTCGGGACGCCGGCGAGCGTGGTCGGCGAGCAGCGGCACCCGTGCGGCAAGGGTCCGCACCGGCGAGAACCGGAGCAACGCCCGGGCGTGCAGCAGACGGCCCACGAGATGAGCGACGCCGAGTTCCCGCCCCGCGGAGCGCTCCTCGGTGCCGGTGACGGCGTTGACGATCGCACCCTGGACCGCGCCGATCTCGGGGTCGCGACCGAGACGCCGGATCCCGGATGCGATCGCGGTGTCGGTCAGGCGGGCATCGGGGTTCAACACCAGGAGACATTCGGCGTGACCGCCCGCAGCGCCGCGATTCACCGCAGCGCCGAACCCAGGGTTCGCCGGCAGATGGATACCGACCGCACCGTGGCGTTCGGCGCAGGCGGCCGAGCGACCGTCGCCGTTGTCGACCACCGTGACGCTCGCCACGCGGTCGGGATCGTTCAGCGCGCGCAGACCGGCATCGATCTCCTCGGGTTCGCCGTACGCGACGATGACGATGTCGGCCTTCATCGTGGGCTCCGACGCATCCGGCCCGCGTAGAACCGCGCCAGCGCACGGGCGTGCCGGAGACCGCCGGGCGCGAAGAGACTGCGGTTCCGGCGCCGGGCGGGGTGCCGGCACACCGCATCCGCGCGCTGCACGATCCGGTAGCCCGCATCACGGAGGCGCACGCAGAAGTCGACGTCCTCGGGTCCGTAGAAGAACGCCTCGTCGAGGCCGCCCACGCGCGCCCACGCGTCGCGCCGGATCAGTTGGCACGCGCCGATGCCGAAGTCGACGTTCCAGGTCGTGGCGTCGGGTGGGCGACGCACGCCGCGATAGTTCGCGGTCAGTCCGAAGCCCCGGGCCGCCTTGCGCGCCAACGACGGGGTGCGCCCGGCGGTCGCCGCCACGGGCTGGCCGGCGTAGACGGGCACGGCCATGCCGATCGACGGATCGTCGGCCAGTGTCGTGGCGAGGGCGCGCAGACATCCCGGTTCCAACTCGGCGTCGCTGTCGAGCAGCAGTACGAGGGGGGAGTCACCCAGCGCAACACCCTGATTGCGACCCGCCGCGACCCCACGGTTCTCGTCGTTGCGTCGGAGCGTGACATGAGTGGCCGCGGGGAGCGCGGGTTCGGTGTCGGAGGCGTTGTCGACCACCACGATCGTCGTCATGATCTCGGCGTCGACCACGGCGGAGGCCACCGCGGTGGCGAGCAGGGGGCCGTCGTTCCACGTGAGGACCACGACGTCGACCGCGGGCAAGCAGGCAACTGCGGGACGACGCGACAACGTTGCCGGAATCGTCGGGCCACGATCGGAGCGCGGCGGAGAACCGACAGCACGCGTCAGGGGAGCCGGCGGGTCTTCGCCGAGCCTCTGATCAGGTGATGTCGAGCATCCGTTGAAGGGCCACTCCACTCCATTCGGCAGTTGTCGGGTCGACCTTGATCTGGTTGACCACCTCGCCCCGGACCAGGGACTCCACACACCAGGCCAAATGGGGCGCATCGATGCGGAACATCGTCGAGCACGGGCACACGAGCGGGTCCAGGGACACGATCGTCTTGTCGGGGTGATCGGCGGCGAGGCGCGACACCATGTGGATCTCGGTACCGATGCCGATCACCGCGCCGGCCGGGGCCTCCGCAGTCCACTCGAGGATGCGCTCGGTCGAACCGACCCGGTCGGCCAGTTCGACGGTCTCGTGCGCGCACTCGGGGTGGACGATCACGGTGCCGTCGGGGTGCTCCGCCCGGAACGCGGCGACGTGATCCGGGGTGAACCGTTGGTGCACCGAACACCAGCCGCGCCACAGCAGGAACGTGGAGTCCTTGACGTCGGCGTCGGTGAGACCGCCGAAGTCACGATGCGGATTCCACACCCGCATGTCGGACTCGTCGTAACCCATCGTGAATCCCGTGTTGCGCCCCAGGTGCTGGTCGGGGAAGAACAGCACCTTGTCGCCCCGCTCGAACGCCCACTCGAGCACGGCCCGGGCGTTCGACGACGTACACACCGCGCCGCCGTTCCGTCCGACGAACGCCTTGATCGCGGCCGACGAGTTCATGTACGTGATCGGCACGACCCGTGCGATGTCGGTGACCGACGCAATCGCGTCCCACGCCTCTTCGACCTGGTCGAGATCGGCCATGTCCGCCATCGAGCAGCCCGCGTTGAGGTCGGGCAGGATCACGCGCTGGTGGTCGCCGGTGAGCACGTCGGCCGACTCGGCCATGAAGTGCACACCACAGAAGACGATGTCGGTCGCTTCGCTGTCCGCCGCGAACCGGGCGAGCCTGAACGAGTCGCCCCGGATGTCGGCCCATTCCATGACCTCATCGCGCTGGTAGTGGTGACCGAGGACGAGCAACCGGGATCCGAGTTCGGCCTTGGCCGAGCGGATCATCTCGCGCAGGGATTCGGGATCGGCCGTCGTGTACCGGTCCGGCAGTGGCGCCTGGAGTCGCAGCATGAACTTGCCCCTTCGGGGAAGGCTCCGAGTTCAGCCGGTGGGGACAGCCTGGTCGCCACTCCACGGGGTTGTCGGCTTCGGAACCGATATATGTGGCCGGTATTCCAGGCCGGCCTGCGTGGACAATAACCGCTCTTCGCGTCACGTCATTCCTGGGATGGGATGATGGGGTGCATGGGAGACCCGAGGATGCGGCTGTCGGAGCCCACGGTGGGCGAAGAGGAGGCCCAGGCTGTGGCGCGGGCGGTGCGGGACGGGCACCTCGTGTTCGGCCCCGATCTGCCGGCCTTCGAAGCTGCATTGGCGCACGCGGTGGGTGCCGACGACGCGCTGGCCGTGACCACGGGCACCGCGGCACTCCACCTCGCCCTGCTGGTCGCGGGGGTGGAGCCCGGTGACGAGGTGTGGGTCTCGGACCTCACGTTCATCGCATCCCTGAACGCGGCCACCTACTGCGGGGCGCGGGTGACGCTCGTCGACAGCGAACCCGAATCGTGGAACCTCGATCCCGGTGTGGTGGCCGAGGAGATCGAGCGGCGGGCCCGCGTCGGCCAACCGATGCCGAAGGCGATCGTGCCCGTCCACCTGCTCGGGCACCCGGCCAACCTGGAGCCGATCCTGGCGCTCCTCACCGAGCACGGCATCGCGGTGGTCGAAGACGCCGCCGAGGCCCTTGGCTCCACCTGGCGCGGCGGTCCGCTCGACGGTCGTACACCGGGCACGGTGGGTGAGGTCGGCATCTACTCGTTCAACTTCAACAAGCCGATCTCGACCGGCGGGGGCGGCATGCTCGTCGCGCGGGACCCCGCGATCCTGGCCCGGGCCCGGCACCTCGGGAGCCAGGCGAAGATCCCGAACTCCGACTATCGCCACGACGAGGTTGGGTACAACTACCGCATGTCCAATGTCGCCGCCGCGCTCGGTGTCATCCAGATGCAGCGGCTGCCCACGCTGATCGAACGGCGCCGGGCCATCGCCGACCGTTACCGCGACGAGCTGTCCCCGCTCGGGCTCACGGGTGGACCCGACGCGCCGTGGGCCCACCGCTCCGGCTGGCTGTCGACCGCCCGGTTTCCCGACGACGGTCTGCGCCAGGCCGTTCGCCACGCGCTCGACGCTCGGGAGATCGAGACCCGCCCCATCTGGCCGCCGATGCGCATCCAAGCGCCCTACGCGGACCTGCCCGTCCTCGGCGGCGACGTCGCGATGGGGATCGGCCACACCGTGCTGTGCCTGCCGTGCTCGGCGCATCTCTCCGACGACCAGCAGGCCGAGGTCATCGGCGTGATCCGTACCGTCGTCGAACGCGGTTGATGTCATGGTGACCCGCCCGCCGGCCGGCACCATCCCCGACACCCCGGGGTCGTACCAGTTCAAGGATCAGCACGGTCGCGTCATCTACGTGGGGAAGGCCAAGAGCCTCCGCAGCCGACTGTCCAACTACTTCGGGGCCCCGGCAACGCTGCCGCTACGCACCCGCCAGATGGTCGCCGCGGCCGCGACCGTCGAATGGATCGAGGTTCGCAACGAGGTCGAGGCGCTGTTCCTCGAATACAACCTCATCAAGGAACACCGCCCGCGGTTCAACATCCGACTGAAGGACGACAAGTCCTACCCGTTCCTTGCAGTCACCCTCGACGAGGAGTGGCCACGCGCGATGGTCATGCGCGGGAACAAGCGCAAGGGCGTGCGGTACTTCGGTCCGTACGCGCACGCGTACGCGATCCGGGAGACGCTCGACCTCCTCCTGCGGACGTTCCCGATCCGCACCTGCACCAACGGCAAGTTCGGCCGGCACCAGCGACTCGGTCGACCGTGCCTCTACGCACACATCGAGAAGTGCGTTGCGCCGTGCGTCGACGCGGTCACCCCCGACGACTACCGCGCGCTCGTCGACGAGATGCTCGCGTTCCTGAGCGGCGAGACCGACGAAGTGGTCACCCGGCTCGAGCGGCTCATGGGCGAAGCGGCCGACGAGTTGGAGTTCGAACGCGCCGCCCGGTTGCGGGATCAGCTCACCGCGGTCCGCAAGGCCATCGAGCGCCAACAGATGGTGGGCGACCGCGCCGAGGACCTCGACGTGATCGGACTCGTCGAGGACGAACTCGAAGCGTCGGTGCAGATCTTCTTCGTGCGCAAGGGCCGCGTGGTCGGGCGCAAGGGGATCGTCGTCGACAAGGTGGAGGACCTCGACCCGCCCGCGCTGACCGCCGCGGTGCTCGAACAGCTCTACGGCGACGCGAGTCCCGAGGACGTACCTCGCGAAGTGCTCGTCCGCACCCAGCCCGACGACCAGGCGCTCTACGAGGAGTTCCTCACGCTGGTGCGCGGCCGGAAAGCCACCATTCGGGTGCCGCAGCGGGGGGAGAAGCGCGCCCTGCTCGAAACCGTGGAGCACAACGCGCAGGAGGCGTTCCACCGACACAAGCTGAAGCGCGCGTCGGATCACAACGCGCGGGCCAAGGCGCTGACCGCGCTGCAGGAGGCGCTCGAACTCCCGGAGGCGCCGCTGCGGATCGAGTGCTTCGACATCTCGAACCTCCAGGGGACCGAGATCGTGGCGTCGATGACCGTGCTCGAAGACGGCATCCCGAAGCGCTCCGAGTACCGCCGCTTCAAGGTGCGTAACCAGGAGGGCCAGGACGACTTCGCGGCGATGGAAGAAGTCCTCACCCGCCGGTTCCGGCGCTACCTCGACGAACGCGACGAAGGCGCCCGGGCCGGGAAGCGGTTCTCGTACCCGCCGAACCTGCTCGTCATCGACGGCGGTAAGGGCCAACTCGGCGTGGCGGTGCGCGTGCTCGAGGATCTCGGACTCGAGGAGATCAGCGTGGTCGGTCTGGCCAAGCGCTTCGAGGAGGTCTTCCGCCCGGGGGAGTCGGAATCGGTCCGCATCCCACGGGATTCCCCGGCGCTGTACCTGCTCCAACAGGTGCGGGACGAGGCGCACCGGTTCGCGATCACCTACCACCGCACCCTCCGCGACAAGAAGATGACCGCCTCGGTGCTCGACGAGGTCCCCGGGCTCGGCCCCACCCGCCGCACCCGACTCATCAAGCACTTCGGATCGGTCAAGAAGCTGCGCGAGGCCGATCTCGAGACCCTGGCCGCGCTCACCTGGCTGCCCGATGCGGTCGGTGCCGACCTCTTCGCCAAGCTCCACGGCGAAATCCTCCCCAGCACCCAGCGCGTACCATCGACGGAGTCATGACGCTTCCTCCGACCTCCGACCACTCGTCGGGACTCGACGTCACCGTGATCACGGGGATGTCGGGTGCCGGGCGGGCCACCGCGGCGAACGTGCTCGAGGACGTCGGCTTCTTCGTCATCGACAACCTGCCGCCCGCCCTCATCGGCAAGGTCGCCGAACTGGCGCGCGGCGGGAGCAGCCCGCAGCGCTACGGCTTCGGGGTCGACGTCCGCACCGGCTCGTTCGTGTCCGATCTCGACGAGGCGCTCGCTGAACTGCGTTCGATCGGGGCCCGCACCCGCGTGCTCTTCCTGGAGGCGTCCGACGACGCCCTGATCCGCCGGTTCGACGCGTCCCGCCGTCCCCACCCGCTGGCCGATGCGGAGCGACTGCTCGAAGGGATCCAGAAAGAGCGCGCGCTCCTCGAGGAACTCAAGGGCCGCGCCGACGTGGTGATCGACACCTCGATGCTCAACGTGCACGAACTGCGCGACCGGCTGGTGTCGATCTTCGCGTCCGAGTCCGCGGCGTCGGCCCTCCAGGTCGACATCGTGAGCTTCGGGTTCAAGCACGGCCTCCCACTCGACGTCGACCTCGTGTTCGACTGCCGGTTCCTGCCGAACCCGCACTGGGTCGACGAGCTCCGCCCGCTCGACGGTCGTGACGCCCCCGTGCGCGAGTACGTCCTCGCCCAGCCCGACGCGAAGGCGTACCTCGAGGAACTGCGGCGACTGTTCGAACTCACGCTCCCTGCGTACGAGCGCGAGGGCAAGGCCTACCTGTCGATCGCGGTGGGCTGCACGGGTGGGCGCCACCGCAGCGTGACGATCGCGGAGCAGTTGGCGCGCATGCTCGACGATCTCGGCTACCGGCCGCACACCCGTCACCGCGACGTCGATCGTGACTGAACCCGTCGGCCCGCCTTCGCGCAAGATCGTCGCCATCGGGGGCGGGCACGGCCTGGCGATGACGCTGCGCGCCGTCCGGCACTACGCCCTCGACATCACCGCGGTCGTGAGCGTCGCCGACGACGGCGGCTCCACCGGCCGGCTGCGCCGGGACCTCGGCGTCCTCGGTGTCGGCGACCTCCGGAAGTGCCTGGTTGCCCTCGGCGATCCGGACGCGCCGTTCACCCGGGCGATGGAACACCGGTTCGCGACCGGTGACCTCGAGGGCCACGCACTGGGCAACCTCGTCCTCGTCGGTCTCGCCGAGGTGACCGACGACTGGGAGGCGGCGCTCGCCGAAGCCGGGCGACTCGTGGGCAGCGTCGGCCGGGTCCTGCCCGCCACCGCCGGCCCCGTCATCATCGAGGCCGAGGTGGACGGCGGTGTGGTCACCGGGCAGGTGGCGATCCAGAACTCACACCAGCGGATCCGGAAGGTGAACCTGGTCCCGCCCGACGCACCCTCACCGGCGGCGGTCGCCGCATCCATCGGGGCGGCCGATCAGATCGTGCTCGCCCCGGGGTCCCTGTTCACCAGCCTCATGCCGACGCTCATGGTGCCGGCGGTCCGGGCCGCGCTCGCCACCGCCCGCGCGCCGGTCGTCATGGTGGCCAATCTGGCCTCCCAGATCCCCGAGACCGAGGGTCTGAGCGCCGTGGATCACCTCGCGACGGTCCTCGACGCCGGAGTCCGGGTCGACCGGTTCGTGGTGCATTCGCACAGCCGGTTGGCCGTCGATCCAGCCGCGATCGCGGCATTGGGCGTCGATCCGGTGATCGCGGATGTCGCCCGACCCGACGCGAGCGCACACGTTCCGGCCAAACTGGCGCCCGTACTCGCAGCGCTGCTGCACTGCGGACGGTGAAGTCGAGAGCACATTGGATCGGGCAATGACGCCCGAAGACGAAGGGGTCAGGTCATGACGGTACGGGTTGGCATCAACGGTTTCGGCCGCATCGGTCGGTCGTTCACTCGCGCGCGGCTCGCACGGGGCGCGGCCGCCGGCGTCGAGTTGGTCGCCGTGAACGACCCCTTCGGTGACTCGCACACGATGGCGTTCCTGCTGAAGCACGATTCGGTCGGCGGCATCCTGCCCAACGACGTGGCCGAAACCGAAGGCGGCTTCTCGATCGACGGCAACGAGATCAAGAAGCTCGACCAGCGCGACCCGGACCAGATCCCGTGGGGGGACAACGGCGTGGACGTGGTCATCGAGTCCACCGGCCTCTTCACCGCCCGGGGTGATGCCGCCAAGCACCTCGCCGGTGGCGCCAAGCGGGTCGTCATCTCGGCCCCGAGTGGCGACGCCGACACCATGATCTGCATGGGCGTCAACGACGGCGACTTCGACCCGTCGGCTCACACCGTCATCTCCAACGCCTCCTGCACCACCAACTGCCTGGCGCCGCTCGCCAAGGTGCTCCACGACAGCTTCGGCATCGAGCGCGGGCTCATCACCACGGTCCACGCCTACACCTCGGACCAGCAGCTCCAGGATCAGGCCGTCGCCACCCGCAGCGGCAAGCCGGACCTGCGCCGCATGCGGGCCGCGGCCCTCTCGATCATCCCGAACAGCACGGGCGCGGCGCGGGCCATCGGCCTCGTCATGCCGGAGCTCAAGGGTCGCCTCGACGGCATGGCCTTGCGGGTCCCGACACCCACCGGTTCCATCACCGACCTGGTCGCCACCCTCAAGCGTGACGCGACGGTCGACGAGGTCAACGCGGCGTACGCGGCGGCCGCCGCCAACACCGCCTACCGGGGCGTGCTCGAGTACAGCGACGAGCCGCTGGTCTCCGCCGACATCGTCGGGAACCCGTCGTCGTGCGTGTACTCGGCCGTCGACACGATGGTGAACGGCCCGACGGTCAAGGTGCTCGGCTGGTACGACAACGAGTGGGGCTACTCGAACCGCCTCGTGGACCTCGTCGGGTTCATCGGCGCCCAGTAACGCGCTCGGACCGGGGACATCACATGCCAGGCGGAGTACCTCGCCTCGAAGACCTGCCCGGCCTCAAGGGCCTCCGGGTGTTGCTGCGCGCGGATTTCAACGTGCCGATGCGCGACGGTGCGATCACCGACGACCTGCGGATCACGTCGGCGCTGCCGACGATCAACTGGTTGCGCGAGCGCGGTGCGGCCGTCGTGGTCTGCAGCCACTTCGGGCGACCCAAGGGCACGCCCGATCCGCAGTACTCGCTCGCGCCGGTCGCCCGGCGGCTGGGGGAGTTGCTCGACGTGACCGTGGAGCTCTGTCCGGAGGTGGTCGGCTTCACGGCGGCGTCCATGGAGGCGAGCCTCCGCCCCGGCGAAGTGATGATGTTGGAGAACCTGCGGTTCAACCCCGGTGAGACCAGCAACGACCCCGGCTTCTGCGTGTCGCTCACCGAACCCGTCGACGCCTACGTGAACGACGCCTTCGGTGCGTGTCACCGCGCCCACGCATCGGTGGTCGGACCGCCGGTGGTGCTCCCGAGCGCCGCCGGTCGACTGCTCGAACGCGAGGTCGAGGTCCTCACCGGGATGCTCGAGTCGCCGAAGCATCCGTTCGTGGCCATCCTCGGCGGCTCGAAGGTGAGCGACAAGCTCGGCGTGATCGAAGCCCTCCTCGACCGCTGCGACACGATCCTCGTCGGCGGCGCGATGGCCTTCACGTTCTTCGCGGCGCAGGGTCACTCCATCGGAGATTCGCTGGTGGAACCCGACCGCATCGACGCTTGCAAGCGACTGCTCGAGACCGGTCGGGTGCGGATCCCGGTCGATGTCGTGATCGCCGAGGAGATGAGCGAGACGGCACCGACCCGGATCGTCGGCGCGACCCGGATTCCCGACGGCTGGAAGGGACTCGACATCGGGCCCGAAACCGCGGCGATCTTCTCCGACGAGATCGCCGAAGCGCGCATGGTCCTCTGGAACGGACCGATGGGGGTCTTCGAGATGACGCCGTTCGCGTCCGGGACCCGCGCTGTGGCCCAGGCCGTGGCGGACTGCTCCGGATTCACGATCATCGGCGGCGGAGACAGCGCGGCGGCCGCTCGCCAGTTCGGGCTGGCGGCGGAGATCGACCACGTGAGCACCGGGGGCGGCGCATCGCTCGAACTCATCGAGCACGGCGACCTCCCGGGCCTGGAAGCACTCCGAAGGGGAATGAGATGACCGAGCGCACTCCCATCATCGCGGCGAACTGGAAGATGCACCACGACCACTTCGTGGCCATCCAGTTCACCCAGAAGCTGTCCTACCTGCTCGACAAGAAGGACACCGACGGCGTCGAGGTGGTGCTCTGCCCGCCGTTCACGGACCTGCGCTCGGTCCAGACGACGATCGACTCCGATCACATCCCGATCGCGCTCGGTGCTCAGCACTGCCACTGGGAGGAGCAGGGCGCGTTCACCGGCGAGATCAGCCCCGCCATGCTCGCCAAGCTCACGGTGAAGTACGTGATCGCCGGGCATTCGGAGCGACGGGAGATCTTCGGCGAGACCGACGAGATGGTGAACCAGAAGGTCAAGGCCATCTGGAAGCACAACATGACGCCGATCCTGTGCTGCGGCGAGACGCTCGAGGAGCGCGAGGCCGGCGAGACCGAGGCCAAGGTCGAGCGCCAGGTCCGGGCCGGGTTCGCCGGAGTCGCCAAGGAGCAGATTGCGAAGACCGTGATCGCCTACGAGCCCATCTGGGCCATCGGCACCGGTCGCAACGCCACGCCCGAGGACGCCGAGGCCACCATCGCGGTGGTGCGCGCCGCGGTGGGAGCGATCGCCGGCGACGACACCGCCGAGCAGGTCCGGATCCAGTACGGCGGCTCGGTGAAGCCCGGCAACATCGCGGCTCTGATGGAGCGACCGGGCATCGACGGCGCGCTCGTCGGCGGCGCGTCGCTCGACCCCGAGGATTTTGCCCGAATCATCCGTTTCCGCAGCTGAACCTGGCTGGAATCTGCGCGTAGGAGTCCCCGAGCCCTACGGGCAGAGTAGATTCCCCAGCCGACCGTGAAGGAGCCGAATCCGTGACCGCGATCATCCTGATCCTCCACATCATCGTTTCGATGCTGTTGATCTTTCTCGTCCTGCTGCATGCCGGACGGGGCGGTGGACTCTCGGACATGTTCGGTGGGGGATCACTCGGCGGTTCCATGGCTGGCGCCACCGCGGTCGAGCGCAACCTCGACCGCATCACGGTCATCGTTGCCATCGCATTCGGTTTCACCACGATCCTGCTCGGCCTTCGGGTCGCCTGAACACCGTTCCACCGCCACATTCCGCTAGAGACGGGGAGGTCTCGAGTGATTCGGACCCGACGTTCGTTCATTGCCCTCAGTGCACTACTCGCCATCGTGCTCGTCGCCTGCGGTAGCAGCGGCGGGAGCAAGAGCAGCGGAAAGCCGAGCGCGTCCACCACGACCACGCTGGGTGCTGCGCCAGGAGGGACCCTGGTGCTCGGGGCCGAACAGGACGCCGTTTGTGCGGACTGGATCAACAAGTGCGCCGCGTCGTCCTGGGGTTCCTGGATGATGCAGTACCAGACGCTGCCGCGGGTCTTCAACTACATGAAGCAGGACGGCGTCTGGGCCGAGGTCCCGAGTGACGCGATGGCGTCGTTCCCGACGGCGACCATGGTCAACGGCAAGCAGACCGTGACCTACACCCTGAGCGACAAGGCGGTCTGGTCCGACGGCCAGCCGATCACCTCCGCCGACATCAAGTACACGGCAGACCAGATCAACACCGACAAGAACGTCTACGACCCGACCGGGTACGAGAAGATCGAGGAGGTCACCACACCGAGCCCGAAGGTCGCGGTCGTGACCTTCAAGGAGCCGTACGCGAGCTGGACGGCCCTCTTCGGTGCGGACTACGGCATTCAGCCGTCGCACATCCTCGAAGGCAAGAACCGCGACAAGCTCATGAAGGACGGCTACTCGTGGTCGGGCGGTCCGTGGATCGCCAAGTGGCAGAAGGGTGTGAGCGTCACGTTGACGCCGAACCCGAACTACTACGGCACCAAGCCCACCATCCAGAAGGTGATCTTCAAGATCATCGCCGACACCGCCTCCGAGTTCCAGGCGTTCAAGGCCGGTGAAGTGCTCGGGATCTACCCGCAGCCCGAACCGTCGGCCATCGCGACCATCAAGGGTGGCGTCCCCGGCACCAAGTCGGTCTACAGCGCCGACACCGGAGCGGTCGAGGCCCTGTGGCTCAACAACCAGGCCTTCCCGTTCGACGACGTCGCAGTGCGCCAGGCCCTCGGGTACGCGATCGACCGGGACGCGATCGTCAAGCGCCTCTTCGGCGACGTGGGTGTCACCAAGGCGGTGCAGAGCCTCAACCCGCCGATCACCGCCAAGTACGCCGATCTGAACGCATGGTCGCAGTACGTGCCGAACCCGGACAAGGTGAACAGCCTGATGACCGGCGCCGGATGGACGAAGAACGGCTCGGGCATCTGGGCGAAGGGCGGCAAGACCGCGACCTTCACCGTGCAGTCCACCGCCGGCAACAAGCGGCGTGAACTGACCGAGCAGATCCTCCAGCAGATGCTGCAGGGAGCCGGCTTCGACATGAAGATCAAGAACAAGAGCGCCGACGATCTCTTCGGTTCCGTCCTCGGCTCCGGGAACTACCAGGCGTCGATCTACGCGCAGCAGGCCACCAACATCAACCCCGGCCTCTGCCAGATCGCCTGCACCTCGGCCATCCCGACCAAGCAGAACAACCAGACGGGAAACAACCTCTCCCGCATCAGCGTCCCGGCTGCCGACCCGCTCCTCGCGCAGGTCGACACCGACACCGACCCGGCGACCCGCATCCCGGCCTCGAAGAAGGCCGACCAACTGCTGGCCGCCGACCAGGTGTCGTTGCCGCTCGACCCGCTCCCGAACATCGTGCTCTGGAGCGACCGCATCGGCGGTCCGGTCGGCGACAACCCGGTGGTGTCCATGTTCTGGAACATGAACGAATGGACCCTGCAGGGCTGAACGCACGACGCGACGGGTCAAGGACGATGACAGTGGAGGCGGTGCGGGACACCTCCCGACCGCCACCGCGGGTCTAACGCCCCCCAGGGCACC
>JBBSBV010000054.1:0-19251 GCA_038250905.1 Acidimicrobiia bacterium
CATGGACGGGGTCGCGCCGCGCCTCTGATTACCCCGCCGACCGCCCCGCCCCAACTGGCGTCGCAAACCCGCGATAGGCGGGGGTTTGCGACGCATATTCGTGGGGGGACCGATCCCGTCAGTGGGACTGCGGGAACCCGAGGTCGGGCCCGCGCTGCGCCGGATCGCCCCAGCGGGTCGTGACGACCTTGCCGCGCGTGTAGAAGTGCACGCCCTCGGGACCGTGCACGTGCGTGTCGCCGAAGAGGCTCTGCTTCCAACCGCCGAACGAGAAGTACGCCATCGGCACCGGGATCGGCACGTTGACGCCCACCATGCCGGCATCCACCTCGTGCTGGAACCGGCGCGCTGCGCTGCCGTCCCGGGTGAAGATGGCGGCACCGTTCGCGTACGGGTTGGCCGAGATCAGCGCGGCGGCTTCGTCGTACGTGTCGACACGCATCACACAGAGCACCGGCCCGAAGATCTCCTCGCGGTAGATCGCCATCTCGGGCGTCACGCCGTCGAAGAGGCATGGCCCGAGGAAGAACCCCGGCCGGTCCGCGAGGTCGCGCCCGTCGACCACCAGGGTCGCGCCGTCGGCCACGCCGCCGTCCACCAGCTCCCGGACCCGGTCGCGATGCGTCGCGGTCACGAGCGGACCCATCTCGGCGTCGGGGTCGGCGCCGGCACCCACCTTCACGGCCCGTGTGCGCGACGCGATCGCCTCCACCAGATCGTCACCGACCCGGCCGACCGCGACGACCACCGAGATGGCCATGCACCGCTCGCCCGCCGACCCGTAGCCGGCGCTCACCGCCGCATCCGCCGCGGCCTCGAGGTCGGCATCGGGCAGGACCACCATGTGGTTCTTGGCGCCACCGAGGGCCTGGACCCGCTTGCCGTGGCGCGCCGCGGTCTCGTACACGTACCGCGCGATGGGGGTGGAACCCACGAAGCTGACGGCGCGCACGTCCGGATGCGCGAGCAGACCGTCGACCGCGTCCTTGTCGCCGTGGAGGACCGTGAACACGCCGGCGGGGAGCCCCGCCTCGGCCCAGAGTTCCGCGATCCAGTTGGAGGCGGACGGGTCACGCTCGCTGGGCTTGAGCACGAACGCGTTGCCACACGCGATCGCAACCGGGTACATCCACATGGGCACCATGGCCGGGAAGTTGAACGGCGTGATCCCGGCCACCACGCCGAGCGGCTGGCGGATCGAGTGCACGTCCGTTCCGGTCGAGACCGACTCCGAGTAGCCGCCCTTCAGCAGATGCGGGATCCCGCACGCGAACTCGACCACCTCCTGGCCGCGTGAGATCTCACCGCGCGCGTCGGAGACGACCTTGCCGTGCTCGCTCGAGACGATGCGCGCCAACTCGTCCTTGCGTGCGTCGAGCAGTTCGCGGAACGCGAACAGGATCGCCACCCGCCGTCCGAGCGAGGTCTCCATCCATTCCGCCGCGCCCTGCCGGGCCCCGGCGACCGCGGCATCGAGTTCGGCAGCCCCGGCCAAGGCGACCTGCCGGGCAACGTCACCGGTGGCGGGATCGAAGACGTCGGCCACGCGTCCCGCCGTGCCGTCCCAGGCCTTCCCGTCGATCCAGTGATGCACCGTCATCGTGACCGTCTCCTAGATACCGAGGCGGCGGGCCCGGCGCTGGCCGAGCCAGGAGCCGATTGCCATGACCGCGATGCTGCCGAACAAGATCATCGAGGCCAACACGTTGATCTGGGGTGGGGTGGCCACCCGCGACTGGCCGAAGATGCGAACCGGGAACGTGGTCGTGCTCGGCCCGGAGACGAAGTACGTGATGATGAAGTCGTCGATCGACAACGCGAACGACAGCAGGAATGCGGCGAAGATCCCGGGTGTGATGAGCGGGAGGGTCACCCGCATGAACGTGCGGGTCGGGTTGGCGCCGAGGTCCATCGCCGCGTCCTCGAGTGACCAGTCGAAGCCGCGTATTCGGGCCTTGACCGTCATCGCCACATAGCTCACGCAGAACATGATGTGCGCGATCAGAATGGTCCCGAAACCCAACGCGAACTGGTGGTTGAACGTGATCAGGTGCGGTTCGAGGAAGAGCGTGAGGAGCGATGCACCGAGCACGATCTCCGGCGCGGTCAACGGGATCACGACGAGGAAGTTGACGAAGCTGCTCGCCCGGAACCGGTAACGCACGAGCGCGATCGCCACGAATGTTCCCAGGACGGTCGCGATCGCCGACGCGAGCAGCGCGATCTTCAGGCTGAGCAGCAGCGCGTCGACCAGGGCCGAATCGGCGAACGGGTGCATCCAGTTCTGGAACGTGAAGTTCTGCCAGACCGCGTTGAACTTGCCCTTCGGCTGGTTGAAGCTGAACGCGACGATCACGAAGATCGGCAGGAAGAGGTAGAGCAGCGACGCGCCGGCCGCGACGTTGACCACCATCCGCCCGACCCGTCCCCCCTTCGACATGACGGTCCCGTCCGGCATGCTCGCACGCTTGGCGCGCCCGGACGGACCGGAGGCGGTGGTCACGACGCTCATGCCGTCGCCCGGTTCATGCGATGTCCTCGGTCCCGAGCACGCGCGCGTACGCGATGACGATCACCATCACAATGGCCATGAACACGAACGACAGCGCGGCCGCGACCGGATAGTCGACCTGGACCAGGAACTGGTTCTGCACCACGTTGCCGATCATCGAGGTCTGCGAGTTCCCGAGGTAGTACGCGTTCACGAAGTCGCCGGCCGCCGGGATGAACACGAGCAGACTGCCCGCGAAGACGCCCGGGAGCGACAGTGGGAACACCACCTTGCGGAACGCGCGCCAGGTGTTCGAGTACAGGTCACGCGCCGCGTCGACGAGTCGCGGGTCGATCTTCTCGAGGGCCACGTAGATCGGCAGCACCATGAACGGCAGGAAGTTGTAGGTGAGTCCGCCGATCACCGCGAGCGGCGTGCGCAGGAGCGTTCCACTCGAACTGAGGACACCCATGGAGCGGAAGAACCCGACCACCGAGCCCTGATCGCCGAGAATCGTCTTCCACGCCAGCGTGCGGATCAGGAAGTTGGTGAAGAACGGGACCACCACCAGACCGAGCAGCGCGTTCTTGAACCGGCCGCCGCGGAACGCGATCACGTAGGCGAGCGGGTACGCGATGACCAGGGCCAGCACCGTGGCCAGCGCCGCGTACAGGAACGACCGCGTGAACTGGCCTCCGTACCGGGAGAAGGCACTGTTGAAGTTCGACCACTGCCAGTCGAACACCGGGTTCGCGAACCGGCTGGGCCGGGACGACAGCGCCATCCGCCCGAGGGTGTAGAGCGGGAAGAAGAAGAACGCGACGAGGAAGAGCAGCCCCGGCCCCAGAAGGAACCACGGTGCGCGTCGTGCGACCTTCCGCCCCTGATCGTCGCGTTCGATCACGGCTACCCAGCGCCGGTGACTTGCGCGAACTTCTTGTCGAACTGCTCCTCGGTCTTGGCGTCGAGCACCCCGAAGATCGACAGCTGCGCCAGGAAGGCGTCGGTGGGGACCACGAGCGGGTTGTCGACGAGCTTCGCCGCGTCGCCACCGAGCTTGGTCAACTCGTCGGCCACTCCGTCGACCGGCGAGATGTACTGGATCTCGGCGGTGAGCACGGCCGCGTTCTTCGGGTCGTAGAAGAAGTTGATGAAGTCGGTGCCGAGCCCCGGCTTGTCGGTGGTGTCCGGCAGCATGAAGTTGTCCGACCACAGGGTGCCGCCCGACTCGGGCACCGCGAACTTGATGTCGGGGTTGTCCTTCGCGATCTGGGCGACGTCACCCGACCACGCGAACGCGGCCGCGAGGTTGCCCGCCCCGAGGTCGTTCACGTACTCGTTGCCGTTCGTCCCCGAGATCGTGCCGTCCGAGAGCGCCTTCTGGAGCCGGTCGAACGCGGGCTGCGCGTCGGCGAAAGTGGGCTTCTTGATGTCCTTGCCGTCGGCCATCATGAACAGGCCGATCGTGTCCCGCATCTCGCTGAGCACCGTCTTGGTGCCCTTGACCGCGAGGAAATCGTCGATCGTCTTGATCTCCTTGCCGGTCGTCTTCATGTTGTACGCAATACCGGCGACGCCACTGGCCCAGGGCGCGCTCGACTTGCGGTCCGGGTCGAACCCCGGATGGGCCAGCGCGGCCCGCAGGTTCTTCTTGTTCGGGAAGTCGGCCGCCGGGAACGGCTGGGTCCACTTCACCTGGTTGATCATGCGGTTCGCCATCCAGTCGGTGAGGACGAACCCGTCACGCCCGATGCTCTGGTGGCGGCTGAGGTTCGGCCGGATCTTGGCGAAGTACTCGTTGTTGTCGTTGATGTCCTCGGTGTAGGTGAGCTTGATCCCGGTGTCGCGCTGGAAGTCCTTCTTCGACTGGGCGCTGATGTAGCTCGTCCAGTTGGAGATCGACACCGACTTCCCGCCGCCGGCCCCCTTCGAGCCGCCACTGGAACCGCAGGCCGCGAGCACCGCGGGTGCGACCATCGCCGTGCCGAACAACGCACCCGCCCGGCCGATGAATTGGCGCCGCGACATCGCCGCACGCGCCATGCGCACCGCTTCGGCCCGGGAAACTTCAGGATCGGTCATTGGGATCTCCCTCGCTCATTCGACGCTCGCTGCGGTCACCACCCGATCGTGGCGCCGGAGGAGGCGGCCACCATCGGCATCACACACCACCTGGACCCGGTCGCCGGGACGCAGGAACGGGAGTTCCTCGTCCGGGCCGACGTGGGCCACGAGTGGAGTCTGGTCGTCGAGCTGCAACTCGACGCGAATCAGCGGTCCCTGGAAGACGAGATCGACGACCTCGGCCTCGAGGCCGGCGGCGTCTCCCACCCGCAGGTGCATGCGCTCGGGCCGGATCATGAAGGTGGCCGGGTCACCGGCCTGCAGGCCGTCGACCGCCGACGCGTCGACCGTGGTGCCATCCGCCAGCTGGGCGACGGCGCGGTCCGCACTGCACGATTCCACCGTCGCCGGTAGCAGGTTGGCCATCCCGATGAAGCCCGCGACGAACACCGACGCGGGCTGGTGGTAGATCTCCTCGGGCGTCCCGATCTGTTCGACCCGGCCCTCGTTCATCACCGCGATCCGGTCGCTCATGGTGAGCGCCTCTTCCTGGTCGTGGGTGACGAAGACGAACGTGATTCCGACCTCGCGCTGGATCCGCTTGAGCTCGAGCTGCATCGTCTGGCGGAGCTTCAGGTCGAGCGCGCCGAGCGGTTCGTCGAGCAGGAGGGCGCTCGGATAGTTGACGAGCGCACGGGCGAGCGCGACGCGCTGCTGCTGGCCGCCGGAGAGCTGGCCCGGCCTGCGAGCACCGAAATCGGCGAGCCGCACGACCTCGAGCATCTCGTCGACCCGGCGCGCCACCTCTGCCTTGGCCACCTTCTTCGACTGCAGCCCGAACGCCACGTTGGCCCGCACGTTGAGGTGGGGGAAGAGCGCGTACTGCTGGAACACCGTGTTGACGTTGCGCTTGTACGGCGGCACCCGCGAGACGTCCTCGCCCTCGAGCCGGATCGCCCCTTCGGTCGGCTGCTCGAACCCGGCGATCATCCGCAGGGTGGTGGTCTTGCCACAGCCCGAGGGGCCGAGCATGGAGAAGAACTCGCCCCGCCGGATCTCGAAATTCGCGTCGTCGACCGCAACGAACGCGCCGAACCGCTTGGTCACGTGTTCGATGCTGATGACAGTGTCCGACATCAACGGTGCGGGCTCCCGGCCTGGAACGTCCCTCGTGGGTGGGGCGGAGTCTGGGCGATGGGAGCGGCGCAACGCAAGCGCTCATTTTCGTCGGATTCCGCACATACCCGTCAGATTCTCGACGGATTCCCTTGTGTGCGGGCCCCTCGACCACGCAATATCGTGGTCAGGACCGGTAAAGACCGCGCGACGCGACGAGGGAGCAAATCGGATGCCCAATCAGAACTTCATCGGCGGCGCCTGGGTCGACGCCGCGAGCGGCGCGACCGACGACGTGCTCAACCCGGCAACCGGCGAGGTCATCGCCGCGGTCCCGGCATCAGGCACGGCCGACGTGGACGCCGCGGTCAGCGCCGCGAAGGCCGCGTTCCCGGCCTGGCGCACCCTCACTCCCCGGGCTCGCAGCGAGGCCCTGTTCAAGATCGCCGACGCGATCGAGGCCGACATGGACACGATCAAACGGCTCGAGATGGAGAACTGCGGCAAGCCCGGCGGGATGATCGAGTTCGAGATGGATCTCACGCTCGACAACTGGCGCTTCTTCGCCGGAGGGGCGCGCAACCTCTCGGGACTCGCCGCGGGCGAGTACATCGAAGAGCACACCTCGTACCTGCGGCGGGACCCCCTCGGCGTGGTCGGCTCCATCGCACCGTGGAACTACCCGATCAACATGGCCACCTGGAAGCTCGGACCCGCGCTCGCGGCCGGCAACACCGTCGTGCTCAAGCCGTCGGAACTCACGCCGATGACCGCGCTCCGGCTCGCCGAGATCACCGCTGACATCCTCCCGCCCGGTGTGCTCAACGTCGTCACCGGCGACGGCAAGGGCGCCGGAGACGCGCTCGTCCGGCATGCGGACGTCGCGATGGTGTCGCTCACCGGGAGCGTCGAGACCGGCAAGGTCATCGCCCGCACCGCGGCCGAAACCCTGAAGCGGGTCCACCTCGAACTCGGGGGCAAGGCGCCGGTGATCATCTTCGACGACGCCGACATCGCCGCGGTGGTCGAGTGCCTCACCGACATGTCGTATTACAACTCCGGCCAGGACTGCACCGCGCCGTGCCGGCTCATGGCCGGACCCAAGGTGTTCGACGAACTCGTCAGCGGACTCACCGACTCGGTCGGCAAGATCGTCACCGGCGACCCGTTCGCGGACGACACCGCGATGGGACCGGTGATCTCCGCGAAGCAGCGCGACCGCGTCAGCGGCATGGTCAGCCGCGCCGCCGAAGCCGGCGCCGAGATCACCGTCGGCGGTACCGCGCTCGACCGCCCCGGTTTCTTCTACGCACCGTCGGTGGTCGTGAACCCCGCACAGGACGCGGAGATCGTGCAGCGCGAGGTGTTCGGGCCCGTGGTCACCGTCCAGCGCTTCTCCGACGACGACCAGGCCCTGGCGTGGGCGAACGACGTGAACTACGGCCTGTCCGCCAGCGTGTGGACGAGCGACGTCGGCCGCGCGATGCGGATGACCGCGGCCCTCGACTTCGGCTGCGTGTGGGTGAACGACCACATCCCGATCACGTCCGAGATGCCCCACGGTGGCTTCAAGCAGTCGGGCTACGGCAAGGACATGTCGATCTACGCGATCGAGGCCTACACCGAACTCAAACACATCATGATCAAGCACTGACCGTTCCGGACCTACGGACCTGCCCCACCTCCGTGCGCCGACCTCCACCATTGAGAGACCCCATGACCGAGCACCTCACCCCCGCCGCCCAGGCCATCGCCGCCTCCGAGAACGAGCGGCTCTGGGCCCGCACCACCGGCTCCGAGGAACTGTTCGAACGGGCCGTGCAGCACATGCCCATGGGCGTCGGCTCGTCGTTCCAGGCGTGGGACCCGTACCCGGTGTATCTCCGCGAGGGCAAGGGAAGTCACGTCACCGACGTCGACGGCAACGAGTACCTCGACTTCCACAACGGCTTCGGCTGCATGGTGGTCGGCCACGCCCACCCGAAGGTCGCCGAGGCCATCGTACGCGCGGCCCGGACCGGCACCCACTTCGCCGCGCCGACCGCGGCCACCGTCGAGTTCGCGGAGATCATCTGCGATCGGTTCGGTGTCGACTCGGTGCGCTTCGCCAACTCCGGCACCGAGGCCACGATGAGCGCGATCCGCGTCGCCCGCGCCGCGACCGGACGCGAGCACCTCATCAAGATCGAGGGCTCGTACCACGGGCACCACGACCCGGTGATGTTCTCGGTCGTCCCCGGCTCCGATCTCATCGGCGGGCGCGACGCGCCGTCCACCACGCCGATGTCGACCGGCATCCCCGCGGGCGTCGCGGACTACACGCACGTGGTGCCGTTCAACGATCTCGAGATGTTGCGCGCGCTGCTCGCCGATCGGGGCCACGAGATGGCGTGTCTGATCCTCGAGCCCGTGATGATGAACATCGGGATCTGCCAGCCGGACCCCGGATACCTGCAAGGCCTCAAGGACCTCCTCCACGAGCACGGCGTCCTCCTCATCTTCGACGAGGTGAAGAGCGGCGCGACCGTTGCGTACGGGGGAGCGGCCGAGCGGTACGGCGTGCAGCCCGACCTCGCGTGTTGGGCGAAGGCGATCTGTGGCGGCACGCCCGGCGCGGCGTTCGGCGGCCGGGCCGACGTGATGGACGCGATCGGCAAGGGCGCGGCCCAGCAGGGAACGTTCAACGGCAACCCGCTCATCGCGGCCGCCGGAATCGCGACGCTCACCGAGGTGATGACGCGCGACGCCTACGACTACCTCGCCGCGATCGGCTCCCGCCTTGCCAACGGCTGCGCGAAGGCGATGGACGAGAACAACATCCCAGGTCACGCGGTGGACCTCGGCGCGAAGGGTTGCGTCTCGTACCGAACGACCCCGCTGCGCAACTACCGCGACTTCCTCGACACCAACCCCGAGCTGTACCTCGCGAGCTACCCCTGGGCGATGAACCGCGGCATCTTCATGACCCCCGGCGACGAGGAGCAGTGGACCCTCTCGGTGCAGCACACCGACGCCGACATCGACGCGTACGTGGACCAGTTCGCCGACTTCTGCGCCGCCCTGTCCGCCGCCTGAGCCCCCGTGCGTCCGCGGGCGCTCCCATCTCCCCGGGGCGCTTGTGGACCTGACGGGACCAGGAGCGGTTGAGTCGACAGACGGTCGCCGGATGGGGCCGGGTGACAGTTGCGCGCACCTGGGTGGTGGCCGCGATCAGCTCCCGGGGTGCATGGTCACGACCGACCGCACGAAGCGGTCGGATGCGGTGCGAGCAGATCGGGCAGCGGGTACACCGAACCGAGCGGTACGAAGCGGACGGCCCGGAGCCGAGCGGTGATCGCGCAGGCGTCGGGGTTGGTCGCGCGGACGTAGAAGTTCCACGTCTCGTGAATGCTGCCGAACGCCGCGGCGTAGGTGAACCGGTGGGCCCGGGCGTAGTCGCCGAGTTGACGCGTCATGCGATTCCAGCCGGGGTCCCACTCGAGCGCCGGGTGCGGATCGATCGGTGAGTACGTCGTGTGGATCATGATCACATCGGGCCGATTCGCGTCCAGGTAAGCCGCGCTGAGTCCGTGGTGGACGATGTGCGGGTCGTTCAATCCCCACGCGTCGACGGTCCGCCAGCCCGAGGTGAAGGGCAACAGGCCGGCCTCGGTCGTGACGAGCGTGTAGCCGCGGCCTGCGAACCCGGCCAGCACCCGGCCGGTCTCGTACCGGCCGTCGCGAGTGAAGAGTGCGTAGCGGTCGAACGCATCGAGCCGTATTCCAACTCCACCGGCGACGAGCGCGACGAGCACCACGGTCCCGAACGCTTCGATCCCGGCGGTACGAACGCTCGGCATGCCGGCGAGACCCTCGCTCCGGATCGCCGTCCAGAGTGGCGCGAGCGACATCGCGCCCAGGACGAGCAGTGGGTACTGGAACCGGCCGAGGTAGTTGACCGCGTCGGATACGAGAAGCCAGAGGCCGGCGAACCCGACGAACGGGATCAGCGTGAAGACCGCGAGTCGGCGGGTAGCCCGATGCACGAACGCGACCGAGACCAAGAGCAGATACGGCCAGGCGAAGCTCGCGCCGTACCGGGCCGACGCGATGAGCCCGTCGGGATGGAGCGCGCCGGCCCCCTTCTTGTAATACGGGTTCGGCAGCGGGTACCCGAAGTAGTTCCAGCGCCACCCGAAGTAGGCCGCGCCGAGCGCGACCGCTCCGAGACCGACGCCGACCAGGGTGCGACTCCGCGCCGGTCCGAGGTCGACCACCAGCGCGAGCACCATGAGGCCGGCGAGGAGCACGCCCTCGGGTCGCACCAGACCCATGATCAGGCACGCCGCCGCGAACGCAGCGGCCCGTCGCAGCTCCGACGGCCGACTGCGGTACCACCACGCGCCGGCCCAGGCGGCGCCGACGGTCAGACCGAAGAACGGCGCGCCGAACCCGGCTTCGGCGAGTCGGAATCCGGGCCCGAGGACGATCCACGCGGCCGCGACGACCGCGACCGGTCGGGCCGCCCGCTGGGTCGTCCGAGCCGTGAGGTACACCAACAAGGTGGTCAGGACCACCGCCGAGATGACGAGCGCCCGGACCGCGACGATCGGGCTGAGCCCCAGCCGGATCGGGATCGCCAGGACGACGGTGAAGAGAAAGTCCGTCGCGCCGTCGACCGGGTGTTCGCCGACATTCCAGACCATCCCGTGACCGTGCGCGAGGTTCACGGCGTAGCGCATCAACATCGCCGCGTCTTCGAGCGGGTGCGCGGCGAAGTTCAGACGCGATGCGAGGACCGCGGCGAGCGCGATGAGGCCGAGCACCGCGGCGGCATCCCGCCGACCCGCGGGCACAGCGGAACCACCGGCGGCCGCCCCGGGAGCCGGCTCTGCGCTTTCGCGTCGGACACGAAGCCGGATCGCAGTTCCCACCAGGCCCCGGGCGCGGCGCCCGGAAACCCCGGTGGCGTCGACCTCACTTCGCATCGCATTGGTATCGGCCCCTGGTTCCTCACCTTGACGAGTGCCCGGGCGCGGCGTGCGGTGCCAGAGGGCCCGGCACCTAGCATCGCCCGCGTGAGCAACGACGAGTGGGTGGAGCGCGATGCGGCCGTCGTCTGGCACGGCTTCACCCAGATGGACGGGTACGCCGAGAACTCGCCGATCGTCGTCGACCGCACCGACGGTCGGTACGTGATCGACACCGACGGCAACCGCTACCTCGACGCCATCTCGTCGCTCTGGGTCACCACCCTCGGCCACCGCGTCCCCGAACTCGACGACGCGATCATCAGCCAGCTCCAACGCGGCGCGCACACCACGATGCTCGGCAACGGCAACACCGTGGTCGTCGAACTCTCCGAGGCGCTCGCCAAGGTGGTGCCGGTCGACGACCCGCACTTCCTCTACGCGTCCGACGGTGCGAGCGCGGTGGAACAGGCGCTGAAGATCGCGTTCCAGTACTGGGTGAACCTGGGGGTCACCGGCCGCACCACATTCCTCGGCTTCGGCGGTGCGTACCACGGCGACACCATCGGTGCGCTCTCGCTCGGCGGGGGTGGCTTCGGGACCAGCATCTTCGACCCCCTTCGCTTCCCCGTACTTCGGGCCCCCGAGTTCTCCGACCCCGCATGCTTCACGACTGCGTGCGCGATGGTGGCGGAGCACGCGGCCGAACTCGCGGCCGTGATCGTCGAGCCCCTGGTGCAGGGCGCGGCGGGGATGCAGCTCTGCGATCCGGCCGACCTCGCCCAGCTCGCGGCCACGTGTCGGGAGCACGAGGTGTTGCTCATCTGCGACGAGATCGCCACCGGGTTCGGCCGCACCGGCACGCTCTTCGCCAGCGAGACCGCCGGCGTCCGTCCCGACCTGTTGTGTCTCGGGAAGGGCATGACCGCGGGGTACCTCCCGATGTCGGCCACCGTCGCGAGCGGGCCGGTGTTCGCGGCGTTCCTCGGCCCCGACCTCTCGGAGAAGACGCTCTACCACGGTCACTCCTACAGCGGGAACGCGCTCGGCGCCGCCGTCGCGCTCCGCCACCTCGAACTGATCGAAGCCTGGGATGTGCTGGCCAACGTGCGCGACCGCTCGCGGGAGTTGTCCGACCTGCTCGACGATCGCATCGCACCGCTCGACCAAGTGCGCGAGACGCGACTGCGCGGCCTGATGGGCGGCGTGGAACTCGCACCGCCACGCGACGGTCTGCGCTGGGGTCGGCGCGCCAGCGCGGCGGCGGTCGCGCGCGGCGTGTTGCTCCGACCGATCGGCGACACCGTGATCCTGATGCCACCGCTCACAATCACGTCCGAGGAGCTGCACACGACCGTACGGGCGCTCCACGACTCCATCACCGAGTTGGACGACGCATGAGTCCAGGTCGCGCGTGACGCGCTGGGCGGAGTGGGCGATCGCGGAGACCGAGCGGATCCACGCCGCGGGCCAATGGCGCGCCCCGCGGGATCTCGACGGCATGGGACCGACCGCCGTGCTCGCCACGACCGGCCGCACCGTCACCCACTTCGCGTCGAACGACTACCTCGGCCTCACTGCGCATCCCGCCGTCGGCGCCGCCGCGCACGCCGCCATCGACCGGTGGGGCACCGGTGCCGGCGCGGCGCGCCTCATCGTCGGCAGCCGGCCGGTGCACACCGACCTCGAAACCGCGCTCGCACGATGGAAGCACACCGAGGCCGCGGTCCTCTTCCCCACTGGCTTCGCCGCGAACCTCGGCGCGATCAGCACCTTCGGCACGCCCGACACGCTCGTGTGCTCCGACGAGTTGAACCACGCGTCGATCATCGACGGCACCCGCCTCGCCGGGGCCGAAGTGCGGATCTACCAGCACTCCGATCTCGCCGCGCTCGACGCGCTGATCCGTGACCACGCCGATGGCCGACGGGTGGTCATCGTGACCGACACCGTGTTCTCGATGGACGGCGACACCGTGGATCTCGACGCGCTGCGCGCCGTACGCGCCGAGCACGGCGCGCTGCTCGTCCTCGACGAGGCGCACGCGGTCCTCGGGCCCGATTTCGTCCCCGAAGCCGACGAGTCGGTGCTGCGGGTCGGCACACTGTCGAAGACGCTCGGCGCGCTCGGTGGGTTCGTCGCCGGTCCCCGTGCGTACACCGACCTCCTCGTCAACCGGGCCCGGTCGTACATCTTCACGACCGCACCCACCCCGGCCGACACCGCCGCCGCCCTCGCGGCGCTGGCCGTCGTGACCGATACCGAAGGCGACGAACTCCGGCTCCGGCTGCGCGCCAACATCGACCAACTGCGGGAGGGACATCCGTCGCCGATCATCCCGATCCATTGCGGGAGCGAAGCGCGCGCGCTCGCCGCCACCGACGCGCTCCTCGAGCGTGACCTCCTCGTGCCGGCGATCCGTCCGCCGACCGTCGCGCCCGGGACGTCGCGACTCCGGGTCGCGCTCTCGGCCGCGCACACCCTCGACCAGGTGCGGGAACTCCGCCGCGCACTCGACGATCTGGACCTCACATGACCGCGCTGTTCGTCGCCGGAACCGGCACCGAGGTCGGCAAGACCTGGGTCGCGGTGCAGCTGGCGGCAACGCTCGGTGGGCGTGGGCACACCGTGTCCGCACGCAAGCCGGCGCAGTCGTTCGCGCCCGACGATCTCGGCACGACCGACGCCGAGCAGCTCGGCGCGGCGACGGGTGAACCACCCACGGCCGTGTGTCCCGCGCACCGTTGGTACGAGACACCGATGGCGCCGCCGATGGCCGCCGCCGCGCTCGGTCGCCCGGAGTTCACGATCGCCACGCTCGCGGCCGAGATCGTGATCCCGGCCGACGGCGTCACGATCGTCGAGGGCGCCGGCGGCCCCCGATCACCCATTGCGAGCGACGGTGACAACGTCGACCTCGCCCGCGCGCTCCGGGCGTCGATCGTGGTCCTCGTGGCCGACGCCGGCCTCGGCACCATCAACGCGGTGGAACTCAGCGTCGCGGCGTTCGGCGGGTTCGAGACCGTCGTGATCCTCAACCGGTGGACCGACTCCGATCTCGAGCGCCGCAATGCCGAGTGGCTCGGTCGGGCCGGCCACCGCGTGGTGACATCGGTCGCGGCCCTCGCCGACACCCTGGACGCGCGCCTTTCCCGTCCCTGACGGCGCCCCGACCACTGAATTCGTGGCAATTTGCTCGTAGAACGACGGATTCCCTTGCCTGGAGGCCCGGGAGGCGGCACACTCTCGGGGTGACCCGGACGCCTCGACGAGACCACGACCGCGCCGAACGCCGGTCCGCGATCACCCTCGACGACATCGACAAGTCGATCGTCGAGTCCCTCCAGCAGGACGGTCGGCTCCCGTATACGAAGCTAGCGGTCGAAGTCGGCCTCTCGGAAGCCGCGGTGCGCCAACGGGTGCAACGCCTCACCGAGTCCGGCGTCGTCCAGATCGTCGCGGTCACCGACCCGATGATGTTGGGCTTCCACCGTATGGCCATGATCGGGGTCAAGGTGGAAGGCGACCTCCGGGTCGCGGCCAACGCGATCGCAGCCATCCCCGAGGTGTCCTACGTCGTGGTCGTGAGCGGATCGTTCGATCTGATGATGGAGGTCGTCTGCGAGGACGACGAACATCTCCTCACCCTCCTGAACGACACGGTGCGCTCGATCACCGGAGTGCGCAGCACCGAGTCGTTCACCTACCTCAAGCTCTTCAAGCAGACCTACGCGTGGGGTACCCGATGAGCCGCGTACCCGATGAGCCGCGCGCCCGAATCGACCAATCCGACCGAACGTCCGACCCGAACCCCTGAGCGGAATCAACCATGGCTGAACCTGCACTCGACATCGAAGACCTGAACGAGAAGGCCCGCCGCCACCTGTGGATGCACTTCACCCGGCTGGGGTCCTACGAACACCACGAGATCCCGATCATCGCCCGCGGTGAAGGGTGCTACCTCTGGGACGCGCACGACAAGCGCTATCTCGACGCGCTGTCCGGCCTGTTCACCGTGCAACTCGGACACGGCCGCCACGACCTCGCCCAGGCGGCGGCGCAGCAGGCCGAGACCCTCGAGTACTTCCCGATCTGGAGTTACGCGCACCCGCCGGCGATCGAGCTCGCGGCGAAGCTGGCCGAGCTGGCGCCGGGCGACCTGAACCGGGTCTTCTTCACCACCGGCGGGTCCGAGGCGGTGGAGTCCGCGTGGAAGCTGGCCCGCCAGTACTTCCGGGCCAAGGGCGAGGGCCAGCGGTACAAGGTGATCGCACGTGACACCGCGTACCACGGCACCACCCTCGGTGCCCTGGCGATCACCGGTGTCCCCTCGTTGCGCACGCCATTCGAACCGCTGACGCCGGGCGCGTCCCACGTCCCCAACACCAACCGGTACCGCCACCCGCTCGGCAAGGACGACGCCGCGTTCTGCGACTGGCTCGTCCAGGGCATCGAGGAGCGCATCCTCTGGGAAGGGCCCGAGACCGTGTGCGCGATCTACCTCGAGCCGGTGCAGAACGCGGGTGGTTGCTTCGTTCCGCCCGAGGGCTACTTCCGCCGCGTGCGCGAGATCTGCGACAAGTACGGCGTGCTCCTGGTCTCCGACGAGGTGATCTGCGCGTTCGGACGGCTCGGGTACGACTTCGGCGCCCAGCGCTACGACTACCTGCCCGACATGATCACGTGCGCCAAGGGCCTCACGAGCGGTTACTCACCCCTCGGTGCGGTCATCTGCCGTGACCATCTCGCCGAGCCGTTCCTGGAGGGCTCGTCGAGCTTCCTCCACGGGATCACCTTCGGCGGTCACCCCGTGAGTTGCGCGGTCGGACTCCGCAACCTCGAACTGTTCGAGGAGGAGGGCATCCTCGAACACGTGCGCGCCAACGAGGCCGGCTTCCGCGAACGCATCGAGGGTCTCCGTGACATCCCGATCGTCGGTGACGTCCGCGGCGCGGGCTACTTCCTCGCGCTCGAGATGGTGGCCGACCCCGAGACCGAGGCCCACTTCACCAAGGAGCAGAGCGAAGACCTGCTGCGCGGGTTCCTCTCGCCTGCGCTCTTCGACGCCGGGCTCATCTGCCGGACCGACGATCGGGGCGACCCGGTGGTCCAGCTCTCGCCGCCGCTCATCTCCGGCGAGTCCGAGTTCGACGAGATCGAATCGATTCTGCGAACGGTCCTCACCGCGGCCTCGGATCGACTCGTCCGCTCATGACGCTTGTCGTCGGGGTTCCCCGCGAGGTCAAGGACGGTGAACATCGGGTCGCGATCACGCCCGACGGCGTTCACGAACTCGTCGCCCACGACGTCACCGTCCTCATCGAGCACGACGCCGGGGCCGACTCCGCCATCGCCGACGCCGAATACGCGGCCGCGGGGGCCGAGATCGTCGCGACGTCGGCCGACGTCTGGAATCGTTCCGGCATGGTGCTCAAGGTGAAGGAGCCCAAGGAGTCGGAGTTCGGCTATCTCCGCGCCGACCTCGTGCTCTTCACCTACCTCCACCTCGCCGCGTATCCGGCGGTCGCGGATGTACTGCTCGACCGACGCACCACGGGCATCGCCTACGAAACGGTGCAGGCCAACGGCGCGCTCCCGCTCCTCGCCCCGATGAGCGAGGTGGCCGGGCGCATGGCCACCCAGGTCGGCGCCCGCTTCCTCGAGCGTCAACTCGGCGGCCGCGGCGTCCTCCTCGGTGGCGTGCCGGGCGTACGACCCGCGCGGGTCGTCGTGCTCGGCGCGGGCAACGTCGGGTGGAACAGCGCGTGGATCGCGCAGGGCATGGAAGCCGAGGTGCTCCTCCTCGACAAGAACCTCGACCGGCTCCGCTGGGTCGACCAGATTCATCAAGGTCGCATCGTCACGCTAGCGAGCAATCGCGGCGCGGTCGCCCGCGCGGTCGCCGATGCCGATCTCGTCATCGGCGCGGTGCTCGTGCCCGCGGGCCGCGCCCCGGTCGTCGTCACCGACGCCATGGTCCGCACCATGAAGCCCGGCGCGGTCATCGTCGACGTCGCGGTCGACCAGGGCGGATGCATCGAGACCACCCACGAGACCACCCACGCGGACCCGGCCTACGAGATGCACGGCGTGATCCACTACGCGGTCGGCAACATGCCGGGCGCGGTGCCGTTCACGTCCACCTACGGGCTCACGAATGCCACGCTGCCCTACGTTCTCCAACTCGCGACGCGTGGCGTCGCCGACGCCACCGCCGCGGACCCGGCGCTCGCACTGGGGGTCAACACGGTCGACGGACGGGTGACCCACCCGATCGTCGCGGAAGCACTTGGTCGAACCGCCACGGATCTCCGGGCGGCACTCGCCGCATAGGGACTGCGGTCGCGGGCTTCGAGGGTGAGTCGGTTACTCCGGAGGATCGTCGCCGCGCAGCAGGACCTCTTCGCGAAAGACCTTGACGTCGCGCGGCGCGTCGATGCCGAGTCGCACCTGGTCGCCCCGGACCTCGAGCACGGTGACCACCACGTTGTCGCCGATGACGATCCGTTCGTTGACCCGGCGGGTGAGTACCAGCATGACGGCTGCCCTTCCGTGGACGGGGACCCGCGCAGCCTAGGTCCGCGACCGGCCGGCCATCACGGGCTCAGCTGAGGAGGCCCAGGGTCATCGCGCGCCCGAGCGCCTCGTTGCGGTTCCGCGCCCCGAGCTTGTCGTAGATGTGGGCGAGGTGGGTCTTCACGGTCGGCAGCGAGACGAAGAGGGCCGACGCGATCTCGCGGTTCGAACTCCCCGACGCGAGGAGACCGAGCACCTCCCGCTCCCGGGCGGTGAGCGTCATCGGCTCGAGTTCCTCGTCGGGCGCGTCCCCGGAGACGAGTGCCGGATCGATGTACCGCTCACCGGCGAGCACCCGGTCCACGGCCCGGCAGAGGTCCTCGGGACCGATGGAGCGGGCCAGCAGCCCGTCGACGTCGACTGCCAGGAGATCGGCCAGGGTGTCACGGGGAGCCCGCTGGAGCATGACCACGAGCCGGGCGCCATGACCCACCTCACGCACCTGGCGGGCCAGATCCGCGACCGACAGGTCGTTGAGGACCCCGACGATCACGAGTTCCGGCGCGTGCTCGATGACCGCCTTGGCCACGTCACGGGCCGAACTCACGTCCGCGACCACGTCATGGCCGGCGGTCCGCAGCACGGTGGTGAGTCCGACTCTCACCAAGGGGACGACGTCGGCAACGACGGCGCTCGGCATCCGCGGAGGCTACCGGTCACCTCCGACCGAACGCCGCCAATCGCGTCACCAGCGCACCGGCAGGCGGGCGGGACCCCAGATCCCGAAGGTGTCGGGCTTCCACTCGACCGGTCCCGCGAGCGTCAGGTTCGGCAGCCGCGCGGCCAGCACGGTCAACGCTTCCTGCAGTTCCGCGCGCGCCAGGTGGGCGCCGAGGCAGTAATGGATCCCGCTCCCGAAGGTCATATGGGGCGCCGCCGCCTCGCGGGTGACATCGAAGTGCATCGCGTCCGCGTAGACCTCACCGTCGCGGTTCGCGGCCGCGAGCGACGCGAACACCAAGGTCCCGCGCGGGAACCGGACGTCGCGGTAATCGATGTCCTCCGACGCGACCCGCAGCGTGCCCTGGACCGCACCCAGGTACCGCATCGTCTCGTCCACCACCCGCGGCGCGAGTGACGGGTCGGCCACGAACTTCGCCCACTGGTCCGGAAAGGCGCCGAACAACGCGACGCAGGCCGCGAGTTGGTTGCGCGTGGTGTCGGTACCGGCCATCAACACGGCCTCCGCGAGCATCACCAGCTCGTCGGTCGAGAGGCGGTCACCGGCTTCCTCGGCGGCGATCAGCGCGCTCAGGAGATCGTCGCCGGGATCCTGGCGCCGGCGTTCCACCAGCGCCCGCACGTACTCGTCGAGCTCGCCGCTGGCCCGCTCGATGGCCGGCAGGTCCTCGGCGAGGTTCTGGTTGAAGATCCGGAAGATCTCGGTCGCCCACCCCGAAAAGCGCTCCCAATCTTCCCGAGGCGCACCGAGCAGTTCGCAGATGATGGGGATCGGATACGGGTCGCAGACGTCGGTGACGAACTCGCACTCGCCGCGCGCCTCGACGGCGTCGATCAACTCCGAGATCACCATGCCCATGTACGGCCGCAACCGGTTGGCCGCGACGGGGGTGAACGCCGGCGCCACGAGCCGCCGGACCCGAGTGTGTTCGTCGCCCTCCATCGACAGGATCGAAGGCCGACGCTCCTCCACACTCTCGGTCAGTCCCTGCATCTGCGGAAGCAAGGACAGCGCCGAATGGAACCGCCGCTCGCGCAGGATCGCCACGATGTCTGCGTAGCGCATGACACCGAAGCCGAGCGGCGTGCGCACCAACCAGTGCTCGCGCTCGCATTCGAGCAGCCGCGCGAGACGCTGTTCCCGGTCGAGCCCTTCGGGGTCGTAGAGCGGAAGATCCAGGTCGTGCACCGAGACGCCAGTCACGCCACTCCTACGGTTCGGGGGAACTTCGAGTGGGTCGCCAGGGACTTGAACCCTGAACCTGCGGGTTAAAAGCCCGATGCTCTGCCAGTTGAGCTAGCGACCCCAGCGGCGGACACGATACCGCCGGCCCTCGCCGGAACCTCAGTGATCGTCCGCCTCAGTGAACCTCG
>JBBSBV010000055.1:0-16914 GCA_038250905.1 Acidimicrobiia bacterium
CTCGTCGAGAACAAGTTCGGCGTGCTCACCCGCGTCTCGAGCCTGTTCTCCCGGCGTGGGTACAACATCTACTCGCTCGCGGTCAGTCCGACCGAGGACGACCGGTACTCGCGGATGACCGTCGTGGTCGACGGCGACGCCGACCTCGTCGAGCAGATCACCAAGCAGCTCAACAAGCTCATCCCGGTGATCAAGATCAGCGAGTTGGCCGACTCCGACGCGGTGGAACGCGAACTGATGCTCGTGACCGTCAAGGCGGGGGCCGATGCCCGATCGCAGGCCACGGAACTGGCGTCGATTTTCGAGGCCAAGATCCTCGACGTCGGCTTCGACGCCATGACGTTGATGGTCGCCGGCCAACCGGACAAGCTCGACGCCATGACCGATCTGCTCAAGCCGTTCGGGATCATCGAGCTGCAACGGACCGGTCGGATCGCCCTGCCGAAGCTGTCCCGCCAGTCGAGCAAGCTTCGGGTCGTCAAGAACAAGTCCGCCTGAGTACGGTTCGGCCGATTCCGACACGCGAATTGGTAGCTACAGGGCGCGATTCGCGCTCACAAACGGGAGAATGAAGCAGATGGCCGCAACGATTACCTATGACGACGGTGCCGATCTGGGCCTGCTCGACGGCAAGACCGTCGCGGTCCTCGGTTACGGCTCGCAGGGCCACGCCCACGCGTTGAACCTGAAGGAGTCCGGGGTCGACGTGATCGTCGGACTGCGGGCCGGGTCCTCCAGCGTGGAGAAGGCCGAGGCCGCGGGCCTCAAGGTGCTCACCATCGCCGAGGCGGTGCAGGCGGCCGACGTGGTCATGGTGCTGCTCCCGGACACCGAGCAGAAGCGGATCTACCAGGCCGACATCGAGGCCAACCTCGTGCCGGGGAACTCGCTCGCGTTCGCGCACGGCTTCAACATCCACTTCGACCAGATCCAGCCGCCCGAGGGCGTCGACGTGTGGATGATCGCGCCGAAGGGCCCGGGTCACCTCGTCCGCCGCACCTACACCGAGGGTGGCGGCGTACCGGCGCTCGTCGCGGTCGCGCAGGACGCCTCCGGCAACGCCCGGGCGATCGCACTGGCCTACGCGAAAGGCATCGGCGCGACCCGCGGTGGCGTGCTCGACACCACGTTCCAGGAGGAGACCGAGACCGACCTCTTCGGTGAGCAGGTCGTCCTCTGTGGCGGACTCGTCGAGTTGATCCAGAACTCGTTCGAGACCTTGGTCGAGGCGGGCTACCAGCCCGAGTCGGCATACTTCGAGACGCTGCACGAGGTGAAGCTCATCGTGGACCTCATCTACGAGGGCGGCATCGCCAACATGCGCTACTCCATCAGCGACACCGCGGAGTACGGCGACATGACGCGCGGCCCGCGCGTCATCACGTCGTCCACCAAGGCCGAGATGAAGAAGATCCTCGGCGAGATCCAGAGCGGCGAGTTCGCACAGGAGTGGATCGCGGAGAACGAAGCCGGCCGCCCGAACTTCAAGAAGCTCCAGGAGGCCGGACGCGCGCACCCGATCGAGAAGGTCGGTGCCGAGCTCCGCAAGATGATGCCGTGGATCAGCGCGGGCAAGGCCAGCCCCCAAGAGGTCTCCGGCGGCTGATCTCCCCGGCCGAGGGTCCGGCTGCGGTGATGTCGGCCTTGTCGATGTGATCAGCCGCGGAAGACGAGGCCGCGCGGGGTGTCCCGTCCGCCGACGGTGCGGAGCGGCTCGGCGAGGCGATGTTCCCGTATCGGTGCACCGTCGGCCTCGGCGATCTCGATCTGGCGGAGGCGGCCGTCCTTGACCATCGTGGGAATGGCCCCGACCCAGCCGTCGTCGGTCGAGAACGTGACGATGGTGCGCGCGCCGCGCTCCACGTACGCGTGCAGGATGCCGTCGGTGACGATCACGAACGCCCCCGCGGCTCGGGCGGGACGGCCGCTGCTCTCGGGCCACGCGAGCGCCGCGCCGTAGGGCTGCGCGGGGTCGGTCGCGGCGAACACGCGGGGTTCGGCTTCGGGGTCGGCCTCGCGATGGGCGCGGAGGCGGTCGACCGCCCCGGGAAGCGCGAACTGGGCGGCACCCAGGCCGCTCACGAAGTAGCCCCGGCGGACCCGGCCGCGCTCCTCGAGGGCCCGCAGCACCGGATACACGGCCGCGTACCCGCCGAGCACGCCCTCGCTGCGGACGGCCTCGCGCGTGACCACCCCGTAGCGCTCGAGGAGTTGCTGGGCGAGGGCATGCGCCCGCAGGGTGGCGTCGGCCACGGGGGCCTCCGCATGCACGCGGGACCACCGCCCCGCGGCGGCCGGGGGACCGATGCGCCGGAGGCTCGACGGTCGGGGCCGGCCGCGGGTGCTGCGCGACTTGCTCCGGGCCCGACCCAGCTGGGCGCGCAATGCGGCGAGGCTGTCGTTGGTGATCGCGCCGGCCCACGCGAGGTCCCACAGGGCGGCGATCACCTCGGCCTCCGGCGGGTTGCCGGCGGCGCCGAGGATCTCGGGCCAGAAGGATGCGCCGACCCGGGCCAGGTGGTCCATGATCGCGTCGTGGATCGGGCCGGTCGGGATCTCACCCGGTGCCGGCAGCAGCAGGGCGGCCTGATCCCGGAACGCCAACACGATCCGGCCGTCACGCGGGCCGATGGCGCCGGCACCCACCCACACCACGTCACCGCTGCTCATGAGTTCGTCGAGTTGGTCGGCCCGGTACCCCGCGACGCGCATGGGCAGCACGTCGGATTCGAGACTGCTCGCCGGGATCGGCGCGCCCTGGAGTTGGCCGATGACGTCGAGCAGGGTGTCGATGCCGGGCCGGGGCGAGTCCATGCCGTGCCAGGCGGGAAGGAAGCGGGCGAGGACCTCGCCGTCGACCGGTTCGACCTCGTGGCGCAGCTTCGCCAGGCTGCGGCGACGCAGACGCCGGAGCACGGTGGGGTCGCACCACTCACGTTCGTGGCCGTCGGGTCGGAACTCCCCGTGGACCAGGCGGTCGTGCTGCTCCAGGTCGCGCAACTCGGTGGCGGCCCGGTCGGGCGCGATCCCGAAGCGGGACGCGGCTTCTGCGGTGGTGAACGGACCGTGGGTGCGAGCGTACCGGGCGAGGATCTCGCGGAGGGGCGCCGGGGTCGATTCGGTGAACGCACCCGGGAGGCCCGGGGGGGAGTGCGGCACCGAACGCGTCGCGGTACCGGGCTGCGTCCTCCGCGGCGATCACCCGACTCTCTCCGGCGACGACGATGTCGATCACCCGGCGGGCGGCACGCAACTCGGGGAGGAACGCCGCGACCGTGAGCGTGGCGCGGTCGGCGATCTGGGTCTCGGTGAGGTCGCCGAGTTCGCGGAGCAGGTCGTGACCGTCGTCGACCGTGCGGATCCGGCCGCGCATCTCGGGCGTGAGCCGTTGCAGCTCCAACTCCAGTTCGGCCAGGGCTGCGGGGTCGAGCAGTTCGCGGAGCTCCTCGGTGCCGAGCAGCTCGCGCAGCAGATTCCGGTCGAGTGACAATGCCGCGGCCCGCCGCTCGGCGAGCGGTGCGTCGCCCTCGTACATGAAGGTGGCGATCCACGAGTAGAGGAGTGACTGCGCGAACGGCGACGCGCGCGGCGTGTCGACGGTGACCATGCGGAGCGTGCGCGCCTGGAGTTCGCGCAGGACCCCGATCAGCGACGGGAGGTCGAATACGTCCTGCAGGCACTCGCGGGTGGTCTCGAGGATGATCGGGAAGTTGGGATGCCCGGCCGCGACCTCCAGCAGGCCGGCCGCACGTTGGCGCTGTTGCCAGAGAGGGGTGCGCTCGCCCGGTCGCCGTTTCGGGAGCAGGAGTGCTCGCGCCGCGGCCTCGCGGAACCGCGCGCCGAAGAGCGACGAACCCGGCAGCGCGTCGACGACCAGGTCCTCCACCGCGTCGGGGTCGAGGGCGAGGTCCTCGACGGGGAAGTGCTCGACCGCATCGGGGAGGCGCAGCACGATGCCGTCGTCGCTCCAGAGCACCTGGACGTCGACACCCAGGCGCTCGGTGAGCGTCGCCCGCAGGGCCATCCCCCACGGCGCGTGGACCCGCGCACCGAACGGCGTGAGGATGCACACCCGCCAGTCGCCCAGCTCGTCCGGGAAGCGCTCCACCACGATCGTGCGGTCGTCCGGGACCGCACCCGTCGCCTCGGTCTGCTCGGCCAGGTACGCGACGAGGTTGCGGGCCGCGAGTTCGTCGAGGGCCGAGTGTTCCTGGAGATGCGCGACGGCGTCGTCGTCGGTCTTGGCCCGCAGCTCACGGGTGAACGCGCCGATGGCCCGGCCGAGTTCGATGGGCCGGCCCGGTTGGTCGCCGTGCCAGAACGGCAGCTTTCCCGGCTCGCCGGGCGCGGGCAGGACGATGACCCGGTCGTGGGTGATCTGGTCGATCCGCCACGTGCTCGCGCCGAGCACGAACGTCTCACCCGGGCGGCTCTCGTACACCATCTCCTCGTCGAGCTCGCCGACGCGGGTGCCCTCGGGGAGGAACACGCCGAAGAGGCCGCGGTCGGGGATGGTCCCCCCGTTGGTGACCGCGATCCGACCTGCGCCGTCACGGGCGCGCACCGTGCCGGCGATGCGGTCCCACACGATGCGGGGCCGGAGCCCCGCGAACTCGTCCGACGGGTAGCGGCCGGCGAGGAGATCGAGGACGGCGGTGAACGCGTCGTCCGAAAGGTCGGCGAATGTGGCGGTGCGGCGGACGAGCGCGAGGAGGTCGTCGACCGACCACTCGTCGACCGCGCACATCGCGACGATGTGTTGGGCCAGGACGTCGAGCGGATTCCGCACGATGCGGGTGGACTCGATCGCCCCGGCCTGCATGCGCTCGACGACGACCGCGACTTCGAGCAGGTCGCCGCGGTACTTGGGGAAGATCCGGCCGGTGCTCGGTTCGCCCACCTGGTGGCCGGCCCGGCCGACGCGCTGCAACCCCCGGCTGACCGAGCCGGGGGACTCCACCTGGATCACGAGGTCGACGGTACCCATGTCGATGCCGAGTTCGAGGCTGCTCGTGGCCACGAGCGCGCGGAGCCGGCCCGACTTGAGTTCGTCCTCCACGAGCAGGCGCTGGTCGCGCGCGAGCGAGCCGTGGTGCGCCTTTACGAGCTCCTCGCCCGCAAGTTCGTTGAGCCGGGCCGCGAGCCGTTCCGCGAGCCGGCGCGCGTTGCAGAAGATCAGCGTCGTGCGGTGCGCGCGGATCAGTTCCAGGATCCGGGGGTGGACGTGCGGCCAGATGCTGGCGCGCGCCTCGCCGTCGAGGGGGCCTCCGGCCGGGGCTTCGAGTTGCGTGCCCATCGCCGCCATGTCCTCGACCGGGACGATCACCTCGAGATCGAGAACCTTCCGGGACCCCGCGTCGACGACGGTGACGGGGCGGAGCGCGCCGTCCTGGCGGCCACCGAGGAAGCGGGCGATCTCGTCGAGGGGGCGCTGGGTTGCCGACAGGCCGATGCGTTGCGGGGGTTGGCGGGCGATCGCGTCGAGTCGTTCGAGTGACACCGCGAGGTGTGCGCCCCGTTTCGTCCCGGCGACCGCGTGGATCTCGTCGACGATCACGCACTCGACGTCCCGCAGCGTCTCCCGCGCGCCCGAGGTGAGCATGAGGTACAGCGACTCCGGCGTGGTGATGAGAATGTCGGGCGGGTTGCGGCGGAGGGCCGACCGCTCCTTGGCGGGGGTGTCGCCACTGCGGATGCCGACCGTCGGCGTGTGCCGGGCGATGCCGAGCCGCTCGGCCGCGAGCGTGGTGCCGGCGAGTGGGGCGCGCAGGTTCTTCTCGACGTCGACCGCGAGCGCCTTGATCGGCGAGAGGTAGAGGACCCGGGTGCGTTCGAGCTTCGGTGGGACCGGCTCCGTGGCCAGCCGGTCGATGGCCCACAGGAACGCGGCGAGGGTCTTGCCCGAACCGGTGGGGGCGAGGATCAGGGTGTGGTTGCCGGCCGCGATGGCGGGCCAGCCCCGGGCCTGCGCGTCGGTGGGCGCGCCGAAGGTGGTGGTGAACCATTCCCGGGTCGGAGCCGAGAAGCCATCGAGGGCAGAAGCGTCCGGTCCGTCCGCCGCGCCGGTGTCGTGCACGCCCCGACCGTATCCGCGGCCTGCGACCACGGCGCCGCGTTGCCGGTGCGAACCGCCGCCAGACGGCCTCAGGCGGTCGCGGCGGCGATGATCGCGTCGGCCCAGGTCACGTCGGGCCGGGGGCGACGGGCGAGCCGTGCAGCCACGGCGTCGTCGACCTCGATCACCATCCGCACCAACGCACCGCCGAGTGTCTTGCCGAGATTGTCGGATCGCAGCGACTTCGGACCGCCACCGCCGAGGGCACCCCGAAGCACGAAGTTGAGGGCCTGCACGTTGGCGGCCTCGTACCGGATCACCTCGCCCTGCACCAGGGACCCGAAATGTTCCTTGACCCGTTCCGCGGTGACCGCGGCGACGATCAGCGCGTAGCCGTCGTCGTCGTACGCGAACAGCGCGACGTCGGACGTGTCGCCCTTGTCGCCCGCCCGGTAGCCACAGAACTCCCGCAGTTGGATCTGGGTCATCTCACACTTCTTCCAGGGTGACGGAAATACCTGGGTCGACGAGGGACTTGTCGACGAGGGTGGGCCAGATGCCGAGGAGTTCGGTGGCGCCACCGCCCATGCCGCGGCCCATGCCGGTCATGCCGGCGGGGGGTGCGCTGAGGGCGAGGGGCACCAACTCGCGGCCCACGAGCGCCGCGGTCTTCTGGTCGGCGCAGCGCCACGCGACGCGGGCGACGACCTCGGGCGGTTCGGCGTCGGTCGGGGGCACGGTGGCGCCGCCGAGCGCGTTCACGCCCCAGAGTTCCACCTCCCACTCGTCGACGGTCAGCCCCGCCATCTCGACCCGGCGCATGAGGATCGCGGTGAGCGCCTTCGCCTTCTCCGCCGCGTCCGGCCACGCGAATGCGATCCGGGTCTCGCCGGCCCACCCGGCGGGATACGCGAGGAGGGCCTTGTACGAATCGGTGGCGGGTCGACCGCGGACGTCACGGATCTCGACCCGATCGGCGCCGAGGTCGGTGACGGCGGCGGAGGTGAAGTCGGCCACGACGTCGGGCGAGAGGTAGGCCGCGGGATCGTGGACCTCGTACAACAGTTGGTGGCGCACGGTGTCGACGTCGACTCGACCACCGGAGTCGGCGGGCTTGGTGATGACCGCGGTGCCGTCGGCGCCGACCTCCGCGATCGGGTACGGCAGCTTCCACGGCTCGGGCACGGTCCACCACTCGCCACTGAAGTTCCCGCCCGCCACCTGGCCCGAACACTCGAGCAGGTGGCCGACGAGCACGCCGGCGGCGAGTCGGTCCCAGTCGTCGCGGGTCCAGCCGAACTCGTGGATCAACGGCCCGAGGAAGAGCGCCGCATCGGCGACCCGACCGGTGATCACGATGTCGGCGCCCTGGTCGAGGGCCTCCGCGATCGGGAACGCACCGATGTAGGCGGAGAAGAACAATGCGTCGCCCCCCATGGTGTCGTACCCCGCACCGGTCTCCACGTTGGCGAGCCGGGAGGCGGTGTCGGCCTGGACCGCGGGGAGCCGACCCATGAGGTCGTCGCCCAACACCGTGGCGATCTTCAGGCCGGAGACGCCGAGTTGCTTCGCGGTCTCGACCGCGGCGTGGGCCGCGGCGCGCGGGTTGATGCCCCCGGCGTTGGTGACCACCTTCGTCCGGCCGTCGACGATCACCGGCATCGCGGCCGCGAGGTAGCGCGGGAGGTCGCGTGTGTACCCGAGCGACTCGTCCTTGGCCCGGTCCTTCTGGAGGATCGCCAGCGTGAGTTCGGCGAGCGCTTCGAGGCAGAGGTAGTCGACGCCGGCCTCGATCAGGCCCGCCACCGCGCGGGGCGTGTCGCCGTAGAAGCCCTGACCGCCGCCGAGCCGGACCGTGCGGGACTCAGGCATGGACGCCCGGCCGCCGATCGGCCCATGGGAGTGCCGCTTCGATCAAGGCCCCGACCGCGAGGAGCAGATCCTCGCGACCGGTCGCCGCGACGAGGTGGGCGCCGACGGGAAGGCCCGACGCGCTCTGCGCGACCGGCAGGGAGATAGCCGGTTGTCCGGTCTGGTTGGTGACCGGTGTGAAGGGCGTGAACGTGCCGCCGCGCCCGAAGCCGAGAAGCGGTTGGTCGGGTGTCTGGAGCACGCCCAACTCGGGCGGCAGCTCGCCGAGCGTGGGCGTGAGGAGTAGGTCGAAGCCGTCGACCCACCACTGCTGGAACCGACGGCTGAACGCGCCCATTGCGCTGTACGCGTCCATCAGCTCACCGCCGTGGGTCTGGCGACCGGATTCGGCGAGCAGCCAGGTGAGCGGCTCCACATCGTCGGCGGTGACATCACGACCGATCTTGCGGCCGATCGCGATGAGGTTCGCGGCCGCCATCGCCGACCAGATCGGGATGAACGCCGTCATGCGCTCGGGCTCGTCGAATGCCGCGGGATGTGCGACTTCGAGGTGGTGACCGGCGGCCTCGAGGGTGCGGGCCGTCATCTCGGTCGCGGCCACGCATTCGGGATCTGCATGGTCTTCGGTGCCCGGCAGCGTGGTCATGATCCCGATGCGGAGGGGGGCGACGGGCGGGTCGAGGGCACCGAGGAACGATGCGACGGGCGAGGCCGGCGTGACGGGGTCGCCGACCGCCGGCCCGGCCACCGCGTCGAGCAGTGCGGCGGCGTCGCGCACCGAGCGGGTGACCGCGAACTGCACCGAGAGCGGCCGGGCGATTTCGTCGCTCGCCGGGCCGACCGAGGTCCGGCCGCGTGAGGTCTTGAGCCCGACCAGACCGCAGCACGCCGCGGGGATGCGGATCGAGCCGCCACCGTCGGACGCGTGGGCGAACGGGACGAGCCCGGCTGCGACCGCGGCGGCCGACCCACCACTCGATCCCCCCGGAGTCCGCGCGACGTCCCACGGGTTCCGGGTCGGCAGGAAGCAGAGTGGTTCGGTCGTGGGCATGATGCCCAACTCCGGTGAGCTGGTGCGACCCATGATCACCAGGCCGGCGGCCTGGAATCGGGCGGCCAGGTTGCTCGTGACCGGTGCCCGGAAGTCGGTCTCCTTGAGCACCTTCACGCCGTCGTACATCGGCTCGCCGGCGAGCGAACACGTGAGGTCCTTCAACGCGAACGGCACGCCGCGGAACGGACCGTCCGGGAGGGTCCCCGCGGCTTCGGCGCGCGCCCGATCGAACCGCGTCGTGGTGAACGCATTGATCTCGGGGTCGACCGCCTCGATGCGCGCGACCGCCGCGTCGACGAGTTCGGACGGGGACACCTGACCCGAGCGCACGAGTTCCGCCTGGCCGGTGGCATCGAGTTGGGCGAAGTCGTCGGACACGGGAACCTCAGTTCGCGAACACGGGTGGGCGGCGGTCGGCCCAGGGGTGAGCAGTCTCCATCTGACTCGCCACGCGCACCAGGGTCGCCTCGTCGTAGGCCCGGCCGACGAGCTGCACGCCGATCGGTGTGGCGTCGGTGCTCATAGCGAACGGAACCGAGATCGCGGGCTGACCGGTGACGTTGAACGCGGCGACGAAGGCCGCGTAGGGCACCTGGAGGATCGGGCCCATCGCCGGGTCGGTGGCCGGGTCGTTCAGGAAGCCGAGGGGCGGTGGAGGGGCGGCGAGCGTCGGCGTGAGGAGGAGGTCGTAGCCGTCGGCGTCCCACCACGACAGCATCCGCCGGGTCCACGCGTGCGCGGCATGCAAGGTCTGGAGTATCTGGACGGCGGTGACCGCGCGGCCGGCTTCTGCGAGCGCCCAGGTGCCGGGCTCGACGTCGGCCGCGGTGATCGGACGGCCGGCGATCTCGCCCAACTGCTCGACCAGGAACAGGGTGTTGGCCGCGACCACATTGAGGAAGAGGCCGATGAGTTCGCCCTCCTCCGCCGCGGCCGGTGACGCGACCTCGACGTGATGGCCGAGAGCCTCGAGCGTGCGCCCCGCGTCCTCGGCGGCGGCCACGCACTGCGGGTCGACGTCGCACAGGTTCGCGAGCGCGGTGGTGCGCAGCCCGATGCGCAGTGGCCCGGGATCGGCGCCGACTTCCTCGCGCAGTGGCCGCGCGAGTGGCGGCGCGGTGTACGGGTCGCCCGACATCGGACCTGCGATGGAGTCGAGCACGGCCGCCGCGTCGCGCACGGTTCGGGTCACCGCCCCCCGGACGACGAGTCCGTTCCAGACCTCGCCGTCCTGCGGGCCCACCGAGACGCGGCCGCGGGACGGCTTCAACCCGACCAGACCGCATTCGCTCGACGGCACCCGGATCGATCCGCCGCCGTCGCCCGCGTGCCCGACTGCGACCATGCCGCTCGCGACCGCGGCGGCCGACCCGCCGCTCGACCCCCCGGTGCTGTGCGCGGTGTTCCACGGGTTCCTCGACGCGCCGTACGCATGGGGCTCGGTGGTGATCTGCAGTCCGAACTCGGGGGTGTTCGTCTTGCCGATGATCACGAATCCGGCCTGCTCGAACCGGTCGAACAACGACGACGTGGTGGTCGCTACGTGACCGAGCGACTTGAGCAGTGCGTTGCCGAGGTGGAGCGGTGCACCGGCGAGCTCGCCGTCGAGGTCCTTCACCACCATGGGCACGCCCGCGAACGGGCCGCTCAGGGTGCCGGCCGCCTGCTTGCGCGCCCGGTCGAACAACGGGTGGATCACCGAGTTCAGTTCGGGGTTGACCGCTTCGACGCGTGCGATGGCGGCGTCGACGAGTTCGGCCGGGCTCGCGTCACCGCAGGCGACGAGCTCGGCCTGCGCGGTGGCGTCGAGGGCGGCGAGTGAGGAGTCGGTCACGGGATCTCCAGGGTCGTACCGGTGGGGTCCCGGGATCGTAGGAGGGTCAGACCGCCGCCGGGGGACTGCGGTAGGCCCACGGCGCCGCGCCCTCGAGCTGGGCGGCCACCTGGATCAGCAGGTCCTCCCGGCCGAACGCGGCCACGAGTTGGACGCCCACCGGCAACCCGTCGGGCGTCGAGTGCATCGGGAGCGAGACCGCCGGCTGGCCCGAGACGTTGGCCTGGGTCGTGAACGGCACGAACGTACCGGCCCGGGCGAATCCGGTGAGTGGGTGCTCGGGTGTCGAGGGGAACGTGCCGTGCGGCACCGGTGGCTCGGCGAGGGTCGGGGTGAGGAGCAGGTCGAACCCGCCCGATCCGGACCCCCCCGATCCAGACCCGCCGGTGCCGGATCCGTCGGAGGAGGTCCCGTCCCGCCACCACTGGGCCGCCCGGGCGCTCGCGGCGAGGCCGTCGGCGACGGTGGCGATGAACTTCGGGCCGCTCACCTTGCGGCCCATCGACGCCAGCACCCAGGTGAGCGGTTCGACGTCGGCCTGGGTGACTTCCCGGCCGACCTTCTCGGCCCAGTCGTCGACCACGTACGCGCAGTCGGCCGCCCACACCGCCGTGAACCGCTCGAGCGACTCGGGCCGGGCCCACTCCGGCGGGTACGAGATCTCCATGTGGTGACCGAGGCGCTCGAGCACGCTCGCGGTCGACACGACCGCGGCCACACACTCGGGGTGATACGAGGTGGTGTCGACGGGATCGTGGGTGAGGATCCCGATCCGGAGGGGGCCCGGATCGCGACCGACGTCGTCGCGGTAGGGACGCGCCGGTGGCGCGGGCCGGGTCGCACCGCCATGGCGTGGGGCACTCAACGCGTCGAGCGCGCCCGCGGTGTCGCGCACGGTGCGTGTCACCACACCCTCGGCGATGAGGAAGTTGGAGATCTCGTTGAGGTCGCCGCCGATCGGGACCCGACCGCGGGTCGGCTTCAGGCCCACCAGGCCGCAGCACGACGCGGGGATGCGGATGGAGCCGCCACCGTCGTTGGCGTGGGCGATCGCGACCATGCCGCTCGCAACCGCGGCGGCCGAGCCACCGCTCGAACCGCCGGTGGTGTAGCCGGCCCGCCACGGATTGTGGGTCGGTCCGTAGGCCTCGGGTTCCGTGGTCGGGAGCAGGCCGATCTCCGGGGTGTTCGTCCGCCCGACGCAGACGAACCCCGCGGCGATGAAGCGCGCGGCGAGCGCGTCGGTGCGGCGCGAGCGGTAGTCGTTGTCCTTGAGGAACCGCATGCCCTCGTGCAGGGATTCGCCCTCGATCTCGCAGCCCAGGTCCTTGAAGAGGATCGGCACGCCCCGGAACGGTCCGTCGGGCAGCGGGCCGGCGGCCTCGGTGCGCGCCTGCTCGAACCGATCGCGGATCACCGCGTTGAGGTTCGCGTTGGTCGCCTCGATGCGCGCGATCGCGTCGTCGACGAGTTCGACGGCACTCGCCTCACCGTCGCGTACGAGTCGGGCCTGTTCGGTTGCATCGATGCCGGCCGTGTCCATGACGGGAACCTATCGGTCGCGTCCTACCAACCGCGCAGGTCGACCGCCCACTCGTCGACGATCTCCCCGTCGGCTGCGAGGTACATGCGCTCGTGATACGCGACGGTCGGATCGATGTGTGCGGGCCACACGCGGATGTGGTCGCCGACACTCCGGGGGTGGTCGGCGCGGAACGTGAGGTGTTCGTCGGAGACGAAGAGCACCGAGGCGTCGGCCACGGTCGGATTGCCGTGATCCATCCCGAGCGCCTTGAGTCCACAGTCGGCAACGGCATACCCGCGGCCCACGCTGATGACGGTGGACTCGATCCACAGCGCGGGTGCGAAGGCGGGGATCATCGGGCCGAAGGTCTGGTCCATCAACGCGTAGGACCCGGCCTGGATCTCCGTCGCGATCGAGTTCAGGTCGTAGGTGCCGGTCGCGCCCGCCGAGACGATGTCGCCACCGACGGCCTCGTGGGCGGTCGCCAGCAGCTGCATCGCGTCGTCGGTGGCGGCGGCCCGCTCGGACCGGTCGGTGTGGAGGTAGACGTGGCCCTCGTATCCCATGACGCCACGGACGACGAGTCCCGCCGCGCGTGCAGCGTCGGCGAGCCGACCCGCGTCGCCCGGATCGCACCCGCAGCGAGGCAGGCCCACGTTCACGTCGACGAGGACCTCGCGGATCCCGTGGTCGGCGGCGGCGCGCACGGTTTCGATCGAATCGACGGCCACGGTCACCCGGGCGTCGGAGTCGGCCATGGCGCGGAGGCGGTCGCCGTCGAGGGTCTCGTTGGCGAGGAGGAGGTCGTGCCCGAGTCCGGCGCGGGCCAGGCCGACGATCTCGCGGGGAGTGGCGGCAGTGAATCCGAGGTGTCCGGCCTCGGCCTGCCGGCGCGCGAGGGCGGTGGTCTTGTGGGCTTTCACGTGGGGTCGGCAGGCGGCTCCCGGGCGCGCCCGGGCCATCGTCGCGAGGTTCGCGTCGAGGATCTCACGGTCGACGACGAGTGCCGGGGTCGCAAGTTCCTCAGCCCGCATGCAGGTTCCCGGGTGACAAATCCGGGCCGGGCCGGGGTGCGGGGCGCATGTGCGCGAGCATGGCACGCAGACGAGAGGGAGTAGGCGTGGCCGACGACACCCGCAGTGCGGGCTGGTACCCGGATCCATGGGGTACCGACGACGAGAGGTACTTCGATGGTTCGGCCTGGGCGCGCGACACGCGCACGGCCGGGACGGTCGGTGACGCCGCGCCCCAGTCCACGGCGCCCAGGTCGGCGAATGTGGTGCCGCCGACCCCGCCCGGTGCCATGTCCGCACCACCTGCCGCCAGGCCCACCACGGAGCCGGTAGGCGGACCCCCCACGGAGCCAGCCGGCGGACCGGACCCGATCCCGGCCGGACCGGTCCCCGCCGGTTGGCATCCCGACCCGTGGCAGCTGGCGACCATGCGCTGGTGGGACGGCAACGCCTGGACGGGTCACGTCAGTGGTCCGACCCCGGCGACCCAGGCGGTCGACGTCCAGAGCGAGCGGATGCTCGCGCGCTGGCTGCAACCGTTGCTGCTGGTGGCGGGGGTGGCCCAGGCGTTCGGGATGTTCGCGAACGCCGCGCAGGCGAAATGGTTCGTCGAACACTGGGACGAGATGACTCGCACCGGCACCACCGTCGACACGCCGCCCAACGGCGGTTCGTTCTCCGGCCTGGTGCTCCCGATCACGATCCTGGTCGGGGTGCTGTTCCTCGTTTGGTTCTACCGGGCGGCGCGGTCCGGCTGGGGTGCGGGGCTGCCCGCCCGCCGGAGCCCGATGCTCGCGACGCTGTCGTTCATCATCCCGGTGGTGAACCTCTGGTGGCCGTACCAGTCGGCGATGGACATGGTCCCCGCCGACGATCGGCGCCGGTCGATCATCCAGCGGTGGTGGGCCATGTGGTTGCTCGGCACCTTGTGCGGGTTACTGATCATCCCGGCGCAGGCCGTGTTCAACCAGACGGCCACCCGCATCGTGGCCGGCGTCGGCGCGGCCGCGATGCTCGCCGCCGCCTTCGCCGCTCGCGCGGTCGTCACCTTGATCACCGAAACGCACGAGCACCGGGTGCACCCCGCGGACTGATCAGGTACCGGTCCATTTCGGCGGGCGCTTCTCGGCGAACGCGGTTGCCCCTTCGATCGAGTCCTTCGACGAGAAGACCTCGATCGCCAACTCGGAGTTGCGGCGCCAACCGGCCTCCTCGTCGAGTTCACCGGCCTCCCGCACCATGGTCAACGAGTTCTTGATCGCGAGTGGACCGTTGGCCGCGATGCGGGCGGCGAGCGCGAGTGCCGCGTCCAGCACCTGATCGGCCGGCACCACCTGGTTGACGAGACCGAGTTGGTGCGCGCGTGTCGCGTCGATGGGGTCGCCGGTGATCGCGAGTTCGGTGGCGGTCGCGAGCGGGATGCGCTTCGGGAGCCGCAGCAGACCACCGGCGGCCGCGAACAGGCCCCGCTTCACCTCGGGCAGGCCGAAGGTGGCGTGGTCGGCGGCGACCACGAGGTCGCACGAGAGCACGATCTCGAAGCCACCGGCGAGCGCCGGACCGTTGACGGCCGCGATGAGCGGCTTCGAATAGTTGCGACGGACGACGCCGGCGAAGTTGCCCTTCTTGGTGGCCATCTCGCCGCCCCGCCCGGTGGCGACCAGTTTGAGGTCGGCGCCGGCGCAGAACGTGGGTCCGTTGCCGGTGAGCACGACCGCCTGGATGGTGTCGTCGGCCTCGAACTCGTCGAGCGCGGCCTCGACGCCGGTGGCGATGTCGCCGTTGACGGCGTTGCGGGCCTCGGGCCGGTTGAGTCGGATGATGCCGACCCGGTCGTTGCGTTCGACTTCGACTGCGGCCATCGGGGCTCCTCGGCGTTCGGTTCGGGTGCTCGGTTCAGTGCGGTGGGGACGGTACTTCAACCGCCACGGCCGGGAGTTCGAGCGCGTCGGCGAAGCGGGGGTTGCGCAGCTTCAGGGCCAGGAGGGCCACCACCATGAGCGCGGCCGCCCCGATCGTGGTCTCCCGCAATCCGATCGAGTTGGCCACCTTGCCCTGGATGACCGCGCCGAGCGGGTAGAGCGTGCCGAGCACGACCGCGATGAGGCTCACGACCCGGCCCCGGACCTCCGCCGGGGCCCGGATCTGGGCGATGCTCATGAAACTCGACAACGCCCCGAGGTAGACGAAGCCGACGAGGATCAGCGCGAGCGCGCTGGTCGCGAGGTTCGGCATGAGCGCGTAGAGGACCAGCGCCGGGGGCAGGGTCCAGAGCACCAGCAGGAGGACGCGTCGATTCCCGAGTCGCGCGGTGAGGGTCCCGAGCATGAGGGCCATGGCCACTGCGCCGATGCCCTGCGCGGTCACCAGGACCGACGTGCCGTTCTTCCCGGCGTCGAGCACGATCTGGGCCATGGCGGGTACCAGCGCGATGAACGGCGCGGCCAGGAACGTGTTGATGAACATGTATCCCATCACCACGCGCAGCCCGGGGTCCCGCCGCACGTAGCGGACACCTTCGGCGATCGAGCCGCGGATGGTCTGGCCCGCTTTGGGTCGGGGAGGCGGGAGCCGGAGCAGGCTCACTGCCGCGATGACCGCGAAGAAGCTGAACGCGTTGATGCCGAACGCCCACGCATAGCCGCCGAACCCGATCGCCACGCCGGCGAGGACAGGCCCGAGGACCCGGCCGAGGTTCCACTGCGCGCTCGACAACGCGACCGCGCCGACGAGGTCTTCGGGCGGGACGAGATCCGGCAGGAGCGACTGGTACGTGGGGAAGCCGACGGCTTGCACGCACCCACCGCCGAACACGATGAGCGTGACGAGTCCGGGACTCGGCGAACCGGTCGCCGCGAGCACCGCGAGGAGCGTGGCCAGCACGGTCTGCACCGACGTGGTGGTGAGCAACAGACGCTTGCGGGGGATGCGGTCGGCGAGCGCGCCACCCACCGGGCCGAGGATCGCGCCCGGCGCGAATCCGGCGGCCGCGACGAGCCCGGTCCAGGCCGAGTTGTGGGTCGCCTGGGTCACGTAGATCCCGACCGCGACCGTCTCCATCCAGGTCCCGATGTTGGAGAGGAACGCGCCGGTCCAGAACGCCGCGAAGATCCGGTGTTTGAACGGCGCGAAGGGAGAGGTCACGAGCCGGTCACGGTACTGGCAACGTCCACCTCCTCCCCTCGGGTTCGCGCCGTCCCGTGCCCGACCTACGGTGGCGGCGTGAAACGAGCACCCCGGCCCGACGGTCGGATCGTCGAGGTGGCCAACTATCCCAGCCGCTTCGAGGCGGAGTTGGCGATGTCGTTCCTCGAGTCGGCCGGGATCCAGGCCATGGCCAAGTTCGGCGATGCCGGTGGGGTGGTCCCGTATTACGCGCTGGTCGACGGCTTCCGGGTCTGCGTGTTCGACACCGACCTCGCCGCCGCCCAAGAGGTCCTCGCCGACGCCGATTGACAACGTGGGTCAGCCGGTGAAGTCCTCGGCGCGCGGGGAGAAGATCTCGAGTACGACGACCTCGGGGTGCGAGTTGCCGCTCCAGTCCCAGGCGGTGATCTGGGC
>JBBSBV010000056.1:0-16553 GCA_038250905.1 Acidimicrobiia bacterium
GCGGAGGGAGTGGGATTCGAACCCACGGAGCTTGCGCTCAACGGTTTTCAAGACCGTCCCGTTCGTCCACTCCGGCACCCCTCCCGAAGTGCTCGCAGGCTACCGACCCACCAACCTGCGTCGCAGACCCGCGATAGTCGCGGGTTTGCGACGCAGATTCAGAAGGAGAGGGGGAGGACGTTCGAGGGGGTGAGGATCTCGACGCCGTCGTCGGTGACCGCCAGGGTGTGCTCGAACTGCGCGGTGCGCAGGCCGTCGCTCGTGACCGCGGTCCAACCGTCGGACCACAGGCGCTCGCGGTAGGACCCCATCGTGATCATCGGCTCGATGGTGAAGGTCATCCCGGGCTCGAGCCGCATCGACGCCGCGGGCTCCTCGTAGTGCGGCACCGAGAGCGCGCCGTGGAACTCCCGCCCGATCGCGTGGCCGCAGAAACTGCGCACCACCCCGAATCCGTACCGCTCGGCGTGCTCCTGGATCGCACGACCGATCGCGTAGACCGGCGCGCCGGGCTTCACCGCATCGATGCCGCGGTACAGCGACTCCTTGGTGACCCGGATGAGTTCCGTCGACCGCGGGTCGATCTCGCCCACCGCGAACGTGGCATTGGTGTCGCCGTGGACCCCGCCGAGGAAGATCGTGACGTCGACGTTGACGATCTCGCCGTCGCGCAACGGTCGGTCGTCGGGGATGCCGTGGCAGATGACCTCGTTGACCGACGTGCACACCGACTTCTCGTACCCCTTGTAGCCCAGCGTGCTCGGGTAGCCACCGCGGGCGATGTACGCGTTGTGCGCCACCTCGTCGAGTTCGTCGGTGGTCACCCCGGCGGCCACCGCGGCACCGACCTCGTCGAGCACCTCGCCGGCTGCGATCCCCGCCACCCGCATGGCCGCGATCAGCTCGGGAGACTTGACCAGTGGCTCCTCGCGACCGCGGGGGAACCCGTTGGTGGCCATGTACGGGGGCCGCTCGATCTCGGGCGGGACCTCACGGAGCGGACCGACCGCCCCGGCCCGCACCGACTCGTCGCGGTTGCGGTGGCACTTCTTGTACTTGATCCCGCTGCCACACCAACACGGATCGTTCGTACCGAGGCCAGCCACACGACCAGCGTACCGGGCCTCCCACAACCGTTCTCGCACGCGTGCTGCACGCCCTGGCGTGCAGGACGGGTGCGAGAACGCGGGGGTCAGGGGGCGGGGACGGTGGTGAAGTTGGTGAAGGGTTGGAGGACGGCGGGGACGGCGAAGGAGCCGTCGGCCTGCTGGTAGCGCTCGAAGAGGTACACGAGCGTCCGGCTGATCGCGCACGCGGTGCCGTTCAGCGTGTGCACGAGGTCGGTGCCGCGCTCGCCGCGCACCCGGGTCTTCAGCCGGCGGGCCGAGAAGTCCCGGTAGTTCGAGCAACTCGTGGCCTCGCGGTAGCGCCCTTCGGACGGGAGCCACACCTCGATGTCGAACTTCTTCGCCGCGGCGGCACCCAGATCGCCCGCCGCGATGTTCACCACCCGGTAGGGCAGGTCGAGGCCGCCGATGATGCGCTCCTCGATCGCGAGGATCCGTTCGTGCTCCGCCTCGGAATCCTCCGGCGGCACGAACGCGAACATCTCGACCTTGTCGAACTGGTGCACGCGGAAGATGCCGCGCGTGTCCTTGCCGTAGGTGCCCGCCTCCCGCCGGAAGTTGGTGGAGAACCCGGCGTAGCGCGCCGGGAGCGCATCGCGCTCGAGCAGGTCGCCCCGGTGCAGCGCCGAGAGCGGGACCTCGCTCGTACCGACGAGGAACAGTTCGTCCTCGGGCAGGTCGTAGACCTGGCTGCGGTCGGTCGGGAAGAACCCGGCCTCCTCCATCACGTGCTCGCGGACGAGCACCGGCGGCGCCACGGGCACGAAGCCCTCGTCGACCAGCACGCTGAAGACCCACTGGACCAGCGCGAACTCGAGCAGCACCGCCTCGCGCATCACGTACGCAAAGCGTGACCCGCCGACTTCGGCGCCCCGCTCGCTGTCGACCCAGCCCATCGCCTCCGCGAACGCCGCGTGGTCGAGCGCGGGCGCCGGGCCTGTCTCACCGACGGTGCGGAGCACCTCGCCGTCGCCCTCCCCGCCGTCGGGGACGCTCGCGTCGGCCGGGTTCGGTACGCCGAGCGCCAACGGCCGCAACTCGGCGTCGGCGGTCGTGAGGTTGCCCTCGCGTGCCGCGAGTTCCTCCTTCAACGCGCCCGCGGCGGCGATCTGGGCCGGACGCTCGTCGGCCGCGGACTGGCCGATCGCCTTCGACGCGGCGTTCTGCCGGGCGCGCAACTCCTCGACCTCGGTGAGCAGCGCGCGGTGCGCGGCGTCCGCGGCGACGACCTCGTCGAGGAGACCGGGCCGGATCCGTTTGCGTTCGATCCCGGCGCGGTACTCCGGGTCGTCCCGGAGGCGCTTGAGGTCGATCATCGGATCAGGCCTCCCGGACCTGGTCGCGCAGCGCCGTCAACCACTTGTCGGCATCGCGCCATGCCTTGGTGGCCGCGGTCCGGCGGGCCGGGCCGTCGAGACCGGCGACGGGGTACGAACCGAGGAACTTCACGTGCGCCACCTTGGCCGCGAGCGTGCGGAGACAGTCGGCCACCAACTCGTCGGAGATGTGGCCTTCGATGTCGATGAAGAAGCAGTAGTCGCCGAGGCTCTGCTTGGTGGGGCGCGACTCGAGCTTGGTGAGGTTGATCCGGCGGGCCGCGAACTCCTGGAGCATCGCGAGCAGCGAGCCCGGACGGTCGGCGCGCTGGAAGCACACGATCGACGTCTTGTCATGACCGGTCGGAGCAGGAATCCCCCGGCCGACGACCACGAAGCGGGTCTGGTTCTCGGGATGGTCCTCGATGTCGTGCGCGAGCACCTTCAACCCGTGGAGCCGCGCCGCGAGTTCGTTGCCGATAGCTGCCTGATCGGTGCGCTTCGAGCGGGCGACCGTCGCGGCCGCGTCGGCCGTCGAGTTGGCCGCCACGAACGTCGCGTCGGGCACCTTCTTCTTGAGAAAGCCGCGGCACTGGGCCGCCGCGATGGGGAACGACAGCACCTGGCGGATGTCGCCGAGCTTCGTGCCCGGTTTCACGAAGAGACCCATCGAGATCGGTAGGTCGATCTCGCGTTGGATCAGGAGTTCACTCTCGAACGCCAACGTGTCGAGCGTGACCGATACCGAGCCCTCGATCGAGTTCTCGATCGGCACCACACCGATCTCGTAGTCGGCGGCCTCGACCGCGGCGATGACGTCCGGGATCGACGCGATCGGCACGCGCGCACCGGCGGCCAGGTCAGGCTGGGTGAGGAGCGCTTCCTCGGCGAACGTCCCCGCGGGTCCGAAGAAGGCGACGGGCGGCACGACGGCAGATGGTAGTGGGGCCGTTCTCCCGATCCGCGGCCTTTGGCTCAGATCCGGCGGATGTCTCGGAGGGCGCGTTTCGGGGCGCGCCGAGGTGGGGTCGAGCCCTCGCGACCGAGCAGCGCGACCACGCGCGCGCGATGCGGCCGGAACGGTTCGAGCAGTTCGAGCATCCGCGCGTCGTCGGCCTCGCGCTCGCCCGCGAGGTTCCACGCCACGAAGACCGGAAGGTGGTAGTCGCCCACGACCACCGCGTCCGGGTCGCCGAACGCGAGTTGGGCCACCATCGTCGCAGTCCAGTCCCCGATCCCGTTGAGGGCGGTGACGGCCCGTTGGAACGCGGCCGAACCCTGCGCAGCGATCCGTTCGACCGACGACGCGCGCCGGCACACCTCCCGGATCGTCTCCGCGCGCCGACGCTCCACCCCGCACGCGTGCCAGGCGTAGGAGGGCAGAGCCGCGAGTTCGGCGGGCGTCGGCGGCAGGCGCAGTTCGACGGGACGCCGATCGAGCGGACCAGGGGCCGCGTGCCCGTGCGCACGTACGAGCCGGCCGTACGCCCGGTGCGCCTCGACCGAGGTGACCTTCTGCTCCAGGATCGTCGGCACCATGAGTTCGACGGGGTTGTTCGCGATCGTCATCCGCAGGCCCCGGTGACGACGGTGCAACTCGGCCACGGTGCCGGGGGCGGGAGCGAACTCCGCGCCGGTGTCGGCCGCGCCCACGAGCGCGGGCGCTTGTTCGACCAGCCACGCCGCGCCGGGTCCGAACGCCTCGGTCTCGATCCCGCCGTCGACCACCGTGAGCCGTTGGGTCCCGGGTCCGTCGGGGGTGTGGGTGGCGCGCCAGACCTCGCGGTGGCCGAGCGTGATGCAGGGGTCGTAGGGGCCGCGGCGCAAGGGCGCGAGCGTGGACCGCAACTCGACCGGACCGGCGAGCGGTACGACGCGCGGCAGGGAAACCGTCACCGGACCGTCGCCCCGAAGGCCGCCGACCACGCCGCCGCCGCCGCCACCTGCGGGTGGTCGCCGGTGATCAACGCGTTGGTCGGCGCGGTCATCGGCTCGATGCAGCAGAACGCGCGGCCGGCCGGCGCGAACACCTGGCGCCACGGATAGCCGGCGTCCGAGTCCACCCGGAGCCGGCGCCCACCACCGGTGAGCGTCACCGATCGCTCCCGGTCGAGTGCGTAGAGGTCGTCGAACTCCCGGCCGGCGAGCGCGACAGTGGTGGCCGGCTCCGCCCGGACCGCACCGGTCGGGAGCCCCCTCCGATCGAGCGTCGCGTGGCGGACCGCGGGCAGTGCCAGCGTCCACGCATCGCGCGGGCCGGGCGCACGCCAGTAGGGGTGCCAGCCGAACGCCACCGGGACCGCGACGCCGCCCGTCGCGGTGACCGTGGTGGTCACCCGGATCCGACGCGCCCCGATCGCGACCGCGACCGTCAGGTGGTGCGGGAACGGGAAGGCCCGCAGCAGATCCGGGTGCGCCCCGAAGTCGAACGTGGCGCGCACCCGGCCCGGACCGACCACGACGTCGTCCCACTCGGGGCGGGCGGTCATGGTCCCGTGGATCGGGAGGTTGCGCTCGTCGGTATGGAGCGCCAGACCCCGCAATGACACCGTGCGGCCCGCGGCCGTGTACTCCCGCCGAGCGAGTCGGTTGGCCCACGGGTAGAGCAGCGGGACCGCAGTGGTGTGGCCCCGCCGGTACGCGCCGAGGCCACCGGGCCGCGCGACGAAGTCGAACCCGTCGACGACGAACGACGCGGTGAGCATGCCGAGCTGGGGGACGACCACCGCCCGGGTGGTGCCGGCCCGGAGTTCGACCGCGGCGACACCGTTCCACATGACGACGCGAGCAGCGCGCGCCGCAGGGTCGTCACCGGTACTCATCGGTGCGCACCGACGAACCGCACGCGCCGGACGGAGTGGTCGGCCTGCTTCTCCACCACGACCGCGGCCCGCTCGCGCGTCGGCTGGATGTACTCGGCGAGGTTCTGCCGGTTGACCGCGCCCCACACCTGGTGGGCCATCATCCGGCGGCCGGCGTCGTCGAGGCCGGCGAAGTTGGCGTAGAAGGTGTCGGGCGCGGCCAGCGCGCACAGGTGGACGAACCGTTCGACGTACCAGTCCTCGATCACCGGCTCGGGCGCGTCTATGTACACGGTCAGATCGAGTTGGTCCGCGAAGCGCAGGACGTTGACGCCCTCGACGATCACGACCGCCGCGTCCCGCAACCCGCGTGCATCGCCCGGGACGACGTCGTAGATCTCGTGGGAGTAAGCCGGGACCACGACCCCCTCGGTGCCGGCGCGCACCGAGGTGAGGAAGGTGCGGATCGCCGCTTCGTCGTAGGACTCCGGGAACCCCTTGCGCATCAGGAGCCCGCGCCGCTCGAGTTCCGACCCGGGGAGCAGGAATCCGTCGGTCGTCACGATCTCGGTGGCCATCGGGTCCAGGAGCGCCGCGAGCCGCTCGCTCGTGGTGGTCTTGCCCACGCAGACGGCGCCCGCGATGCCCACCACGACCACGCCGTCCGGTTCCGCACGCACGAGTTCGCGGACGGCATCGACCAGCGGTTCGTATCCCGGCGTGTGCATCGGCGGATGGTAGAGCCCCGCGGAATCCGTCCCATTGACGCCAGTTCGGGGGGTCGGGTGGGGGAGAATGGGGGGAATGCAGACGGCCTCCCGTCGTTCCTCGGCGCGCCCCAACTCCGACGACGCTCCCGCGCCCGGCGAGCCGCCCGCCGCCCCGCCCACCAGCACGCGCCTGCGTTACGTGCCCGGTTTGGACGGGTTACGTGCCATCGCGGTCACGGCCGTCCTGCTCTACCACGCCGACATCAGCTGGATGTCGGGCGGGTTCCTCGGCGTCGACGTGTTCTTCGTGATCAGCGGCTACCTGATCACGTCACTGCTCCTGGCCGAGCAGCGAGGCCGGGGCAGTGTGGGCATCGGCCAGTTCTACCTGCGTCGGGCCCGACGCCTGCTCCCGGCCCTCTTCCTGCTGCTCGCGTCGGTCTCGCTCTTCACCATCATCTTCCTGCCCGACGAGATCCGCTCACTGCGGGCCGACGTCGTCGCCGCGCTGGGCTACGCCACCAACTGGTGGCAGATCTTCCAGCACCAGTCGTACGTGGCCGCCCAGGGTCGGCCGCCGCTGCTGCGCCACCTCTGGTCGCTCGCGGTGGAGGAGCAGTTCTACCTGGTGTGGCCGCTGATCCTCGTCGGCATGTTCAAGATCTGGAAGGGTCGCCGACTGCCGATGCTCATCGCGATCGGCGTGGGCATCGCGCTGTCGTTCACGACGATGCTCGCGCTCTCGTTGTCGCACAACTTCGCGATCGACGACCCGTCGCGCGTCTACTTCGGCAGCGACACGCGCGTGTTCACGATGTTGATCGGCGCCGCGCTCGCCATGGTGTGGTCGCCCTCCCAGCTGAGCGACACCGTGCCGCGGGAGGGCCGCATGGCGCTCGACGCGGTGGGCGGCGGCGCGCTGGCGGGTCTGCTCCTCATCTTCGCCACCGCGAACTACCAGTCGAACGTCCTCTTCCGCGGTGGGTTCCTCGGGGTCGCGCTCCTCTCCGCCCTGGTGATCGCGATCGCAGTGCACCCGGCGTCGCGACTGAGCGGCGTGGTGCTCGGCCGCCAACCGTTGCGCTGGATCGGCGAGCGCTCCTACGGGATCTACCTGTGGCACTGGCCGATCTTCATGGTGACCCGACCCGACCAGGACATCTCGGTCGCCGGGTTCCCCAACCTGGTGCTGCGCCTGGCGCTCACCGTGGCCGCGGCCGAGATGTCGTACCGGTGGGTGGAGGAGCCGATCCGCCACGGCGGCCTGGGCCGCTGGTTCCAGGGATTGCGCGCCGCACCCCGCGGCGAGCGCGCCTACCTGTGGCAACGCACCGTCGCGCTGTGCGCCGTGGTGGCGGCTGCCGTCGCGCTGACCACCGTCGGGCTCGCGTCGGGTCAATCGCCCCGCCTCGAAGCCGGCCTGAAGTTCCTCAACTCCACCGGCACCAGCCCCGCCACCACCCCCACGACGGTCGCCGGCGCCGCCACCACCACGCCGACCCAGCCGGCACCGCCGCCCGAGGTCACGGCCATCGGCGACTCCGTGATGCTCGGTGCGAAGGGTGCACTCGAGGCGAAGATCCCCAGCATCCACGTGGACGCCGCGGTCAGCCGCCAGTTCGGGACCGCGATCGACATCATCCGCGCGCTGAAGGACTCCAACCAGTTGAGCCCGGTGGTGGTGATCCACCTCGGGACCAACGGCCGGATCACCGACGATCACATGGCCGCGTTGCAACAACTGCTCTCGGACCGCCAGCGCGTCATCTTCCTCAACGTGAAGGTGCCGCGCTCGTGGGAGGCCGGCGACAACGACGTGATCCAGCGGTGGGTGCCGAAGTTCGGCAACGCGGTCCTCATCAACTGGAACGGCGAGGGGTCGTTGCACCCCGAGTACTTCTACGGCGATCACATCCACATGAACACCGACGGCCAACTGCACTACGCCGATCTCGTGGCCGCGCAGATCAACCCGTAGCCTCACCCGCTCGCCGAGCCAAGGAACCGATCCGTGAGCGTCCTCATCCATCCCGTCAACGACCTGGCGTCGCTCCTCGATCTCGAACGGGTGAAGCCCGACGCGTTCCTCGCCGCCGGGCCCAACCTCGGGTGGGGTCGTATCTACGGCGGGCAGGTCGTGGCCCAGGCCCTGCGCGCGGCCGGCCTCACGGTCGACGCGCCGCACGGTGTGCACTCGCTCCACGCGTACTTCGTGCGCGCGGGCGACGAACGCGAACCGGTCCTCTACGAGGTCGAGCGCGTGCGCGACGGGCGGTCGTTCACCACGCGCCAGGTCGTCGCGTACCAAGCCGGCGGCGCGATCCTCAACCTCATCGCGAGCTTCCAGGCCGACGAGGACGGCGAGGACGCGCAGGCCATCCGGCCGCCGTCGGGAATGGGTTCACCGGCCGACCATCTCGAATCGCCGACCGACCTGTTCTTCCAACACCGCATCGTCAGCACCCAGCGCGAGCCGCTCCCCGAACAGTTCACGTGGATCAAGGTCGACGAGGATCTCGGGACCGATCCGATGGTGCACGCCTGCGCGCTCGCCTACATGTCGGACGAGGATCTCCTCGGTGTCGCCGCGCTCCCGCACTCGCTCGGCGGCGACTGGGACCGCCTGATGTGCGCCAGCCTCGACCACGCGGTCTGGTTCCACCGGCCGGTGCAGGCGACCGAATGGTTGCTGTTCGCGCTCTCCGGCCACGGCGTGGCCAACTCGCGCGGCATGGCCGTGGCACGGGTCTTCACCGAGTCGGGGGTCCATGTCGCCACCGTCGCCCAGGAAGGCCTCGTCCGCGTCCGCCGCTAGACCAACTTGCGTCAATTCTCCACCGCTGAGGTGGATTTCTGACGCAAGTTGATGGCCTCGCCGGGGTCGTCGGCGTGGAAGGCGGCGCGTAAGCGGATCGGTCCGGGTTCGCGGACCATCGCACCGTCGACACGTACGTCGAGCATGCGCAGGTCGACGGGGACCCGCACCGCGGTGCTCGCGCCCGCGGCGATCTCCACCCGAGCGAACCCCACCAGGCGGGATGCCGGACGTTCGTACGCCGAGGTCTCGTAGCCGCCATACACCTGGACCACGGTCGCGGCGTCACGGGTACCCGAGTTGACGACGGTCACGGTCACCGCCCCGGTCGACGCGTCGTACGCGGCGTCCGGCTGCATCGCGAACGTGGTCGTGCTCAGACCGAACCCGAACGGGAAGGCGGCCGCGGTCCCGGTGCGGTGCAGATGCCACTGCCCGTGGAAGCCGTCGTAGGTCTCGGTGGTCGCGTCGGGATCGAAGTGCACGAGGTCGGTCTCGGCCCGCGGGATCGCGAAGGGCAGACGCCCGCCCGGGGCGACGGCACCGAAGAGCACGTCGGCGAACGCATGCCCGCCCTCCATGCCCGGATACCAGAGCACGAGCGTGGCGGCCGGTGCGGCGATCCAGGGCATGACGACGGCGGAGCCCGCCATCACCGCGACCACCGTCCGGTCGTTGAGCGCGGCCGCCGCCGCGACGAGCGCTTCGTCGTCGGGCCGCAGGCGCAGCGACCGCCGGTCGCCACCGGTGGCCATGACCGCTTCGTCGCGCGTGAGCGGTGCCGTTGGCGGCGCCGGCGGCAGCTCGGGCATCGGCGCGTCGCGACCGAGGCGCGGGTCGTCCATCGGCGGGAAGTGGGCGAAGAGTTCGGCCGACGTACTCGGGTCCACGAACTCACCCTCGTCGGCCTTGGTGTAGCCGACCACGACCACGACGAGATCCGCATCGCGTGCGATCGACGCGTTGGTGTCGTGGTGGACCACGTCGGCGCCGGGGAGCGCGGCGCGCACGCCTTCCAGCGGCGTCACCGCACTGGGCGGGTGCACGGCGGAGGATCCACCGTCGCCGAGGTTCGCCACCGCGGCGAGCCGGCCGAGCACTGCGACCGAACGCAGCGCGGCGGCGTCGACCGGGACGAGCGCGTCGCGGTTGGTGAGCAGCACGATCGACTCCTGCGCGGCGCGGCGCGCCAGCGCGCGGTGCGCGGGTGACGCGACCACCGCGATGGGGGGCGCCGGCGCGCGGAGCACGGAGTCGAACCGCAGGAGGGTCGCAACCACGCGCGTCGCCGGCGCGGCGAGTTCGGCCCGGGTGATCTCGCCGGCCGCGAGTGCGCGGCGCAACTCGTTGGCGCGCTGCTGCGCGAACGGCATCTCGACGTCGAGGCCGGCGCGCACGCTGGTGACGGGATCGCGCAACCCGAAGATGAAGTCGGTGATCACGAACCCGTCGAAGCCCCACTCGTCGCGGAGCACGCCGGTGAGGAGGGCCGGCGACTCGCCACACCACTCGCCGTTCAGCGAGTTGTACGCGCTCATCACGCTCGCGACGCCTTCCTCCACGACCCGCCGGAAGTGCGGCAGGTACACCTCGTGCAGCGCACGCGCGTCGGCGGTGACGTCGACGCGGAAGCGCGCGTTCTCCATCGAGTTGCACGCGAAGTGCTTCACGCACGCCATTACGTGGCGCTGCACCCCGCGGGTCAACGCGGCCCCGAACTCGCCGAGTTGGTGGGGGTCCTCGCCGTAGGTCTCCTGGGCCCGACCCCAGGCCGGGTGGCGCAGCAGGTTCACGCACACACCGCCGAAGTAGGTGGCCCCGGAGGCCCGCGCCTCGCGGCCGATCACGTCGCCCACGGCCTCCTCGAGTCCGAGGTCGAAGGATGCGGCCCGCGCCATGGCCACCGGGAAGCAGGTGGCGTTGCCGATGACCACGCCGCGAGGGCCGTCGGTGAAGGCCAGGCCGGGGATGCCGAGGCGCATATTGCGCGCGGCCGGCCAGGCATGGGTGTAATACCCACCACTGGTCATATCGGTGATTCCCGGCCAGAACGGCACATCACCGTCGAGAAGGTCGATCAGTTCGTCGTCGGTGAGGCCACCGACGAGGCGCTGCGCCTCGGCTCGGGCGACAGCACCCGCGGTCACCCTGACCGCGGCGTCGCCGAACTCGCTCACGTGGGCGAGGGGGGACTTGAACTCTCCTCGAAGCGGTGACAGCTGATGTCGGCGAGTGCCGTTCAGGCCCGCTGAACTGCGGCTTTGGTTTACGGTGCGTCCGCCTCCTCGCTCTGATGACGAGTCGTATCGCGAAGTCCGTGACCAATCCGTGACCACGGCCCCCCGGCACCGAATGAGACGTGAGCGCGCGTCGTCGGCCCGGCGTCGAACTCCAGGCGGAACACGAGGAAGCCGGCGCCGTCGTACTCGCACACCACCTCTTCGAAGACCCGGAGCCCGTCGCTACAGCGGTACGGAGATTCTCCGTCACGAGACCCACGCTGGCCGGGAGGCGCTGCTTCTCCTGCATGGCAGCGACCTATCCCACCGGCTCGTCACTCGTCAGGCAGATCCACTGTTGTGCGTCAGGACATAGGAAACGGGCCTGTCCGAGCGAAGTCCGCTCGAGTCGTCGACTGTGTTCGGTCAGACACTGATTAGCCGCAAGACCACGGTCACCATCAGGTTAACTTTCCAACAGAGAAAGTCAACCACGACTATGCACGGTACACCCCCCGGGTCCGCTAAACGCGTCCGCACCTATTGACAAGAACCTGGGAATGCGAGTCGAGGCGACGTACTTAGAATCAAACCACCATCCGAGTGCACCGTAGTGCAAGATGCGTCCATCCCCGCACTTTACAGACGATATGATCAGCGTTCGCTTGTACCCGATCGCGCCCGAGCAAGGCGTTCTGATGAGCGGAGGTGGTGGACCTCCCCGGCGAACTAAATTCGAACATCGCTGAAGGCTCTCCGACTCTGAGGTGACAACGCCTGGAACGCACGACACTAGAAGCAAAATCGAGCAAAAAAAGACGCAGTGCAATCGGCGATCGCTCACGACGCTCACTCTCATCTTCGTCGGGTCCGGATACTCAGCCTGTGTTCCGCCGGTTATTGGACCACCCTCTGATAACAACAAATACGAATGCCAGCAAGAATAGTACTGCGCCGCAAATTAGCAAAACCGCCATTACTTTTATCCTAGGCTCTCAGCACGGACCATTGCCCGCATGTCCGCATATAAGTGTCTTATTCATCGCCGCAGCCATTCCTGACCATACAAATCTTCCTGCGAGGTCTTCCGACCCGGGAACCTTTTGTAAACCTCTTGATTCTTCTGAGCTGGTAGCGCGAACGTTGAATACGAGATCACCGTCGGTTCGACGGAAGAGCGAAAATTGCACGTGTCCGGAGCCTTGTATGTGTCCATGGCCAGAGGAGAAAGCGAAATAGTTTGGTCCGGCGGCCGCCACTTTCACTTGACCGATATGCTCACGCGGGGTGAAAGCAAATAGCAAGCCATCGCGTGCGCTCAGAGGTTGGTCGCCTGCATCCTGAGAATCGAGCATCATCGACACCGCGCGATCACCGACGGCAACAAATCTTGGTATGCGCCTCGGAACTTTGAAGCCAAAGAAGTCACCAGGGTGGTCCTTTATTAGGTTCATGAAGTCTTCAATATTGATATCTTCTGCCGCTCCTAGCTCGTAGTTCTGATCATATAGCACAGCTTCACTGCCTATGCCGAGGCCATGAATAACGGCCCGGTGCATCAGCAGCGTCCCGTCGGCCCACCCTTCCACGAGCGGGTCAAAGAAGCGCTTACGGCCGTGCGAACCGCTCGATTTCTTACTATGACTCCCCGTGGCGCCGGAACTTCCGCCAGCATCGGCATGCCATCCCCCTCCATTGTCGTAGGTGCCGCCTTGGCATCCCGGGGTACTCGGTGCTGCAGAGCAGATTCCTGCGTTCCACCCGCTTCCTCCGGGTCCCATGTCGAGCCCCGTCGGATCAGACATTGTCATGGGGTTGTTGCCGGCATAGGCGTATGGGTTCAACGTTTGTGGAACGCCCGGGTGTGCGATCGGGTCGACGCCAATGAATTTTCCGAGTGTTGGGTCGTAGTAGCGGGCTCCCATTTGGATGAGGCCGGTGGTGTCTTGCGCTTTTCCAAGGTAGGTCTGGTCGATGGCGAGTGTGTTGCCGGGTCCGGGTCGGATGGCTCCGAAGGGGTAGTACCGCTGGGTGACGGGACTCGCACCGGTTGAGTTGGTCGTGACGCTCGAGGATCCGAGCGGGTCAGAGAGGAGGTACGAGAGTGTGGCGCCCTTCCGATACGCGACCCGCTGTGAACCAAGTTGGTAGAACTGGGTGACGGTTGCTGCCGCGCCGTTGACGCTCTTGCGTTCATAGAGTCCGCCGGCGAGGTAGAGGGTGCGGGTGGTGCCGTCCGTCCGGAGGATGCGTGCACCGTCGGGCCCGTAGGCGTAGGCGGAGTTGGTGACGCTGACTCCGGCGAGCCGTCCGAGCGCATCGAAGGTTTGGATCGATCCGGCGCCAGAAACCGTGCGGCCCAGCTGGTTCCCGGACGCGTCGTAGGAGAACGCGTCGGTTCCGGCGTTCGTGACTGCGTGGACGTGTTGCGCGTCGTTGTACTGGTAGGTCCGTCCGTTGTTGGTCAGGAAGTTCCCCACCTGGTCATAGGTGTAGGACCGGTCGTACGGGTTCGAGCCGGGTGTGCTCGCAAACGCACTACAACCGGGAGTTCCAGGCGTTCCGGTGAAGGCTCGGGTGAGACGGTTGAGGTCGTCGTAGTTAAAGCACTCCTGTTGCCCAGCGTTGACGCCGTCGGCGACGGCTTTGACATTCGAGTTGTTGTCGTACTGGTACGCCAGGTCTTGGCGAGTGGCAGATCCGGCGGTCTGACCGGCCTTTAAGGTGGCGAGACGGAACGTTGTTGCTTCGTAGGTGAGGGTGCGGTTCAAGACGCTCGACCCACCAAGGACCTGCGTTGCAAGTTCGCCTTGGGCCGTGTACTGCGAAGTCGTCACATACGTGTTCGTGCCCGTCAGCGTCGTGGGGCTGCCAGCCGCGTTGAACGCGGTGGTGACGGTCTCGCCGAGCCCCCCGGCCGCGTCCGCCGGATACTGGGTACCGATCACGTGATCGGCCGGATCGTAGGCAGTGCCCATGGCGTAGGTGCCGTTCAGTCCCGTCGCGGATGCTGGGACTACCCACTGCACACTGGTCGGACGGTCCCGAGCGTCATACGCAGCGTTGACCTGCTTGTACTCGTTTCCCACGGGGTCGAACGACGATGACGTGTCCGCCAACCCGAGCTTGCCAACAGCGTCGTAGGTGAACTTCTGGAGAAGCGAGCCCAGCGCCGAATCCTTGCGAACCTCCGACGGCCGATTGAGAGCATCGTAGGTGCGGACCACGACTTGGCCTCTCGCGTCGGTCGTCTGGGTCAGATTCCCGACCGCATCGTACTGCGATGTGCTCGCCCCGGTGTCGGGGTCGATAGCGGCGATCTTTCTGCCCAAAACGTCATAGCTCGTGGTCGTGTGGTGGAGGAGGCTGTCCCACACATCTGTCAGCCGGTTCGCCCCGTCGTAGGCGTAGGTGGAGGTGTAGGTGGCTGCTCCGTTGTGTTCATCGACTTTGACGAGATTCCCGAACGCGTCATTCGTCGAGTCCTTAGTGTCACCGTTCCCGTCGGTCGCAGTCACCATCCACGCGTTGTACGTCTGCTGTGTGGTGATCTTCGGGCTCGACACGTTCACGACCTGGGTCTTGGTTGTTCGGTCGACGGTATCGAACGTGTTGAGGGTCTGGGCCACACCTGCGTCGGCACCGGCACCGGTCCAGGTCGGTGAATCGAACGTGGCGATCCCGGTGGTCTTCTCATACGGGGCGGAGACGCGTTGGGTGCGGCCCTTACCGTCATACCGGGTTGAGACCCGGACCGGGTTCGCACTCAACGTCGGCGACACCCCGGAGGTCTGCACCGTCCGCCCGAAACCGTCGACGAACGCATACGACGTCACATTGACTGGGGTCGAGCCGGCCGTCTGCAGCTGATCGGTGCGAACCGAACTCGGCGTGCCGCTCACTTGCGCGACACTCCAAACTGAGTAGAAGAATGCCCGCGTCGGTGTTCCGGCCCCACCGCTGTAGGTCTCGGTCGGCAACCAGGCTTTGAGGAGCCGTCCCGACCAGTCATACAACGCCCGGGTCGTCTTCCCGTTCTGATCGACTTGACGTTCGGGAACACCAAGTCCCTTGTTCAAATAGGTAGTGTTGACCTGCCCGAGCTGGTTGGTGACGGTCGTGGAGGCTGCGGGACCGTAGACCGTGTCATACGATGTCGTCGTCGTGTGGTTCAAGGCATCAGTCGCTAAAGTGATACGGCCGTGTCCGTCATAGGACGTTGCAGTCTCGGCATAGATTGTGGTCGGTTGGGTTTGGGAGTAGGCGCGTGTCGTGGTCACGAGTCCGCGCAGACCACTGTTGCTCATGACACCGTTCCCGTCGTAGCCGTACTCGGTGAGGGAGAGGGACGTCCCGTTGCCGGGTGTTGAACCGGCTCGGACAGATTTTTGGCCGACGAGTCCTCTGATCCACACGCCGGGACTCGAATTGTAGAAGTAGTCGATATGCCAGTTATCTGCCGAGGTACTGACATCACCACGGTGGTTTTCAAAGATGACGAGGCCGTAATTGCATTGGCATGCCCCCACGTTTATGGGTTGCATGTCCGTATATGTGTAGTCAGTCTTCGACGATTTGCTTGCGAGAGGCGCGACGCCAAAGGTCCAGTTCTCGACCAGTGAGGGTGCAGAGAAAAATGATTGCTGACCTCGATAGGGGGTACCCCACTGGCCCGGACCGTAGGTGAAGAAGAACGTGTAATCATTCGAGGTTCTCGTCACATCAACCATGTTCGTATCGTCGCGAACCACCGAATCGGTCTCCATCCCGGCGAACCACTCGGAATCAAGCTGCGTCGTACCGTGCCAGGTTCCGAAATTGACCGACTGGAATGAGAAGAACACTGCTGCGTTGTTGCGATCGCCGTCCATTCCCGTGATGTAGAGGTGCTTCGATATGTCACCAAAATTGACGTTGGTGACATCGACTTCTCGGAAACCGCGGTATTCGTTCCAGTTGCGGGCGGGGACGTCGCCGATGCCGGCGACCTGGTCGATGAGGTTCGGTTCATTCGAGTAATGGAAGTTTGGTCCGCCTAAATAATTGTAAGCTGTCGTTCGTGTAACGCCCCCCGACGCGAGGTCGATGAGCTGACTTTGCGTGACGTAATATTTTTGGAAGGGGATCCAGCCCGGGAAAGGTCCGACACCGTAATAGCCGGGGAAACAGTCCAAACCAATATGTTGCGAGTAGTCGTAGACCGTGTTCTGCGCACACTGATGCTGTTGTCCGTATGAGAACGTCGTTCGACCGCCAAGTTCGTTCGTGATCGTTGTCAAACGTTCGGTCATCATCGGCGAAACCCCGGTCGGGTAGTTCAACCGGTTCGGCAACGCACCGTATGCGTAGTCGGTGAGCGCCCACTGAAACTGGTTCCCCGGGTCGATCCGCTTGATCCGATCGAGGGTCATCTTCGGCGGTGTCGTCACCGACGAACCACCAGCAAGGCCAGGGTCTGGGTAGGAGTTCCACGGCTGGTACAGCCGCACGTCTCTCCACACGTTCGGGTTCACGGAGTTGTCGAGGAACTGGGTCGTAATCAACGTGATGTGTTGCGACGTCCAA
>JBBSBV010000057.1:0-16431 GCA_038250905.1 Acidimicrobiia bacterium
CCGCGTCGTTGAGGTGGATGGCCGGGTAGAGCAGCTCGCCGGCCTCGGCGAGCTGGTAGTGGCGGTGCACTCCGGTGGTGGTCTCCTCGGTGACGCCCTGGATGCAGGTCGCCATCTTGTGCCAGCGCTGGGGGTCCTCGGTGAGGGCGCGGGCGAGGGTCGAAAGCACGACCTCGTACTCCTCGGAGTCCGCGGTCGACGGGTCGGGCACGAGGCCGGCCTTCTCGAACTCGACACCCTTGTGCACGAGGAGCGTGGCGTCGCCACCGTCGTCGAGGATCATGTTCGGGCCGTCGTGGTCGGGCCACTCGAGCGCACGCTCGGTGCACCACCAGTACTCCTCGAGCGTCTCGCCCTTCCAGGCGAACACCGGCACACCGGTGACCGCGATGGCCGCGGCCGCGTGGTCCTGGGTGGAGAAGATGTTGCACGATGCCCAACGGACCTGGGCGCCGAGCGCGGTGAGTGTCTCGATCAGGACCGCGGTCTGGATCGTCATGTGGAGCGATCCGGTGACGCGGGCGCCCTTCAGGGGCTGGGTCTCGGAATACCGCTCCCGCAGCGCCATGAGGCCGGGCATCTCGTGCTCCGCGAGTTGGATCTCCTTGCGCCCGAACTCGGCGAGGGTGAGATCCGCGACCTTGAAGTCGGACGTATCGGGAGGTGCTTCGGTGGTTGTCATTCGGGTTCCTTCTCTTCGAACGGCACGACGCGCCCGGATCCGCGTGTGGGATCCGATGCGTACGAGACCGTTTGCCAGAGTCGGCCCGGATCACCGGATGACAGCCCCAACGGGGGCCCGACCAAGCCGTCAGGATAGCGCACGCCCCTCCGTCGACCCTCGGCCCGACCGTCCTACAGTTCGTCCGGGAGGACGACGACATGCGGGAACCGGACTGGTCGGGCATCTGCACTTGACCGCGACACGCCTGCTCGATCCGTTCGTCTCCCCCGGCGTACTGGCCTGGTCGCAGGACGGGCGCCCGTCGGTGGAGGGCACCCTCGCCTTCTTCGACGTCTCCGGGTTCACCCGGCTCTCGGAGCGGCTGGCCCGGCTCGGCAAGCTGGGCGCCGAGACCATCACCGAGATCGTCGACGGGATCTACGAGGGACTCATCGGCGCCGCGTTCGCCCACGACGGCGACGTCGTCCAGTTCAGTGGCGACGCCCTGCTCATCGTGTTCGGCGGCGCGGACCACGCTCCGCGGGCGGCCCGGGCGGCGCGGGACATGCAGGACTTCCTCGCCCGTTCGGGTCGCGTCGAGACACCGTCGGGCGCGATCCGGCTGCGGATGTCGGCCGGGATGCACTCGGGCCGATTCCACATCGCATTGCTGGGCACCCACCAGATCGTGCCCCTCCTCTTCGGCCCGGACACCAGCCGCACGTTGGAATGCGAGAAGGCCGCAGCTGCCGGTCAAGTCCTCACCACTCCCGAGACGGCACGCCTGCTCCCGGCGTCGTGGACCGGAGCCGCCGGGGCGATGCGGCGGCTGCGACTGGCCGCGGTGGACGACGAGCGCATCCCGACGCTCCGGCCGTCCCTCGACCCTCGGCTGGTGACCCGATTCGTCCCGGTCCCCCTCCGGGGTCCACTTGCCGACCACACCCTGAGCGGCGAGCACCGACCGTTGACCTTGGCGTTCGCGATGGCGCGCGATCACGACGCGGTCATCGAACGTGCGGGCGTCGACGGACTGCGGGCCGCGCTCGTGGCCGTCGGGAATGCACTCGACGACGCGTGTGCACGGTGGGATCTGCTCTGGATCGGCGCCGACGCGCTCGTGGACGCGTGCGACTTCTTCTTCGTCGCCGGCGCGCCCACGTTGCGCGAAGGCGACGAGGAGCGGATGCTGCGCGCCGCGTGCGAACTCCGGGCGCTCGACCTCCCCCTTCGCCTCGCCGTCGGCATCAACCGGGGCCGCGTCTTCGCCGGACCGGTCGGCCATCCGGAACGCCGGACCTACGGCGTGACCGGTGACGCCACCAATCTCGCGGCACGGGTCATGGCCCACGCCCATCCCGGCCAGGTCCTCGTCACCGACGCGGTACTCGCGCCGGTGCGTTCCCCGACCCGAACGGATCCGATCGCTCCCTTCGCGGCGAAGGGCAAGCGGCTCCCGGTCCAGGCCCACAGCTTGCAGGCCGTCCTCGACCGCGGGCCCGAACCCGGCGACCGGCTCCCGCTCGTCGGCCGCGACCGCGAACTCGCCACGGCGCTGGCGGCCCTCGACGCCGCCCGTGGCGGCCGGGGTGGGGCCCTGGACATCAGCGGCGGGCCCGGGCTCGGCAAGAGCCGGCTGGTGGAGGAGATCGTGCTGCGAGCCGAGCCGACGGCCGTGATCCGCACCAACGCGAGTCCGTACGCGACCGCGACCGCCTACGCCACCGCCCGACCCGTCGTCCGCGCCGCGCTCGGAATCCCCGTCGACGCCGATCCCGACCGGGCCGCGATTGCATTGCGGGCCCGCGTCGAGTCCACCGCGCCGGCCCTGGTGGAGTGGCTCCCCCTGCTGGCCACCGCGGCCGGCACCACCGCGGCTCCGACCCCGGCGACCGAGCGCATTCCACCGCAACTCCTCGCCGACCGATTGACCCAGGCCGTCGTGGAACTCCTGCGCGCGACGCTCACCGAACCGACACTGCTCGTCGTCGAGGACCTCCACTGGGCCGACCCGGCGAGCCGGACGCTGTTCGACGCGGTCGCGGCGGCCGCGTCGACCCAGCCGTGGTTGCTCTGCACCACCCGGCGACCGGACGTGGCCCCCCTCGTGGACGCCACGACGGTCGCGCTCGAACCACTCGACCGCGCCGCGTCCGCCCAACTGTTGGCGGCGGCGAGCGGCGTGACCGGCATCACCGACCTCGACGCGTCAGCATTGGCCGACCGGGCGGCCGGCAACCCGCTCTTCCTCCGAGAACTCGCGGGCGCGCCCACGGACACCGCCGGGCTTCCGGAGTCGGTCGAGCAACTCCTCGGCGCGCGGATCGACACGCTCACGCCCGCCGACCGTTCGCTGCTGCGCGATGCCGCCGTGGTCGGCCCGGTCGTCGACCTCACGCTCCTCGCCGCAGTCCGTGACACGCCCGACGATCCCGCCGACGACGCGTGGGCGCGCCTCACCGACTACGTCGAGCGGACCGAACCCGGTGTCGTGCGGTTCCAACACGACCTGGTGCGGACCACGGCGTACGAAGGTCTCTCGTACCGGCGCCGGCGGTTCCTCCACGGCGCCATCGGCGACGCGCTCGCGGCGTCGGCGGCCGCGGCCGACACGCCGGAGGCCGGAATCGCCACCTTGTGCTCGCTGCACTTCCACGCCGCGAACCGGCGGGCCGAGTGCTGGGCCTGGTCGGTACGCGCGGCCCGAGCGGCCGACGTCCAGGCAGCACCCGCGGAGGCGTTCACCCTTCTCGGCCGCGCGCTCGACGCGGCCAAGGCGCTTCCGGACATCGCGCCGGCCACCATCGGCGCGCTCGCCGAGGACCGGGCCGATCTCGCGACCCGGCTCGGACGCGGATCCGACACGCATGCCCTCCTGCGGCTGAGCCGTCGCGTCCGTCCCGACGACACCACCGCGATCGTGCGCTGCCTCCGCAAACACGGCGACGCGTGCGAGAAGGAGGGTCGGTACCCGCAGGCGCTCCGCTGGTATGCCCGCGCCCAGCGCGCCGCGACGGACGCGACCGGCACCGCCGCCGAGCTGCCCGCGCTCCGGCGCGAGACCCGTCAGGCTCGCTTGTCGTACGCGGGCGTGCTCTATTTCGAGGGTCGGTTGCGCGAGGCCATCGCGATCGGCGAGGGCGTCCTCGTCGAGGCCGAGGCCGATCGTGATGCGGCCGCGGTCGCACAGGCAGGCATGCAGATCGAGCATGCCGCCGCCGAACTGAGCCCGCCCGAAGTGCGCGGCATGACCGAACGCTCGGAGCAGATCTTCCGGGAGCTCGGCGACGACGTCTCACTCGGCAACCTGCTGCTCAACGCCGGCATCATCGCGTACCGCGCGTCGGAGTGGAGCGAGGCCGACCGGCGCTACCGCGCCGCGGCCGCGGTCTACGAACGCGTCTTCGACCAGGTGGGCATGGGCCTGGCCGACAACAACCTCGGCGAGCTCCTGGCCGATCAGGGCCGGGACGCGGACGCCCGTCCGCGCCTCGAACGGGCGCTGCGACTGTTCCGGGCGAGCCGCTACGAGATGGGGATCGCGCTGAGCGCCGTCCAACTCGCGCGACTCGAACTCCGCTCGGGACACGTCGAGACCGCCGCGCATCTCCTCGACGACGCAGAGGCGCGGTTCCGCGGGATGGGTGCGACCGCCTACCTGCTCGACGCCCGGGTCCGCCAGGCCGAACGGCACCTGGCGATCGGTGATCCCGCCACTGCCGCGACGATCGCGGCCGCGGTGGACGCCAGCCTCCGCAAGGAGGGTGCCGGCGCTGCACTCCCGGCCATCGTGACCCGCGTGCGGGCCGAGGCGGCCGCCGGACTGGACGACGCCGCGTTCGCACGGGCACTCGCGACCGACGCGCTCGACCACGCACGCCACGAGCAGTCCGCGTACGAGGAGGTGCGGGCCCTCGACGTCCTCGCCCGACTGGACTGGCGCGAGGGCCGAACCACCGGTAGCTGGGCCTCCGAGCGGGATCGCCTCATGACCCGACTCGCGATCGTGGGCCTGCCCGCCGTCAGTTGGGACCCCGACCCCGGTTCCTGAGCGACCACGCTCCGTGGCGCCATTGCCCTCGTACCGTAAAAATCGGACGAATCGTCGTGTAGTATGCCGCCGGGCTATGGGGAGGGGTACGACGATGGCAGGGGCTGGATCCTGGACGCGCACCGCGCATCGCGCACTGAGCGTCGGTCTCACCGTGAGTCTGGCCGGTCTGGTCGCGATCACCACCGCACCGGCGGCCCCGGCCGGGGCCGCGGTCCAGGTCAACTCGACCAGCAGGGTCAGCGTCACCTCCGCCGGCGGGCAGTTCACCGGCGGCCCGCAAACCACCATCACACCGGCGATTTCCGACGACGGATTGCACGTCGCGTTCGGCTCCGCGACCGCCGCGGTAGATCCCGCCAATACCAACAACGACTACCAAGTTCACGTCCGGGACACCGCGTCGGGTACGACGACCAGCATCAGCCGCTCGACGGCCGGAACCCCAGGGAACAGCTTCAGCTACAACCCGGCGATCAGCCACGACGGCCGCCACGTCGCGTTCCGGAGCGGCGCGACCAACCTGGTCCCCGGCGACACCAACGGCCTCTACGACGTGTTCGTCCGCGACCGTGACACGGACGGCAACGGCATCTTCGACGAGCCGGGTGGCGTGCGCACGCAGATCATGAGTCGCGCCGCGACCGTGGGGTCGCTCGCCGACATGTCCACCGGGAACGGCAACAGCGGGTTCGGGTTCGATCCGACCGTCGACATCAGCGCCGACGGACGGTTCGTCACCTTCGACTCGGACGCGAGCAACCTCGTCGCCGGCGACTCCGGTTGTTGCATGGACATCTTCGTGCGCGACCGTGACCCCGACGGCAACGGCATCTTCGACGAGCCGGGTAAGGAGCAGACCGTCCGGGTGAACCTGTCCTCCGCCGGTGCGCAGGCGACCGACATGTCGTTCGCGCCGCGGATCAGTGGGACCGGACGCTTCGTGTCCTTCGTGTCGTACGCGGCCAACCTGGTACCGGGTGACACCAACGGGCACGCCGATCTCTTCGTGCGCGACCGCGACCCCGACGGCAACGGGATCTTCGACGAACCCGGCAAGGTCACCACCAGTCTCGTCAGCAACACCGCAGCCGGACTCGGCGCCAACAACGACGCGCTCACCTACGGTCACGACCTCAGCCCCAACGGGCGCTACGTCGCGTTCCAGTCCCGCGCGTCGAACCTCGTCGCCGGTGACGCAGGGAACACCCCCAACGTCTTCCTCCGGGACCGTGACACCAACAACAACGGCATCTTCGACGAGCCTGGCGCGGTCAGCACCACGCTCGTCGACGTCACGACCGGCGGCCTCCCCGCCACCACCGGCGCCGAGTCGGTCAGCGTGGCCGACGACGGCACCGTGGCCTGGAACTCGCTCGCCCCCGACCTCGTCACCGGCGACACCAACGCCGCGTCGGACGATTTCGTGCGGCCCGTCGGTGGACCGACGCTCCGCGCGAGCGTGACCTCGGGCGGCGGTCAGGCCCACGCGGCGCCCCCGCTCGACCAACCGGGCGCCAACGCCGGCGTCGCTATCTCGGGCACCGGTCACCAGGTCGCGTACGCCAGCGGATCGTCCGACCTGGTCCCCAACGACACGAACAACGCGCTCGACATCTTCCTCACCGACGTGAGCGACCGACCGACCACCGTGACCGCGTCGCTGGCCGCGAACGTGAGCAGCGTCGGACCCGGCGCCACCTCGGTCCCGCTCACCGCGATCCCGCCGGAGCGGATCAAGGCCCTCGGCTTCGACGTGAGCAGCGGTTCGAGCGCGGCAAAGTACCGGCCGGGCCCGAAGTACCGCCCGGGACCCAAGTACCGACCCGGACCCAAGTACCGACCCGGACCCAAGTACCGACCCGGACCCAAGTACCGACCCGGACCCAAGTACCGGCCGGTCGACGAGACCACGCTCGACTCCTTCGCGTCGACGCTCGCCGCGATTCCCGGCGCGCGCACGATGCCGCTGTCCCAGATCCCGATCGACCTCGAGCAGCGTCCCGGTGGCTGGGCCGCGCTCCTCGTAGGCACGCCGCTGCAGGGGCAGCCCACCCAGTCGGTACAGGTGGGCGAGGTCCTCGACCTCCTCGCCGGCACCAGCCTGGCCGTCGACCATCCGTTGCGGACGCTGCTGATGGGCGACATCGACTTCGCCGATTCGCTGCTCGCCGCGGCCGGTCCCGCCTCGTTCATGCTCGGCCGCACGCCGGTGCAGAACCTCGTGTTCTCCGGGGGCCAGACGTGGTGTGCGCGCCTGTCGGCCGAGAGCGACGCGAACGACACCTGCACGAGCCTCGCGATCGGCCCGACGACGAGCCTGCTCGACCTCGACCTCGATCCCGCCCGGGCGCCGGTCCTCGACCACTACCCGGCGCTCCGGCGTCCGCCGCTCGGACCCAACCTCGCCGCGCTCACCACCGCAGACGCGCCGGTGTTGCATGCACGCCTCGACGACCTCGGCCTCACCATCACCCGCATCGGCGACATCGGACTTCCCGACGCGGTCGCGGCCGTGCCCGGGATCGCGGCCATCGGTCTCGACACGCTGCCGACGCCCATCCGGGATGCCGTCGCCGTGTGCACGGCCAGCAACTTCGACTGCGCCGGCAAGACCCTGGGGCAGGCCGGCACCGCGGGGGCGCTCAACCCGCGCGCGCACCTCGCCAACCTCGGCCCGCACTTCGGAGCCACCACGGTCGGTCAGCTGACCGCCGGGCTGCTCGGCACCATCGACGTCAACGACGTGATCTCCGGTTATCTCGAAGCCGACGACTTCCCGTGGGAGGAACTCGACCTCGTCACCGCGGGGGTCCAGGACTTCGCGAGTTCCGGGGCGACCATCGACTACACCCTGTCGTTCCACGCGACCGGGGGCGGCGGTAGCTACGACGCCACCGCCGTGGCCTCACTCCCCGCCGGGTTCCGCCTGAAGGCCGGGACCGAGGCGGTCACCGGCGCGCCCGGCGTCACGCTCGACACTCCGGCCACCTCGTACACCAACAGTGGCACCAAGGTCACGTGGAACGTGCACGGCGTCCTGCCCGACACCGACTACGAACTCGTCTTCACCGCGCTCCCCGGCCTCAAACTCGGCACGTTCCACGCCGGGGCGAGCGTGACGATCGTGGACCGGGTCGGCGCCGCGCCGTCGATCCCGATCACCGTGGTCCAGAACGCGGACCCGGGCGACACCGCAGCCACCGCCACGCCGATCGACAGCAACACGCTCTACTTCCAGTATCTCCCCGACGCGGGTGACGTCGACCTCTACCGGGTGACTCCCCTGCCCGGCGCCCAGGTCGGGGTCCGCCTCGGCCAGCTCCCCGGCGACGCGGACCTCGTGCTCTACGGCCCCCCGTCGGACGCCGCCGGCGCCGGTCCGAGTCCGAAGGCATCCCGCACGATCGGCACCGGAGTGAGTCCGAGCGAGGACACCGGCGTCAACCGGCTCGGGAACACCACGACCGCCGACGGCGAACTCGGTGCCGACGTGCCGGTGCTCGACGGTCAGACCGTGGTCGGCCACTCGACCGCCAACGGTGCGACCGACGTCGAGGCTGCCTCCGCGCCCGCCGCGAACCTCGTGCAAGTGAGCGCGTACAAGGGCCTGTCGTCGACCAGTCCCTACATGGTGCGGGTGCGCCAGGACATCCCGCAGACGTTGCCGGCGTGTCCGGCCTACAACCGATCGGGCGGCACCGCCGGCTCCCTCCCCGATCTGACGACGCTGCCCGCCAACCTCAACACCCTCGTGCTCGTCGACCAGCAGCGCATCGGCGACACCTTCGGCGCCGCGACCGCGCCCCTGATGGGCAAGCTCGGCAACCTCGCGACCGCGCCTGGCGTCGTCGGCGCGGTGCTGCCCGTCGAGGGCAGCAACCCGTCGCTTCCCGGCCTCAGCGCGTACCCCGACATCGCAGGCGCGTACGCGAACTGGAACACCGATCCCTGCGACCCCGACCTCGCCAACGCCGTGGTCGACCAGATCGGGCGGCTGATCGACGGTATCCGGAGCGGCACCCTGCCCGGTGTCGCCGCGCACCCGCAGCTCAAGAACATCGTGCTGGTCGGTGCCGACGACATCGTGCCGATGGCGCGGCTCGCCGACACCACTCGCGTCGGCAACGAGCAGCAGTACGCCGAGGCCTTCGACGTCAACAGCCAGTACTACGGCGCGCTCGCAACCCAGCACTTCCTCTCCGACGACCCGTACGGCGACGTCGACCCGATCAACTGGCTCGAGCGGCGCCTGTACGTGCCGGACCTCGCAGTGGGCCGGTTGGTCGAGACCCCGACCGAGATCACGACGATGATCGACCAGTACCTCGCGGCCAACGGCCGCCTCGACACGAGCCGCGCATTCGTCTCCGGGTACGACTTCATGATCCCGAGCGCGAACAAGCTCACCAGCATCCTGAGTTCGAAACTCGCCCAGGCCGGCGAGAGCGCGCCCGCGATCGCGACGCGGATCAACGACACGTGGACGGCCCAGAACGTCCTCGACGACTTCACTGCGCAGCCGCCGTCGGTCGCCTCACTCTCGTCGCACGCCTGGCACACCGGCGCGGTCTCGGCGGCAGGGAACTCGGGCGGGTCGGTCGACGACCTCAGTGCGTCCGAACTCGCCGCGACGCTGCCCGTCGGCAGCCGGCTGATCTTCTCCCTCGGCTGTCATGCCGGACTCAACGCATCGGACGCCGTGACCCTCGGAGGCCCCGGCGCCCCGGACTGGGCCCAGCAGATGAACGGCCGCGGGGCCGTGTACCTGGGACAGACCACGTTCTCGTACGGCGACGACTCGGGTGTGCAACTCCACGACCTGCTCATGCAGCAGTACGCGAGCCAACTCGACGGCGCGGTGAGTGTCGGTGACGCGCTCGTGCTCGCCAAGCAGAAGTACTTCGCCACCAAGGGCCTGTACGGCGCCTACGACGACAAGGTGTTGTCGAGCACGGTGCTGTACGGCATCCCGATGTTCAAGGTGGGCAACGGCACCACGGTCCGGCCTCCGAAGCCGAACGTCGCGACCACGGTGGGGCCGGGCACCCTGCGCCAGGCCCCGTTCTCGGTCAACCCCACGTTCTCGCAGCAGACCAGCGCCGACGGTTCCTGGTTCCAGGTCGGTGACGAGGCTCCGCTCGCGGTTCCCGGTCGGCCGCTCCAGCCCCGCACCGACATCGACGTCACCGCTCAGCTCACCACCGGCGTGCTGCGTCCGGCCCACGGCGCGCTGGTCACATCGCTCACCACCGCCGAGACCCACACGAACTTCGACGCCGCATGGTCCCGGGCCACCGTCGACCAGGCCGCGAACGAGCCCGAGGTCGTTGCCTCCGACCTCGCGTTCCCGGAGCGGCTCGTCGCGCTCACGACCGCGACCGACCGGCAGGGGCTCGCGTTCGGCACCGGGCTGCCGCAGCGCCAGACCCTCGTCGTGGTGCCCGGCCGCTTCCAGACCGCGGCCGTCGACAACACCCAGGGCATCGGAACTCAGCAGCTGTTCGGTCACATCGGTGGGACCACCTATTACTCCACCAGTTCCGACTTCACCGAGCCCCGCATCTCGCGCGTCACCGCGTCGATCACCGGCACCACCGCGTCGTTCTCGGTCCAACCGACCGACGCGTCGGGGATCCAGCGGGGTGTGGTCATGTTCCAGGACGCGGCCGGATGGCACTCGGCGGAACTCGCCGCGTCGGGCGCGACCTGGTCGGGCACGGCCAGCGTCCCTGGCGGCACCACCTCGGTCCCGTACTTCGTGCAGGTGGTCGACACCGCCGGCAACGTCGCCGTCTCCACCAACAAGGGCGAGTTGCACGACGCGGTTGCGCTCCCGAGCATCGCGGTCTCGGATGCCGCGGTGCTCGAACCGGCCTCGGGCTCAGCGGACGCCACGTTCACGGTCTCGCTCTCGGCCCCCGCTCCACTCCCCGTCTCCATCGACTACACGACCGTCGACGGGACGGCCACCGCCCCGGGCGACTACACGCCGGTGAGCGGCACCATCGAGTTGGCGGCCGGCGCCACCAGCGCCACGGTCCCGGTCAAGGTCCTCGCCGACGACATCAGCGAGTCGCCGGAAGACTTCACGCTCGTCCTCTCCGCGCCGGTCAATGCCACCATCGCCCGCGGCACCGGGCGCGGTCGGATCCGTGTCGGTTCCATCACCGAGCCGGACGCGCCGTCGACCCCGACGGTGAAGCTCGGCCCCGCTGCCGGTCAAGCCCGGGTCGAGTGGACCGCACCCGTCAACGACGGCGGCAGCCCGATCACCGGCTACCGGATCCTGCGCGGCACCACGAGCGGCGCGTTGACCGAGATCGCCACCACCGACGGTTTCACCACCACGTTCGTCGACACCGCCGCGAGCACCGGGACGTTGCGGTACTTCTACGCGATCGTGGCCGACAACTCGGCCGGCCAGAGTGCTGCGAGCCCGGAGACGGCCTTCGCACCGGTCACGGTCTCGATCTCCGACGCGTCGGTGCTCGAGCCCGGCGTCGCGGCGCCGGTCGTCAACGGTCGGCTGCGGATCACGCTGTCACAACCGGCTCCCACCGACACCAAGATCACCTACTACACGGTGAACGGCACCGCCATCGGCACGACGACCGACGGCGACTACAAGTCCAAGGGCTCCGCGTCGAAACCCGCCACCGCCACGATCAAGGCCGGGAAGGTCCTTGCCGCGGTCACGGTGATGGTCCGCCCCGACGCGATTCCGGAGTCCGACAAGACGCTGCAGGTGCACCTCGCCGCCGTCACCCTCGGCACCGCGGCCATCACCGACCCCGACGGCACCTTGACCATCCGCGATTCGGACTCGATCGAAGGTGTCGATCCCGTGTTGGTCGTGACCGACGCCCGCATCGACGAGGGCAGCTTCGGCGGGCCCCGGACCGTCCAGATCCTTGCTCAGCTCGATCGTCCGTTGCTCACCGACACGCGACTGCGCTGGCAGACGGTCGACGGCACGGCGACCCATCCAGGCGACTTCAAGCTCAAGCCGCTGACGACGGTCACCATCAAGGCGGGCAAACTCTTCGCCACGCTCACCGTGACGCTCGCGCCGGACGCGGTCTTCGAAGGCGACGAACAGCTGACGATCCCGGTGAGCGTGCTCTCCGGCGGTCCGATCACCGTGGTCGACGGCACCGGCACGATCACCATCACCGACGACGACTGACGCACACCCGCGCGCTGCGGGCTACTCGCTCCACCCGCGTCCGGGGGCACTGCGCACGGCCTCGGTCTCGTCGGGACGCGCGAAGTCGTCCTCGAGTCGGTACGTGGTGCCGATCTCCGGCGTGGAGACCTCGAGGACATCGCAGTCGGTGATACCGACGAGTCGGTGCCGCTGGCCGATCGCGCACGAGTACCCGAGACCGGGTTGGAGCTCGGTCTCGATCATCGTGCCGGTGCCGTCGTCCCAGACGACCTTGGCCCGGCCGCGCATGAGGAACCACGACTCCAACTTCTCGTCGTGCACCTGGAGCGAGAGCCGCTTCCCGGCATCGACGTGCAGCACCTTGCCCACGTAGGGCCGGTCGTCGGGCGTCCAGTGGATCTCCCAGCCCCAGGGCTTGTCGACGCGACGAGCGTCCCCGGTGGTGGTGAACGTGGTGGGGTCTCCGATGTCCTGCACGGAGTGCAGCATCGCATTTCATCTCGGGCGGCGGGGGAATCCTCCGCTGGGCCGCCGATTCAGGCCCGGCGGGTGATCTCCACCTGTACCTCGAGCGCCTCCGCACGACCGCCCGAGTAGACGCCGCGGAGCGGCGGAACGTCGGCGTAGTCGCGGCCGCGGGCCACGAGCACGTGCTCGGGACCGACGGGCCGCCCGTTGGTGGGGTCGATCGCGAACCACCCCCAGGCCTCCAACCAGGCGTGACTCTCGCCCGCGGTCGTCTCGCCGATCACCGCGCTCGCCTGCGGCGAGAGGTACCCCGAGGCATACCGGTACGGGATCCCGGCACTCCGCAGCACCGCGAGCGTCACGTGGACGAAGTCCTGGCACCGGCCGGGTTCCGCGCCCGCCGCGCCACCTCGGCCAACTCGTCCACCGCGCTGTCGGCCACCGTGTACGGCGTGGGCATCAGGTCGAGCGGGAACGGGCGTTCCTCGCCCGACTGCTGGAGCGTGATGCCCTGATCCCGGAAGGCCCGGTCGCGGGCCGCGCAGCGGTCGGCGAAGTCGGCGGGCGAGAGGGTCTGCAGCGCGTCGTGCAGTGCCAGGGCGTGCGGACGCGGCGTCTCGGCGCTCGCGAACAGCTCGTCGAAGGCGGCGATCGGTGCGTAACCGTTGAGAAGATCGCCCATCCGCCGCACCGTACGGACGGCGTGTGTCCAACCGGTTTCGAGTTGGCGACCCTTCGATTGCCATCGAGCGGTCAGCTGCGCGCGAGCAGATCCTTCAGGGTGTCGATCGCCGGGATGGGCCCCGGGTCCACGTCGTTCTCGAGTGCCAGGTAACAGCTGACCCAGTCACCGAGGTACATGAGGTCGAGCAGGTGCGCCAACCGGCCCTCACCCTCGGAGCGGACCTCGAGCACCTGGACCACGCACTCCTCGATCTGCTCCCGTACTCCGGCGAAGCGGGGCGCGAGCCGCTCGTGCTCGAACCCGTGTCGCAGCTCGACCAGGGTGAGGAGCTGGCGGGTGACGTCGCCGTGCTGACCGAAGCCACAGATCTCGTTGTGGTCCAACTCGGGGTGGGTGTTCCAGAAGGCCGGCGCCTTCGCGTTCTCGTTGATGTCGGCCTTCCACCGCATGGCCGCCACCGCACCGAGCGCGCCACCGCCGTGGACCAGCGGGATCGTGCGGCCGATCTTGCGGGCGAGCAGCCGGGCCGGATTCGCGTCGCCGACCACGGTCGTTGCACACGCGTCCCGGCGCCGGGCGAGTTGGTCCTGGGCCCCGACGAGCAGGTCGTGGGCCGACGGGAGCAGTCCCATGCGGAAGAGCGTGACGAACAGTGGGGCCACCAGTGCACCGAGGGCCGCGCGCGGCATGAAGCCCGCCGGGCACTCGATCTGCACTCCACCGTGACGGGTGACGAGGTCGGCGAGCGCGCCGCCACTCGAGATCGCGACCACGCGGGCCCCCGCCTCGATCGCCCCGGTCGTCATCGAGAGTGTCTCCTCGGTGTTGCCCGAGTACGACACGGCGAACGCGAGGGTGTGCGGGCCGACGAAGGCCGGCGTGCGGTACTGCTTCAACACGGTCACCGGGACGGGCAGCGACCCGTTGACCACCGCCGCCATCACGTCGCCCGCGATCCCCGAGCCGCCCAGGCCGAGCACCGCGATGTTGTGGATCTCGGCCGCGGCCGGAAACCGGTCGGCGCCGATCGTCGCGGCGGCGGCGTGCGCGGCGGTCAGCTGTTCGGGGAGACCGGCGACCGCATCGAGGAACCCGAGCGAATCTCCCGAGGTCACGCGGAGAAGGTCGGTTCGATGCCTTCGGACGCGGCCTTCGCCATCAGACGGTCGTGCTCCGCGTCGTCCACGGTCTCCGCCTCGTCCACCAACATGATGGGGATGTCGTCGCGGATCGTGTAGCGGCGCTTCAGACGCGGGTTGTACAACGCGGCCTCGCCCTCGAAGTACAGCAGCGGGCCCTTGTCGTCGGGGCACGCCAGGATCTCGAGCAACTGGGGATCGAGGGCCACGGTGATTCTCCTCAGGGACTGTTACGCGCGGATGAGCGCGAGGACTTCTTCGGTGTGAGCATCGCACGCGGCGCGGTCGGCCGCTTCGAGGTTCAGGCGGAGCAATGGTTCGGTGTTGCTCGGCCGGAGGTTGAACCACCAGTCGCCGAGGTCCACGGTGAGGCCATCGAGCCGGTCCTGCTCCGCGTCGGCGAAGTGTTCGGCCACCGCTTCGATCACCGCGTGCGGGTCGGCGACGGTGGTGTTGATCTCGCCCGACGCCGCGTAGCGCTCGAACGGCTTGCGGAGTTCCGACAACGGCACCCCCGCGGCCGACAGCGCCTCGAGCACCACCATGGCGGCGATCGAACCGGAATCGGCACGCCAGTTGTCACGGAAGTAGTAGTGCGCCGAGTGTTCGCCACCGAAGATGGCGTCGGTCTCGGCCATCACCTGCTTGATGAACGAGTGACCCACTCGGGTCCGCACCGGCTTGCCACCGTTCTCGATGATCACCTCGGGTACGGCTTTGGAACAGATCAGGTTGTGGACCACGATCCCACCCGGGGTCCGGGCGAGCATCGTCTTGGCGACGATCGCCGTCGTCGTCGAACCCGAGACCGGCACGCCTTCGTTGTCGACGAGGAACACGCGGTCGGCATCGCCGTCGAACGCGAGCCCGATGTCGGCGCCGGAGTCGAGTACCGCCTTCTGCAGCGACACCAGGTTCTCGGCCTGGATCGGATCCGCCGGATGGTTGGGGAACGTGCCGTCGAGTTCGCCGAAGAGGACCGTGAGGTCGAACGGCAGTCCCTCGAACACCTTGGGCACCACGAGACCGCCCATCCCGTTCGCGGTGTCGGCCACGATCTTCAGGGGGGCGAGCAGGCTCGGATCGGCGAAGGACCGCACGTGGACCGCGAATTCTTCGAGCATCGACCGCTCGTGGACCTGCCCGATCTCCTCGGCCCGCTCGAGCAGGCCCGACGCGACCGCGTCCTTGATCTGGACCAGACCGGTCGACTCGCCGATCGGCGCGGCGCCGGCCCGGCAGAGCTTCACGCCGTTGTACTGGGCGGGATTGTGGCTCGCGGTGAACATCGCGGCCGGCGCGTCGAGGGTGCCGGCGGCGAAGTACACGAGGTCGGTGGAGGCCAGACCGACGTTGACGACATCCGCACCGGCCATCGTGGCGCCCTCGATGAAGGCATCGCTCAGCGGCACCGACGAAGGGCGCATGTCGTAGCCGACGACGACCGTCGACGCCCCGGTGAACCGAACGAAGGCGTTGCCGATGCGCTTGGCAATGCCCTCGTCGATTTCGTCCGGGTAGACGCCGCGAACGTCATACGCCTTGAAAATTGTGTCGAGCGAATCGCCCACGATCGAGCCTCGAGGCTCCTCACCGCCCTCGGGGCGGGACGATCATGGTAGCCCCGTCACACATTCCGGCCCGGGTCGTCGGATCGCGGCTTTCGCGCGTCCATGCGGTTCAGACGGTTTCGGCGGTTCCCTCGGGGTCGGGACCGGTGGCCGGAGCCAAAGGTCCGGGAGCCCCAGGGCCGGGAGTCGCGCCGCGACGACGCCGACGGCGCAGGTCGGCACCGACCAGTCCCCCGAGTCCGATCACCCCCAGGAGCGTCAGTGCGCCACCGAACTGCTCCGACCCGGACCGGTCGAAGTGCAGCGAGACATCGTGCCGGGTGGGGACCACGACCATCAGGTTGGGACTCAGCCGCCACGGCCCGCCGGCCCCGGTCGCGTGCCAGTTCGGGAAGTACGACGTGCGCACCACCACGGGGACACCCGGGCGCGAGACGCGGAACCGGATCGCGTTGTCGGTCTGGCGGACGTGGGTGACCTGCACCGCGGGCAGCCGACGGGGCACGACCGACGGCGCCGTGGAGGCGGTGGCGCGCTTCCATGCGGCCGGGCCGGCGGCCGCGAGTGGCCGGTCGAGGCGGTCGGGCTGGTTCCACCAGCCGGCGGCCACGCACTCCCAGTCTCCGAGTTCGGGTCCGGGGTCGGTGCCCTTCGGGAGTTGTGCGGCCCGCCCGAAGCACGC
>JBBSBV010000058.1:0-15788 GCA_038250905.1 Acidimicrobiia bacterium
CGCCGCGCGCCCCCCGGGCCTGGGGCTCTCACCCTCCAATCCTTCCTCCCGCCCCCCCCCCCCCCCCACACGGGCGGCCCCCCCCACGCAAGTTGGTGGGTGAAGGGTGGGTCAGCGGCGGCCGAGGTCGGTCGTGGCGTGGGCCCGGCGGCCGAACCGGGCGAGGAGGAGCAGGTCGTAGGTGGCCTTGCCGACGCCCGCGATCACGAGCGGCCAACCGAACGTGGTGGCCTTGAGCAGCGCGCCGGCGATCAGTGGCGTGGTCGCCGACGCCAGGCTGCGCGGCACGTTGGTGACACTGGCCGCGGCGGCTCGTTCCTCCGGCGTCACCACCGCCATCACGAGCGCCTGGCGCGCCGGCACGTCCATCTGCGAGAACAGCGACCGTACGAGCAGGCATGCGATCGCGAGGCCGGCCGACGGTGCGAACGCGGCCAACGCGAGGAACAGGTTCGCGGGAAGGTGGGTGAAGACCATCGTCCGCACCAGTCCGATACGGGCGGCGAGCGGTCCGGCGAACAACTGCGAGAACGCACTCAGGAGACTCACGGCGAAGAACACGCCGGCGGTCGTGCCCACCGACAGCCCGAACCGGAGGTGGAGCCACAGCACGAGGAGCGACTGCACCACGAAGCCACCGGCGGCGGCGTCGATGCAGAACAGCGCCGCAAGTTCGATGACCGTCCGCCGCGATTCGGCGAGCGGCTTGCGATCCACCTTCACGACGTCGGTCGCGTGGTGCTCGGTCCGCAGGCGTCGGTAGATGAAGAAGATGGCGACGGCCACCGCCACGTAGATCGAGAAGCTGCTGCGGTAGACGTCGATGCGAGAGATGTCGACGTGCTTGGCCACGTACCCCGGGAGTCCGGAGGCCAGCGCGCCGAACGCGCCGGCGAAGGCGGCACCGAGGTTGTAGACCGCGTACAGGCGAGGGCGGTCGAGGTCGTCGACGTGGCCGGCGAGGAACGCCTGCTCGGTCGGGAGGAAGACGCTCACGTCGCCGGCCGACGGGTTCAGCGTGCCCACCACCGCCACCACCATCAGCGCCCAGAATGCGGTGACGGCCATGAAGCCGAGGCCGGTGAGGGCCATCAGGCCACAGGCGGCGAGGAGCAGTACTCGGAGTTCCCGCCGGTGGGCGACCAGCCCGACCCCCAGCGTGAGCGCCGCGGAGCCGAGCAGCGTTCCGGTGACGATCGCGCCCACCTGCAACGGCGAGAAGCCGAGCGCGATGAGGTAGGTGGCCAGGAAGACGCTCACGAAACCGTCCGCGAAGCCGCGCAACGCGCGCGCGATCACGACCCGTGGGACGTCGACCGTCGCCGACCGGGGCAGGAGCCTGCGCAACCAGTTCACTGGGGCCGGCGCCCGGGATGGCGCACCGTTCGACGAGAGGTCGTCACGCGGCGAGGAAGTCGGGAACGTTCACGGAGGCGGTCGGCACGCGCCGGAGCCTAGGGTCCACGCGCACAGCCCCGCCGTAGCCGTCCGAGGAGCCACCGTGACCGCCGAAGAGATCGTCAACACCTTCACCGCCCACATCACCGCCATCGACTTCGACGGCGCGTTCGAACTCGTCGCCGACGACATCGAGTACGACAACGTGCCCATCGGCAAGGTTTCGGGCCCCGACGGGATCCGCGGTGTCTTCGCGACCTTGGACGCCATGGGCGTGACCGCGATGGAGTGGACCGTGCACCGCCAGGTGGCGAACGCGACCACGGTGATGAACGAGCGGACGGACTCGTTCAGCACCGGTGACCGGACCGTCGCGGTCGACGTCATGGGCGTGTTCGAGGTGGTCGACGGCCGCATCACGTTGTGGCGCGACTACTTCGACATGACCGCGATGACCGAGGCGCTCACCGCACTCGCCGGCTGAACGACCCGTCCCGGAGGAATTCCATGACCGCGACCGTACCCACCACCCGCCGCTGCATCTCGGCCGACTCGCACATCACCGAGCCGGCCAACTCGTACCTCGACCACATCGATCCGGCGTACCGCGACCGCGCGCCCCGGCTGTACTTCGACCCGACCATGGGCGACTGCATGCTCGTCGACAACGGTCAGAGTCTGGTGCCGATGTGGCTCGTCGCCGCGGCCGGTCGGCCGACCGACGAGGTCCGGCTCGACACCGGCAAGAAGTTCGAGGACCTCCACCGCGGCGGGTGGGATCCCGAGGCGCGCCTCGCCGACCAGGACACCGACGGCGTGACCGCCGAGATCATCTACCCGTCGGTCGGCATGATCCTCTGCAACCACCCCGACCGCGCCTACCAGCACGCGTGTTTCGACGCGTACAACGAGTGGATCACCGAGTTCTGCTCCTTCGCGCCGGACCGCCTCGTCGGTCTCGGCCAGACCGCGATGCGCACGCCCGACGAAGGCATCCGCGATCTGGAGGCGATCAAGGCCAAGGGACTGCGCGGCGTGATGCTGCCGGGATATCCCGGTGAAGCCGACTACGACGACCCGATGTACGACGAGTTCTGGGACGCGATCGTCGCGTTGGGGCTGCCGCCGTCGTTCCATATCCTCACGAGCAAGACCGACTCGATCGGCAGCGGCACGGTGCGGGGACCGAAGCTCAACACCTTCCTCTCGATCATCCGCGGCAACCAGGACATCATCGGCACGCTGATCTTCGGCGCAGTGTTCGAACGCCATCCCGACCTGCGCGTCGTCTGCGTCGAGGCCGACGCCGGCTGGGCGCCGCACTGGATGTACCGCGCCGACCACGCGTACGACCGGCACCGCAACTGGCTGACCGCAGGTGAGCTCACGCAGACACCGAGCGCGACCTTCATGGAGCACGTGTACCTCACGTTCCAGGACGACTGGGTCGCGTTCCGCACGGCGGACTTGATGAATGTCGACCGGCTCATGTGGGCGAACGACTTCCCCCACAGCGACGCCACCTGGCCGAACTCGCAGGCCCTCCTCGACGTGCACGCCGCGCACCTGTCACCGGCAGCGCAGTCGCGCATCCTCCACGACAACGCCGCCGAGTTGTACGGGCTCGCGTAGGACCCTCATGAAGCTCGGCGTCCTGTCCGACATCCACGGCAACTGCGTGGCGTTGGAGGCGGTCATCGCCGACGGCACCTCCCGCGGGGTGGACCGCTGGTGGGCCATCGGCGATCTCGTAGCGATCGGGCCGGATCCGGTCGGCAGCCTCGATCTGCTCCTGGGCCTGCCACAGGCCGTCCTGACGAGAGGCAACACCGATCGATACGTCGTCACCGGCGACCGACCGTTCCCAGAGGCCGCCGACGTGGCGGCGGATCCGGCGCTCCAGCCGCGATTCTCGGCCGTCGAGCGCTCGTTCACCTGGACCCGCAGCGCGCTCTCGACCGATGGCCGACTGGACTGGCTCGCGACGCTCCCCCTCGAGACGCGTCTCGAACTCGAGGACGGCACTCGACTCCTCGGCGTGCACGCCTCGCCCGGCCGCGACGACGGCGCGGGCGTCACCCCCCACCGACCGGACGTCGAATTGCGGGCCGAAATGGTCGACGCGAACGCGGATATCATCGTCACGGGTCATACCCACCAGGCGACCGATCGCTTCGTCGGCGCGACGCGACTCCTCAACGGCGGCAGCGTCAGCAACCCGATCACCGACGACCACCGCGCGAGCTACTTGATCATCCATTCGGATCCCGACCACCACCGCGTCGAACATCGACGCGTCGCGTACGACGTCGACCGGTTCCTCGCCGTCGTGGCGCGATCCGGGCATCCCGAGGGGGACTACATCGCATCGTTCCAACGCGGTGAGCAGTTCCGATATCCGGCACAGCGGCCCGGCGCGCCGGTCGTCGACCACTGATTTCACCTCGGGTACGGTGCCGCCGTGCCCGCGCCCGCGCCACCGGTCCGCTACCGATCGCCGGACGAGGACAGCGGGCGGTGGCAGGAGTTCCCGTTCCGGCCCGGCGACATCGTCATCAGCACCCGGTCGAAGAGCGGCACGACGTGGATGCAGATGATCTGCGCGCTCCTGGTGTTCCAGACCGCCGACCTCCCCGACCGGCTCGATCACCTGTCGCCGTGGGTCGACTGGCTCGGGACGCCGTTCGACGCCCTCGTCGCCCGCCTCGACGCCCAGACCCATCGGCGGTTCGTCAAGACGCACACCCCGCTCGACGGTGTCCCCATCGATCCGCGCGCGACCTACATCGTCGTGGCGCGTCATCCCCTCGACGCCGCGATCTCGCTCTATCACCAGGGCGACAACCTGGATCGTGAGCGCATCCGCGCGCTCACCCGCCAGCCCGAACCCACCAATCCGGCTGCGCCGCGCCCGTCGCTCCACGAATGGTTGATCGGGTGGATCGACCTCGACATCCCGCCCGCCGACGCGCTCGACCTCCTGCCGGGTGTGATGTGGCATCTGTCCGACGCGTGGGCCCGACGAGACGAGCCCAACATCGTGCTCGTCCACTACGACGACCTCATCGCGGATCTCGACGGCGAGATGCGACGGATCGCGGGCCGGCTCGATGTCGCGGTCGATGACGCCCGCTGGCCCGACCTCGTCGCGGCGGCCACCTTCGGGTCCATGCGATCGCGGGCGGACGAAGTGGCGCCGGATCCCGAAGGCATCCTGCGCGACCGGGGACGCTTCTTCCGGCGTGGCTCGTCGGGCGCCCACCACGACGTCCTCACCGCGGCCGAGATCGACCACTACCTCGACCGCGCCCGCGCGCTCGCGCCCGCCGATCTCCTGGCCTGGCTCCACCGAGAACCCTGAGCTCACCGAATCCTCGGCAAAGTGACACCGCGGCGCCGGGTCGATCGGTCAGTCTGTAGCGATGGCCTCCCCGAACACCCGACTCGTCATCGTCCGCCACGGCGAATCCGAAGCGCAGCTCCGCCAGATCATCTCCGGTCACGACACGTGCACCGGGCTGTCGGACCTCGGGCGCAGCCAGGCCGAGTTGCTCCGCGGCCGTCTGGTGCGTTCCGGCGAACTGGGGGAGGTCGGTGCCGTGTTCACGAGCATCCTCCCCCGCGCGATCGAGACCGCGGAGATCATCCGTCCCGCGCTGGGTGGCGTCGAAGCCGCGCAGGAGTGCGACTGGTGCGAGATCCACGCCGGTGACGGTGAGGGGCTGGCGTGGGACGAGTACCGCAGCGGGCGGGACGTGGTCGGCGATCCCAACGACCCGTTCCACCGCCACATGCCGCAGTCGGAGACCTGGGCCGAGTTCTTCGTCCGGGCCGGCGCACGGTTGCGAAGGGTCGCCCACGAACACGAGGGCCAGCTCGTCGTCGTCGTCGCCCACGGCGGCATTATCGGGGCCAGCTTCATGGCCCTCGGCGAACGTCCGGTCAACGAGAGTGTCGTCATCGCCCACGAGACGACGAACACGTCGCTGACCGAGTGGCGCTGGACCGGTCGCCACTGGCGCCTCGTCCGGTTCAACGACGCCGCCCACCTCGCGACCCCACCGTCCGCCTGATCCGGACCGTCGTCCATGTCGACGAGGGAGATAGGTGTCGGCGATCCGCGCGTTCACCCGTTTTCGTAATTCCGCTGAGGTATACAGGTGTCGAGCTCAGGCGAATCGCGGAGACACGGACAGAGGTGCTCAGTTGACATGACCCCTGGGTGGTTGAGCGCCCCCGATGGGGGTTATCTCCGCCGGTCACGACCGAGCAGCGTGCAGGTCCCGCCTCACGTGATTCCCAGAATCTGGGACGTCCCGCGGGACGCCCGGGCGACCGAGCCGAGACAACGGTCACGCGTCGGCCGAGGTGCGCACCGACTAGACAATCCGGGTCCCGTCACCCCCGGAGGACCCCGTGCCCGAAGCAGTCATCGTCTCCACCGCCCGCAGCCCCATCGGCCGTGCCAACAAGGGCTCGCTCGTCGACCTGCGCCCCGACGACCTCGCCACCACCATCGTGCAGGCCGCGCTCGACAAGGTGCCCCAACTCGACCCGAACACCGTCGAGGACCTCATGATCGGCTGCGCGCAGCCCGCCGGTGAGCAGGGCTACAACCTCGGCCGCGTCGTCGCGGTGCTCGCCGGACTCGAGGACGTGCCCGGCACCACCGTCAACCGGTACTGCTCGTCGTCGCTCCAGACCATCCGGATGGCTGCACACGCGATCAAGTCCGGCGAGGGCGACGTCTTCATCGCCGCCGGCGTCGAGTGTGTGAGCCGGTTCGACAAGGGCCGCTCCGACGGCGGTCCCGGCACCACCAACGACAAGTTCGCCGAGGCGCGCGGCCGGACGAAGGCCCGCTCGGAAGCCGGAGCCCCCACGTGGACTCCGGGCGAGGGACTGCCCGACATCTACATCGCGATGGGTCAGACCGCGGAGAACGTGGTGCAGGCCGAAGGTGTCACCCGCGAGGAGATGGACGAGTTCGCGGCGCGGTCGCAGCAGCGCGCGGTCGAGTCGCAGCACAACGGATTCTTCGAGCGCGAGATCATCCCGGTCACACTGCCCGACGGCACCGTCGTCGCGAAGGACGACGGACCGCGCGACGGCACCACGGTCGAGAAGCTGTCGCAGTTGAAGCCCGTGTTCCGGCCCGACGGCTCGGTCACAGCCGGCAACGCCTGCCCGCTGAACGACGGCGCGGCCGCGGTCATCGTGATGAGCGACACCCGGGCCGAGGAGCTGGGCATCACGCCCTTGGCACGCATCGTGTCGACCGGCGTGTCCGGACTCAACCCCGAGATCATGGGCCTCGGCCCGATCGCTGCGTGCCGCATGGCGCTCGCCCGGGCCGGGCTCACGATGGACGACATCGACCTGGTCGAGATCAACGAGGCCTTCGCGGCCCAGGTGATCCCGTCGGCCAAGCACCTCGGCATCCCGATGGACAAGCTCAACATCCACGGCGGCGGCATCGCCCTCGGCCACCCGTTCGGCATGACCGGTGCCCGCATCATGACCACGCTGCTCAACGGCCTCGAGGACGGTGGCTTCCGCTACGGCATCGAGAGCATGTGCGTCGGCGGCGGCCAGGGCATGGCCATGATCGTCGAACGCCTCAGCTGACCAGCCCGCTCGGGAAGGATGAGCGGATGGAACCGTCGGTCGCCCGCACGATCTGGCACGAACTCGAAGCGATCAACGCGGTCACCTACTTCGCGCCCGAGTGCAGGACCGCGAGCACCGACCTCGGCCTGCGTGGGTTCTGGATGGGGTACTTCGCGTTCCGGGCCGCGCCGATGGGGGCCGTCGACGCCGCGGTGGTGGAGGCGACCTTCGGCAACTTCCATCCCGATCGGGTCCGGCGCGCCATCCCCGCCGCGTGGACGTACGCAACCCCCTCGGCGGTGGTGGAGGCGCGCCACCGGTCGGCGGCAACGGCCCTGCGGCGACTCGTCCCGGACGTCGACGACCTCGCGTCACAACTCGTGCCGCTCCTCACCCAGGCCGTCGCCCGCGGTGATGCCTCAGGACGGGCGCTGTTCGCCGCCAATCGCGCACTGGACACACCCGACGACACGGTCGCCGCGTTGTGGCACCACGCGACGACCCTGCGCGAACACCGGGGTGACGGACACGTCGCGCTCCTCACCGCGGCCGGGCTCACCGGCCTCGACAGTCACGCGCTGTTCGCCAGTACGGAAGGGATCGAACCACAGCTGTACCTCGAGAGCCGCGGGTGGTCGACCCACGACTGGGACGCGGCGATCCGCCGCCTGCACGACCGCGACCTGCTCGATGACGACGGTGTGCCCACCGACGCGGGACGGGCACTGCGATCCGACATCGAGGCCCGCACCGATGCGCTCGCGGCCGAGAGCTACGCCGCGTTCGATGCAGCCGACATCCAGTCGTTGCTCGACGTCAGTCGGCGCTGTGCGACGCGGATCGTGCAGTCGGGCGAGATCCCGTTCCCCAACCCGATGGGTCTCCCGGCGCCCGACTGACCGACGAGTTCAGGAGAAGGTGGTGCGGAGTTCGCGTTTGAGGACCTTGCCCATCGGGTCACGCGGCAACTGGTCGACGAACTCGACGCGGCGGGGTGCCTTGTAGCGCACCAGGTGTTCACGGGCGAACGCGATCACCTCCGCACCAGTGAGCGCGTCCGACTCCGGATCCGAGTCCCGTACCACGACCGCGGTGACGATCTCGCCGTACTCGGCGTCGGGCACGCCGATCACCGCGACCTCGGCAATGGCCGGATGCGTCACGAGCACCGACTCGACCTCCGCCGGATACACGTTCGACCCGCCGGTGATCACCATGTCCTTCTTGCGGTCGGCGAGGAAGAGGTACCCGTCCTCGTCGAGGTACCCGAGGTCGCCGAGGGTCGCCAGGTTGCCGCGGTACACCGACTCGGTCAGCTCCTCGGGCCCCGCATACCGGAATCCGCGCCCCCAGTCGGAGCCGATGTAGACGAGCCCGATCTCACCGGGCGGCAGTTCATCACCGTCACCGCCGGCTCGGTCATCGTCGACGGGGAAGATCTTGATCGTGGAGCCGGGGGCGGCTCTTCCGACGCTGCCGGGCTTACGCAGCCACTCCTCGGGGGTGATCACGGTGCCCATCGTCTCGGTGCCGCCGTAGGTCTCCCACACCGCGCCCGGTGGGAAGAAGTCGATCACCGCGCGCTTCAGGCTCGGCGCGCACGGCGCGGAGCCGTGGAGCACGCGCTTCACGGTCGAGACGTCGGCCGTGTCCTTCACCGCATCCGGCGCAGCCATCAGGCGGAACAGGTGCACCGGCGCGCACCACGAGTACGTGACCCGCTCGCGCGCCACCGCGCCGAGCCACTCGACCGCGTCGAAATGGTCGAGCAGGACTGCGGTGTGGCCGAAGATCAGCGCACTGTGCAGGCCGCTGAACCCGGCGATGTGGTGGAGCGGCGAGGCGCTGATGTTCACCTCGTCGGGCGAACCGAGGCCGTAGCCGGTGTAGTACCGCACCATCCCGTCGATCGCGTCGGCCGGCACGACCGGCGGCCGGAGCACCGCCTTCGGACGGCCGGTGGTCCCCGACGTGTAGGCGCGCAACGTGGCGTAGTCGACGACGTCGACGGCCGGGACGACGGGTGCGGCCGCGGCGCATGCAATGAGGAACTCGGGGAGCCCGGCGTCGTCGAGGAGGAACGCAACGTCACCGTCGGTGGAGAAGTACTCGCGTTCGTCGACCGTCGCGCCGCTCGGGATCGGCACCACCTGGGCGCCGAGCCGGGCCGCGGCGAGCGCGGCCCCCAAACAAACCCGTCGGTTGGCGAGGGCGATCCCGAGTCGGCGCTCGCCGCCCACTCCGGCCGCCTCGAGCACAGGGACCGCCCGGCGGATCGCGTCGTCCACCTCGGCGAAGGTGATGCGGCGGTCGCCGTGGACGATCGCGACCTTGTCGGGTCGGAGCCGAGCCTGCGCGGCGACGCCGTACTCGGCCATCGGTCGCGGTTACGCCCCGTACACCGGAGCCGGAGTGGGCGCGTCGGCGAGCAGCCGGGCCACGACCGCGCCGACCTCGTCGGGTTCCCACCGTGCGCCCTTGTCCTCACGCGGGCCGTGCTGCCACCCGTCGGCGATGGAGATGACGCCACCCTCGACCTCGAACACCCGCCCGGTCACCGCGGCTGATTCGGCCGAGCCCAGCCACACCACGAGCGGCGCGATGTTCTCCGGCGCCATCACGTCGAACGCATCGACGGCGTCGGGGGCGGCCATGGTGTCGGCGAACACCGCCTCGGTCATACGGGTGCGCGCCGCGGGGGCGATCGCGTTGGCGGTCACGCCGTAGCGAGCGAGCTCGGCCGATTCCACCATGGTGAGCGCGGCGATCCCGGCCTTGGCCGCGCTGTACGCGCCCTGGCCCACACTGCCCATGAGTCCCGCGCCCGACGACGTGTTGATCACGCGCGCATTCACGGTCGCACCCGCCTTCTGCTGCTCGCGCCAGAAGGCGGCGGCGCAGCGGGTGGGGGCGAAGTGACCCTTGAGATGAACGCGGATCACGGCGTCCCACTCCTCCTCCGATGTGCTCACGACCATGCGGTCACGGAGGAATCCGGCGTTGTTCACCAGCACGTCGAGGCCACCGAACGAGTCGATTGCGGTCTGGACCAGCCGCTGCGCGCCGGCCCAGTCGGCGACGTCGTCACCGTTCACCACCGCCTCGCCACCCATCGCGCGGATGGCGTCGACCACCTCACCCGCAGGGCCGGAGGAGCCGCCGGTGCCGTCGCTCTCGGCGCCGAGGTCGTTGACCACCACCTTGGCGCCCTGCCGCGCGAACTCGAGCGCATGGCCCCGGCCGATACCCCGGCCCGCGCCGGTCACGATCACCACTCGGTCGTCACAGATCCCCATGGGCGGGCAAGGTAGCCGAGCCGATCGCGTCACCCGAAAGACGTACCGGCGCGATCAGCCCCGCAGCGCGCGGGCGAGGCCGGCCACGTCGTCGTGCCCCAGGTCGACCGCCTGCATCGCCCAGTCGAATCGGTAGCGGCCGGGACCGATCCGGTATTCCGGGAGCGTGTCCGGGCCGCACGACAACGTGCCGAGGCCGCGGTGGAACGCGTCGAGGTGGAGCGTCGTCACCGGTGCGGGCGTGAGTTCCTCGGCGTGGGTCGCGGCGGTGAGCTGTTCGGGCGTGTGGATGCTCACGTTGAGCTGGAACGGCGAGGCGGCGGTCACCAGGAGGCCGATCCCCGCGCGGTCGTGCACCACCGCCCACCGGGTCTGAGCCCGCCCGCCGTTCTCCTGGGGCATCACGTACGGCACGTACTGCTCGGCGACCGTTTCGGTGTACCGACCGACGAACGCGCCCCGACGGCGGTCCGGATAGGTCTCCCCCGGCCCGAGGCCGAACCACGTGACCCGGTCGAGTGCGCGCGGCAGGCTCCACCGCAGCCCCACACGCGGCAGGTCCGGGAACACCTCCGGGACACGCACGTCTTCGCGACCGAGTACGGCGCCGTCGCCGCGCAGGACGACGACCTCGCGCTGCACGATCGGTGCGTCGGGATCGGTGCCGGCAATCTCGCGAGCGACCACCAGGCGCGCGTCCGCGGCACGCTGGGTCACTCGGACCGTCGTGGTGCGAGTCGTCAGCGCGTCGAGGCCGGCCGTACGCCACCGTCCCAGCGGCTTGAGGTCCTGCATCGACGCGAGCTTGAGGCCGTCGTTGTCGGTCGGGGCGCGCCACAGCGCGAGGTCGGGGCCGGTCTCCACGAGCGCGCGGCCGCCGCGCCGGACCGTGAGCGCGCCCGTCAGCGGGTCGACGGACGTCTCCAGGTCCGGACCGGTCACCGCGATGACGGGTCCACGCGCGATCGTCATTACTGACTGCTTCACGGGCGGACTCGCCCGCCGGCCGCCCCGCACCGGCAGTTCCACCTGCACCCGTCCCACTTCGAAGCCGCGCCGCGCCCACGGCTCGGCACGCGCGGTCGTGAGCACCACGGTCAGAAACGCCTCGGCCCCCGGCGGCCCGGCCGGCACCGGATGGTCCAACTCCACGGTCGCGGTCGCACCCGGGGCAACCGATGGGAGCACCAGGTCCGCCGCCGCCCCGACCTCGCCGTCGACCGTCATCTCGTAGCGGGCCCGGAGCCAGGACAGATCCCGGAAGTCGGCCCGGTTCGTGATGCGCACCCGCGGGTGGACGCCACCGCGGACGAGTTCGACACCCACCGGACAAGCGAGCGCCCGGTGCTCGGCCATCGCCGGCTTGGGGGTGCGGTCCGGCCACACCATGCCGTCGCAGCAGAAGTTCACGTCGTTGGGCTCGTCGCCGAAGTCGCCGCCGTATGCGTACCGGGTCGTGCCGTCGGGCAGAACCTGGCGGAGACCGTGGTCCCAGAACTCCCAGATGAACCCGCCCTGGAGCCCGGGCGTCGACTCGATCGCCTCCCAGTACTCGGCGAGACATCCGTTGCTGTTGCCCATGGCGTGCGAGTACTCGCACATGATCAGCGGCAGCTCACCGCGTCGGGCATCGGCCCACGCCACGATGTCGGCAATCTCGGGGTACATCGGGCAGAGCACGTCGGTGGCGGTCTGCCGACGGTCCCAGGCCCACATGATGGCGCCCTCGTAGTGGAGCGGCCGGGTGCCGTCGTAGGCGCGGATCCAACCGGCGAGCGCCTCGTGGTGGGCGCCGTACCCCGACTCGTTGCCGAGCGACCACATGACGATGCAGGGGTGGTTCTTGTCGCGGGTGACCATCCGCGAGCCGCGGTCGAGCAGCGCCGCGGCATACCGGGGGTCGTGACACAACGAGAGGATGAACGCGTGGCTCTCGAAGTTCGTCTCGTCCACCACGTAGAGCCCGAGTTCGTCGCAGAGGTCGTAGAAGGCCGGATCGTTGGGTGAGTGCGACGTCCGTACTGCGTTGAAACCGTGCTGCTTCATGAGCACGAGGTCGGCGCGCATCTGGTCGACGGTGACCACGCGACCGGTGTCGGGATCGAAATCGTGGCGGTTGATCCCGCGGATCAACACCGGCTTCCCGTTGATCAGCAGTTCGCGGTCCGCGATCTCGATCGAGCGGAACCCGACCGTGCAGGCCGTCACCTCACGGACGTCACCCGCGGCATCGACGAGCGAGACCACCAGTCGGTACCGGTGCGGGATCTCGGACGACCACGGCTCGACGGCCAGGTCGGAGACCTCGACGTCGACCACGTGGCCCGAGAACAGATACGCGGTGCGGTCGGTCGGCACGATCCCGTGCAGTGCCCGCCCGACCGGGCGACCACCGAGCGTCTCCAACTGTGCACGGACGGACCAGTTGCGTTCCGGCTTGGCGATGAAGCCCACCTGGGTGCGCACGCGCAGCGTTCCCGTGCCGCCGCTGACGTCCCAACCCGCGTCGGCGTGCACATCCTCGATCCAGATCGGACCGGTGGCGCGGATCGTGACCGACCGGCCGATCCCCGCGTGCCACCACTGGTCCTGATCCTCCACGTAACTCGCGTCCGACCAGCGCACCACCATGAGCGCCAGATGGTTACGGCCGGTGGTGACCGCATCGGTGACGTCGAACTCCGCACTGAGTCGGGAGTCCTTGCTGATACCCACCGGCTGCCCGTTGACCCACACGTGCAGGACGCTCTCCGCCGCGCCGACGCTGAGGACCACCCGTCGCTTCCCCCACGTGCGCGGCACCATGAACTCGGTGCGGTAGAGGCCGGTCGGATTCGCGTCCGGGACCGTCGGCGGCATCCCGCGGAACGGCATCTGGACGTTGGTGTAGATCGGCCGGTCGTAGCCCTGCATCGTCCACAGGCCGGGCACGTCGACCTCGTCCCAGTCGGCGTCCGGCGCGGTCGGCTCCGCGAACCCCACCGGCGCGTGCTGTGGCCGGTCGACCAACCGGAACCGCCACCGACCGTCGAGCGACCGGACCCACGGGTTCGCACCGCGCCCTCGCGCGGTCTCGACATCCGGCGCGGGATCCATCGCACTGCGCATCGGCAGCCGTCCCACGTGGGTGATCTCGGGCCGGGTCCAGGCCGCGAGCCCGATCAGATCGTCGTCCATGCGGCGCACGATACGGTGCCGCCGTGCACATCGGCATCACCATGTTCGCCACCGATCAGACCGTCGACCTCGCGACGCTCGCGCGTGCGGCCGAGGACCGGGGGTTCCACTCCCTCTACGTCCCGGAGCACACCCACATCCCGACGTCACGGAGCACGGCTCCGCCGACCGGTGGCGACACCTTGGCCGAGGAGTACAAGCGCACCCTCGACCCGTTCGTCGCGTTGAGTGCCGCCGCGACGGTCACCGATCGCATCCTGCTCGGCACCGGAATCTGCGTGGTCGCGCAGCGGGAACCGATCGTCACCGCCAAGGCGATCGCCACCCTCGACCGCATCGCGGACGGCCGGTTCGTCTTCGGCGTCGGCTTCGGATGGAACGCCGACGAGATCGAACACCACGGCGTGACGATGAAGGACCGGCGGGACGTCGCACGCGAGCACGTACTCGCGATGCGCGCACTCTGGCGCGAAGAGACCGCCGAGTTCCATGGTGAGTTCGTCGACTTTTCGCCGTCGTGGTCGTGGCCCAAACCCGTCCACGTCGACGGGCCGCCCGTACTCATCGGTGGCGCGGCCGGCCCCAAGCTGTTCGCCCACATCGCGGAGTACGCCGACGGTTGGATCCCGATCGGCGGGGCGGGCATCCGAGCCGCGCTCGACGATCTCCGCCGGGCCTGTGACGAGGTCGACCGCGATGCCGACGCGATGCGCATCGTCCCGTTCGGCACCGTGCCCGACCCCGGGAAGTTCGACTACTACGCGAGCCTCGGCATCACCGAGATCGTGTTGCGGGTCCCGGGCGGCTCCGCCGACGCCGTCCTCCCCTTCCTCGACGACTACGCCACCCTCATCGGTAGGGTGACGGAGTGACGCGCGCGCCTGCTGTCTGCACCATCACCATCGCCGACGAACCCGAGGCGTGGCGCGCCGCCGGGTTCACCATCGAGGACGGCACCACCCAGGTGGGGTCGATCACGCTGCAACTCATCGGGCGATCGGACGGCACCACCGGCATCCGGTCCTGGTCGTGGTCCGGCCTCGAGGCGGTCGAAAGCATCGACGGCCTGGCCACCCAGACTGGAACCGACACCACCGCGTCGCCCGGGACCCACCCCAACGGGGCCACGATCGTCGACCACGTGGTCGTGGTCACGCCGAACCTGGAGCGCACCGTGCCCGCCTTCGAGCAGGCGGGCCTCGAAGTGCGGCGGGTGCGCCATACCGACCAGTACGGGCCGGCGTTCCGCCAGGTGTTCTTCCGTGGCGGCGAGACCATCGTCGAACTCATCGGACCCGACGAACCAGCCGACGGCGACGATCGTGACGCCCATTTCTACGGACTCGCCTTCACCGTCGCCGATCTCGACGCGACCGTCACCGCGCTCGCCGACGGTGTCGGCGGGATCAAGGACGCGGTCCAGGACGGCCGGCGCATCGCCACGCTCCACCACCGGAACTACGACATCTCGGTGCCCGTCGCGCTCATGAGCGCCTAGCGCGTTCGGGACCGGTGCGGGCGCGGTCAGGTGATCTCGGTGCCGTCGGGCCGGTGGACGTGGAAGTGGTTGTGCTGGAACTTCACGGTCCAGCCGGGTTGGTGCACGACGCCATGGTGGTGGTCGCAGAGCAACACGAGGTTCCAGCGATCGGTGCGCCCGCCGTGTTGCCAGTGGATGACGTGATGGGCATCACACCACCCGGTGGGTTGTCGACACCCCGGATATCGACACCCCTCGTCTCTCACGACCAACCCCCGGCGCATCGCCCCTGACACGGTCCGGGTGTGGCGGCCCACGTCGATCGGTAACCCGCCCGGACCGGTCACCACCCGACTGACGGTGCAGTCACACAAGAGCCGTTCGACGTCACTGCGGTGCAGAGTCCCCGTGAAGTCACCGTCCATCCGACCCAACTCGTTGTTCAGCAGTGTCTGCCAGTCGATCACGACCGAACACGACGGCCGGGCCCGGGTCGGGCCTTCCGATCCGGCAAAGCCGAGGTGGGCGAGGGCGAGTTCGGCCATCCGCACCAGGGCATCAGCCCGCCGGCGCGCCGCACCGCGGTGGTCGTCGTCCGAAGGCGGGTCGGTGAGGGCGTGGATCGCGCCGACCACAATCTCCGCACCCGACGACGACAAGTTCCCGTTCAGGGCGACGCGACCGTTATAGGACCGGGAGAGGGTGAGGCCATCATGGTCGCGGGGTTCGGTCCCGTCCCGTTGCGCACACGCCCGGAAATGGCCACACGCCCGGACCAGAGCCCCCATCGCACCGTCGCGCGCCAACTCCAAGAAGATCGCCTCCAC
>JBBSBV010000059.1:0-15689 GCA_038250905.1 Acidimicrobiia bacterium
CCCGGCGCCGCGCTCGCATCGTATGACGCTCACGTCAGGTTTGCTGGGCAAACCGTCCGGCCGGCGGACCCCGCGCTACAGCAGGTACTCCTCGATGTCGGCGAGATCGGTGGCCGGGCCCGCGTACGCCACCGAGCCGTGGGCCAGCACCGCGACCTCGTCGGCGATTCCCAGGGCATGACCCACGTACTGCTCCACGAGCAGGATCGCGGTGCCCGCGTCCCGGATGAGCGCGAGGTTCCGGTACACCTCGTCGACCACGATCGGCGCGAGACCGAGCGAGAGTTCGTCGGCCACGAGGAGCTTCGGCGGGTTCACCATCACGCGCGCGAGCGAGAGCATGCGCTGCTCCCCGCCGGAGAGCGTGCCGGCGATCTGCTTGCTCCGTTCGCCGAGCCGCGGGAACAACTCGTATGCACGGGTCAACGCGCCGGCGACCCCGCCCCGTCCCAGCTCGCGCCGGAAGCCGAGCTCGAGGTTCTCCCGCACGCTCAGCGACGCGAACACCGACCGGCCCTCCGGTGCGTGCACGATGCCGGCCCGCGCCGTCTTGTACGGGCGGGGTGGCTTCGGAGGCATACGGAATCGTGGCGCGAAGACGCCCGCGACCCGGCTGCGCTGCAGGACACGCACCCACAGTTGCCGGTCCAGCGGTTGCGGGCCCCATCCGATCCGCTCCCCCTCGAACCAGACTTCACCGGCACTCGGGCGGACCAACCCCGTCGCAACGCGAGCCACCGTGGTCTTGCCGGCACCGTTCGCACCGACCAGTGCGGTGACCGAACCGGGCCGGACGTGGAGCGACACACCGAACAGTGCTCGGAACGGTCCGTACGACGCCTCGACCTCTCGGAACTCGAGCAACGGCGCGGCAGTGGTCGTCGCCGTTGGGTCGATCTCCATCGCCTCGCTCACACGGTCTCCCCGAGGTAGGCGCGGCGGACTTCGGACGAGTCGAGCACCTCGTGGGTGGAACCCGAGGCGATGAGCGTGCCGAAGTCGAGCACGTAGAGGCGGGCCGAGAAGCGACGGACGAACTCGACATCGTGCTCCACCAGCAACACCGCGGTCCCGCGCTCGGCCTGGACCGCACGCAGTGTGTCGGCGAGCGCCGCGGTCTCGCTCGCGTCCAGACCCGACGACGGCTCGTCGAGGAGCAGGAGCCTGGGTTCGGTCATCAGTGCCCGGCCGACCTCGACCAAGCGACCGCGCCCGAGTGACAACGACTCGATCGGCGCGTCGGCGACGTCGTCGAGCTGGAGCAGCCCCAGCGTGGCCGCGGCCCGCGACTGCTCCTCCGCCGACGGCGCCGAGAGGTTGAGGACGTCCTTCCAGAACCGGCCCGTCCCGAGCCGGGAACGTTCGGCCACGAGGAGGTGGTCCCGCACCGTCATGCCCGCGAACAACTCCATCCGCTGGAAGGTGCGCCCGATCCCGGCCTGGGACCGGCGGTAGACGGGCGTGCGGGTGATGTTCTTGCCCGCGAAGTTGACCGCACCTCCGTCGGGGCGCAGGAGCCCGAGCAGGCAGTTGAAGAACGTGGTCTTGCCGGCGCCGTTCGGCCCGATGAGTCCCACCGATTCGCCGTCGTCCACCTGCATCGAGACCGCGTCGAGCGCGGTGATGCCGGAGAACCGCTTGGTGATGTCGACCGCCTCGAGCAGCGCCATCAGTCGACACTCCCGGCGGGCTCGGGCACTGCGAGTGCAGATGCCGGCGCGGGTGGATTCGCCCCGGGTCCCCGCCATCGCTCGGGCAGCCGCTTCTCGATCGCGGCGAGCGACTTGCGCTTCTGGAACTCGAGCACACCCTCCGGGTGGCGCGCGTAGGTGATCGCACCGAGCCCGAAGAGCACGAACTGCCACGACGCCGAGACACCGACCAGCTTCAACACCTCGGGGACGAGCGCGAACCCGACGCCCGCGTTGATCGCGCCCTCGACCGTGCTCGGCATGAGTGTGACGACGAGCACGACGAAGAAGAGACTCAGGAAGTAGCTGTAGTCCTCCTTGGTCGCGATGTTCTTCTGCACCGCCAGCAGACCGCCACCGAGACCCGCGATCCCGGCCGACACCGCGAACGCGAGGATCCGCACGCGCGTGGGGTTGATGCCGATCGATCGGGCCGCGGTCTCGCTGCCCCGCAGCGCGTGGAGGAAGTGTCCGGTGGTGCCCCGCCGGATGAAGATCACGAAGACCGAGACGATCACCAGAACGATCACGCACAGGATCAGGAACGAACGGTCGTCGACGAACCCGATCGGGCGCGGGACGCGTACCGGGCGGGCGCCACCGCTCACCCAGCCGAGCGGCGCGAGCAGCGTGTCGAACATCACCGCGAAGGCGAGCGTGCCGAGCGAGAGGAAGATGCCTCCGAGCCGCAGCATCGGCACCGCGAGCAACGCGCCCACGAAGGCGGCCACCAGCGCGCCGATGAGCATGGTCGGCAACACCGAGAGGCCGAACACCTTGACGATCTGCGCGGTGGAGAATGCGCCCACACCCGCGAACGTCGCCTGGCACAGCGAGACCTGACCGGCCATGCCCGTGATCACCGTGATGGAGAGGAACACGACCGAGAGCACCACCGCGGTGGTGGCGATGCCGACCCAGTAGGACGTGGCCCCGGTGAGCAACCACGCGAGCGCGCCGACGACCACGACGGTGCCGAAGATGCGGGTGGCATTGGTGAGGAACTTGCCGCGCGAGGCCGCCACCGGTGGACTCGGCGGCGGGTCGATGCCGCTCAGCGGGTCGCGGTTCTGGACCGCGGAACGAAGTCCGGGCCAGAACAGGAGCAGGAGGAACAGTGCCGCGAACGGCAGCGTGGGCTTGAGGCTCTGCGCGATCACGCTCGCCGGAGGCAGATAACCGGAGAGCAACGCCTGGATCACGCCGAGCAGCAACCCGCCGAGCAACGCCATAGGGATGCTCGTCAAGCGGGCGAAGGCCGCGGCCGCGATCGCCGCGATGAGGAGCGCGGTGAAGTTCTGAGGTGCCAGCGACGCGTACAGCGGTGCGAGCAACACGCCGGCGAGTCCGGCGAACAGGCTCGACAACATCCACGAGAACGCGGAGACGCGATCCGAGTTCACCCCGGCCAACTCGGTCATCCGCGGGCTCTCCACCACGGCCCGCATCCGCAGTCCGATCGGCGCGAACCGGAACAGCAGACCGAGCAGGACGACGGCGACCACGGTGCTGACGACGATCGCCATCTGCTTGCCGTCGAGCACGTACTTGCCCCCGAAGCGATAGAGCGCGTTGTCGTCCCACCAGATACCGACGACGCCGAACGTCGACGCCTGCCCCAGCCAGATGGTGACGATCTGGGGCACGGCGACGAGGAGGCCGAGCGACGCGACCAACTTGGCGATCGGTGAGGCCGTGCGGAGATGTCGGAAGATGGCGACGTCGAGCAGGAGGCCGAGCGCCGGGGACAGCAGCAGGACGACGAACGCGAGCGCCGGCCAGCGCGACCAACCGTGGCGGACGTGGACGTCGTAATAGACGGCCGCGGCCACGAAGGCCTGAGCGCCGAACGCGAGGTTGAACACCCCACTCGTCTTGTACGTGAGGACCAACCCGATCGCGACCAGCGCGAAGACGCAGCCGTACGGGATGCCCTGGATGACGTAGGTGAGGAACTCCGTCACGGTGTCGGGATGCGATCGAATCGAGGAGGTCGGGCAGGCCTACTTGTAGGTGGGCGGGACATCCACACCCTGGTCGCGCTTGAAGCAGAGGAAGACCTTGCCCTTCGGCACGAACGTCGGGACGAACTTGCTGCCGACGACCTTCACGTACGCCGAACAACTCTCCGGCGGCCGGGTCTCGGTGTGCTGGGTGGTCCAGTCGATCCCGTCGAGCAGGCCCCCGCCGGTGTCGTCGGTCAGCTTGTTGAGCGCGGCGACGACCTTGGCCTGGGTGAAGTTCGGCCCCGCGCCCTTGAGCCCTTCGACCAGCATCGCGGCGTTCATCCAGCCGTACGTCGTGTACTCGTTCGGCGCGTCGCCCTGCTTGTTCATCCACTTGAGGTAGTCGGCCAGACCCGCCGGCGCCGGCTTGGTCTCGAACGGCACGAAGGGCACCCGGACGATCGAGTTCTGGAAGAACTCACCGTTCGCGTCCATGAACTTCTGGTCGTACCCGTTCGGCAGGTACTGGATCGCGTCGAGGCTCTGCTTGCGTGCCTCCTTGGCGATCGCGAGCACCCCGTTCGTATCCATACAGGTCGTGATGAAGTCGACGCCCGCGTCCTTCATCTGGCCGACCTCGACCGCGAAGTTGGTCGCCCCGAACGAGAGGCTGTCGGTGTAGAAGGCGACCTTGGCCGTCGGGAACTGGTCGAACGACTTCTTCACGCCCTCGGCGCACGCCTTCGAGTCGGCCACGTTGTAGGCGAGGATGCCGATCGTCTTCTTGTGCAGCTGCTTCGCCATCCACGGCAGCTCGACGCCCGCACAGCCGAGGCAGAGCGCCCCCGAGTTCCCGAAGAGGTTCGGCTTGTTCCACTCGGCGTTGATATTCCAGCCGAACGACGGGATTCCGGCCTTCCCGAGCTCCGCGGCGCCGCTGAAGTCGAAGATCGTGGCGAGCCCGACGGCGGCGAAGACGTTGTCCTGGGTAAGCAGGCCCTGGGTCTCCTTCAGGTTGTTCACCATCTGGTCGTCGCGGGGAGTGGCCAACTCGAGCGTGCGCCCGTACATGCCACCCTTCGCGTTCTGCATCGCGAAGTACGCCTTGACGCCCTTGAAGATGTCGCCGTACGGCGCGTTCAGGGCGTTGGTGATCGACGCGACGCCCCCGACCGTGATCGTGTCCTTGGTGACTCCGGGCTGATCCACGGTGGTGTTCTTGCCCGAGTCGGTGCCCGACGACTTCGACGGCGACGACGAGGCGTTGCCGCACGCTGCGCCCACGAGGACGATGGAAACCAGTGCACCGAGCACCTTGAGCCGACTGCGACCACGCATCTACGAACCCCCCGGAACTGACGACGACGTCGTTTCCCTGACTCTAACGTCAGGTTTCTCCTCCCACCAGACATCCGTCTCGTGTGGTCCGTCGTCGTGTGCTGGCAGACTCGGGGGATGACCGGAACTCTTGTGCTCTTCCACGCGCATCCCGACGACGAAGCGATCGCCACCGGCGGGACGATGGCGCGTTCCGCGGCCGAGGGACACCGCGTCGTGCTCGTCTGTGCGACGCGTGGAGAACTCGGCGAGGTGCCCGACGATTTCCTCGATCCGGGCGAGACGCTCTCCCAACGACGCGAGACCGAACTGGAGGCCGCGGCCGGGATCCTCGGTTGCGCGCGCGTCGCGTTCCTCGGGTACCGCGACTCCGGCATGGAGGGTGAGGCGACCAATGCCGACGAAGGTTGTTTCGCGACCGCCGACGTGGAGGAGGCCGCGCAGCGCCTCGCCGCGATCCTCGAGGGGGAGGACGCCGAGGTCCTCACCGTCTACGACGAGCGCGGCAACTACGGCCACCCGGACCACGTCCAGGTCCACCGGGTCGGCGTGCGGGCCGCCGCGATCGCGGCCACGCCGCGCGTCTACGAGGCGACGATCAATCGCGACCACCTGATCGCACTCATGGCGGCCCGGGCGGACGAGATGGCCGGGATCGACGGTGCCCCGACGCCCGACGAGATGGACATCGGCATGCCGGCCGAGGTGATCACGACCACGGTCGACGTCCGGGACTTCGTCGCCACCAAGCGCGCCGCGATGGCGGCCCACGCGAGCCAGATCAGCGAGGAGTCCTTCTTCATGGCGATGCCCGACGAGGCCTTCGTCGCGGCCTTCGGCCAGGAATGGTTCATCCGGCGCGGCCCCGAGCGCGCCGCGGTCGAGGACACCCTGTTCCCCTCCGCGTGATCTGCGGCGGGCCGGTAGCGGGTTCGGGGCGGCTCAGGCCGACCGGCGGCGCCGGCCCCAGGTGGTGACGGGCACGCGGAACCGCACCGACCGGTCCGAGCTCCACGGCGCGTACGGCGCCTGGAGCAACCCCGCGAGCGTGACGAGCACGACGTCGTAGTTCACCCGCCAGCCGGCGAAGTCCCGCCAGGCCTGGTCCCGGTCCGCCTTGAGCGGTACCCCCGCCGCCTCGAGCGTGCGACACGCCTCCTCCCACTCGACGCGGTCGATCGTGATCGGGTCGTCGGGGCGGGGGTCGCTCGGGTGCGGGATGGAGAAGAAGTCACCGATGGCGCGCAACGCGGTGTAGCCGGAGAGCACACACAGTCCGGCCATCGGCTGGAACGGGACGTCGACCGTCGAGTTGATCAGCCCCGCGGTGTCGAGGATCGCGCCGGCGGTGGTGATCCAGGACCGGTCGGGCGTCGGCGACCGGAAGAAGTTCAGCAGCGGGAGTGAGGTGTGGGTCTCCTCCAACTCGGCGAACCAGAGTTGGTAGCGCTCCCAGACGTCGTCGAGATCGTCGAGGCGGCCGATGCGCTGGCCACGAATCAAGAGTTCGACGGGACGCGGTGGGGTGCCGGCGCGTGCGGCCAGATACGCGACCAGCACCTCGCGGCGAGAGAAGGACCCGTACAGCGTCGGGAGGTATGCGATCAGCAATGCAACGAGCCCGAGCCCGAACGCCGCGGCCCCGAAGCTCACGATCGCCCCGGCGGTCCCCGGGGTGCGGGCGAACCCGAGGGTGAACAACGACGAGCCGGCCCCGACGAATGCCGCGATGATGCCGTCGCCCTCGACCGCGTAGAAGATCATCGTGAACGCCGCGATCAGCATCGCCAACCACACGGTGACGAACGCGAGCAGCACCATCGGCGAGTACATCGCCATCACCCGGTCGCGCTGCTCGTAGGTGCGGGTGAACCGCAACCGGACGTCGAACAGTCGGCGGACGGCGACCGAGATGATCCGGGTGAGCCGCACGACGGCGCCCCGAGGGAGCACGAACGTCCGGACCGCGGCGTCGACCACCACGGCGATGACCACCAGACCGGCGATCAGCAGGGCCACATCGCGAGCGACGCTCATCGCGGCGGTCCGTCGAGTCGGCGGCGATGCAGTGGTCGACTCATTGGTCCTCGTCGCGTCCGGGTCGGGTCCGACCACGCTTCGTGTCCGAGCGGTGACGCTTGGTGCGCAGCCGATCCTCGCGTGCGCCACGTGACGGCTTGGTGGCCCGCCGCGGCGGTTCGACCCGTAGCGCCGCGGCGAGCCGTCCGACGAGCCGCTCGAGCGCCAGCTCGCGGTTGCGGGCCTGCGAGCGGGTGTCGGCCGCGATCGCCCGCACGACCGGCCCGAGCCGGTTGAGGATCAGCGCACGCTGTCGCGGCGCCAGCGATGTGCACCGCCGCAGGTCGAGCACGACCTCGACTCGGGTGTCGGAGGTGTTGGCGTGTTGACCACCCGGACCGCCCGACCGGCTGACCCGCCACTCCAACTCCTGGGGGTCCAACACCGCGGTAGGTGAGATCCGGATCCGGCCGTCGTGCACGCCCCGACGGTACTGGTCGCAGGATCGCCCCCCGAGTGACCCCACGCGGCCCGCGCGAGCAGGCAGGATGGTTGACAACCACGACCGCACTTCCTACGTTGCGGGACTTCACGTGTGTCGGGCATGATCCCCGGCCACATCGACTGCAAGACGCAACACCAACGTCGGGGACACCGTTCCCGACCTCACCGGGGGGACAACGTGCGAGACACCACGGCTGGGCGCCGCAAGGCACCCTTCTTCTTCATTGCACTGCTCGTGCTCGTGGCGCTCGTCGTCGCGGCCTGCGGCGGTAGCTCGGGCAGCAAGGCCACCCCGAACAACACCGGGAGCACCTCCGGCGGTGACACGAACGCGGGCAAGCCGCAGTACGGCGGCACCGTCACCTACAGCCTCGAGGGCAAGACCACGGCGTTCTGCCCACCCCGGGGTCAGTTCGCGATCTCGGCGATCATGGTCGTGAGCGCGATCTACGACACGCTCACCCAGCCCACCCAGGACCCCGACGTCTACGCGCCGTACCTGGCCAAGTCGGTCACCGGCAACGCGGACTCGACCGCGTGGACCATCGTGCTCCGCCCGGGCATCAAGTTCCAGGACGGTGAGCCGCTCGACGCCAACGCGGTCAAGCAGAACATCGAAGAGTGGCGCAAGGGCATCCTGCTCAACTTCGTGTACAAGAACATCGCTTCGGAGGAAGTGACCGCTCCCGACACGCTCGTCGTGCACACCACCACTCCGTGGGTCGACTTCCCGGCGTTCCTCTGGACCAGCGGCCGGGTCGGTATCGCGGCGCCGGCCCAGCTCAACGCGGGCGACGGCTGTGACACCCTGCTCATCGGGACCGGGCCGTTCAAGCTCAAGAGCTTCGACCCGACCACCGGTGACGTGAGCACGGTCAAGAACCCCGACTACTGGCGCAAGGGTCTCCCCTACCTCGACGGCATCAACTTCAAGCCGAACGAGGAGAGTTCCTCACGTCTCACCGGTATCCAGGGTGGCGACATCGACATCACCCACAGCAGTGGCGGCAAGGACCTCAACACGGTCAAGACCAACTCGCCGAACGCGACGATCGTCGCCGAGCCGGACGGCCGCATGGAGCTGTCGCACACGTTGATCAACGTGACCCGTCCCCCGCTCGACGACATCGACGCCCGGCGTGCGGTTGCCCTCGCAGTCGACCGCAACCGGCTGAACCAGTTGTCCAACGACGGGACGAGCCGCCTCGCCGACCAGATCTTCGACACCAAGGTCACCGGGTACCTCCCGAACCTGAAGTTCCCGCCGCAGAACATCGCCGAGTCGAAGAAGCTCGTGGCCAAGGTCAAGGCCAGCCACGGCGGCAAGTTCGAGTTCAACATCCAGTCCACGTTCGACCAGTCGACCCAGACCCTCTTCCAGGAGGTCAAGCGCCAGCTGAACGCCGTGGGCATCACCGTCAACCTGCCGAAGCCGGTCGACCAGGCCACGCTGATCAGCCAGGCCATCGGCGGCAACGTCGACGCCTTCGGTTGGCGGAACTACCCCGGCCAGGACCCGGACACGCTCTACGTCTGGTTCTACGGCGGCTCGGTCGTCAACTTCAACCACCTCGACGACCCGATCATCAACAAGGCGCTCGACGACGGCCGGGTGAACAGTGACCCCGCGATCCGCAAGAAGGCGTACGAGACCTTCAACAAGCGGATGACGGACCAGCTGTACAACCTGTGGACCTGGTACACGCAGTGGTTCGTGGCCACCCAGCCGAACATCCACGGGATCCTCGGCGAGCCCCTCCCCGACGCGGACGGCAACCCGACGGGCAAGCCCGTCCCGATGATCGCGGGTATCCACCAGACCGTCGGCATCTGGAAGTCCAAGTAGTCGAACTGAGGTCAGGACGATCACGGGTCGGATGATTTTGGAGGCGCACGCATGAGAACTGCACTCTTCAAACTCGTCCGGCTCGTGATCGTGATCTTCATCGTCACCTTCCTGTCGTTCTCCATGCTCAAGCTGCAGGAGGCGACCTCGGGCTCGACCATCATCGACAAGGTCGCCCCCTTCGGCAGTCCGGCCGCGAAAGCGCGGCTGAAGGAATCGCTCCACCTCAACGACCCTTTCTTCGTGCAGTACGGCCGTTGGCTCGGTAACGCGGCCCAGGGTGACTTCGGGCTCAAGTACACCGGCACCGGTGACAACGCCACCACCGGAACCCCGGTCAGCACGATCATCGGCAAGGAACTCCCGGTGTCGATCGAGCTGATGATCTACGCCCAACTCCTCGCCCTGTTGCTGGCACTGCCACTCGGCATCTACACCGCCTACAAGAGCGGATCCGCGTTCGACCGGATCACCAACGTGATCATGTTCGCGATGCTGGCGATGCCGGCGTTCCTCGCCGCGCTGGCGCTGCAGATCTGGGTCGCGAAGAATCCCAATGTGGGGTTACCCACCCAATACATCGGGGTGGGCGACTTCCCCCTCACCCCGTTCACGCACGAGAACCTGACCCAGATGCTGCTGCCGACGATCAGCCTCGCCATCGCGCAGATCGCGGTCTACATGCGGCTGCTCCGCTCGGACATGATCGCCACGCTGCAGGAAGACTTCATCACCACGGCGAAGTCGAAGGGCATCCCGGCCCGGCGGGTGCTCATGCGCCACGCGTTCCGGCCGTCGAGCCTCACCCTGCTGACGGTCGCGGGCCTCAACGTCGGTGCCCTCATCGGCGGGGCGATCATCGTCGAACAGATCTTCAATCTCCCCGGCATCGGATCGGAACTCGTCCGCTCCATCCTGGGCAGTCAGGTCGTCGAGACCCAGGCGCTCATCGCGATCATCGCGATCATCTACGTCCTCGTGAACTTCCTCGTCGACATCCTCTACACCGTCCTCGACCCTCGGATTCGCCATGCCCGAGCAATCGCCTGACAGCGGCCGCGATCTCGCGACCGCAATAGAGCGGGAGGACACGGGATCGTTCGCGCCCGCCGATGCCCCGTCGATCATGATGGCGGCCGTCGAGGCCGGCCCCGGACGGTCCAAGAAGAAGGGCATCGGGATCGGTGGCTGGCTGTGCGTCTTCTGGCTCGTGCTGCTGATCGTGGTCGCGATCGCCGGGGTGGTCACGGGCCAGAAGATCCCGGGCCTCCCCGACCCGAAGAACGACGTCGGCAACTTCAAGCTGCCGATGTTCTCGTCCGGGCACCTCCTCGGCACCGACAGCAGCGGTCAGGACATCCTGTCGCTGTGCGCCAACGGCGCGAGTGCGTCGGTCGAGATCGGGTTCTTCTCGGTGATCATCGGTTTCGCGATCGGCGGCCTGTTCGGGATCCTCGCCGGGTACTTCAAGGGCCGGATCGGTGCCGTCCTCGGGGCCAGCACCGACATCCTCCTGGCCTTCCCTCCCCTCGTCCTGGCGATCTCGATCGTCACCTTCCTCGGGAACTCGGTCACGTGGGTCACCGTCGCCCTGGCCATCGTCTCCATCCCCGTGCTGGCCCGGATCTCCCGAGCGGCCACGCTCTCGTGGGCGGAGCGGGAGTTCGTCACCGCGGCCCGGGCCCAGGGTGCGAAGCACGGTCGGGTGATGATCCGGGAACTGGTTCCGAACGTCCTGCCCGCGATGTTGTCCATCGCACTCCTCGGTGTCGGTGTGGTCATCGTGGCCGAGGCCGGACTCGCGATCGTCGGCGCCGGCGTCAACTCCAACACCATCACCTGGGGGTCGATCATCAACAGCGGCCGGCAGGACATCACCGAGGCGCCCCACATCGTGCTGATTCCCTCGGTGATCATCTTCCTCACCGTGATGGCACTGAACCACCTCGGCGACGTCCTGCGGGTCAAGTTCGACGTGCGCGAGAGTGCGCTGTGAGCCCCCGCCGTCGTCGCTCGAACATCGGCGCCGAACGCTTCGAGGCCGCTCCGCTCGACGGCTCGCTCCTCGAGGTCATCGATCTGAAGACCGCGTTCAGGACCCCGCGGGGCCTCGCCCGGGCTGTGGACGGTGTGTCGCTCTCGCTCGAACGCGGCCGGACGCTCGGCATCGTCGGCGAGTCGGGCTCCGGGAAGTCGGTGCTGTCCCGCAGCATCATGGGTCTGCTCCCCAAAAACAACGTCGTCCGTTCGGGCGTCATCAACTTCGAAGGCCACGACCTCATGAACGCCACCGCCGAACAACTGCGGTCGCTGTGGGGCTCGCAGATGGCGATGGTCTTCCAGGACCCGATGACCTCGCTGAACCCGGTCATGAAGATCGGCAACCAGATCACCGAGGTCCTGCGCCAGCACCTCGACATCACCAAGGACTACAGCAAGGAACTCGCACTCGCCCTGCTGCAATCGGTCGGGATCCCCGAAGCCGAGCGTCGGCTCAACGAGTACCCGCACCAGATGTCGGGCGGAATGCGCCAACGAGTCGTCATCGCCATCGCCATCGCCTGCGGTCCGAAGCTGCTCTTCGCCGACGAACCCACCACTGCGCTCGACGTGACGGTCCAGGCCCAGATCCTGGACCTGATGCAGGAGCAGCAGCGCGAGCGGTTCATGGCCATGATCCTCGTCACCCACGACCTCGGCGTCGTGGCCGGCCGGGCCGACAACATCGCGGTCATGTACGCGGGCCGCATCGTGGAGACCGCGCCCACCAAGACGCTGTTCCGCTCGATGTCGCACCCGTACACCGAGGCGCTGATGCGCTCGATCCCGAAGCTCGCCGCGCCCAGCCACACCCGCCTCACCGCCATCGGCGGGCGCCCACCCGACATCGTGCACCCCCCGACCGGCTGCAAGTTCTCGCCGCGGTGCCCCTATGTCCAGCCCAAGTGCACCATCGAGGAACCACCGCTCGCCGAGTCGGGCCAGCCGGGCCACGCATTCCGCTGCTGGTATCCCGTCGGGTCGCCGGAGAACCGGGCTGCGCTCGAATCCAACCGGCAGGCCGGTCTCGCCTCGGCAGTGGCGATGGGAGCGGTCTGATGGCCGGGAGCGGCACCGCGCACCTCCGCCCCGCCGGCGATTCGGTGCTGCGCATCGAGAACCTCGTCGTCGAGTTCCCGGTCGGTCGGAGCGGCCTCAAGGTCCACGCAGTCTCCGACGTCAGTATCGACGTCCTGCCCGGCGAGACCCTCGGCCTCGTCGGTGAGTCGGGCTGCGGCAAGTCGACCATGGGCAAGGCCGTGATGCAGCTCGTCCACCCCACCTCGGGCTCCGTGCTCTTCGAGGGCACCGAACTCACCAAGCTCTCGGGCGACCAACTGCGCGAGACGCGGCCGAAGCTCCAGATGATCTTCCAGGACCCGATCTCCTCGCTGAACCCGCGGCGTCGCGTCCGCGACATCGTCCGCGAGGGCCTCGACATCTGGAAGCTCGGCACCAAGGAGTCCCGGGCCAAGCGGGTGGACGAGGTGCTCGAGACGGTCGGGATCGACCCCGACATCGCGGGACCGAAGCGACCGCACGAGTTCTCCGGTGGCCAGTGCCAACGCATTTCGATCGCGCGGGCGGTCGCCACGGAGCCGAAGCTCATCATCTGCGACGAGCCGGTCTCCGCGCTCGACGTCTCGGTGCAGGCGCAGATCCTCAACCTGCTCGAAGACATGAAGCGCCAGTACGGGCTCACGCTGATCTTCATCGCCCACGACCTCGCGGTCGTGAAGAACGTGAGCGACAAGGTCGCGGTCATGTACCTCGGCAAGCTCTGTGAGTTCGCCCACCCCGACACGCTCTACGCGAACCCTGCACACCACTACACCGCCGCGCTCCTGAGCGCGATCCCCGAGCCCGATCCGGACATGGTCACGGCCGAGCGCGCCGGGGTCCAGGGCGAGATCCCGTCGCCGCTCTCACCGCCGTCGGGCTGCCGGTTCCGCACGCGCTGCCCCGCCGCCACCGACATCTGCACCTCCGACGAACCGACGATGCGCGAGGTCCGGCCCGGTCACTTCGTCGCCTGTCACCACCCGCTCGGCGACATCACGGTGGCACAGCCCGTCCCGACCGCGGTCATGACCGCGCCCGAACCGACGGCTCCGGTGACCGCGCCGGTCATCGATCCCGTGCCCGCACAGATACCGGCGCCGGTCGCGGTCCCACTGGCGACGATCGTGACTCCTCCTCCCTTGCCGCCGGAGCCGCCCGTCGCGGCCGCGCCCATCGTCGCGGCCGGCGCGGCGGCCGCGGTCGGTAACTCGGAACCGGATTCGTTCCTCACCGACGATCCCGTCGCCGAACGCAGGCCGGTCGTCATGCCACCGCCCATCGACTGGACGCCCGAGGCCGAGCCTGCTCCGGCCCCGGAAACCCCGGCGCCCGTGCCGGTGCCCGAGCCGCCGGCTCCGGTGGCGGCAGCACCACCACCACCTCCCGCGCCCGCACCGGCTCCACCGTTACCGGAGCCGCCCGTCGACGCCGGTGATGCGGTCGACGACGCCGCGCTGCCGCCGCCGCCGACCCCCGAGCACACCTCCGCCGACTGGGGTGCCCTCGACACCTTGCTGCCCGACCGGTCCAAGGGCGGGTCGATCAAGCCGAAGCGTTAACCGCGCCGAGGTCGATCACCCGATCGGTGCGCACCGCCTCCAACATCCGGCGGTCGTGACTCACCAGCAGCAGCGTTCCCGCGAACGTCTCCAACGCCTGCTCCAACTGCTCGATCGCGGCCAGATCGAGATGATTCGTCGGTTCGTCGAGGACCAGGCAGTTCACGCCGGTCGCCATCAGCGCCGCGAGTTGGGCGCGACTCCGCTCGCCGGCCGAGAGCGTCGCGGCCGAGCGCTCCACCTCGTCGGCCCCGAGGGCGAACTTGGCGAGGAGTGACCGGGCCTCGGTCTGGTCGAATCCCGTCGCACCGACGAACGCCCCGAGGAGCGGGCCGTCGGTGAGGAACGCATCCCGGGCCTGGTCCATCGAACCGATCGTCACCCCCGGACCGACCCAGACCTTCCCGGCGGTTGGCGCGAGTTCGCCGAGCAGCAGGCGGAGCAACGTGGTCTTGCCCGATCCGTTGGGGCCGAGGATGGCAACCCGCTCGCCCCAACCGATCTCCTCGTCGATCGGGCCGAGCGTGAACGAGCCCAACTGCACCATCGCACCCTCGAGTCGGGCCACGACGTCGCCGCTGCGGGCCGTCGGCGTCAGCTGCAGATGGAGTTCCCAGCCTTCCCAGGGCTTGTCGACCCGCTCGAGCCGCTCGACGGCCCGCTCGGTGGCGCGGGCCTTGCCCGCCTGCTTCTCACTGCGCTCGGACCTGGCGTGGCGGATGTTCTTGTCGTGCTCGCCGCTCTTCTTCACGCGCGCCGTGCCCTGGTCCGACCACTCCCGCTGGGTCTGGGCCCGGCTGCTCAGTGCCTCCCGCTTGGCGACGTATTCCTGGTGCCGTTCGTAGCCCTGCCGCCGGGCCAGCGCGCGCGCTGCTACGTAGTCGGACCATCCGCCCGCGTACTCGACGCTGCGGTGGGACTCCTGCTCGATCTCGACGATGCGGTCGACGGTGGCATCGAGGAAGGCCCGGTCGTGGGAGACGGTGACCACCGCGCTCGGCGTGGCGCGGACGAACCGTTCCAGTTGGTCGAGACCGGCGAAGTCGAGATTGTTCGTCGGTTCGTCGAGGAGCAACACGTCGAAGCGGCTGAGCAGGATCGCGGCCAGCGCGGCACGTGCGAACTGGCCCCCGCTGAGTGCGCCCATCTCGACGTCGAGGCGCGACATCGGCAACCCGACCTCGGCGCACACCTGGCCCACCCGGGCATCGAAATCGGCACCGCCCATCGCGAGGAAGTGGTCCAAGGCTTCGGAGTACTGCTCGGTGACGTCCGGATCGGTCGCGAGTTGTTCGGTCCATGCGTCGAGCATCTCGTTGGCGGCCGCCACCCCGGTGCGGCGCGCCAGATAGTCGCGCAGGGTCTCACCGGGCCGGGCGTCCGGTTCCTGGGGCAGGAGTCCGACGCTCAGATTCGGCGGCACCCGCTCCACCTGACCGTCGTCCACCGGATCGAGGCCGGCGAGGACCCGCAGGAACGTCGACTTCCCGATGCCGTTGGGGCCGACGATGCCCACGCGCTGACCACCCGCGACCGCGAGGGACACCCGGTCGAGCACGAGCGTCGCGCCGTGGGATTTCGAGATCGACTTCGCCGCGAGCACGACGGCGACGCTACGCGCCACCACCACCCCCAACTTGCGTCAATAACCCACCGCTGAGGTGGGAAATTGACGCTAGTTGAA
>JBBSBV010000060.1:0-15408 GCA_038250905.1 Acidimicrobiia bacterium
CGTAGAGCGCCTCTGACTCCGCCTCGTCGATGGCGGCGGCGCGGATGTCGGCCGCGACCTTCAGCACCTCCTCGAAGCGTTCCTGCTCGTAGAGGCTCTGGGTGAAGCCCAGACCGGTCCGGGCGATGGCCGAGAGGGTCTCGGACCAGCGCAACACATCTGAGGCAGCGATCGCGTCATCCATCGCTGCGGAAACTAATCGCCGGTGAGCGCCCTCACGAGCGCCCGGCGCAGGCCGGCGATACGACGCGGGTCGGTCACCTTCCGGCCGTGGTCCTGGACGTAGAACACGTCGACGGCCTGGTCGCCGGTCGTCGAGACCCGCGCCACGCGCACGTCGAAATCCAAGGCGCCGAACACCGCGGCCACGGTGGCGAGCAGGCCGATCTCGTCGGGCGCGAACACTTCGATCACCGTCGCGTCCTGGGACGCATCCTGTTCGACTCGGATGCGGATCGAGTCGTCCCGTACCGCGGTGTGGGACGGCCGGGCATACACCTCGCGCCGGGCCCGGAGGTCGTCCGCCAGCGAGCCTTCCCCGCGCAGAACCCGCCGGATGGTGTCCGCGGCCCGGACCCGGCCGGCCTCGTCGCCCAACCGGTCGAAACGATCGGTCCCGATGAACACCTCGGCCGCCTGGCCCGCCGCCACCGTGTGGCCCTCGGCCGCCGCGATGTCGAACCCCTCGAGACTCAACGCGCCGGCAACCCCCGCGAGCAGGCCGGGGTGATCGGGCGCACCGACGGTCGCACGCAGGCGACCGTCCGCGAGCGTCTCCCACACCACCACGACCCCCGGGCCTGCCACCGCGTCGATCGGCGCCGATGCAGCGCCGACGCTCGCGGGTGCCGTGCGGCCCTGCCAGAGCGCCAGCGTCCGGTCGTAGAGCTCACGCACCAGCGCGGCCTTGCCCGGGCCCCACGCGGCGGGGCCAGTCGCACGCGAGTCGGCGACGGTCAGGAGGCGGAGCAGGCGGAGTCGTTCCGGCGTCGCCACCCGCAGTGCGAACTGCTCGATGGTCACCGGCTCCGCGAGATCGCGCCGGGTCGCGGTGTCGGCCATCAGGAGATGCTCGAGCACCAGCCAGGTCAGGGTCTCCACGAGCGGACCGGGCAGTCCGAGGCGATCCCCGACGTCGCGTGCGACGGCCGAACCGGTGATCGCGTGGTCCCCCGGCTGGCCCTTGGCGATGTCGTGGAGGAGCGCACCGAGCACCAACAACTCCGGATGATCGAGTTCCGCCGCGACGCCCGCCTCGGTGTCCATCTCGCCGGTGAGGAGCTCAGCGGCCTCCGCGACGGTCTCGAGCAGATGCCGGTCGACGGTGAATCGGTGATACGCGTTGCGCTGCGGGCGGAACCGGATCCGTTCCCATTCCGGCAGGATCCGGCTCACGAGGTTCTCCACGTCGAGCGCTTCGAAGACGTCGATCCCCTGGCGTCCCGATCGGAGGACCGCGATGAGATCGGCGCGGGTCGCGTCGTTCCAGACCGGCGCCGCGGTGAGGCGCAGACGGGCCAACGCGTCGCGGTCGATCGGCTGACCCGTCTCGGCCGCGACCCGCGCGACGCGCAGGACCAGCGCACCATCGACGAACGCGTCGCTGGTGATCGCGATACGGCCGTCGATGTCCACCACGCCGGGGGCAACCGCCTCCGACTGCGCGCCGCCGCGGCGCCGAGGTCGACTGGACGCGTGACGTTCGCGCGACCACACGTCACCGGCGATCCACGCGACCCGACGCGAAGCAGCCGCGACTTCGCGAATCAGTTCGTCGGCGTCGGCGAACTCGAGGAGTTCGGCGACGGCGTCCTGGTCCTGGAGCGCGAGGACGTCGGAGCGACCTCCGGTCGCGCGATGCAACCCGACGCGGACGTCGAGCAACACGTCGTTCGCGGCGCGTAACGCATCTCGGTCGTCGGTCCCCAACGCGTCGATCCCGCACCACGCCGCCCAGGACAACGCGTGCAGGTCACGCAGTCCACCCGCGCCGTCCTTCAGGTTCGGTTCCAGCATCTCCGAGATGGGACCGGGCCGCACCCGGCGGATGGTCGATGCGTCGGCCAGCTGATCGATCACCTCGACCCGGTGGCGCCGGGCGATTCGGCGCACGGCGGCGACGAGTCCCCGGGACTCGGTTTCGAGTGCACCGCCGATCCAGCGGGGATCGAGCAACCCGGTGAGTGTCTCGAGATCGCGCTCGGCGAGCTTCACCGTCTCCTGCACGGTCCGGGTCGCATGGCCCAACACGAACCCGGCATCCCAGAGCGGATACCAGAGTGCGTCGGCGACCGCGTCGACGTCGGCACGGCCGTCGTGCAGCAGTAGCACGTCCAGGTCGGAACCGGGGCACAGCTCCCGGCGACCATACGAACCGAGTGCGAGCACGCCGATCCCCCGGGCTCCGACCTCGCCCACCACTGCGACCATCGCACCATCGACCAGATCGGCGAGCGCCCGGCCGAAACCCCACCCCCGACGCGTGCTGTCCTGGATCAGCGCGTCACGCGCGGCGCGGACCGGGCCCACCGCACCTCCATCGGTCACAACGCGTCGGGACCCGCTTCACCGGTGCGCACGCGGACGACGGTGTCGACCGAGGTGACCCAGACCTTGCCGTCGCCGATCTTGCCGGTGCGCGCACTCTCGACGACCGCCTGCACGATGCCGTCCGCGTCCTTGTCGTCGACGAGCACCTCGATACGGACCTTGGGCACGAAGTCGATCTCGTACTCGGCACCGCGGTACACCTCGGTGTGACCCCGCTGGCGCCCGAAGCCCTGGACCTCCGAGACGGTGAGCCCCTGGACCCCGAGCGACTTGAGGCTCTCCTTCACCTCGTCGAGCCGGAACGGCTTGATAATGGCGGTGACGAGTTTCATCGGTCTCCGTTCGATCCGTTGCAGGCGTTGAGGTCAGACCCGGTCCATTGCATAGGCCACCTCCGAGTGCTGGGTCAGGTCGAGCCCGGTCTCCTCGTCCTCCTCGGACAGGCGCAATCCACCGGGGAGCACGACCTTGAGGATGATGCAGATCAGGGAGGTCACGACGAACGAGAAGACCAGGGTCGCGCCGACCGCCAACAGTTGCTCGCCCATGAGACCCCAGCCGCCGCCGGTGAAGAGACCGTCTCGGCCGGCGGCGTTCACGGACGCGTCGGCGAAGAACCCGAGGAGCAGCGACCCGAGGATGCCGCCGACGAGATGGACGCCGATCACGTCGAGCGAGTCGTCGTAGCCGAACCGGAACTTCATACTCACCGCGAGGAAGCAGACCGCCCCGGTCACCGTACCGATGGCGAGCGGCGCGAGACCACCGACGTACCCCGCGCACGGCGTGATCGCGACCAGACCCGCGACCGCACCCGACGCCCCGCCCAGGGTCGTGGCGTGTCCGGTCCGCAGCTTCTCGAGGACGAGCCATCCGAGCATCCCGGCCGCGGCCGCCAGGTGGGTGTTGACCAACGCCTGCGCCGCCACCCCGTTCGCGCCGAGGGCGGATCCGGCGTTGAACCCGAACCATCCGAACCAGAGGATCCCGGTCCCGATCAGCGTGAGCGGCAGGGAGTGCGGCGGCATCGGGTGCTTGGGCCAGCCTCGGCGTTTCCCGAGCACGAGGACGACCGCGAGCGCGGCGACACCGGCGTTGATGTGCACCACGGTCCCGCCGGCGAAGTCGAGCGCGCCGCGCCGGAACAGCCATCCGCTCGGCGAGAAGACCCAGTGCGCGACCGGGGAGTACACGAGGATCGCCCAGAGACCGGTGAACCAGACCCACGCGGAGAACCGCATCCGGTCGGCGATGGCGCCGGTGATCAACGCGGGGGTGATGACCGCGAACATCATCTGGTACGACATGAAGGCGAGGGGAGGGATGTGCAGACCCGTGAACCCGGGCGCGAACTCGGTCGCCGCATGGTGCAGCCCGATGAAATCGAAGTTCCCGATCCACTTCCCCGTGCCCCCGAACGCGAGCGAGAACCCGACCACGGCCCACAGCACGCTCACCATCCCGAGCGAGAAGAAGTTCTGCATCAGCATGCCGAGCACGTTCTTCGTCCGCACCATGCCGCCGTAGAAGAGCGCCAGCCCGGGCGTCATGAACATCACCAGTGCAGCAGCCACCAAGACCCAGGCGGTATCCCCAGCGTTGACCGTCACCATCAGCTCCCCGTCGTGTCCTGACGTGATTCTGACCTATGAGGCGGGTCGGCTCCCAAATCGCTCCACCGGCGCCGGTGGTCCGGCCCACGCCGTCCGGGTGCCGATCCACGGTTGGTCGTTGAGCATCCCGGCGAACTCGGTCGCGTTGCGCGGACCCGAGAACCAGTAACCCTGGGCCCGATCACATCCCAGCGCGAGGAGATGCTGGAGTTGCCCACTCGTCTCGACCCCTTCGGCGACCACCGACAGACCGAGCGCGTGGCCGAGACTCACCACGGCGGCGACGATGGCCGAATCCTCGCCGTCGGTTCCGAGTCCGTCGACGAACGAACGGTCGACCTTCACGGAGTCCACCGGGAACCGCTTGAGGTAGCCGAGCGACGAGTAGCCGGTTCCGAAGTCGTCGATCGAGAACCGCACGCCGAGTTCGCGCAACGCGTGCATCGCGTCGACCGAGGACTCCTCCATCAGGACGCTCTCGGTGATCTCGAGGCAGAGCCGCGACGCCATCGGACCACTCCGCTCGATCACGGCGCGCACCCGCTCGACGAGGTCCGTCTGGGCGACCTGGCGCGCCGAGAGGTTGACCGACATCGTGAACTCGGAGGACAGGAGGCCGACGGCTTCCCAGTGCGCCACGGTCCGGCAGGCCTCGGCGAGCGCCCACTCCCCGATCGGGATGATCAGGCCGGTTTCCTCCGCGAGACCGATGAACGCATCGGGCGTCACCAACCCCTTGTCGGGGTCCTGCCAGCGCAACAGCGCCTCGGCGCCGACGCACCGACCCGACGCCAGCTCGATGATCGGCTGGAGGTAGAGGCGGAACTCGTCGCGTTCGATGGCGCGTTCCAACCGGGACTCGAGGTCGAGTCGCGCGGTCACCGACGACCGCATTGCGTCGTCGAAGATCTCCCACCGCGCCTTGCCGCGTTGCTTCGCCTCGTACATCGCAGCATCCGAGTCCCGCAGCAGGGCTTCGGCGGTGCATCCACGACCGGCCACCGCGATCCCGACACTGGCCGAGAGCCGACGGTCCTCACCCCCGACCGACAGCGGTTGTTCCACCACCTCGAGCAACCGGCGCGCGATATCGGCCACGTGATCGGCAACCCGTTCGGGATCGAGCCCTTCGCACAAGATGGTGAACTCGTCGCCGCCGAAGCGGGCGACCACGTCGGCGGGCCGCATGACCGAGTCGAGCCGCTGCGCCAGCTCCCGCAACACCTCGTCGCCCGCATCGTGGCCGAGCCCGTCGTTGATGTGCTTGAAGCGGTCGAGATCGAGGAAGAGGACCGCGACCTTGCCGTCGTCACGTTCGGCGCGGGCCAGCGCGTGGGACAGGAACTCGAGGAACAGGACCCGGTTCGGGAGTCCGGTGAGCGAATCGTGGTTCGCCCGATGGGCGAGCAGGTCTTCGGCCGACTGCCGTTCGATCGCGATTGCCGCGGTCTGGGAGAACATCTGGAGGACCTCGTGCTCGGCGGGGGTCGGCTCCCGCGGGCCGGCGAAGAACATCGCCACCGTGCCGATCACCCGCTGCGCGAGCGAGTCGAAGATCGGCGTCGACCAGACGGCGGAGACACCGGATCGATCCGCGATGTCACGAAAGCCTGCCGATCGGGGATCGGCGTCGAGGTCGACGATGACCTCGGTTCCCGGGCGCGTGACCGCCGTCCGGCGCACCGGGATGCCCTGGCAAATCGCGGCGAGCTCGGTCGGGATGCGGGGCCCCGCCTCGAGCCCGAGCACCTGGCGCTCCGGATCCAACACGAGGAAGCCACAGAGCACGTCGCCGACGATCCGTTCGATGATCTCGCACAGCGCCGAGAGCGTGTCCGAGAGCGGAGCACCGCGTGCGATGAGCGTGAGGACCTGGGCCTGATCGGCCACGAGGCGCTCCGCGAGGGTGCGGGCGGAGACATCGCGGGTGGTGACCACGATCCCACCCACGTCGGGATCGTCCGTCATGTCGCTCGCGATGGCTTCGACGTTGCGCCAGCCGCCCGCCGCGTCGCGCAACCGGAACTGCACGGGCTCCTGCGTCTCGCCCGCTATCTGCCGGCCGAGCTGCTCTATGGCTGCGTCACGGTCGTCGGGATGCATGCGCGCCGTCGGATCGGTCCAGCTCTCGTCTCCTTCGCGGAATCCGAACTGGGCCTCGGCCGCGGGACTCGTGTACACGAGTTCACCGTCGGGGTTCACGATCGTGACCACATCCGAGAGGTTCTCGACGAGAGCACTCAACCGGGCGTCACTCCGTCGGGCCGAGGTCTCCGCCTCGACCCGCTCGCTGATGTCCCGCGTCGTGACCACGACACCTTCGACCGCGGGATCGTCGAGTCGGTTGTGCCCCATCGCCTCGACCACCCGGGTCGTGCCGTCGGGTCGGAGGATCCGCAAGGCCACGGGACCTTGGATGCCCGGCTCCGAGAAGGCCTTGGCCACGATCTCGGCGGCGCGGTCACGGTCCTCCTCGAGGACGAAATCGAGTGCGATCTCACCGGTCCCGTGCCCCACCTCGTAGCCGAGCATGCGCGCCGCCGAGGGGCTCGAGTACTTCACGCTGCCGTCGATCGCGAGAACGGTCACTCCTTCGGCCAGGTTCTGCACGAGTCCGCGGAACTTGGCCTCCGACGCGCGCAGCTGGTCCTCCGCATCGAGGCGCTCGGTGACGTCACGCGCGTTGACGACCAGACCCCCGACCAACGGCTCGGCGAGCAGGTTCGTCACCATCAGTTCGACCCAGCGGTATTCGCCGTCGGCCCGCAGCAAGCGAGCGAGGATCGGTTCGCTGCGGGCGCCGACCTCACTCCCGGCGATCGCCGACATCTCCGCCTGTAGGCCGGTCACGTCGTCGGGATGGATCACCGAGCTGGCCGGATCGAAGCGGTCGTGGGCCATGACCCCGAGGAACCGGGCCGCGGCGGGGCTCACGTACCGGGGCTGCAGGTCGGGACCGACGACCACGACCAGATCGGTCGAGTGCTCGGCCAAGGTTCGGAACCGGAGTTCGCTCTCGCGCACCGCCGTCTCGGCGAGGACCCGGTCGCGGGCGGCGATGATCGCGGCGCCGACGACGTCGAGCGACTCCAGGTCGGTGACGTCGTCCATGATCGGCCGGTCCCACCGGAGTGCGACCACCCCGAGGGGGCCGCTCTCGCCCGCCATCACCCAACCGGCACCCACCACGGCCCCGGTCGCGTCGGGGGCGGTGAACGGCCCCGGTGGGCAGTCGTCGAGCGCGAGCCCGAGATCCAACTCGGCGCCGCTGGGCCAGGTCGAGACCGCCCGTTGCTCGTCGCGAAGGAAGAGCGCGGCTGCATCGGCCCGGAACTGGTCGGCCAGTGCGTGGAGGGTCTCCTCGAGGCACCCGGCGAACGTGGCCGGGGTGGTGTCGACCAGGGCACGCGCACACGCCGAGACGGTGCGATCGACCTCGGCCCGGTGGGCGAGCCGTTCGGTCGCCTTCACGCGTTCGGTCAGGTCGAGCGCGACCGTGATCACGGAGGTCACCGCACCGTCGCCGGCCACGATCGGGGCCACGGAGAGACCGACGGCCACCTCGCTGCCGTCACGGCGTCGGAACACGGCCTCGGCATTGAACTCCTCACCTGCCGCGAGCACCCGCGCCGAACTGGTCCAGGGATCGGCTCGTTGCGCGTCGCTGAGGAAGGGCGGAGGGAAACCGACGACCTCGTCGGCGGTCCAGCCGAACATGGCCTCACAGGCGGGGTTCCACAACTGGATCCGACCCTCGAGATCCACCGCGTAGATCGCCGCCGGCGCCGACCGCACCACGGTGCGGAACGCCGCCTCGCTGCGATCACGCGCGGTCGCCTCCCTCTCGACCTCGGTGACGTCTCTCGTGTTGACCGTGATCCCCGCGATCACGGCATCGTCGAGACGATCTTCGATACGCGATTCGAACGTCCGGGTCCAGCCGTCCGACCGCGCCACGCGGTACCGGATCGTGGTCGGCAGGTGCGTGAGCTCGGCCTCGCTGATGGCAGCCTCGACGAGCGCGACGTCGGGACCGTCGACGTGGTCCAGGAATCGGGTGCCGGTCAGGGCCTCGGGGGCCGCGTGCAGGATCGCCTCGCAACTCGGGCTCGCGTACCCGACGACGAGATGCGCGTCGAGCACCGTCACCGCGTCGGACGTGTGTTGCATCAGGGTCCGGAACCACGCCTCACGTGCGTGCAGTTGGCGCTCGGCCCGTTCGAGGTCGGCACCGTCCCGCGCGATGCAGACCATCGCGTCGACCGCACCCGACTCGTCCTTGATCGCCACGATCAGCATGGCCACCGGACACCGCGTGCCGTCGGCCTTGACCACGTCGCCCGCGACGGTGAGCGATCCCTTGGACGCGAGGACCTCCGGGAGTCGCTCCCGCAGTGGACGGGGATGAGAGTCCGCAAAGGTCATGAGTTCCGCGAGCGAACTCGGACTCGGGAGATCGGCGTCGCCGAGTCCGAGGAAGTCACGCGCCGCCGTGTTGGCGTAGGTCAGCCCACCGTTCGCGTCGAGCACGACGGCAAAGTCCGGTGACGCGTCCAACACCGCACAACACAGCTCGAGGGGTGAGGTCGCGTTCGGCGTCGGCAGTACGGGGCCCGGAACCAGTGCGATCACGTGCCCGCCACCGAGTTGCTCGGCGAGCGGAACCACGGTCACCTCGGTCTCGGCGCCCGCCACGGCGGCGTATCCCGACCACGGCGCCCACGCGTCGAGGGCCTCGAGTACCGGGACAGACCCGGCACCGGATGACGTCGCGAACACCTCGGCCATCGTGTCGGAGGACCCGACTCGTTCCCGCCACGCCGCGTTCGCGAACTCGAGCGTTCCGTCGGGCGCGGCATACGCCACGGCGACGGGCAGCGCGTCGACGAGCACCTCGAACGGATCGACGGGAACCGCACGATCGACACCACGGTGGGCGGAGGCGCGGCGCGCGTCGGCGTCGGTCGGCGATTCGACCGCGCCGACGAACAGCCGCGAGCCGTCGGCCGTCGGCAACGCTCTGATCGCGACGCTCAAGGTCGTGATGTTCCCGAGCGGGACCTGCATGCGGATCGGGAACGCCGAACGCGCCCCACTGCGGCACGCGGCTTCGACGGCGCGCCGCAATCGTTCCCGGTCGTCGGCGTGCACCGAGGCCAGCCAGTCCCATCCCCGCGCCGCGGACGGACTCAGGCCGGTGATGGTGAGGAAGTCGTCGTTGACCCGGAGCACGCCCTCGGCATCGGAACCGCGGAAGACGCCGCACCGATGATCGAGCGCCCGCGTGTCGAACTCCGTGACCGCGTCGAGCGGGTCACCAGGCCCGGTACCGGGCGCGTCGGAGACCGCGATCTGGCGGTCGGACGTTTCCTGCTCCACGGCTCCAATCTCGGCCGAACCCGGCGGGTGCTTGAGGAGCTTCGGATCAATCCGACGATTCCGTCAACCGCCCGATTTCCGGAGGTATCGGGCCTTGCTCATCCCCCACGCCAGCAGCAGCGGCCCGAGGTCCGGATCGCCCAGATCCGCCATGCTCCGGGGCGCCAGGTCGTAGTGATCGCCGGGATGCATCCGCTCGTCGAAGGGATCGCGCACGATCTCGGGGATTCCTACCCCGGCGAGCACCGCGGTCGGTTCCCGGAACGCGGACCGCACCACGAGGAGCGGGGTGCTGCGCTGATCCCGCAGCGGGACCCCGAACAGTTCCCGCAACTCCTCCGCGACCCGCGCCGCCGCTTGCGCACCGGCGACCTCCGCCCCGGCCGCCGCCTGCTCCCGCTCCGCCTCGCCGCACCGGTCCCAGGCGGTCACCACGAGCTCGACCCGGGTCCGGACCCAAACCGGGATCACCGCCGCCGCCCGGGCGACGATCTCGGCCTCGACCGCGCGGAGCTGTTCCCGGTCCTCGTCGTTGTCCACGGTCATGATGGTCCCATGCGGATCGTGGCGCTGTCGGTGTTCGAACGCATCGTGTACCACTGCCACTGCTCGGACGCCACGGACCCCGGCCGGCCCACCCTCGAGGTCGACGCCATCCTCCGCGACGGTGACGCCGACGGTCCGCTCCTGGTCGCGGTCGCCGACTACAAACGCATGGCCGGGATGGACGCCGCCCGCGCGCACCTGCCCGCCCTGCGGGAGGCGGGCCGCCTCACCGCGATCGACGGCGTCGAATACCTCACATTCCCCCTCTGGCGCGCCGCCGACTGACTGGCTCCGGCAGTCGAACCGACGTTGCGGATCGCGTCGATGGGCCAAGGCGTCAGCCTTCGAGCAGGTCGCCTTCCATGCGGTTGACGGTGCAGCCGACGCCTTCGAGGTAGCCGATCGCGCCGGTGACCGCGGCGTCCTCACCGGAGAGTTCGAGGATGACCCAGCCCGAGTGGGCCTCGACCGCCGCGCGCCGGAGGTTCGGGACCACGTCGTGCGCCTTCATCATCTCGTAGAGCATCGGTCGGTCGACCAACTCCTCGGGGAACGAGACGTGCAACCGGATCTTGGTCATGAGCGAACCCCCACGGAGTCGAGCACTTGTTCCGGCGTACCGATGAGGCCGGTGATGAACGGTCCGAACTCGGCGTAGCGGGCCGACACCTCGTCGAAGCGCATCTCGTACACGATCTCCTTCAGCGCCACGATGTCGTCGGCGAAGAGCGTGACGCCCCACTCCCACTCGTCGAGCCCGGTCGAGCCGGTGATGAGTTGGAGCACGCGCCCCGCGTACGTGCGGCCGACCCGTGCATGCCCGCCCATCAGTTGCTTCCGGGCGTCGAAGTCGAGGCCGTACCAGTTGTCCTCGGCGGTGCGCCGCTTCGACATCGGGTAGAAGCACATGGTCGCCTTCGCCGGCAGCTTCGGATGGATGCGCTGCTCGCGGTAGTGCGCGATGCGGTCCCGCCACACCGCCAACCGCGTCTCCACCTCCACCGGATCGGTGACGCCCTCATCGGCCGCGAGGCGGGCCCGCTCGTCGTCCTCGGTCTGGCCGTACTCCGACTGCTCGGTCAGCGACACGTAGGAGTACTCGGGGACGAGAGGACCGTCGAGCATCTCCTGTTGGAACTGCTGGAGCCGGGCGAGGTCGGGACCGAGCGCCATCACGCCGATATCGGCCTTGTGGCCGAGTACCGACGAAACGATCACCTGGTGGCCGTCCGCCTCGAGCGACGCGATCGCGTCGAGCACCCGCTTGGCCGCGCCGGGCTCGTCGGCCCGGGGCCGGTCGACCCGGTAGTAGAGGTGCAGCACACCCCAGCCGGCGGAAGGGTTCACGGGTTCGAGCGGCACGGCACCGAGGCTACAAGGCAACCCTGGCCGTCACGTGGGTCCGAGCTTCTTGAACTCCTCGACCGACATCACTCGATCAGCAGGCGGCGAGTGGACCGAGAGTCTGGTGCCGAAGTCGAAATAGTCGATCCGGAGACTCACCGAATACGGATCGCCGGCCCCCGACGACTCTCTCGACATGGTCATCCGACGGGGCAGGCCGTCGGCGCCGAGCCACACCGCAAATGCGGGCGCGCCGCCGATGCGAGAAGTCTTGAAGGGCGACAGCGCGTGCTCGAATCGTGCGCGGTCCGAACTCACCTTTCGCAGTGCAGCATCGACATCGACCTCGATGAGGTACCGCGTCGTGCCGGTCCCACGGATCGTCTCGGTACCGGCCTCCTCGACCTTGCCGACACCACGCAGCACCGCCAGCTGGTCACCGAAGTTCTGGGCGCCGGTGGTCAGGGGTGCTCCGGGGAACTCGATCCTGACCCACGGCCGCGCGGACAGCTCCGAGGAGAGCTCCGTTCGGGGATCTGCGTGGAGGTAGTCGACGTACAGCACACCATCGACGAAGCGTTCTTCGGTGTCGCTGGTCGCCCCGGGAAGCAACCCGTCCAACGAGCTCGTCAGCGACGCGTTGCCCGTCCGGAAGTCGGTCACGCCCTCGGTCCGGGTCGTCGTCGTCCGGGACGTGGTCTCGATGACCACCTCGGCCTCGACGCGTGCGGTCCTCGCCGCGTCGGCGGCGTCGGCGGCCCTGGCGACGACCGAGATCGCGGCCGGCGTCGACTCGGCCGACTTCGCGTCGGCCCCGCCGCTGCTACAAGCGGCCGTTGCCACAACGAGCCCGATGGTGCCCATCCGCAAATAACGCACGATTCCCCTCCGGAGGCCGCGAACAGTATCGAACGCCGGTCTTCGCGGTTGGCCGCGGCGGACAAGAACGGGCCGCCCCGAAGGGCGGCCCGTTGCCGTGCTGGTGGTGCGGTGGTGCGGGAGGACCTAGAAGTCCATGCCGCCCATGCCGCCCATGTCGCCGCCCGGCATCGCCGGTGCAGCTTCCTTCTCCGGCTTGTCCGCCACGACCGCTTCGGTCGTGAGGAACAGCGCCGCGATGGAGGCTGCGTTCTGCAGCGCGGAGCGGGTCACCTTGGCGGCGTCGATGACGCCGGCCTTGACCAGGTCCTCGTACTCGCCGGTGCCGGCGTTGAGGCCGTTGGCACCCTTGAGGTTGCGGACCTTCTCCACGATGACGCCACCCTCGAGACCGGCGTTGAGCGCGATCTGCTTGAGCGGCTCTTCGAGCGCACGAGCAACCAGACGAGCACCCGTGGCCTCGTCACCCTTCAGGGTGTCGGCCAGCGCGAGCACCTTGGCCTGGGCCCGGAGCAACGCCACGCCACCACCGGGAACGACGCCCTCTTCGACGGCAGCCTTGGTGGTCTGCACTGCGTCCTCGATGCGGTGCTTCTTCTCTTTGAGCTCGACCTCGGTGGCCGCGCCGACCTTGATGATCGCCACGCCGCCGGACAACTTCGCGAGGCGCTCCTGGAGCTTCTCGCGGTCGTAGTCCGAGTCGGTGTTGTCGATCTCCGCGCGGATCTGGTTGATCCGACCGGCGACGTCCGAGCGCGAGCCCGCACCCTCGACGATGGTGGTCTCGTCCTTGGTGACGACGACCTTGCGGGCCTTGCCGAGCAACTCGAGGCCGATGCCCTCGAGCTTCAGGCCGACTTCCTCGCTGATGACCTGACCGGCGGTGAGGATCGCCATGTCCTGCAGCATCGCCTTGCGGCGCTCGCCGAAGCCGGGAGCCTTGACGGCCGCGCTCTTGAAGGTGCCCCGGATCTTGTTGACCACCAGGGTGGCCAGGGCCTCGCCCTCGATGTCCTCCGCGATGATCAGCAGGCTGCTGCCGGTCTCGGCGATCTTGCCCAGGATCGGGAGCATGTCCTTGGCGCTGTTGATCTTCTTCTCAAAGATCAGCACGTACGGCTTCTCGAGCACCACCTCCATCGTCGCCGGGCTGGTGACAAAGTGGGGGCTCAGGTAGCCCTTGTCAAACTGCATGCCCTCAAGCAGCTCGACCTCGGTATCGAGGCTCTTGCCCTCTTCGACCGTGATCACGCCGTCCTTGCCGACCTTGTCCATCGCGTTGGCGATGATCTTGCCGATGTCGCTGTCCTGGTTCGCGCTGCAGGTGCCGACCTGCGCGATCTCCTTGGACGAATCGACCTTCTTGCTCAGACGCTTCAGCTCCTCAGCGAGCGCGCTCACGGCCATATCAATGCCGCGCTTGATCTCGTTGGGGTTGGCGCCGCTGACGGTGTTCTTCAGGCCCTCAGCGAAGATGCTCTCGGCGTAGATCGTCGCGGTCGTCGTGCCGTCGCCGGCGTCCTTGGAAGTCTTGGAAGCGACCTCCTTCACCAGCTGCGCGCCCATGTTCTCAAACGGATCATCGACCTCGATCTCCTTGGCAACCGTCACGCCGTCCTTCGTCACGGTCGGAGCGCCGAAGGACTTCTGAAGCACAACCACCCGCCCGCTGGGCCCGAGCGTGACCTTCACCGCCCGAGCGAGCTTGCGCACGCCATTGAGAATGCGTTCACGAGCGTCGGTGTCATATACGATCTGCTTTGCTGCCATGTCTGGTTCCCTTTCAAAGCACGCGCCCAGCGAGTTTCAAGTGCTGAGCGATAAGTGCTGAGTGCTGAGCGGATGGCTCAGCGTGTGTTTCCCTCGGTGTCCAACTCGTCCGCCTTCTGCATGAGCGATTCAAACTGACGCTGAGTGATGTGCCGCGTGCCCATGGGCTCGCCTGCTCATCGCTCGTCGCTCATCGCTCAGCACCGTCTCAATCCTCGATGACCGCCATGATCTCTTCCTCGCTCATCACGAGATACTCTTCGTCATTCAGCTTGATCTCCGTCCCGGCGTACGACGAGAACAGCACGCGCTCGCCCTTCTTCACGCTCAGGGGCGTCAGGTGGCCCGTGTCGGTGTTCAGCGTGCCCGTGCCCACCGCCTCAACAACGCCCGTCTTCGGCGTGTCCTTGGCCTTCTCAGGCAGGAAAATCCCGCTCTTGGTGCGGTCCTCGGCCTTGTCGCGCCGGACCAGCAGCTTGTCGTGCAAGGGCCGGAAGCCGAGTTTCGTCGTGTTGCTGTTGCCGCTGGTGTTCTTGGGGGGCATAAACCTGCTTCTCCTGTTGACTCGTGAGCGACGCGACACGCGCCACCCAACCACTCCAAACTTTCTCAACCGCGCCGACACGCACGCCGCGCCAAACGCCCGCACTTCTGCTCACTCATCTGCAACTCGCAAGCTGCGCATCCCGCAACTTGTCAGCCGCGATCCTGCTACTTGTTCCCCCCGCCCGGCCACCGCCCCGCGTAAAACCGCACCAGGCACCGCTCCATCACCGCCAGCATTGATTCCAGATCCGCTCCCGCGCGATCCACCACCGCGAATGCCCCGCACCGCAGCGCCGTCTGCATCTCGCGCGTCTCGTCACGATGCGACCGCGGCGCCTTCAGCACCACCGTTGGCGGCGGCGCTTCCAACCGCGACAGCAGATCCAACACTCGCGGCCCGCCCGACTCAATCGGGCTCCCGGGCGTCGCCGGCCCCAGCGGGATTGCCAGATCAATCACCGCGATGTGGATCGTCATCGTGCGGATCACACGCTCCGCCTCGCACGCCGTGCCCGCCCGATGCGCCATCACGCCCATCGGCTCCAGCAGCCGCGGCAGCGCCAAACTCCACGGATCATCCTGCCAAGGCGCCGTCGACAACAGCAAGTTCAACCGCCCGCCCCAACGCCCCCCCACCACCGGCCCGCCCGGGGCCCCGGTCTGCCCCGCTCCATCGGTCTGGTCCGGCTGGCCCGGCTGGTCAGGCTGGCCCGACGCCGGTATGGGACCGCCCGCCGGAGTCGAGTTTTCCTCGCCGGGAGTTCCGCCGCCGCGTTGTGGC
>JBBSBV010000061.1:0-15274 GCA_038250905.1 Acidimicrobiia bacterium
CCCGGCCCCATCAGGCTCGGGGTGCTCGTGCCCGGCGCGCCCGTCCCCCCCTAAACCCCCGCGGACCGGGTCGCCTCCATCCCCGCCTCCCGACTTGGCGTCCAAACCCCGCGATTGGGGGGGTTTTGCGACGCAAAGTCGCAGTGTTGGGTCAGGCGAGGTCGGCGAAGGCGGCGACGAAGAGTTGTTCCTGTTCCTTGTCGTGGACCGCGGAGCTGCCGCTGGCCGGGCTCGGTGACGGCGGCCGCGCGATGTGGCGGAGCTGGGCCTGGTCCCGGAGGATCCGATGGAGCTTGCCGTGCACGTAATTCCACGAGCCCATGTTCGCCGGCTCCTCCTGCACCCAGTACACCTGGTCGCAACCGGTGTACTTCTCGGCCAGCGCGATCAACTGCTGCTCGGGCCACGGGTAGAGCTGCTCGACCCGGATGACCGCCACCGGCGCGCCGAGCCGGTCTCTGCGCTCGATGAGTTCGTGGGCGATCTTCCCGGCACACAGCAGCACCCGTCGGATCTGTTCCGGGGCCACCGGGATCTGCGGATCGTCGAGGATCTCGTGGAAGCTGCCGGTCTCGAGGTCGGCGACCGTCGACCGGGTGGCCGGGACCCGCAGGTACTTCTTCGGGGTGAAGCACACGAGCGGCTTGCGCGACGGTGCGTGGATCTGGCGGCGGATCACGTGGAAGTACTGGGCCGCCGTGGTCGGGTAGCAGACCCGGATGTTGTTCTCGGCGCACAGTGCGAGGAACCGTTCGATCCGCGCGCTCGAGTGCTCGGGGCCCTGACCTTCGAACCCATGGGGGAGGAGCAGGGTGAGCCGTGACTGCTGGCCCCACTTGTCCTCGGCCGCCACGACGAACTGGTCGACGATGATCTGCGCGCCGTTGATGAAGTCGCCGAACTGCGCTTCCCATCCGACCCACGCCTTGGAGTCGGCGACGGAGTAGCCGTACTCGAAGCCGAGCGCGGCGTACTCGGAGAGCACGGTGTCGTAGAGCATGACCGGCGCCTGGTCTTCGGTGATGTGGCGCAACGGCACGTACTCGGCCTCGCTCTGCACGTCGACGAGGACGCCGTGGCGCTGACTGAAGGTGCCTCGCCGGGTGTCCTGACCGGCGAGGCGTACGGGCACACCGGCGATGGCCAGGGACCCGAACGCGAGCGACTCGGCGAGCGCCCAGTCGATCTGGTCGGCTGCGAAGTCGGTGCCTCGCGTGCGCAGGATCTTCTCCATCTTCGGACTCAGCAGGAGATCGTCGGGCCACGAGGTGAGCGCATCGACGATCGACTGCAGCTGCTCGCGCGGCACACCGGTGTCGACCGCGGGCTCCACTTCTTCGGCGAGCACGATGTTGACCGGGATCGTGGGCGGGCCCGACTGGTGCGTCTCGTCGAACGCGTGGTTGAGGCGCTCGCGGAAGTCTTCGAGCGCGGCCTCGGCCTCGGCCAGGGTGAAGTCGCCCCGGTTCACGAGCGTCTCCGTATACAGCTTGCGCACGCTGCGCCGGGCCCGGATGAGCGCGTACATCTTCGGCTGCGTGAACGCGGGCTCGTCGCCCTCGTTGTGGCCGTAGCGGCGGTAACAGACCATGTCGACGACGACGTCCTTGCGGAAGGTCTGACGGAACTCGTACGCGAGGCGCACGACCCGGACGCAGGCCTCGGGGTCGTCGCCGTTCACGTGGAAGATCGGTGCCTGCACCATCTTGGCGATGTCGGTCGCGTAGACCCCCGACCGGCCGAGTTCGGGCGCGGTGGTGAACCCGAGTTGGTTGTTGACCACGATGTGGACGGTGCCGCCCACCTCGTAGCCCGGGACCTCGGAGAGGTTCAGCGTCTCGGCCACCACGCCCTGCCCGGCGAACGCGGCATCGCCGTGCACGAGGATCGGGAGGACGTGGCATCGCGCGCTGTCGTCGATGCGGTCGCCCTTGGCGCGGGCCATGCCCTCGACCACCGGGTCGACGGCCTCGAGGTGACTCGGGTTGGATGCGAGCGAGACGGTGAGGTGTTCGCCGGTCGGCGCTCGGTGGTGGCCGGTGGCGCCGACGTGGTACTTCACGTCGCCCGAACCCTGGACCGAGGCGGGATCGAGTGCGCCCTCGAACTCGCGGAAGATCTGCCCGTAGCTCTTGCCGACGGTGTTGACGAGGACGTTGAGCCGCCCGCGGTGCGCGGTCCCGAGCACCGCCTCGGTCATGCCGTTCTCGGCCGCGATGCTGAGCAACGCGTCGAGCATCGGGATCAGCGACTCCGCGCCTTCGAGGCTGAACCGCTTCTGGCCCACATACTTCTTCTGCAGGAACCCCTCGAAGGCTTCGGCGGCGTTGAGGCGGTCCAGGATGCGGCGTTGGACCGCGGGGTCGGGCGCCGGCGGCGCGACCTCGACCTGGGTCTGGATCCATTCCTTCTGGTCGGGATCCTGGATGTGCATGTATTCGACGCCGACCGTGCGCGCGTACGCGTCGCGCAGCATGCCGAGGATCTCGCGCAGCGGCATGGTGCGGCGGCCGAGCGATCCGGCCCCGAGGCTGCCGACCGGGAACTCGCGGTCGAGGTCCCAGATGCTCAGCCCGTGCTCGTTGAGGTCGAGTTCGGGGTGGGTGTCGGGTTCGGTGCGGCCGAGCGGGTCGAGGTTCGCGATCAGGTGCCCGCGTACCCGGTACATGTTGATCAGTTGGTGGACCTGCACCACCTTCTCGTTCTGGGTCCGCTCGTCGTCGAGCGGGCTCACGTCGACACTCCAGCGCGCGGGCTCGTACGGGACTGCGAAGCTGTGGAAGATGCGGTCGTAGAAGTCGTGTGCGCCGAGCATGAGGTCGTGGATCGCGCGCAGGAACTCGCCGCTCTCGGCGCCCTGGATCACCCGGTGGTCGTACGTGCTCGTGAGCGTGATGATCTTGCTGATCCCGAGGCGGGCGATCGTGTGGGTGTCGGCACCCTCGTACTCGGCGGGGTACCCGATGGCCCCGACGCCGAGGATGAAGCCCTGGCCCGGCATGAGGCGCGGAACCGAGTGGACCGTCCCGATCGTGCCGGGGTTGGTGATGGTGCCGGTCGTACCCGCGAAGTCGGCGGGGGTGATCCCGCCGGTGCGGACCTTGCGGATCATCTCCTCGTACACGGCGAAGAATCCGGCGAAGTCGAGGGCGTCGACGTCCTTGAGGTTCGGCACGAGCAGCGTGCGCGAGCCGTCGGACTTGGCGACGTCGACGGCGAGGCCGAGGTTGGTGTGCTCGTGGCGCACGACCACGGGCGCGCCGTTCTCCACGCCGTAGCCCGAGGCCATGGCGGGGACCTGGCGGACCGCCTGCACCGCGGCGTACGCGATCAGGTGGGTGAAGCTCACCTTGCCGCGCCCGGTGCGCGACAGGTGGTTGTTGAGGATCTGGCGGTTGACCTCGAGCAGCTTGGCGGGAACGTTGCGCACCGACGTCGCGGTCGGCACGCCGAGGCTCGCCTCCATGTTCTCGACGATGCGGGCGGCGGCACCGCGGATGGGCTTGGTGACCTCGCCGTCGAGCACGAGCGGGGCGTTGCCGTTGGGTCGGGTCGGCTCCGACGGCGGCTCCTGACGGATGGTGACGGCCGGGGTCGACGGGGTGGCCGGAGCCTCGACCTGGGCGTCGGTGGCGGCGCCGTTGGCGGCGCGCGGGGTGCCGGTGGCCGGCGTGTAGTCGGAGAAGAACTCACGCCAGGCGGGCGCCACCGAGGTCGGATCCGAGACGAACTGGCGGTACATCTCCTCGACGAGTCCGGAGTTGGGGCCGAGGTCCTCGAAAGTGTTGGTCACGCTGCCAGGGTACTGGCTTCGGTTTTTCAGCGACGGAGGAGCTCGGCCGCCTGGAAGGCGAGGTCGAGCGACTGGCGCGCGTTCAGGCGGGGGTCGCACATCGTCTCGTAGCGCTGGTCGAGATGGGTGCCGAGCACCTCGTCGGTGCCGCCGAGGCATTCGGTGACGTTCTCGCCGGTCAGTTCGACGTGGACCCCGCCCGGCCACACGTCGGCCGCATGGCACACGTTGAAGAACCCGCGGAGTTCGCTCATCACGTCGTCGAAGCGGCGGGTCTTGACGCCGGTCGAGTGCGTGAACGTGTTGCCGTGCATCGGGTCGCACGCCCAGACCACGGGGTGACCGGAGTCGCGCACGGCCTCGATGAGGGGCGGGAGGTGCTGTTCGACCAGATCGTGGCCCATCCGGCTGATGAGCATCAGCTTGCCGGGCTGCGCGTCGGGGTTGAGCCGCTTGCACAGGGCCACGACCTCGTCGGCATCGGTCGTCGGGCCGAGCTTCACGCCCACCGGGTTGCCGACCCCCGCGAGGAACTCCACGTGCGCGCCGTCGAGGGCGCGGGTGCGGTCGCCGATCCAGAGGAGGTGCGCGGAGCAGTCGTACCAGTCGCCGGTGAGGGAGTCCTGGCGGGTCAGCGCCTCCTCGTAGTCGAGCAGGAGGGCCTCGTGTGACGTGTAGCAATCCACCTGGTGGAGTCGGAGTTCGGCGTCGAGGTCGATGCCGCACGCGGCCATGAACCGCAGCGCCCGTTCGATCTCGGCGGCGAGGCTCTCGTACCGGCGGCCTTCGGGGCTGGCGGTCACGAAGTCCTGGTTCCAAGCGTGGACCTGCGCGAGGTCGGCGTAGCCACCCTTGGTGAACGCACGGAGCAGGTTCAGCGTGGACGCCGACTGGTGGTAGCCGCGCAACAGGCGACCCGGATCGGGGGTCCGCGACTCCTTGGTGAACGCGAAGTCGTTGACCATGTCGCCGCGGAAGCTCGGCAGCTCGACGCCGTCACGGACCTCGACGTTCGACGAGCGGGGCTTCGCGAACTGCCCGGCGATGCGCCCGATCTTCACCGTGGGGACACCGGTCCCGTACGTGAGGACCACCGACATCTGCAGGATGATCTTGAGCTTGTCGCGGATCGCGTTGGCCGAGAACGCGCTGAACGCCTCGGCGCAGTCGCCGGCCTGGAGAACGAACGCCTTCCCCTCACTTGCGAGGGCCATCGACTCGGTGAGCGTGCGGGCCTCGCCGGCGAACACGAGCGGTGGCACCGTGGACAACTCGTCGACGGCGGCGCGCAACGCGGCTTCGGGCCAGTCGGGCTGCTGCGAGACGGGACGGGTGCGCCACGAGCCGGGGCTCCACGGGACTTCGGGTGCAGTGGTCATGATCAGAGGTACGGCCCCGGTGCGCGTTCGGCGGGTCCGCCGTCGGGGCCACCGATCTCGAGTGCGTGGCGACGGCGCATCTCCTCGAACTGCTGCTGGGCCATCGCCTGCTGGGTGAAGAGCGTCGCCTGGATGCCGTGGAACAGACCCTCGAGCCAACCGACGAGTTGTGCCTGCGCGATGCGCAGCTCGGACTCGGACGGGGTCTCGGCCGAGAACGGGAGAACGACGGTGGACAACTCGTCCTGCAACTCGGGGGACAGGATGCCGTGGAGTTCGTGGACCGAACGTTCGTGGATCTCCCGCAGGGCGCGGCGACCGGCGTCGTCGAGCGGCGCCCGCCGGACCTCCTCGAGCATGGTGCGCACCATCGACGCGATGCGGATCAGCTTGGTCGGCCGGAGGACCTGCTCGTCGGACTGGTCGGTGCTGACTGCGCCACTGGCCATCGCGGTCTCGCCGGGACTGGCCTCGGTCGGCGCGCCGGGAAGGACGACCTCGGGGACGACCGGTTGCGGTTCGGGGGTGGACATCCGGCCCACGATACCGGCCGGGTCCGGCACCGGCCGCAGCGTTCCTGCACGGGCCTACTGCACGTCGGGTGGCCGGCGGCCGACCGCCCCGGCGCTGCGGGGCCCCGGGACGTCGTGGAACCGGTACGGCTCGGGCTCGCGCCCGGGCTGACACACCCAGCTCTCGCCGGTCCGCCCGGTGGTCACGATGGTGAATACGGCGTCCGCGATCTGGGTCGGCGGCATGAGGGGGAAGTCGTTCGCCTCGAACATCGCCTTGGTGTCGGCGTTGAGGATGTTGGTGTCGGTCATGCCCGGGTTGACGGTGTTGGCGGTGATGTTCTTGGCCCGCAACGGCGGCGCGACACTCCGGATGAACCCCACGACGGCGTGCTTGCTCAGGTCGTACACCGGGTCGAACGGGAACGGGATCAGACCGGCCAGAGAACTGGTAGCCACGATCGCGCCACCACCACGCCGCTCCATGGCCGGGATCGCAGCCCGGGTTCCCCACACCACGCCGTCCACGTTCACGCGCATGATGCGGTGGTACACGTCGTCGGTGAGGGTGGTCATGTCCGCCACGCCGATGGCGATCCCGGCGTTCAGGTAGGCGATATCGACGCCGCCGAGCTCGCGCTCGCAGGTCGCGAACATGGCGTTCACGTCGTTGGCGTCGCCGGCGTCGGCGTGGACGTAGAGCCCACCGACCGAGTCGGCCACCGCCTTGCCGTTCGTGTCGTCGAAGTCGGCCGCGCAGATCGTGGCGCCTTCGGCCGCGAACCGGGCCACCGTCGCCTTGCCGATGCCCGATGCCGCGCCCGTAATCAGCGCGACCTTGCCGTCGAGTGCACCCATGAGATCTCCCTCTCCGCCGGCCGCCGTGCGCGCCCCGTTTGGTCGGCCGCACCGTACGCGCGGAAATGCATGTGCGTCGCTTTTCGGTTTTCGGCTTAGCTATACACGTGTATAGCTAAGCCGAAAGTTCGATATACGGGAGGTATGAGTTCGTGGCGAGGTTCCGGCCGGGCGGCCAGAAGGTGAATGCAGGATCGGCGGCGCGCCAAGGGGCCTTCATCGTGCGGCGAGCGGGTGTCGACGGGGTCACGATGCGGGCGGTGGCCGCGGCGATGGACGTGACGCCGATGGCGCTGTACCGCTGTTTCGACTCGGCGGAGTCGCTGCGGCGCGCGTCGATCAGCGCAGTGCTGGAGCGCATGCCGGGCCCGCCCGATGAAGGATCCGTCGCGGACCGATTGGGTACCTGGGCGGACTCGACACGGCGGCGACTGCGCACGGCCGATGGGCTGGCGGCGGCATGCATCGATGACTGGCCGACCCTCCCCGGAGGCTGCCGGATGATGGAGAGCCTGCTGGCGGTGGCGGCGGAACACACGGAGAGCACGATCCACCAGTGCGAGATCGCCACTGCGGTCTTCGGCTACGCGGTCTCCCGAGCGATAGTGGACCGCGCAGTCCTAACGCGCCGACGGGAACGTCGACTTCCTGCCGTCGAGGCTCGACCGGTGCAGTACCCGCGGCTCGCCGCCCTGGATCACCGGTGCGAGTTGATCGATCTCGACCGCGCCTTCGCAGCCGGGCTCGACGCGTTGTTGACCGGTCTCCTGGAACGGCGAACGGCGTGAGCATCGTCGTGCGCGACTGCGGGGTGGCGGATCTGCCCACGTCCTTGGCCATCTTCAACGAGTTGATCCCGTCGACCACGGTCGCCTGGCGGGCCGAGCCGTTCACGCTGGAGTGGCGGACCGAGTGGCTCGAACGACAACGGGAGCGTGGCTTCCCCGTACTCGTCGCAACCGATGACGACACGATCGTCGGCGTGGCGAGCTACGGCGACTTCCGCAACACACCGCAGTTCGAGGGGTACCGCTTCAGCGTCGAACACTCGATCCACGTCGCCGGGGACCGGCGCGGTGATGGCATCGGCCGGATTCTCATGGCCGCGCTCATCGACCGAGCGCGCGCTGCCGGCCTGCACGTGATGGTCGGCGCGATCGACGGTGAGAACGTCGACTCGATCCGCTTCCACGAACGCATGGGTTTCGTCGAGGTGGCCCGCATGCCCGAGACCGGGTTCAAGTTCGGTCGGTGGCTCGACCTCGTCCTGATGCAGCGGATCCTCACATCTGGATGACGACGAGGCGCTCCTCGGTCATCTCCCGCACCGCGTAGTGCGGCCCTTCCCGCGTGTTCCCGCTGTCGCGCACGCCGCCGTAGGGCATCTGGTCGGTCCGGAACGTTGGCATCTCGTTCACCATCACACCACCGAAGTCGAGCGTGTGCGCGGCGCGCAGTGCGGCCGACAGATCGGTGGTGAAGATGGCAGCCTGTAGCCCGTACCGGCTGTCGTTGGCGGCGGCGAAGGCCTGGTCGAGCTCCTGGTAACCCTGGAATCCGATCAGCGGACCGAAGACCTCCTGCGTGCACACCTTCATGTCGGGCAGCACCCCGGTGAGCACGGTCGGAGTGAGCACGTGGTCCACGACGTCGCCGCCGGTGGCGATCTTGGCGCCACCGGCGGTCGCCTCGGCGATCCACCCGACGATCCGATCGCGCTCGCCCTCGTTGATGAGCGCGGAGACGTCGGTCGCGTCGTCCATCGGGTCGCCGACGACGAGCGCGTCGACCTTCGCGACCACGCGGTCGACCAACTCGTCGCGCACCGAGTCGTGGACGTACACCCGCTGCACCGAGATGCAGGTCTGACCCGAGTAGCCGAACCCACCGGCCACGATCTTGGTGGCCGCGAGTTCGAGGTCGGCGTCCGGTTCCACGATGACCGGCGCATTGTTCCCGAGTTCGAGGCCGACCTTCTTGCGCGGTGCCCGACCCTTGATGCCCCAACCCACCTCGGGTGAGCCGGTGAAGGTGATGTAGGCGATGTCGGGGTGATCGACGAGCGCGTTGCCGACGCTGCCGCCGCCCCCGACGACCACGTTGAGCCACCCAGCGGGCAGTCCGGCGTCGTCGAGGAGCATCGACGCGAGCTTGAGCGCGGTGAGTGGGGTCTGCGACGCCGGCTTCAGCACCACGGGACAGCCGGCCGCGATCGCCGGGGCGACCTTGTGCGAGACGAGGTTGAGCGGGAAGTTGAACGGGCTGATCGCGCCGACCACGCCGATCGGGACGCGCAGCGTGAATCCGAACTTGCCGATACCGGCGTCGTTGGCGTCCATCGCGATGGTCTCGCCGGTGAGGGTGCGGGCCTCGACGGCGGCGAAGCGGAACGTGCCGACGGCGCGTGCTGCCTCCACCCGTGCCGTCTTGATCGGCTTGGCGGCCTCGCCGGCGATGGACCGGGCGAACTCCTCGTGCCGGTCGGCGAGCGCGTCGGCCGCGGCGTCGAGGATCGCGGCCCGCTGGTGGGCCGGCATCGGCGCGCGGCGAGCGCTGTGCGCGGCGGCGACCGCCTGATCCACGTGGTCGGGCGTGCCGATCGCGACGCGACCGAGGTCGGCGCCGTCGAACGGTGATCGGATCGTCGCTTCCTCTCCGGTGGTGACGAGCGAGGAACCGATGCGCATGGGATGCAGGTCAGGCATCCCTGGAGGCTATTTCACTCCTTGGTCGAAGCGCGTTGCGTCGACGGGTGAACTGGTGCCGGTCCGGGGGTCGTCGACGAGCGCCTCGGCGACGAAGCCCCCCGCCGGATCGAAGCGGAAGTTGGCCAGGTCCTTGCGGAACTCGAGATTCAGGTCCGAGGCCCCGTCGCGGTTCTTCTCGACGCTGAACACGACCCACTGCTCCGACTTCGGAGCCGGCCCCGCCGTGATCCCGGCCTTGTCGTTGAGCAGGATGACGACGTCGGCCTCGTGGGCCAGTGCGCTCGCGCCCTCGAGGTGGTGGAGGTGGACCCGCCGGGCGACGAGCCCGGCGTGATCGGTCCCGGAGATGCCGATCACGGGGATCTGGGTCGCCAGGGCGAGTTCCTTCAACTGCGCGGCGACATGACCGGAGTGGGCGACCGGGTCCAGTCCGGCGCGGTGGGGCACGATCCGTTGGACGTGGTCGACGACGAGCGCGGTGGTTTCGGCGCGGTGCTCCGCGACGAGGCGGGCGATCCCACCGACGCCGGCCGAGCCGGCCGCGGGGCGCACGAGATGGATGCGCGACCCGTACTCCCGCAGGCGGAGGATCGCTTCCTCACCGAGGGGCTCGGCCGTGAGGGCACCCAGCGGCGCGGCGCCGAGCACCACCTCCTGGGCGATCGCCCGCAACCGCGACAGCTCGAGGATCTCGTCGGGTCGGGCGAGGCTGCGCAACTCGATCGCGAGGAGGCGTCGGACGAGCGCCGCCGGTGCATGGTCGTACGTGGCGTAGACCACGGTCTGGCCCCGCATCGCCATCTCGCGGGCCCACTGCAGTGCCGCGACGGTCTTGCCGACTCCGGGCCGGCCGCCGACGATCGCGAGATCGGGCGCGCGGAATCCGCCGGTGACGAGGTCGAGCGGGTCGAAGCCGGTCGCGAACCGAACCGAACGAGCCTGGGGCGCCGCCGGCGAGGGAACGAGAAGTTGTGCCGCCGTGGTCATGGGAGATCACCATCGCTCATCGAGCGGCTGGCGTCATCACCACAATTCAGGAAAGTGAGACCGACAATTCAGAGAAAGTTCGGCTACCCGTTGGCGTCGCGGCGGGGTTTGCCGACCCAACCCGACCGCTGCGCCAGCGCCACGGCCGACAGCTGGCTGTTGACGCCGAGCTTCGACAGGAGCGCCTTGATGTGGGAGCGGACGGTCGCGACGGACACGTAGCTCTCGGAGGCGATGGTCTCCGCGTTCTTGCCCTCGATGAGGTCCTGGAGCACCTCGGATTCGCGGACGGTGAGGCGATCGAACGGCGCGAGTCGTTGCTGTTCGTGCGCGCGGTGACTCCGGAGGTCGGCGAGCAGGTGTTCACGTGCGGAGACGCTGAGGATGGTGCGACCGTCGACGACGTCGGTGATCTGCTCGATGAGCCGTTCGAATGCCTCGCTCTTGCTGATGATGCCGACCGCCCCGGCTTCGATGCATTCGGCGTGCGTGATCGGACTGGTCTCGCCGGTGAGCATGACGACCCGGACGCCGAGATCGGTGATCGGCCGGATCAGGTCGAGGCCTTTGCCGGCCGCGCCGAGGTCGAAGTCGAGCAGCACGAGATGGAGTTCCTGTGCGCCGAGGGTCGCGAGCACGTTGTCGCGGGAGAGGTCGTCGACCACCGTGACCTCGATCCCGAGGTTGTGGAGCGCGAAGGCCAGGGACTGGGCGAGCAGTCCGTGATCCTCGACGATGGCGACGTGGACCGCGAGCGCGGCGCCGACGCCCGAGGGTGACGAGAATGCAGTGTCGGTCACCGGACCTCCGCAGTGCGCGTCGACGTTCCATCGGTCATGCCGAGTACTTCGGCACGGGTGGGCACGATCCTGAGCGCGGGTGCCGCGGGCACCGACAGCACGAAGGCCGCACCGCCGCTCGGTGTGGCTTCGACCCAGAGATCGCCGTCCTGGCTCCGGATGAGTCGGCGGCCCACGCTGAGGCCGATTCCGTCGCCGCCGGTGGGGGAATCGGGGTCGACCCGGAATCCCCGTTCGAACACCCGGTCCCAATAGAGGGGATCGATCCCCGGTCCGTCGTCCTCGACCCGGATCGAGACCTCGTCCAACTCGTGCCGCGCGATGACGCGGACTTCGGCGCCCGGTGCGTATTTCGCGGCATTCGTGAGGAGGCCCTCGACCACCTGGGCGATCTCTCCGGGGCGGGCCACGGCCCGGGTGGTGCCGTCGCTGCGGAACGTCACGCGCTCTCCGCTCGCACGGTGCAGGGCGATGGTGGCGGCCAGGACCGCCTCGACGTCGAAGACCTCCACGCCCGCGGCCGACGGCGACTCGTTCACGAGGGTCCGCAGCCGGCGGATCTCGGCGATGAGTGCGGCGCGCAGGGTGGACTCCGGCGTGGTGTCGTTCGCGGTCGGGGCGAAGGTGGCCACGCCGCCCTCGATCGCGACCATGGTCGAACGCATCTCGTGCAACCGGTCGGCGAAGGACTCCTCGACCCGGCGGTGGTTGGCCGATTCCCGTTCGCGTTCCACCTGTTCCCGCAGCGCGCGCGTGCGGTGATGGACGGCGGCGCCGACGAGGCCCCCGAGCGCGCCGATGCTGGCGAGGCCGGTGGCGGCCAACTCGAAGACGTGATCGGCGAGCGCACCACTCGGCGAGCTGCCGATACAGACCGGGATCAGTTCGGCGAGACCGAACGCGACCGCGACCGGGATGATCCAACTGCCGCCGGCATCGTGATGGCCCCGGTGTTGCCGGGCGGCCGCGGCGACGGCGAGCAGCATCCACGCCCCGCCCATGATCGCCAGGGCCACGCGGGCCCGTTCCGGTGAGTGGCCCACCGCGAACGCGAGGACGAGTGCGACCGTGAGGCCGAGCGCGATCTGGGTGACGGTGTTGCTGAACCGGATCGTCGCGTCGACCGCCGGACCGAAGATCGCCCGGGCAACGAGGGTCATGCCGAGCACGACCGCCGCCAACTCGGCACCAGCCGTGTGCGCCGGGTTGAGTGAACCGAGGAGGAGGTAGCCCGTCCCGATGACGAGGAATGCCCAGCCGCACCACCACCCGCGTGCGATGCCGTCGAGGCGCCACCGGAGGAGTGACGCCACCCCGGTCATGAACGCGAGTGTCGCGGCGATCGCGCCGAGCTTGGCCAGCGCGGTCGCCGGGATCGAGACGCGGAAATCGGAGGCGAGGACCACCCACGCCACGCCGAAGAGCAGGAGAATCGCGGTCGGGAGCGTCGGGGGAATGACGAACTGCGCGACGCCGCGACGATCGGGCCCTCGGTAGGGCCGCGGGCCGGTGGGCGGGCCTGCCTTGATCAGCGGCGTCCCGTCAGGCGCAGTGCGGGGTTGCACCGATGCTCCTCGTCGCGTTCGTCTCGGACTCTGACTCGGAGGTCATCGACCCGCGACGGGGGCCACTTGAAGGGTTACTCGATGATGCGGGGCACCCGTCCGGCGAGTTGGGCCGCCGCGGCGACGAACACGCTCGAGAGGTCGCCACTCGACGGCTGGCAGAAGAAATTGTCGCCATCGGTGTTCTCGGCCTGCGTGCAACCGTTGTTGTCGGCGGGTACGCCCTTGACGGGACTCGCCATGCTGGCAAGAAGGCTGGTGACCGTCGCGTTCTTGAAGGCCCCCGAAGTGTCCTTCTCGCAGACGCCGGGGTTGTCGCTGAGAAACCCGATCGTGATCACTTGGATGCCCGAAGCCTTCACTGCGGCGGCCTTCGTGTTGGCGTACGAGCACGGCTGGACCGGAAGCGCCGGCGTTCCGAGGGACAGGGGCAGGTTCGCCGCGCCGTCAGTCATGAAGATGATGCCCTTCTTCGCCCCCGGACGCCCGTTGTTCTTGAGGTACGTGGCGGCCGCCTCGATCGGGTCTCCGAGGTCCGTGGAACCGGCAGCCTGGAGACAGTTCACTGTCTTGACGATCTGGCTGCTGGTGTTGAGCGTGCCGTCCGCGTTCTTGTAGTCGTTCTCCAGCGGGCCGGAGGGGTACGGCGATACCACCCAGGTGGTGTTCGCGCCGCCCACGTCGGGCGGGACTGTCGTCCCTCGGATGCCGAAGGCGCCCGCGCTGGCGCCGGTGCACGTGGTCATCGTGCTACTCGGGGGGAGGACGGTCAGCGCGATGGATTCCCGCTTCGGGTTGAGGAATTTGAGCAGGTCGAGGGCCGCATCCTTGGCGTTCGCGATCGGGAGCTGCGTGCCCGACGGTGAGTTCGCAGGCACCGAGCCCATCGAGCCGGTGCGGTCGAAGACCAGAACCATGTCGAGCGGCTTGGGCGACTCGTACTCGCTGATTGCGTGCTTCGACAGGTTCGCGTTGCCGACACCGATGGCCTGTGCGAAGGAGCTCTTCACCGTGGTGTTGATCGTGACCTTGAGCTGGTTGGCGCTCGCCAGGGTCGTGACCGACACGCCGCTCGGGTAGCCGTTCTGCGACGCGATGCTGCGTGCCGCGGCGATGGCGCCGGCCGGGTCGTCGGGCAGGTAGACGGCACCGGCGAGCGCGGCGGCGTCGGCCGCCTTCTGCATGTGGGCGCGCTCGTCGTTCCAGTGCGAGAAGTCGACGGCCCAACCGGCGAAGCCGAGCAGGACCACCAGTGTGAGCGCGACCCAGACCGCGACGACGCCCCGCTCGTCGTCACGCCGGACTTGAAGGTGGAGTCGCCGGTACATGTGACCGTGCATCAGAACCCGCACGCCGAGCTGGCGACCGGCTCGAACCGGAACACTGCGTGGTCGCTCAGGGTCACGCTGGCACCGAAGAACTTGGTGACGAACTGGTGGTCGAGCTTCACGTAGACGCCGATCTCGTCGTAGGGCTGCGTGCAGACCTGCTGCGACGCCGCCGCCCAGCCACCCCCACCGGAGCTGACGAACGACCGGGAACCGGTGCTGTACGTGTACCGGATGCAGTCTGTGGAACAGGAGGAGAACGAGCTGCTCGAGCCTGGGTAGCCGCTGGAGTTGGCCTTGTAGATCCAGAGCTCCTTGGGAACGTTGCTCGGGAGTGTGCTCACCGCGCTGTTGACCGCCGAGACGGCCGCGGTGGCGAAGTCGCTCTGGGTCGCCTTCGCCGAGCCCACGCGGGCACCGGCCCGGGCGGCATCGGCCGCGATCGACCGGTCGTGATACGCGGACGAGAACTCGATGACGCCGAAGGTCAGCAGGACCAGCACCGGCGCCACGAGTGCCATCTCCACGGCGACCGCGCCGCGCTCGCCGCGGCGGGATCGCAACGCGCGGATGGAGAAGCGGCGAAGAATCCCTCGAGGGTGATCGTGATCGTGATCGCCGTCGTGGGTGGGTGCGTGGGGTGCAGTCATGGTCTTCATCGTGTCGGGATTGTCGCGTCGCGTCGCGAGGACGCCATCCTCACGATTGATGAAAAGGGCCAGGCCGAAAACAGCCCTGTGCATTCCCCGATTCTGGTGATGGCAGGCGGTGCGGTTTCCTCCACGATGACGTCGTCCTGAAGCGCAGGACCACAGACCAAGGGAGACCGAACCACCATGACCAACCTGATGTACATGCTGCAGGGGCTGCAGGCCCGTCTCGCCAAGACCGAGCGTGGCGCCGCGGCAGTGGAGTACGCACTGCTCGTCTCGCTGATCGCGGTTGCGATCGTCATCACCGTCGGCGCCCTCGGCGGCCAGCTGTCGGACACCTTCGACAGCATCAAGAAGAGCATCGCCGGCTAGTTGCACCACTGGTCTCTCGGTCGGGTCGCGGGCAGCGGCCCGACCGAGGGACCGAGCTCTTCTTCGAGCTCACAGATCTCCGGCGGTGAACGCAGACCGCCACCAGAACGAAACGCACCGACTGATCGTCCGCGGGTGAGCGGACAAAGGAGCACACGATGACCTATCAGCGCAGGACCGTCGGCATCGTCGCCGCCATCGTTCTCGCCCTCCTCGGGACGCTCGGCCTCGCCGGGTACGTCCAGGGCGCGAAGAACGACGCCGTGGCCGGCGAGAAGCTGGTCCGGGTCTACGTCGCGAGTGATGCGATCCCCGCCGG
>JBBSBV010000062.1:0-15132 GCA_038250905.1 Acidimicrobiia bacterium
AGTCAGCGCCGCTCTCCGCGGAGGGGCTGAGCTCGGTGGGGAACGGCGGTGCGGGGTACGTCACGCCGAAGGTCTCGGTGGCGGCCATCGTCGGCAACGAGTACGGCGTGATCCTGCTCACGCAGCGCGCGGACAGTGGCATCTGGCTCTACCCGGTCGGCTGGGCCGACGTCGGGTACTCACCGTCGGAGATCGCGGTGAAGGAGGTCTTCGAGGAGACGGGAATCGAGGTCGAACCGGTGGCACTGATCTCGGTGCTCGACGGCCTTCGCCTCGGCTTCGCGCACATCCCGATGTACTCGATTCTGTTCCACTGCCGGATGATCGGCGGGGAACTGCGCGGTCATCCGCTCGAGACGCGTGCGGTCGGATTCTTCGCCCGGGACCGGCTGCCTGCGCCGCTCGCCGGTGCGCACCGGTGGGGCGACCTCGCCTTCCGTGCCATCGACGGTGTGAGCATGCCCGCCGATTTCGACCTGCCGCGGACCCCGCCCTGGCGGGAGTGACACTCGCCGCGAGACGACCCGCGCGTTACGGGCCGAGTTGGCGGACGAGGAGGTCGAGGACCGACACCGAACCGGCCGACCGTTCCCACTCGTCGCCGATGGTGTCGTGGTCGACGAGTCCGCTCAGGTCAGGTGACCGCCCGAGCGTGTCCAGGACGCGTTGGGCCAGCGTCGCCGGCTCGAGTTCGTCGCCGTAGGCGGGGAAGCACTCGAGCCCGTCCCACAGGTCGCTCAGGCCGATCGAGCTGGTACCGATGGGGAGCGCCGCGGCGGGTGATCCTGCCGTGATCGCGTCGACCACCAGGTCCCAGAGGTCGTAGGCCGAGATCCCCTCGGGCGGTTGGTACCCGGCGATCGGGTGGAGCCGCCATTCGAGGACCGGCTCGCCCGTGAACCAGGTCTGCGAACCGTTCACGTAACAGTCGACCGGCGTCCCGAGGCGCTCGTCCATGGCCAGCACGAGTTCGGGGGTCACGCGCCAGACGGCGGTCGCAGTTCGCATGCCCGGACGCTACCGCCCGCCCCGCTCGCGGGTACCTTCCCGCATCGTGATGAGGGGATTGGGCAAACGGTCAGCCGCGCTCGTGGTCGCCGTCGCCGTCGCCATGACCCTGGCGGCGTGCGGGAGTGACGCGCCTCCCACCCACGCCGACTTCCGGCGGCAGGTGAATGCGCAGTGTCGGGCGGTCCGCAAGGCGGTGACCAAGCTGGCTCCGGCCGCGGACGCCACCCCCGAGGAGATGATTCGGGCGGGTCGGCGGGCGCTCGTCCGTCAGCGAGCCGCCGTTCGTACCATCGCCGCGATCGCGCGGCCGCCGGACGAGCGGGCGCGCATCGCTCGCTGGTTGGCACTGGTGCAGCGCGCCCTCGACGCGGTCGCGAGTTCGCTCGACGCGCAGGCCCGCATCGACCTGTCGGCAGCGAACCAGGCCAACGGCACCGGGACGGCGTTGGTGCAGCAAGCCGACACGGAAGCGCGGGCGCTCGGCGTCGACGACTGCGTGACCTCGACCCCGGGCTGAGTTCCACCGGTACGATCCGATGGTGACGACGACCGATCGGCTCTCCGCCCTCGACACGTCGTTCCTCCATCTGGAGTCCGCCGAGACTCCGATGCACGTGGGCACCCTCGCGATCTTCGCCGGCGAGCGGCTCACCGATCCGTCGGGCCGGTTCCGCCTGGCCGAGGTCCGGGCGTTGGTCGCGTCCCGGCTCCATTTCATCCCGCGATTCCGTCGTCGGATCATGACCGTGCCGTTCGAGCAGGGCCGCCCGATCTGGGTCGACGACGAGCACTTCGACATCTCGTATCACGTGCGGTTGACCGCACTCCCGAAGCCGGGGTCGTGGGACCAACTCCTCGCACTGACGGCGCGGATCGAGGCTCAGACTCTGGACCGGCGCCGGCCGCTCTGGGAGTTGTGGTTCGTCGAAGGGCTCGAGTCGGGCCGGGTCGCGCTCGTGCAGAAGACCCACCACGCGCTCGTCGACGGTGTCTCGGGCGTCGACGTCGCCACCGTGCTGCTCGACTTCGAGCCCGATGCGGTCATCGGCACGGCACCGGAGTGGTCGCCGGTTCCGCCGCCGTCGAACGCGCGGCTCCTCGCCGACACCATGGTGGAGCGGGCGACCGAGCGGGCCGAACTGGTGCGGACCGCCCGGGGTGTCCTCCGTGCCCCGCAACGCACCGCGCAGCAGGCGAACCGCGTCGGCCACGCGCTCCGCAGCCTCGTCGAGTCGGTGCCGATCGCGCCACGCACCTCGTTGCACGGAGCCGTCGGGCGTCGCCGGTCGTTCGTCGGCGCGCGGGTGGCTCTCGGCCAGGTGAAGGACGTGCGGCAGGTGATGGGGGGGACGGTGAACGACGTCGTCCTTGCGTGTGTGGCCGGGGCGCTGCGGCGACGGCTCCTCGCCCGCGGGGAGGGAGTGCCGGACCACCTCCGGGTCCTGTGTCCGGTCTCGGTGCGCACGGCGGACCAGCACCAGCAGCTCGGCAATCAGGTGTCGGCCATGTTCGTGGACCTCCCGCTCGGTGATCCCGACCCGATCTCGCGGCTCGCCACGATCAGCGTCGCGACCGCGCACCTGAAGGAGGAGCAGCAGGCGGTCGGCGCCGCGTTCCTCCTCGACATGACGCGGTACGTCGCGCCCACCATGCTCGGCACGACCGCGCGGCTCGTCCACCGCCAGCCCTTCGTCAACCTCGTGGTCACGAACGTCCCGGGCCCCCAGGTTCCCCTCTATTGCCTGGGGGCGCGGATGCTGGAGGCGTTCCCGTTGGTGCCGCTCTCGCGCAACCTGGGCCTGGGGATCGCGATCCTCTCGTACTGCGACGTCCTGCACTTCGGGCTGTGGGCCGACGCCGAGCTCCATCCCGATCTTCCCGAGCTCGGGCTCGATGTGGAGGCGGCCTTCGCCGAACTGAGGCAAGCTGGCGCGACAGGAGACGTCGACCGGGGAGCCGTCGGATGACCGAGTTGTGGGAACGCGACGCGTGGGCCGTTGCCGACGCGGTGCGGCGCGGGGACCTCCGGGCGACCGAAGTGTTGGACGTCACCCTCGATCGGATCGAGACGCAGGACGGCGCGTTGAACGCAGTCTGTTACCTCGACTCCGACGGTGCCCGCGCGCAGGCCGAGGCGATCGACGCGGCGGTCGGGCGCGGCGAGGACCCGGGTCCCTTCGCCGGGGTGCCGATTGGCGTGAAGGAACTGGCGCAGGCGAAGGGATTCCCCGACACGCACGCGTCGGTCGTCTACCGCGACGACATCGCCCCCGCCGACTGTCCCGAGGTCGAGGGTCTGCGCGCCGCGGGTGCGGTCGTCACTGCGCTCACCACGGCGCCCGAGTTCGGGATCCCGAGTTACACGGCCACGCCGCTCCATGGCGTCACCCGCAATCCATGGAACCGGGAGCGGACCCCGGGCGGATCGTCGGGTGGATCGGCCGCCGCGGTAGCGGCCGGGATCTTCGCCGCGTGCACGGGCAGCGATGGCGGTGGCTCGATCCGCATCCCCGCGTCGTACTCCGGGTTGCCCGGCATGAAGGCGACGTTCGGTCGGATCGCGCACGCGGGAATGCACGATCCGTTCGACACCGGGCTCACCTCCGTGAGCGGTCCGATCGTGCGCTCGGTCCGCGACGCGGCGCGCTACCTCGACGCGACGAGCGGGCCCCGCGTGTCGGACCCGACCTCGCTGCCCAAGCCCGCGCCGTACGAGCCGCTCGTGGCCGATGTCGACCGCGCCCGCGACCTCCTGCGCGGCCGACGCGTCGCCTGGACGTCGACCCTCGGGTACGCGGAGACCGATCGCGACGTCGAGGCGTCGACGCGCGCGCTCGCCGAGGAGCTGGTGGCGGCCGCCGGGCTCGAACTCGTCGACCTCCCGATCGACTTCCCCAAACCGGGACGGGCGTGGGGGGTGCTGAGCGCGGGAAACATGGCGGCCTGGAAACTCGACCGGTGCGCCGAACATCTCGACGAGTTGGATTTCCTCGCCCGTACGTCGGTCGAGGGCATGCCCCACTTGCGGGCTCGCCATCTCGGCGCGGCGGTCAGGCGCCGTCAGGAGATCCTGGTCGCGGCGGCGGAGGTGTTCGACCAGGTCGATCTCCTGCTCACGCCCACCACCCCGACGACCGCGTATCAGGCCGAGGGCACGCTGGTCGGTGAGGTGAACGGCCGCGAGGTCGACCTGATGTACCTCTCGGCTCCGTTCACCGCACCGTTCAACATGACGGGTCAGCCCGGGATCTCGATCCCCGCGGAGCTCGTCGGTGGTATGCCGTGCGGGTTGCAGGTGGTGGCGCGTCGGCTCGAGGACGAACTGTGTCTCGCCGCCGGCGCGGTGCTCGAGGCCGTGCATCCCTGGCCCAAACTCGCCCCCTGAGCGGTACGCTCCGGGCGTGACCGACGTGACCAGTCGGCCGGGCGACCTCCCCCAGGCGCCCAGGCCGCCCAAGCAGGAGCAGGAGCACGCCTCCGAGGAGATCACCGAGGTCGCACCCGGGGTGCTGCGGATGCAGTTGCCGATCTGGCTGCCCGGGCTCGGGCACGTGAACATGTACGGCCTCATGGACGACCGCGGGCTCGCGGTCGTCGACCCCGGACTCCCCGGGCCCGCGAGTTGGAAGGCGCTCAAGGCCCGGCTGAAGTCGGCTGGGTACGGCGTCAAGGACATCCACACCGTGGTGGTGACCCACTCGCACCCCGACCACTTCGGCGCGGCCGGTCGGATCAAGAAGGAGTCCGGCGCGCAGCTGATCGCGCACAAGGCGTTCACCACGTGGTCCCTGCAGAAGGGTGGCGCCACGCTCAGCCAGCTCGATGCCGAGCGGCTCGAACAGCAGGCGATCGACGAGGCCGCGCACTACCACGGCCCGTCGCTCGACGAGCTGCCGGCCCTCGCCGACGACGACGGCCACCACTGGGATTCGACGCGCGGTACCGCCGCCCTCGACGACATCACCGAGGAGACCCAACGGATGTCGGTGCCCTGGGGTGGCACCACGCCGTGGGGTGGGAGCAAGCACCCGCAACCGCCGATGTCGCGTCGGCTCATGATCCGCGCGATGCGCCTGCTCTTCGCGCCGCCCGATCCCACCCGCCGCGTGCGTCACGGCTCGCCGATCAAGCTCGCCGGCCGCGACTGGCTGGCGCTGCACACACCCGGCCACACCCTCGACCACCTCTGTCTCTACGACCCCGAGCACGGTGTGCTGCTCTCGGGCGACCACGTGCTGCCCACCATCACCCCGCACATCGCGGGCTCCGGCCAGGGCGATGCGCTGAGTTCGTACCTGGCCACCCTCGACCTCGTGGGCGCCCTCGACGACGTGCGGCTCGGACTCCCCGCGCACGGTCACCCGTTCGCCGACGTGCCGGGTCGCGTCGAGGCGATCAAGGAGCACCACTTCGAGCGGATGGAGAAGCTGCGCACCGCGTCGTTGGCGATCGGACCCGCGAGCGTCGTCGCGCTGTCGCACGAACTCTTCCCCGAGAAGCACTGGGGCGTGATGGCCGAGAGCGAGACCTTCGCCCATCTCGAACACTTGCGGCAGTCCGGTGACGCCGAGCGCTGGGACGACGAGGGCGTGTTCGTCTACCGAGTCGCGGCGGCGTCCTGAACCGAGCGGCGCTACCGTGCAGCGATGCCTGACGACCTCACCAACGAAGCGACGGCGCTGCTCCAGGACCTGATCCGCAACGCCTGCGTCAACGACGGCACGGTCGCATCCGGTGGGGAGGTCCGTAACTCGGACCGACTCACCGAGTTCCTCGAGGGCTGCGGCGCCGACATCGAGCACTATGAGCCCCAGCCCGGTCGGCGCAGCGTCCTCGCCAAGATCGAAGGGTCGGATCCGACCGCGCCGACCCTGATGTTGATGGGCCACACCGACGTCGTTCCGGTCAACCCCGACGGCTGGACCCGCGACCCGTTCGGCGCCGAACTCGACGACGGCATGATCTGGGGCCGGGGCGCGGTCGACATGCTGAACCTCACGTCGACGATGGCCGTCGCGTTCGCCCACCTCGCGAAGTCGGGCTTCACACCTCGCGGCACGCTGTTGTTCCTCGGCGTGGCCGACGAGGAGGCGCTCGGGACCTGGGGGGCCAAGTACCTCGTCGAGCACGAACTCGACGCCATGCGGTCCGACTACGTGATCACCGAGAGCGGCGGGTACCAGGTGCCCACCGCGAACGGCATCCGGCTCCCGATCATGGTGGAGGAGAAGGGCACGTTCTGGTCGAACATCACCGTGCACGGCACGCCGAGCCATGCGTCGCAGGCGTACAAGACCGACAACGCGCTCGTGACCGCAGCCGAGGTGGTGAAGCGCATCGCCGAGTACCGGCCCGAGGCGCAGATCGGTGACACGTGGCGTCAGTACGTGGCGGGCCTCGGGTTTCCCGAGGAGTTGACCGATCCCGACCAGATCGACGCGTACATCGCGGACCTTCCACTCGCGCTCGGCCGCATCGCGCACTCGTGCACGCACACGACCATGGCACCGACGATCGCGCACGGGGGCACCAAGACCAACATCATCCCGGACCGCGTCGATCTCCAGGTCGACGTGCGGACCATGCCGGGGCAGTCGGGGCAGGCCGCGCGCGACATGCTCCTCGACGCGATCGGCGACCTCGCCGACCGGGTGGAGATCACGTCGAACGACGATCCGGCGACTGCGTCACCCACCGCCACCCCCCTGTGGGATTCACTCGCCCGGGTGACGGCGCGGCTGTGTGAGGGATCTGCGTTGGTGCCGACGATCATGACCGGCGGGACCGACAACCGATTCTTCCGGCGGGCCGGCTCCATCGGGTACGGCTTCGGGTTGTTCAGCCGTCGTATCGCGTTCGAGGACTACGCCCGGATGTTCCACGGGCACGACGAGCGTGTCGACCAGGAGAGTCTCGACCTCTCCACCCAACTGTGGCTCGCGCTCGCCGAGGACATCCTGGCCTGAGCACGCAGCACTCGGCGCGTCAGGGACCCTGGTCGCGGAGGTACTCCTCGAACGCCTCGGCGATGGAGTCGCCGTCGGGGACTTCGTCCGGATCGAGATGTTCTTCGTCGTCGTGCTGCGCGGCGAGGCCGTCGACGTAGGTGCGCAGGTCGTCGTCGGCGGCAACCGCAGAGTCGACCCGGGCGCGCCACGCGGCCGCCGCCACCGAAAGTTCCCGCAGATCGATGTCGAGACCGACGGCGCGCGAGAGGCCGTCGAGGAGCGCAGTGATCGCGGCCGGATTCGGCGGCGCGGCCACGTAATGGGGGACCGGTACCCACATCGACGCGGCATCGAAGCCGGCCTGCCGACACGTGTCGTGCAGGACGCCGATGATCCCCGTGGGACCTTCGTAGCGTGAGCGGGTGAGGCCCACGCGGTCCATCATGGCGGGGTCGGTGGCGCTGCCCGAGATCCGTGGGGTGTGCGTGTGCGGAGTGTCGGCGAGAAGCGCGCCGAAGGTCACGACGGTGCGGGCACCCACGGCGGTGGCCGCGTCCATGATCGAGCGGCAGAACCCGCGCCAGTCGTAGTTCGGTTCCGGCCCGGTCACCACGACGATGTCGGGCTGACCGTCGGGGGTGGCCGCGGCGCGTAGCGAATACTGCGGCCAGCGCAGATCACGGGTGACCCCGTCGATCAGGGTGACGACCGGACGTTGGGCCTGGAAGTCGACGTGCACCTGTTCGTCGATGGTGGCGAACTCGGTGGCGAGGTACCGCCCGGCGAGCCAGTCGGCGGCGTCGGTCGCGGCATCGGCGGCATCGTTCCAACCGGTGAACGCGGCGATGAGCACGGGCTCGTGGAGCACGGGTTCGTGGTCCCATCGCAGTGAAGTCATGCGACGATGGTAGGGGGCCCGGGCGTCAACCGTTCACGCGCAGGTTCCTGGGACTGGCGGGATAGCCGTTCCCGGCGACGATCGCCTCCGCCCAGGGCGCCAGGAGCGCGACCAGTTCGTCGGCTCGGCTCCCGAGCCGCTCGAGCGTGGCACGGGTCGCATCGTCGGTCGTGCGTTCGATGTGTTCCCGCAGGGCCTTCCCCTCGGCGGTGAGTGCACCGTCGGCCACGAGACCGCGGGTCTCGAGCCGCCCGTACGCCGCGTCGACCTCGTCCTCGCTCCATCCGCGGGTGAAGACGTACGTGCGAGGCGGGATACCCCACGACAGCTCGGTCATCACCGTGATCTCGGTGGAGTCGACGTGCGGGATCCACGCGGCGATGTGCCCGTCACCGCGGTGCTCCCGTACGAGGTCGGCCGCGCGCCAGAGTGCGCCGAAGGTCGACTCGGGCCGGTCGAGGACCGAGAGCCCGGCGTACAGCGCGCGTCCCGAGAGATCGACGCCGTCGGTCATCGAGTACAGGATCTCGGTGGCGAGCCGGACGTCTGCTCCATCCGCAGTCGCGCCGAGGAGTCTTTCGAGCTGGGCCGTCGCGCCGGCTTCGCGCGCCGCGAGCAACGCGTCGGGTCCGGTCTTCTCCCACCCGGACGTGACCGCACGGTCCACTGCCTCCGGCTTGAACGCCGCGAAGGCTGCGGTGATCACACTCCACGGTGCGCGGCCGAGACACGCGCCACGCGAGCAGAAGTAGCCCTCGAAGTAGTTGAGGCCCAGCTCCTCGTACCGCTGGTGCGCCTCGGGTGCGAAGTAGACACTCGCGGCGATCGGCTCGGTGACGTTCCGGAGCGTGCGGGCGAGCCGGTGGAAGTCGTCGTCGGCCATCGGGTGAGGGTACGGATCAGACCGACGCGAGCGCCAGACCGGCCGCGGCCAGCGCGACTCCCCCCACGACACTCACCGTCACGTACCGCACCCGGGCGCGCGGCGCGAGGCGTGTGGTCTCGACCGCGAACGTGGAGAAGGTGGTGAACGCGCCGAGGAAGCCGACCCCCGCCACCGTCGCAAGATCGGTGTGGAGTCCATGGAACTCGCGAAATCCCGCGAGCAACCCGAGCAGCAGCGCGCCGAGCAGGTTGACCACGGTGGTACCCCACGGGAACTCGTGGCCGATCCGGCGCGAGATCGCGGCCTCGAGGAGGTACCGGCACGGCGCGCCCAGCGCGCCCGCGCCGGCGACCGCGAGCGCGATCACATCTCCTCCTCGTCGATCATCGCAAGCGGGGCTCCGGTGGCCAGCTCACCGAGCCGGGCCGCCAGCAGTCCGACTGCGACGGACGCGACCACGTAGGCGACCGCGAGGCCACCGTCGTGGGACCGCACGAGTTGGGTGGTCTCGACCGCGAAGGTGGAGAACGTTGTGTAACCGCCGAGGAAGCCGACCCCGAGCAGTGGCCGCCATACGTGGTCCGACGGGCGCGCCCGCGCGAGCACGCCCAGGAGCAGCCCGAGGACGAAGGCGCCGGTCACGTTGATGGTGAACGTCGTGGTGGGGAACGTGCCCGCGGCGACGGGCGCGAGCCGGCCGAGCGAGTAACGCGTCAGTGTGCCGGCGGCCCCGCCGATGCCGACCAGGGCGACGGTTCGGAGGTCGGTGCGGGCCTCGGTCACGGGTGGCCGCTAACCGCGGAGGGCGACGATCTCAGACCGGTTGGCCTGCTCGAGCGCGTTGTCGATGAGCCCGGACACCATCGCGCCCATGGCCTCGAAACCCTCACCGAGGGTCTTGCCCATCTGGTAGCGGGCGTTGATGCCCTCGACGATGATCGCCAACTTGTACGACGCCAGGATCACATACCAGTCGAGTTGGTCGACCGGTCGGCCGCTCACCTCGGCGTAGCGGGCCACGATGTCCTCCCGGCTCGCGAAGCCGGCCTGGTGTTCGATGGCCGCGCCGGTGGCGATCACCTGCGCGTCGGCCTGACCCCAATACAGGAGGAACAGGCCGAGGTCGGTGAGGGGATCGCCGAGCGTCGACATCTCCCAGTCGAGGACGGCGACGATGCGGCCCGGGTCGTCGGTCGCCATCATCGTGTTGTCGAGGCGGTAGTCGCCGTGGACGATCGTGGGCGGACCCGATTCGGGCAGCGCGTTGCGGAGCCGTCGGGCGAGTTCGTCGACGGCCGGCAACTCGCGGGTCTTGGACCGCTCCCACTGCTCGCCCCACCGTTGGACCTGGCGTTCGAGGAATCCGTCGGGCCGGCCGAACTCGCCGAGCCCGACCGACTGGTAGTCGACCGCGTGGATGGCGGCGAGCACATCGACGAGTGTCTCGGACGTGCGACGGGCGTCGTCCGCGCTGAGCGCGGCGAGCGCGGCACCGTCGCGGTAGATGACGCCCTCGACCATCTCCATGACGTAGAACGGCGCGTCGTTCACCGCGTTGTCCTCGCACAGCGCGAGGGTGTGGGGCACCGGAACGTCGGTCGGGGCCAGGGCCGACATCACGCGGTATTCGCGTGCCATGTCGTGCGCCGTGGGCAGGACGTGACCGAGCGGCGGCCGCCGCAGGACCCAGGTGCTGGTTCCGTCGGTCACCGAGTAGGTGAGGTTGGAACGTCCGCCGGCGATGAGCGTCGCCTGCAGCGCGGCACCGGTCGCACCGGCGACGTGCTCGGTGAAGAAAGGTTGCAGCCGATCGAGATCGACGCCGTCAGGTGTTGCTGTCATCCGCGTGCTCCCATAGAGCCGCGGAGACTAGTCAGGCGACTTTGGGGGTGCGGGGTGCGACCGGCGTGCCGTTGCCCTTGGGGTAACGCGCAACCCGGCCGACCGGCATGTCGACGCGGAAGCCGGCTGCGGCGCGGTCCTCTTCGGACTCGCCACCCCAGAAGCCGTACTCGCGGTGCTCGCGGGCCCAGTCGCGACACGCGATGTTGACCGCGCACTCGCTGCACACTGCACGCGCCTTGCCCTCCCGGACGGCCCGGGCCTCGGGGCGCTCGCCCGCGGGGGCGAAGAACAGCTCGGTCCGGCCGGCGCAGAGCGCGTCCGCGGTCCAGGACAGCGGTCCGGTGAAGATCAGAGTGGACAGGCTTTCTGCAGCCATGGTTCCTTCTTGTCGGTGCGGGGGCGGGCGGTCCGAGCGGACGCGTCCCGAAGACCTTGAAATCTGGAGGTGGAGGTGAAGATGGAGTCGGGGAGCCGGCGGGGGGTCCCGGCTCCCCGAGGTGTCCGGACACATGCAACACCCTCCTGGTGTGATCTGTCCAGTGGGTAGTATTGATGGATCCGATCGTCAGATTAGATACGTCAATGGTTACCGAAGTTTTTCGACGCCCGGTTGGACAGGAAAAATCCATGGAGCTACGGCATCTCGACACGCTCGTCGCCATCGACGAGGCAGGTACGTTCACGGCCGCGGCCGACTCGCTCCGGACCGTGCAGTCCAACGTGTCCGAACAAGTCCGTCAGCTCGAGGCCGAACTCGGCGTCACGTTGCTCGCCCGGGGTCGTGGTGGCGCCACGCCCACCGAGTCCGGGAGGGTTGTGCTCGGGCGGGCCCGCCGCATCCGCCGCGAGATCCAGTTGCTGCACGAGGAGTTGGCCGCGCTCCGCGGGCTCCAGGTGGGCGACGCGACCTTCGGTGTGGTCGGGACCGCGAGCCGCTGGCTCGTCCCCCAACTCGTCGCGCACCTGCGTGAGTCGGCGCCGGGGATCCGGCTGCTCGTCCACGAGGGCGCGTCCGAGCGGTTACTCGGTGAGGTGATCGCGCAGGACCTTGCACTCGCCGTCGTCACCGCGCCCGCCCCCGATCCCCGCATCGTCTTCGAGCACCTGGCCGACGAGCCGATGGTCGGTCTCGCGCCGAGCGACACCGAGCTTCGGGAGGGTCCGCTCAAGGTCACCGATCTCGCCCGCATGCGACTCGTGCTCCCACCGGAGGTGAACCCGCTCCGTCGCGAGATCGAGCAGGCCGCCGCGAAGCTCGGCGTGCAACTCGACGTGCCGGTGGAGGTCGAGGGGATCCGGCTGATTGCCGACCTCGTCGCGGCCGGCGCCGGCATCGCCGTGCTCCCCGAGACCGCGGTGCCGCCGAACCTCGACGGACTGCAGACCTTCGAGATCGCGGACCTGCCCCCGCGTCAGCTCGGCCTGGCCACGCTGAAGGGTGCGCCGCTGTCGCTCGCTGACCGCGCCGTGCGCGACGCGGTGCTCGAGATCGTCGGCTGGACCCGCCGCACCTGAACGTGCGTCCGTTCCCCACACGGGCGTGGGCTGTTGACGGAGGCTGGTCAGGGGGCCGAGATGGCGAGGGTGGCGCCGCTGAGGTCGAAGGTCGCGCCCGCCGGGCCGGTGGCCTCGAGGCGCAGGACGCCGGCAGTTTCGGCGTCGACCAGGCGGAGGCAGCCGCCGCCGGGCCAGCGGATGTCGGTGCCGGCTGCCGCGTCCGCGGTGACGGCGCCGTCCAGCAGTCCGACGAAGAACCGGCGGGCCTCGGACCGGTCGGGGCTCCCCACCACGACGCGATCGAGCGTGATGCGTTCGTTCGCGCGCACCTGGCCCTGGGGCCACCACACCGGCGTACCGGCCGCGGCACCGGTGCGCTCGGCGTCGGTCACCATCCGGGCGAAGTCGTCGGGCGCATATTCCGTCTGGGCGAGTTGTACGACGGTGCCGTGGGCCTCGCGCGGCTGGAGGAAGGCCTCGCGCCACTCGGGGTTGTCGAGGCTCACGCCGACGGGGTGCAGACCGAAGTCGGCGCAGCGGTCGAGCGCAACCCGCAGGTCGGGGACCTTGAAGGTCATGTGGTGCACGCCGACGCCGTGGCGGTCGACGAATCGGGCGAGGAAGTCGTTCACCGCGGGTTCCCACACGACGAGCAGCTCGACCGTCATCCCCGCGGTCGCGGTGCCGAGTCGCGCCTGCACCCAGCGGAAGCCGTACCCGTCGCCACCGTGGACGACCACGGCCCCGAGCCGGCCGACGACCAGGTCGAGCGTGGCCGCGATGTCGGTGGTGGCGATCGCGACGTGGTCGAAGTCGGTGGTGGCCGTCACGCCGGCGCAGCAGTTCGGGGCCGACCGGCGCGGGTGATGATGCGCGCCCCCACGTAGCCGATGCCGAGGATGACGAACCCGGCCACGGCGTCGAGGAAGTAGTGGTTGGCCGTCACCACGATGACGGTGATGGTCAGGGCCGGGTACAGCGCGGCGAGGATCTTGGCGGCCGTCGACTTCAGGCGCGGCACGAGCACGCAGGCACACCACAACGCCCAACAGCAGTGGACACTCGGCATGGCCGCGAACTGGTTGGAGATCTTCTTCATCGCGCCCGAGTTGAAGCTCCAGAACGTGGGGTACTTGTCGAGCGTGTCGACGAACCCGAAATGGTGGGGCAGGAGGCGCGGGGGCATCAGCGGCCAGAAGCGGAAGCCGATGAGCGCGAGCGCGGTGGCGATGGCGAGGGTGTTGCGCCACTGGGGGTAGTCGTCGGGGAACTTGCGGTACAGGAAGATCGCGACACCGATCGTGACCACGAAGTGCAGCGAGCCGTAGAAATAGTTGGCGCCGACCACGAGCGGCTCGATCTTCACCGCCCATCGGTTGATCGCCTCCTCGTGGTAGATGCCGAGGGTGCGCTGGAACCGGATCAACTGCAGCGCGTGTTGTCGGGCCCGCTCGGGATGCTCGGCATCGGCGTTCCGCACCGTCGAGTACAGGAGGTAATAGGTGAGGACGGCGACGATCTCCAGCCACCAGTAGATGACCGCACCGCCGGTGAGGACCTGACGGCCGGGGAGTCGACGGCGGCGGGGGACGCTGGGCGCGTCGGTGGTGGTCGTCATGGTGGGCGTGCTCATGGTGCGGTGCTCGACGAGGCGGTGACTTCGTCCACGAGGCGGTTGCCGACCGCGAAGGCCGGTGCGCCGAGCAGGCTCACGAGGAGCATCGTCGCGTACCAGGCGAGGCCGAGGCCGACGGCATGGCCGGTCGAGATCCCGAGTGGGTGGAGGAGGAGCACCAACATTCCTTCGCGGATTCCGAGACCCGACAGGGAGATTGGTACCACCTGCGCCATGGCCACCACGGGAATGAACGCCACCAGCGCAGCGAACGGGACACCGGAGCCGAGCGAGAGATCGAGGAAGCCGACCGTGGCGATGACCGAGATCTGGTAGATGACCGCCGTCCCGAGGACGCCCAGGATCTGCCGGCGGTCTCGCCGCAACGCGGCGATGCCGACGTGTACCGCGCCGAGGAAGCGGACCCAGCTCTCGCGGCCCTCGAACCGACCCGCCGCCTTCGGGTGGCCGGCGAGGAACAGGATCGTGCCGAGGGCGGCGAGCGCGATGCCCGACACGAGGAGCGCAACCCACGCGTGGTCCGACTCCAACAGCGCGGGATCGATCAGAAAGCCGCAGGCGCACAGCAGGGGCAGGGCGAGGAAGCCCGTGAGTCGCTCGAGGGCAACGGCTGCGAAGGCGGTCTCGGTGGAGCCGATGTTCTTCGCGCTGCGGGTGACGCGGAGCACGTCACCGCCGATCGTCGAGGGGAGCACGTTCCCCACGAACTGGCCCGCGAAGTAGTGGGTCGTGAGGGTGCGGAGCCGGACGCGGACCGCGAAGGCCTCGATCACCCGCTGCCAGCGCCAGGCGGAGAGCACCAGCCCGACCGCGGCCATGAGCAGGCCGGCGCCGAACCACGCGAAGGTCGAAAAGTGCCGGTCCTTCGGGACCGCGTTGTCGAAATCGATCTTGGTGACGAGAAAGGCGAGCAGGGCCGCGCTGACGACGATGCGGATGGCCAGCACGAATCCGGCTCGGCGTTCCGGCGCGTCGGAGTCACCGGTTTCGGGTTCGGGCATGAGCGCGTAGCCTACGGCGTTCATTCGCGGCGAAGAGGCCGCGGACGCAGGCGAAGGAGACCAGGTGCGGATCGTCACCGATGACGGCGTGGAGTTGGAAGTCACTGTGCGGGGCGAGGGTCCGGCGCTGCTCTTGGTGCACGGATTCGGTGGTGCGAAGGAGGACTTCTTCGACCAGGTCGACGACCTCGCCCGCGATCACCGGGTGATCGTGCCTGACCTGCGGGGCCACGGTGAGAGCGACGGCCCCGAGGACGAGGCGCGCTATTCGTTCGACCGGTTCGCCGCCGACCTGGTGAACGTGCTCGACGGACTGGGGCTGGACTCGGCGCGGCTCCTCGGCCACTCCATGGGCGGCATGGTGGCCCGCCGGTTCGTCCTCGCGAACCCCGATCGGGTCGACGCGCTGA
>JBBSBV010000063.1:0-13939 GCA_038250905.1 Acidimicrobiia bacterium
CCCTCGTGCGTTCGCCGCGTCCCCATCTCGACCTGCGCGCGGTCCTCGCCACGCGCCGCAGGCTGCGCGATCACGCGGCGGACCTCTTGGTCACGCATCAGTCCAAGGCCGGCGTCGTCGGCCGGCTCGCGGCGCGGACCTCGGGCCGCGTCCCGGTGATCCATTCACTCTCGATGGCGAGCTTCGGTCCGGGGTACGGCAGGGTCGAGAGCGTCGTGTTCCGCACGATCGAACGGGGTCTCGAGCCGCTGACGGCCCGCTACGTGGTGGTCGGCGCCGACCTGGCCCGCCGGTTCGAGGTCGCCGGCGTCGCATCCGAGAAGCTGGCGATCGTGCGCTCGGCCGCCACCCTGCCGGCGTCGCGTCCCGCCACGGTCCCGCCAGTGGCGGGCGTGCCGACGGACCGACCGGTGATCGTCTCGCTCGGGGCGCTCGAAGACCGCAAGAACCCTCTCGATCTCGTGCCGATGCTCGAGCGGGTGCGGACGGTCGTGCCCGACGCGTTCCTCGCGGTCGCCGGCTCCGGGCCGTTGGCCGACGAACTCCGCGCCCTCGTCGACGACCGCGGACTGCATGACGACGTCGCACTGCTCGGCTACGTCTCGCCCACCGAACCGCTGCTCTGGCAGGCCGACGCGCTGGTGTTGCTCAGCAATGCCGAGGGTCTGCCCCAGGTCCTCATCCAGGCCGCGGCCGCAGGGGTGCCGTTCGTGACCTACGACGTCGATGGTGGGCGCGAGGTCGTCGCACTCGGTGCGATCGGCCAGGTCGTCGCGCTCGGCGATGTCGACGGCGCCGCGGATGCCCTGGCTCGCCTGCTCGTACGCGGCGACGCGATCGAGCGGCGGGTCGACGTGCGATCATGGAACCGCGAGGTCATCTACTCGTCGTACCGACGAGTCGTCGACGATGTGGTTGGAGGTGAACGCGGTGTTGGCTGATGCCGTGCTGGCCGTCCGCCGGTTCTTGCGAGACCTGAACGAGCAGCCGTTCCCGACGGTGCTCCTCGCGATGTCGATCATCTTCGTGGGGTTCATCTACCCGACCTTCGGTGGGAGTGGGAAAGGCAGTGAGGGCGGGGTCGCCTTCCCGGATCTCGTGATCGGGGCGATGATCGTCTCGTCGATGATCCACCTCTTCCGGGGTGACTGGCTCTCTCGAGACGTCGCCCGCGCGATCAGCGTCCCGGTGTTCGTCATCGGGCTCGCGGCGCTCATCGGCTCGCTCCATGCCGGACTCCACGGTTGGATCATCAACTTCTTCGTCCGGGACATCGCGGTGCTCCTGGCGTTCCTGTCGTCGGTCGACATCCTGCGCCGCGGCGGTCCCCGTGCAACCCGCCTCTGTTACGGCGCACTCGGGATCTGCATCATCCTCGCGGCGGTCCAGCTCGGGACGTCCGGCGGCAACGAGTTGCGGGCCAGCGGCACGTTCCCGAACCCCAACATCCCGGGCAATCTGCTGGCCATCGCGATCCTCTGTTGGACCACGGCACCGTTCCGGTGGGCCACCAAGGGCACGGTCATCTTCCTCGCCCTCGTCGGTCTCCTCGCGGCGGCGTCGTTCGGATCGATGCTCCAACTCGGCGTCGGGTTCGGCTACCTCGCGATCAGCAACGTCGACAAGGCCACCAACCTGATGCGGGGCCGGCGGCTGCTGATGATCATCCCGGTCTTGCTCATCGCCCTGGGTGGTTTCTTCGCGTACAGCCAGTTGAAGGGGGGCGGCCAGACCGGATTCAACCAGGCGCGGTTCGACCGCAGCGGTGGTACCCGCAGTCTGGTCTGGGAGGAGGCGCTCTCGAAGTACTTCGACGCGCCGATGGGCGTCGGGCCCGGGTCCGTGCGCGGCTTCAGCCTCAACTCCTACGCCACCGAGCTGCATTCCGAACCGCTGGCGTATCTCATCGAACGCGGACCACTCGGGCTGTTCGGCCTCCTGCTGATGTGGTTCGCGATGGTGAGATTGATGCCACCGGGCACGAACGCGCGCGCCATGGTCTATGCCTACATCGTCGGGAGCTTCTTCCGCGAGACCGCGCACTATCGACATTTTTGGCTCCTCATGGGGCTGGCACTGGTCACGGCGGAGCAGAACCGGAGGTCGAGAGCGAGCAACGAGGTCGTGCTCGTATGACCGACACCGAGCCGGCGAAGGCCAAGGCTCCGGGTACCACCGCGCGGCATGCGCTCGGCGGAATGGTGTGGTCGGGCCTCGGCTTCGGATCGCAGGCCGTCGGCAACTTCCTCGTCGTCATCGTGTTCGCGCGGTTCCTGACCAAGTCCGAGAACGGTCTGGTCGGTGCGGCGATCATCGTCATCGCCTTGGGCCAGCTCTTCACCGAAGCTGGGTTCGGACCGGCGGTCGTGCAACGCGAGAAGCTCACCGACGAACACGTGAGAACGGCGTTCGCGTTGTCGATGTTGACCGGCCTCTTCATGACGGTGCTCGTGTTCCTCGCGGCCCCCCTCGTTGCCGACTTCTTCCATCAGGCGGAGATGACGTCGGTCGTCCGCGGGCTCTCCTTCGTCTTCATCGTCCAGGCGCCCGGCGTGGTGGCGATCGCGATGCTCCAGCGCGATCTCGACTTCCGGTCGATCGCGATTGCCGAAACGGTGTCGTACTTCTTCGGGTTCGCACTCGTCGGCGTCGTCCTCGCGGTGATCGGAGCCGGCGTCTGGTCGATCGTCATCGCCCAGTTGGCCCAGGACGTCCTGCTGACCGGCATCCTCGTGGCCCGGCGCAAGCATCCGCGGTCGTTGCGACCGCGCCGCGCCGAATCCCGGGACCTCGTGGTCTACGCCGGCGGGATGACGACCGCCCGCGGATTCAACTTCCTGGCCCTCAACGGCGACAACAGCGTCGTGGGCAACCAGATGAGCGCGTCGGCGCTCGGTGCCTACAAGAACGCGTACCTGCTCGCGGCGTTCCCGGCGCAGCTGCTCGGTCAGGTCATGGACCGGGTGATCTTCCCGGTCATCTCGCGGTTCCAGGACAACCTCCAGCGCGTGGCGTCCGCGTATCTGCGTGGCGTCTCGTTGGTTGCGGTCATGACCGTTCCGGCATCGGTGGTGGCGGTGCTCGTCGCGCCCGAGCTGATCCACCTGCTGCTCGGTGGCGGGCACAAGTGGGACGACGTGGTGCTCCCGTTCCAGATCATGGCGGGCGGCCTGTTGTTCCGGACGAGCTACAAGATCAGCGACTCGCTGGCGCGGGCGATGGGCACGGTGTACCGGCGGGCGTGGCGGCAGGGCGCCTATGCGGTGGCGGTCATCGTCGGCGCGTTCATCGGGACCAAGTACGGCCTCGGATGGGTCGCCTGCGGGGTGACCGTCGCGATCTTCGTCAACTACCTGCTGATGGCCCAGCTGAGTCTCCAGACCGCGCACATCACGTGGGGACGCTTCGTCGTCCGCCAGATCCGGGGATTCGTGCTCGCGGTGATCGTCGCCGCGGTCAGCATCCCGGTCGTCCTCGCACTGCGGTCCTCGATGCCGGCCGGGAGCGCGCTGACCAACCTGGTCATCATCGGAGCCGGCACCCTGGCGGCGTTGGCGGCCATGGGGCTCGCGTGGCTCATCCGGCCTGATCTGACCCTCGGAGACGACGGCCGGTGGCTGTTGGCGATCATCCGGTCGCGCAAGTCTGGCGACGAAGTGCCGATGGATCTACCAGCATGACGTGCAATCGGTCAGACGAGAGCGGAGTGGAACCCATGACCCGGCAGAGCTACGTGATCAACGCAGCGCGGCCGGTCCGGCCCGGCCCGCAGGGCCAAGAGGACGAGCGATGAGTCTCGTGATGGAGGTGTTGCGCCGGTTCGACGATCGGGGCGTCGCCTACTGCCACTGGAAGAGCAACGACCATCTCGAGGCCGCGCTCGCCGCCGACACCGATCTCGACATCCTGGTGGACCCGGCCGGGATCGACGACGCCTACGCCGTGTTCGCCGAACTGGCGTGCCGACGAGGTCGGGTGGCGAACGCCCGGAACGACATCGGACTCGAGGACTTCCTCGGCGTCGACGACGAGTCGAACCGGATGGTCCACTTCCATGTGCACTACCGGCTCCCGGGCGGCGAGCGGCACAACAAGCGGTTCCGACTGCCGTGGGAACGGGTGGTGCTCGACACCCGCGTGCGGGACGAGTCGGGGGTCTGGGTGACCGCGCCTTCCGTCGAGGCGGTGCTGTTGTTGACCCGCTACGCCCTCAAACTCCGCGGCCGCGACATGGTGCGCGGTTCGAGTGGACCGGGTTCCGAACTCGCTTTTCTGATGGCGCGCACCGACCGTGCAGCCGTCCTCGACGTGGCCGAGCAACTCCTGGGGTCGAAAGGTCGGGACGCGGTTGGGGCCTGCCTGGATCGCGATCCCGGCACCGCCGAGCTGTACCGACTTCGTCGCGTGGTCCTACGTGTGCTCTCGAGCCAGACCAGTTCGCGCGGTCCGGCGGCGTTCACCCGGCGGATGAACCGTGAAGCCGCCTGGGCAATGCGGGGGATTTCCCGGAAGGTCGCGCCCCGTCCGGTCCTGAAGGGTCGCGGCGGAACCGGGGGCGGCGTCATCGTGGCGTTCGTGGGCTGTGACGGATCCGGCAAGTCGACGATGGTCGCCGAATCCCGCAGATTCCTCGCCCCGAAGCTCGACGTGTACCCGATGTACCTCGGTTCGGGCGATGGCTCGTCGTCACTGCTGCGCAAGCCGATGAAGCTGGTGCGCGACCAGGTCTTCGGCAAGGCCCGCGATCGCAACACGATCGCCAAGAAGGTGCAGGTCGGTGACGATCATCCGGCGGCGATGTCCGGCGCCAAGGCGGTCTGGGCGCTGACGCTCGCCAACGAGAAGTCGCGCAAGCTGCGCCGCGTGATGAAGGCGCGGACCCGGGGGATGGTCGTGATCTGCGACCGCTGGCCCCAGATGCAGTTCCCCGGTGAACTCGACGGTCCCCGACTCACGCACTGGCGCACGGGCAATGCAGTACAGCGATGGCTCGCGGCGTACGAGTTGCGGCCCTACGAGTTGGCCCGACGCTTCCCGCCCGACATCGTGATCCGCCTCGACGTCGACGTGGACACCGCGGCGGAGCGCCGCCCCGAGGACGGACGGGACTATCTCGCCCATCGCATCGAGTTGGTGCGGTCGCTCGACTTCGACGGTTCGCTGTTCGGTGCGGTCGAGATCGACGGTACGCAGTCGCCCGCCAAGGTCCTCACCGCGATCCTGCGGGCGATCTGGTCGCGGCTCTGATCGTCGACGCGTCCGCGATGGGGTACGTGGTCGAGTTCTGTGGTCTCCCCGCCGCGGGGAAGTCGACGCTGGCGCGTGCCGTGGTCGCGCAGCTGCGGTTGCGCGGAGTCCCGACGACCGAGGTGATGGCCACGCTGGGTCCGGACGCGAGCCGGAGCGCTCGACTGGCTCGCAAGGTCATGGCGATCGGCCGAGGCGCGGTCGAACCAGGAGCGGTCGCGGTCGCGCTGGGGGTCGGGTTACGGAGCGGCCAGCAGGACGTACGCGACCAGGTGGCGAGGCCGGCCAACCTGCTCGTGGTCCGCCACGCGGTGCGGCGGGCGCGGCGCCGGCCGGGGGTCCATGTCCTGGACCAGGGCCCGCTCCAGGAGTGGTGGTCCGCTGCTCTCCGGGCCGACGACGCGCGGGTGCTCCGGCAATCGGGTTCGGACCCGGCCGAACGCGCCCATCTGCTCGTCCGGGTGGACACGCCGGTCCCGGTCTTGTTGGCGCGATTGGCCGAACGGGGACCGCGCCAGAGCCGCCTGGAGGCCGTCGAGCCGGACCAGCAGCGCCGGGACCTGGAGCGCGGCGAACTGCTCCTGGATTCACTCTCCGATCAATTGGTACATTCCTCCGGTCCTGAAAGGCCCGGCATCCTCCGGGTCGACGGGCGGGATCCCGCCGCAGCGGAGACGATCGCCGAGGTCGTCGCCGCCAACGTGTGATCAATGGGGGGAGTGGCATGCAAGGTCGATCGATCCGGAACGCGTTCGTCGGGGCGATCCTCGTCGGCTCCGGCCTTGCGACGTTCCCGGCGGGTGGCGCGGGCGCGGTCGGGCCCTGCTCGGCGGCATCGACCCGCCAACTGGCCGGGGTGCAGACCGCGGCCTTCACCTCGACCCTCGCTGCGAACGAACGCGTCGACGCGAACGCTGCGACCTGGACCGGCAACATCCCGTACCCCGTGTACTTCAAGGCCGGGGCCGACGCGTGCTGGGACGGCGGCTCGATCAAGGGCACGTTTCCGGTCACGACCACGTGGAACACCTTCCACGGCAACACGGCCTTCGGGTTCGGAGGCGCGAACTTCACGCTGAACCACCCGCGCATCTTCAACTACGGCGACGGCATTTCGGTTCGCGACGGCTCGGACAACTTCATCATCTCCGACGCCTACATGTCCTACATCCACGACGACTGCATCCAGAACGACTCGCTCGTCTCCGGATTCGTCAACAACTCGTTCCTGGATGGTTGCTACGTGGGATTCTCGGCGCGTCGGACCGATGGGACGAGCTTCGACGGGCACTCGAACACGTGGGCGATCAGCAACTCGCTCGTTCGCCTCCAGGCGATGCCGACCGTCTACAAGGGCCTGGCCGCGGGCCACGGCGGGTTCTTCAAGTGGGACGACAACAACCCCGTGAGCCCGAAGCTCAACATCACCAACACGATCTTCCGGGCCGACCAGACCACCAACCACGGTGACCTGGTGATGCCGGCGGGCTACGACGTTTCCTGCTCGGGGAACACCATGGTGTGGCTCGGCCCGGGCGCGTTCCCGGGCACGTTGCCGCCGTGCTTCGCCGTCACCACGGACCGCACGGTCTGGGACACGGCCGTCGGCAACTGGGAAATGGCCCACCCGGGCGTGGTCACCGGCCCCCGGGTGTCGGTGGGCGATGCCTCCATCGTCGAAGGGACTGCGGGGGCGCGGGCGATGGCGTTCCCCCTGTCGCTTTCGGAACCGCCGGGGCCGGGCAAGACGGTCACGGTCTACTGGTCGACGGCGCCGGGCACGGCGGGGAGTGCCGACTTCGCGTTCAAGAAGGGCAAGGCCGTGTTCTCCGGGTCCCAGGTGTTCAAGACCCTCCTGATCGCGGTCAAGCCCAATGCCATCGCCGAGTCGAACAAGTTGATGTACGTGGTGGCGGCGGGAGTCGACGGGGGTCAGAACTACCGGGAACGGGGCACGGGGACGATCGTCGACGACGACCCCGGTTCCACGGTACGACTCGTCGTGTCCGACGCCACCGTCGTCGAGGGCGACAGCGGGGTCCGGTCCCTGGTCGTGCCGATCGTGCTCACCCACCCCGCGCCGGCCGACGTGCTCATCAACTGGTCGACGGTCGACGGGACCGCGATCGCGGGGTCCGACTACACGCGCAAGTCGGGGACCGCGAAGATCAGGGCCAACGCCCGTTCGGTGAACGTGACCATCCCGTTGCTGTCCGACACGATCGCTGAGGGCACCGAGACCTTCTCGGTCCAGGTGAACTCTGCGCCCGGCGTCACGGTGCTCGACGGTACGGGCACGGTCACCATCCGCGACGACGATTGACGCGGGGCGCCGCCCGAGCCGGCGCCAGCTACGCGGCCGGGGTCCGACGCCCGGTGGGCGTGAACGCGACCTTCATGCCTTCGTAACCGCTCACGAAGTTCGCCGCGCGGTGCGCCGGCTCCGCTGCGTCCACGAGGTGGAGGTCGGGCAACCGGTCGAGGAGCACGTTGAACAGCGCCCGCAGTTCGAGGCGGGCCAGCGAGCTACCGAGGCAGAAATGGGTGCCGAATCCGAACGCGACGTGGTCGTTGGGGGTTCGTTCGATGTCGAACGTGAAGGGCGCGGGGAAGTGGTCCTCGTCGCGGTTGGCCGACGGGTAGAGCATCAATAGCTTCTGGCCCGCCTCGATCGTCTTGCCGTGGAACTCGACGGTCCGGGTCGCGGTCCGCGCCATGTTCTTGATCGGCGTCACCCACCGCAACATCTCTTCGACCGCGGGGACGACGAGTTCCCGGTCGGCCTGCAACTTCTGCCACTGGTCGGGTTGGGTGAGCAGCTGGTACGCACCGCCGGACATCACATGGCGGGTCGTCTCGTCCCCGCCGATGAGGATCAGCAGCGATTCGTGGAGGATCGAGTGGTCGTCGAGCCGGTCGCCGTCGACCTCGGCGTGCACGAGGATGCTCATGAGGTCGTCGCGCGGGCAGCCGCGCCGGTCCTCGACGACGCGGGCGGCATATTCCCCGTAGCCGTTGAACGCCTCGCCGGCGGCGAGCAGGAGGTCCATGTCCTCGGTGCCGAGTCCACGGAGCAGATCGTCCGACCAGCGCATCAACGTGGCGCGGTCGTCGGGTTCCACGCCGAGTGCGTCACCGATCATGATCAGCGGGATCCACGCCGCGAGATCCCAGACGAAGTCGCACTCACCCTGCTCGCAGATCTCGTCGATGAGGTCGTGGACGAGCGTGTGGATCGCCGGTTCCTGCTCGCGGACCCGGTTGGGGGTGAACCCCGTGGAGACCAGTTTGCGCCGCATCCGGTGCTCGGGATCGTCCATGTCGATCATCATCGGGATCGGTCCGGTCTCGGGTCGGATCCCCCCGGCGTTGCTGAAGGTCGCCGGGTCGGATTCGATCTCCTTGATGTGCTCGTACTTGGAGATGCCCCACACCCCGGCGGCCTCGTCGAAGTAGACGGGATCGTGCCGACGGATCCAGGCGAGTTCGGCGTGGGGGTTCCGCCCCCAGAAGGCGCCGCTGACGATCGAGAGATCGGGTTCGCGTTCGGTGATGGTCATCGTGACTCCGGTTCGGGGTGCGACCGGCGCAATATAGGTTGTGCCGCCGGGAGGCGAGGCAGTGACCGACGCGAGTGCGAACACGGGTGTGAACGAGAAGGTCTACATCCACGAGTTCATCGACGTCATGGGGCAGAACCGGGCGCGGTACATGCATCACATGACCGCGAACTGGTGTCCCGTAGCGCGGGCCGAGCGCAACCAACTCTGCTTCGGTGTGTGGGCGACCGTCGGTTCCACGGGGCCGTGGCCCGAGGTCGTGAACCTCTGGGAACTCGACGGTTGGGCCGGGCTGGTCGGGAACTTCGAGCACGAGTTCTCCGGCGGCGGGTCCCAGGATCCGTCCCTCGCGCAGTGGTGGGCGGCGGCGGCGGGCCTCCGGCGCGGCGGCGAGGACCGGATCGTCGTGCCGGCATCGTGGAGTCCGACCGTCGAACAGTTGACGACCGCGGGGACCCGGGGCGAGGTCTACGTCCACGAGGTGGTCGAGACGACGGAGGGACCCTCGGAGTACCTCGACGCGGTCGCCGGGCACGCGATTGCCACCGTGGCGGAGTTCGGTGGCGCGTTGATCGGCGCGTTCGAGACCGTGCTGCCGACCGATCGGGAGGCGATCGTGATCTGGGCGCTCCCGAGTTGGGCGAGCTGGGCCGAGTGGGAGCAAGCCGCCCGGCGCACCGGTCAGGCGCAGCAGTGGCACGAGATCGCAGGTCGGCTCGGCGCGGTGACGCGCCGCACGCTCATGGTCGACGCCCCGCTCGCGCCGCTGCGGACCGGTCGGCAACCCCAGGTGGAGGACCGGCGCCCGCTCGACTCGATCTGAGCGCTACTCCTCCGAGGGATCGAGCAGCCGGTAGCCGATGCCGGGTTCCGAGACGAGCATCTGCCCACCGACCGGGCCGAGCTTCTTCCGGATCTGACTCGCGTAGACGCGCAGGTAGTGGGTCTCGGTGTCGTAGCCCGGACCCCACACCTCGTGGAGCAGGGTGCGGTGCGTGAGGACCCGACCCGGGTAGCGGGTCAGCGCGGCGAGCATCGCGAATTCCTTCGGCGTGAGCTCCACCGGCTCGCCCGCGAACGTGACCGCATGGCGGGGCAGATCGATGTGGAGCTGTCCGCAGCGCAATACCGGGTCGTCCTCGTCGGTGGTCGAACCCCGACGGCGGAGCGCGACGCGCACGCGCGCGAGCAGTTCGGGCATCGAGAACGGCTTCGTGATGTAGTCGTCCGCGCCCTCGTCGAGCGCCACCACCTTCCGGTGTTCAGAATCCTCGGCCGAGAGCACGATGATCGGGACTTCCGACCAGGACCGCACCGCTCGGCAGATGTCGACGCCGTCCATGTCGCCGAGTCCGAGGTCGAGCACCACCGCGTCGGGGATCTGCGACGTGAGGATGTTCAGTGCGGCGCGACCGGTCGCCGCGGTCACCACCTCGTAACCGCGCGCGGTGAGGCCGGCCTTCAGGGTGCGGAGGATCGCGGGTTCGTCGTCGACGACGAGGATCGTGGTCACGGCGACTCGCTCGGGTGGACGGGGATCGTGAAGGAGAATGTTGCCCCACCGCCGAACGTCCGACGAACCGAGATGGTCCCACCGTGGGCCTCGACGATGGATCGGCAGATCGCGAGGCCGAGTCCCGACGACCCACTGCCGGTGCCGCGGGCGAAGGGATCGAAGATCCGGTGGGCGTCCTCCGGCCGCACGCCGGGGCCTTGATCGGAGACCTCGAGCCGCACGAAGGGATCGTCGCGAATCGCGGCGATCCAGAGGTCGCTGCCGGCCGGCGCGTACCGTGAGGCGTTGGCGACCAGATTGGTGAGCACCTGTTCCAGCTGCGAATAGTCGGCGTCGAGCAGCGGGGTGGCTTCGGGGATGTCGATCCGCACGTTGACCTCGCGCAGGAGGGGCGCCAGCTGCTTGACCCGGTCGGCGACCAACTCGTGGAAGTCGACGGCCTGCCGATCGGGTTCGAACACGCCGGCGTCGATCCGGCTCATGCTCAGGAGGTTGGCCACGAACCGGTCGAGCCGGTCGACTTCGTCGCACACGGTCGTGAGTAGCTCGACCCGGGTCTCGGCGTCGTAGGGGACGTCGTCGCGCAGGTCGGTGGCGACCGCGCGGATCGACGCCAGCGGGGTCCGCAGGTCGTGAGAGACCGCGCGCAGGAGCGCGGCGCGTTGCACGTCGAGCTGTTCGAGTTCCTCCGCCCGGGTGGCCCGGCGGGCGAGCTGGGTTCGTTCGTGGCTCAGCTGTTCGACGCGTTCGTCGAGCGCGCGCACCCGCTGCGACGCTTCGGAGACTTGCGTGCGTCGGCGCACCAGTCGACTCACGAGCTGACCCACCAGCAGCGCGACGGCAAGGAACGCGACGAACTCGGTGCCGCGGTCGACATCGGCGATGTCGAGCGTGCCGTACGGCTTGATGAAGCCGAAGTTGAGCGTCAACGCGGCGGCGAATGCGGTGGCGATCGCGGCCGGGGATCCACCCACGATCGCGGCTCCCACGACGACCACCACGAGGATGAGGGCGACGGTGGCCGACGTGACGTCGTGCCCGACGGGGAGCAGCGCGATGCCGATGGCCGCGCTGGTGGCGATGCCGAGCACCGCGCCCAGCCAGGGAGCGGTGCCGGAGCTCGGGATTCGGGCCATGAGCGGAGATCTTTGCGCGATCCTTGCGCGCGCCGGGTTCGTCTTGATCGGTTCTTGACGACCGCCGCGGTTCAATCTTCGGGTGACTTCCTCATTCGTCCGTGACGCCGAGGCCCTGCGACCGCTGCCGGCGGTCCCCCAGACCGAGATCGCCGAGTCCCGGCGGTACCTCCTCAAGTCGAAACTGCTCGGACGGGCCCTCGACACCGACCAGCTGCAACACGAGCGGCTGGGCCGCCCGACCGCCCTGGCGGTGTTCGCCAGTGACGCGCTGTCCTCGACGGCCTACGCCAGTGAAGAGATCCTGCGGACGTTGATCCCGGTCGTCGGACTGTTGGCGTTCTCGTTCGTCCTCCCGATCACGCTCGCCATGGCCGCGGTGCTCGTGATCCTCATGTTCAGCTACCGCCAGACGATCAAGGCCTACCCCTCGGCCGGTGGCGCGTACATCGTCACCAAGGACAACCTCGGCCTGCTGCCGGCCCAGGTCGCCGGCGTCGCGCTCCTCACCGACTACATCCTCACCGTCGCGGTGTCGGTGTCGGCCGGTGTGGCCGCGCTCTACTCCGCGTTCGGGGGTCTTCGGCCGTACCGGGTGCCGATCGCACTGGTCTTCATCGCGATCATCGCCTGGGGGAACCTCCGCGGGGTCAAGGAGTCGGGCCGGATGTTCGCCGTCCCGACCTACGCGTTCCTGTTCAGCATGTTCGCGATGATCGGCGTCGGCATCTTCCACGCCCTCACGGGCGGTCTGCACCACGCTGCGGTGCCCGCCGATCACGTGACCATGGGCGTCGGTGGATCGGTGGGGATCTTCCTCCTGCTCCACGCATTCGCATCCGGTGGCGCGGCGATGACCGGCGTCGAGGCGATTTCCAACGGTGTTCCCGCGTTCAAGGTGCCCGAGTGGAAGAACGCTCGGTCGACCCTCATGGTGATGGGGGCCTGCCTCGGCGTCATGTTCATCGGCATCTCGTGGCTGGCGATGTCGATGCACGTGATCCCGAGTGACAAGAAGACCGTCATCTCCCAGATCGCGACCGGCGTGTTCGGGAGTGGGACGGTCGGGCAGATCCTGTTCTACGTGGTGCAGGCGACCACGATGCTCATCCTCGTCCTCGCCGCCAACACCAGCTTCGCCGACTTCCCCCGCCTGGCGAGTTTCCACGCCGACGACCACTTCATGCCCAAGCAGTTGACCAAGCGCGGCCACCGGCTGGTCTTCTCGAACGGCATCGTCCTCCTCTCGGTCGCGGCCGCCGGGCTCGTCGTGCTGTTCCAGGCCGACGTCACCCACCTGATCCCGCTGTACGCGATCGGCGTGTTCACCTCGTTCACGCTCTCGCAGGCCGGCATGTCGGTCCGCCACGTGCGGCTGCGCGAACCGGGCTGGCGGGTCGGGCTCGCGATCAACGCCACCGGCGCGGTCGTGACCGGCGTGGTGACCGTGGTGATCGCGATCACCAAGTTCACCCACGGCGCCTGGGCGATCATGGTGTTGGTCCCGGTGCTCGTGTTCCTGCTCGTGCGTCTGAACCGGCAGTACGAGTCGGAGAAGGACCAACTCTCCGAGGGCGCGTTCGAGGCGACGACGGCGCCGGTCCTGCGTCGCCACACGGTCCTGGTTCTGCTCGACCGGCTCGACCGGAGTGCCGCCCGGGCCGTGCAGTACGCCCGGACCCTCCGGCCCGACGAACTCCGCGCCGTCCACATCGCGTCCGATCCGGAGGTGGCCGAGGAACTCCTGCGCGAGTGGGGAACGCTGCCGCTCGCGAAGTTCCAACTCGAGATCGTGGCGTGCCCCGACCGGCGCATCGCCCGCGCCGCGCTCGAAGTGGTGGCCGAGGAGGTGGCCGACGGTCGCACCGAGGTGACGGTCCTGTTGCCTCGCCGCGAGTATCAGGAGTCGTGGCACCGGTTCCTCCACGACCGCACCTCGGACTCGATCGCCAAGGCGCTCGGGGTGCTCCCGCACGCCAACGTCACCTTCGTTCCCTACCACCTGACGTCACCCGAGCGGCCGGTGCGGCTCGCGCCTGCGCCGAAGGTGAAGGCATGAGCCCGGCGACCACCGCCACCGCCGTCGGCGATGTCCGCTGGCGGGACATGGCGACGATCGAGGGCACGATCCGTTCCGTACGGATGCGACCATGGGCCGATCAGGTCGCCAGTGTCGAATGCACGGTCCTCGACGGCACCGGCGGTATCGAGCTGGTCTTCCTCGGACGTCAGCGTCTCGGTGGGGTCCACCTGGGCCGGGCGATCCGGGCCTCGGGTCGGGTCGGGGCCCATCACGGTCGGCTCGCGATCCTCAATCCGGTGTACGAGCTGTTGGACGCCGAGGTTCACTGAGGCGGACGATCACTGAGGTTCCGGCGAGGGCCGGCGGTATCGTGTCCGCCGCTGGGGTCGCTAGCTCAACTGGCAGAGCATCGGGCTTTTAACCCGCAGGTTCAGGGTTCAAGTCCCTGGCGACCCAC
>JBBSBV010000064.1:0-11093 GCA_038250905.1 Acidimicrobiia bacterium
AGGCCCGACCCGGGCCCGGCCGTCGTGCACGGTCGTGATCGACTGGCAGACACTGCTGAACAACGAGTTGGGTCGGATGGACGGTGACTTCACGGGGACTCTGCACCGCTCCGACGTGGAACGGCTTCTCTGTGACTGCACCGTCAGTCGGGTGGTGACGGGTCCGGGCGGGTTACCGATCGACGTGGGCCGTCAGGCCCGCACGGTGTCTCCGGCGATGCGCCGGGGGTTGGTCGTGAGAGACGAGGGGTGTCGATATCCGGGGTGTCGACAACCCACCGGGTGGTGTGATGCCCATCACGTCATCCAATGGCAACACGATGGGCGCACCGATCGCTGGAACCTCGTGTTGCTCTGCGACCACCACCACGCGGTCGTGCACCAACCCGGCTGGACCGTCACCTTCCAGAACAATGAGTTCCGCGTCTACCGACCCGACGGCACCGAAGTCACCTGACCGCGCACGCGTCTGCCCAGATCCGGAACGCGCTAGGCGCTCATGAGCGCGATGGGCACCGAGACGTCGAACTGGCGGCGGCGCAGGATGACGATGCGTCGGCCGTCCTGCGTCCGAGATGCCACCGAGCGACCGTCAAGTGACGTGATGTCAGGGTGCAGAGTCGGAGATACCTCAGTTCGGTGCGTCCGCCGACGGTATGGCGCGAACCTTCGTAGGTGGACGAGGTCGCAGCGCGGGTTTCCGAGTTGCACACCTACAGGTCGAATGGTGCCGGCGACCGTTGGCGCGTGTGGTGTGCGACGTGCGGATGGGAGCTGAGTGGGACCGGTGACACCAGCGAACGCGATGTCGCCGCGAGATCTCACCGGTGCGGGCGCACCACGGCGGAGGCTGACCGACGAAGTCGTTGTCGGACCTGCGTGCCGAACACCTCGCGCGGATTTCCCGGCGAATGTTGAGCGGGCCGCGGCCGATCGGGATCACGCTCCGCCGAAGCGTCTCGGTGTGTCGTCCAATCCGCTCAGGTGTCCACGACGGTGGTTCCGGCGAGTTCCTCGACGTACTCCGCGGGAAGCCCATTGGCCCGGGCTGCGTTGACGATCGGGTCGCGGTACGACCGCGTCGGGATCATCGAGTCGTCGATCATCTCATCGCGGGCGACATAGACCGAAGCATCGTGCTCGTCGCCGCCTTCACCGATGACGGTCACCCGCTCCTCGCGGTAGCCGTGGGCACGTTGTCCTGCGTCGATTTCCTGCCAGCCGACGCTGTCCACCTCGTAGACGACACCCCAAATGACGTCCTCGGGGTGACCGGTTCGAAGTGCCGCGAGCTTCCCACCCTCGGTGCTTCGTTTGTGCCATCTCACGCTGAACCCCGACAAGGACGCGGTGGTGAGGCGCCGTGCAGAGGGGATCCAACTTCGCAGGTGTTCTTCGTCCATGTTGGTGCCGACCGCGAAGAACCGCACCGTCTGGACTGTACCGGGCCCGGTACGAGCGGCGGCTGGAAGACTGGCTGCCATGAGCAGCGCCAGACTGATCCTCACGTGCGGGTTGCCCGGTGCCGGCAAGACCACCGTGGCGCGGCAGCTCGCCGTGGAGCGGGGCGCGGTGCGGCTCACGAAGGACGAGTGGCTCACGGCACTCGGCTCCAGCCCTTGGGATGAGCCGACCCGGGAGAAGGTCGAGGTCGAGCTGTGGCGGCTCGCGCAGGAGATCCTGCGTCTCGGTCTGAGTGTGGTGCTCGATTTCGGGCTGTGGGCGCGAAGCGAACGTGACGAGTTGCGTGCTGCGGCGCGGGACCTCGGTGTCGGCGTCGAGCTGCACTTCCTCGCCGCGCCGGCCGACGAACTCTGGCGGCGCATCGAGGCCAGGAACTCGGCGCCTCCTTGGGACCGGCACCCGATCCGGCGCGCCGACCTCGACCGGTGGGTCGATCAGTTCCAGCCGCCCGACGCGGTTGAGCTCGCCCGGTTCGACGCCACGCCGGACTGAACCGGGCGACCGACCGCGTCAGAGGGTCTTGGCGAAGTCGTGGGTGCGCCAGTGCTCCGGTGTGAGGGTGATGGTGACCGACTCGGGTGACTCCGGGTTCTGTTCCATGTACCACGCACCCAACTCGGCGCCGAGGTAGCGGATGGCGGTCTCGGTCTGGTCGGGTGCGCCCGGTGTGAAGATGACGGGTCCCTCCACGCTCACGTAGCGGTACGGCGCGGTCTCGGTCTGGACCGTCATCGTGGCGCGTCCCGCGGCGCGCAGGAGTCGGGCCTTGAGCGTCTCCCCGCCGATCGAGATCAGTACGTTGCCGTCTCGGTAGAGGTACCAGATCGGGAGATTGAGCGGGCCGCGTCCAGGTTCGTCGATCGCGAGCATTCCCACGTGCACGTCGGCCAGGAACGCTTCCCGCTCGGCCTTGGTCATCGCGCCGGTGTCGGCCATCGTCACTCCTCTGGGATTGCTCTGGGAAGTCGGTGCGGGGGATCAGGAGGGTAACGTCCGGCCGGATTTTCCGTGAGCCGTCGAAGGAGAGCGCAGTGTCGGGACCATTGTCGGGAATCAAGGTCGTCGAGATCGCGGGCATCGGACCCGGTCCGTTCGCGGCGATGATGCTCGCCGACCTGGGTGCCGACGTCGTGCGCGTCGACCGGGCGCAGGCGGTGACCGGCAACTTCGACCGGCAGAACCTCGAGATCCTCAACCGGGGCCGGCGCAGCATCGGCGTGGACCTCAAGCACCCGGACGGCGTCGAGACGGTCATGAAGTTGGTGGAGCAGGCCGACGCGTTGATCGAGGGCTTCCGGCCCGGGGTCGCCGACCGGCTCGGGATCGGTCCCGACGCCTGCCTCGCGCGGAACCCGAAGCTCGTGTACGGCCGCATGACCGGTTGGGGCCAGGAGGGTCCCTACGCGCAGGCGGCGGGTCACGACATCAACTACATCGCGCTCGCGGGATCGCTCGCGCACTTCGGTCGGGCCGGGGCCAAGCCCACCCCGCCGATCAACCTCGTCGGCGACTTCGGTGGCGGCGGGATGCTCATGGCGTTCGGTGTCGCGTGCGCACTCGTGGAAGCGGGCCGCAGTGGTCAGGGGCAGGTGATCGACGCGGCGATGGTCGACGGCGCCGCCGCCCTGATGGCCATGGTCTGGGGCTTCCAGGCGCTCGGGATCTGGGGACCTGCCGGCACCAACGTCCTCGACACGGGCGCGCCGTTCTACGACACCTACGAGACTGCGGACGCCAAGTACATCTCGCTCGGTTCGCTCGAGCCGCAGTTCTACGCGGAACTCGTCACGCGGCTCGGTCTCACCGACGAGGTCGACCTCGCCGGGCAGATGAACCAGGCGACGTGGCCCGACCTGCGGGAGCGGTTCACGGCGCTGTTCCTCTCGAAGACGCGTGACGAGTGGTGTGAGGTGCTGGAGATGACCGACGTCTGCTTCGCACCGGTGCTGACGATGGCCGAGGCCGCCGAGCATCCACACCTGAAGGCCCGCGGCACGATCGTGACCGAGAACGGTCTGACCCAACCGGCGCCGGCCCCGCGGTTCAGCCGAACGCCGGGCGCGATCCAGCGGCCACCGGCGTGGCCCGGACAGCACACCGACGAGTTGCTCGCCGACTGGGGTTTCGCGCCGGACGCGGTTGCGCAACTGCGCGCCGACGGCGCCATCGCCTGACCGGTCCGGCCGCGGTCAGCCTGGGTCGGAAGGTTCCGACGGTGCGCCGACCGGTACCGGCTGGCGGCCCGGCGTCTTCACCCGCTGCGCCGCCGCGTCCGTCGCGGCGCGGATGCGCCCCACGCGTTCCTCGACGGTGAGCGCGGTCAGCGCGGGTTTCGCCTCGACCGGAGCAGCACTCGCGACGGCAGGCGCCGGTCGGGGCTCCGTTGCCGGTGTGACGGGCGCGGCGGCCGGGAGGAGGTCGTCGGGGACGTTGCGTGCCGGTGATGGCTTCGCGGTCGCGGTCGTGGTCGCGGTGGTGGTCGTCGCGGCGGCAGCCGCGGCACGCTTGGCCGCGGCGACGCGTGGGTTGGCGGTCTCGCGGGGCTTGGCCGCGGCGAGGCCGCGGATCCCGGCGAGGAACACGATCAGCGTCGAGACGGTGACCACGAGCCACTGCGCCGCCACGTTGCCCGAATCGGTCCCGGCCGCGAAGAGGTGGATCGACGCGATGACGTACAACGGGAACGACAGTATGTGCACCCGCCGCCACCACTTCTTGGGGAACCGCCGACCCAGGAGCGAGGTGACCTCGATCGCGAGCAGGAGGTAGGCGGCCACGATGCCCCAGGCGATCGCGCCGGGGTGCCACTTGCTGGCCATCGGGATCGCGAGATCACGCCAGCCCCAATGGGTGAAGCTGTCGAGCGGGAGGGCGCCGACGTGGATCGCGACGAACACGACCGCGAGACCACCGAGGTGCCGGTGGAGGTCGAGGACCCAGGCGGGCGCGGCGGTCTTGGTCAGGGTCTTGTTCGTGAGGAACAGGCCCCACAGCACCGCGATCGCGAGGAGCGACCAGGACACGTACCCGCTCGCGCGGGTCACGTACCACCAGGTCTTGGAGTCGAGGGTCATGATCAGCTCGGCCCGGTTGCGGGTGGGGGCGGCGGGTTCGTGGCCGGCGGCGAGGTGACCGGGGGTGACGTGGGCGGTGGTGCCGGTGCCGAGGTCGCGGGGGGCGACGTGGGGGTCGGAGCACTCGGACCGCTCGGTGCGCTCGGTGCCCTCGGTGTCCCGGGTGCTGCCGGCGCGGCCGACGACGACTGACCGCCCGAGTTCCCCGGGGCCGGTTGCGCGGCCGAGGGCGCGAACGTGGTCGACCCGCCCGCGGGCACCGGGGTGCCGTCGGGTGCAGGCGGCGCGCCGGCGGCCGGCATTCCCGCCGCGGCGCGGACCCATGCGGCGGCCGCCTCGTCCGGACTCAGGGTGCCCGAGGGCGTGGCGGCGGCGGCCAACTGGCCCCCACCGGTCGCGGCGGTGGCTGCGGACGCGGTGGCCGTCGTCGGTGCGGTCGTCGCGAGGAACGCGACGATCGCGAAGGTCGCGGTCGCGCTCACCCCGGTGGCGAGGATCCGACTTGCGGCGGCCGGCCGGGATCGACGATCGGGCCGCTGAGGTGGTGAGGTTTCCGCGCGGTCAGTCACCGAAACCTCGACTGTGGCAGTACGCCTCGCGTGCGTGCTTCACGGCCTCGCTGAGCCCGTCGTCATTCCCCGCGCAGTTGTACGGGGGACTGGTGGTCGGGGTCGTCGGCGGCGGGTTGGTGGTGGGGCTGGTGGCCGGTGGATTGGTGGTGGGCGGGGTGGTGGTGGGCGGGCGGTGCTGTGGCGTCGGCGTTGTACCGCTCGGTGCCCGGTGCCCGCCGTCGGCGGTGGGCGCCGCGGCCGGGCCGTCGTTCGCCGCCGGCCACCCGGCGACCGCCCCTGACGCGGTTGGATGCGAGGCTCCGGCCCCGGGAGCCGCGGGCTCGGACGATGACGGCGCGGCGAAGCCGAAGGGCGCCGCCGGGCTCGACGTGCTGGACGGCGCCGGCGCGGCGGACGCGGCTGCGGCCGGTTCGGCGCTCAGGGTGGACGAGTTGCTGGTGGCGGCGAATGCCGCCAGACCACTGACGAGGGTGGCGGTGACGGTGATCGATGCAGCCAACGCGGATCGGCTCAGCACGATGATCTCTCCTCGGGCGACGGACTTGGTCGTTCAGGTATCGGCGCGTCGGGCGAAATCTCTGAACCGGCTTCGGATCAATTTGGGGCAAAGACCACGCGAAGCCGGTGGCGGACGCCGAGTGGGCGCCTGCCGGGTGGTCCGGGTCAGCCGACGTCGGCCGGCACCACGGCACGGACCTGCGCGGTGCGGGCGGCGAGCGTCTCGACGTCGGGCGCGCTGACGGTGACGTGACCGACCTTGCGGCCCGGGCGCAGCGTCTTGCCGTAGCGGTGGAGGTGCACTCCGGGTATGCCGAGGAGGTCCTCCGGTGCGGGCAATGCGCCGATGCAGTTGATCATCACACTCGGCCCGGTCACGTCGGTCGGACCCAACGGCCAACCGAGCACGGCGCGCACGTGGTTCTCGAACTGGCTCGTGGCCGCGCCCTCGATCGTCCAGTGACCCGAGTTGTGGACCCGGGGCGCCATCTCGTTCGCGAGCAGCGATTCGCCGACCTGGAACAGTTCGACGGTGAGCACCCCGACGTAGTCGAAGTGATCCAGCAGCCGGCGGGCGTAGCCGTCGGCCTGGCCCTGGAGCGCGGGGGTGACGGCGGGCGCCGGCGCGATCGACGTGCGCAGGATGCCACCGGAATGGTGGTTCTCGACGAGCGGCCACGTCCGTACCTCGCCCGCGGCGGAGCGGACGGCGATGATCGACAACTCGCGGTCGAACGCGATGCGGGCCTCGAGGACGAGCGCACCGGCCGGTCCGAGTGCATCCCAGGCCGCGTCGATGTCGTCGGCGGTCTCGATGACGGCTTGACCCTTGCCGTCGTACCCGCCACGGCAGGTCTTGAGGATCGCGGGCATGCCGAGCGCGGCAACCGCCGCGACCAACTGGTCGCGCGTCGACACCGGTGCGTTCGGCGCCACGGGAATGCCGAGCGCGTCGAACGTGGACTTCTCCGTGACGCGGTCCTGCGAGACCTCGAGGGCGGCGGTGCCGGGTCGCACCATCCAACCGTCAGCTTCGAGTGCGCGAGTGGTCGACGCGGGGACGCCTTCCCATTCGAACGTGACGATCTCGCTGCCGGTCGCGGCCGTGCGTGCCGCGTCGAGGTCGTCGAGTGCGCCGACCGTGAGTTCGCTTACCGCGCCCGCGGTGGCGTCGGCGGACGGGTCGAGGGTCGCGACGTCGACGCCGAGGGGTACCGCCGCGAGTGCGAGCATGCGGCCGAGTTGACCGCCGCCCAACACGGTGAGCCGGGTCAACGGGTCAGCTCACGAGTTGCAGGGTCGGTTGCATCGAGTACCCGTCGAGCCCGGCGACGATGCGGTTCCAGAAGCCGTCCCGCCGGCTCTCGTAGGTGTCGGCGGCCCGGGTGTACTGGTCGAGGACGTTCGGGTTGGGCCGCGACTTGGTGAACGCCGCGAACGACTCCTGCAACGCGGGCACCTTCACGAGTCGAGCGGTGTGGATGAGGGCCTCGACGCGTGCCGCGGTCGCCTCGATGCGGTTCGCGGTGCGCACCTGGTCCTCCGAGTCGGTTCCGGTCCGCACGACCTTCCATCGATCGAGGAGGGCGACGAGTCCGAGGGTCGCGGCCCGAGTCCCGGCGCCGCTGGAGTTCAGTTGGGGGATCACGGCTGCGAGCGCCTGATACCGGGTGTCGAGCGGGGCGACGAGCGGGCCCCACGACTTGTCGACGGTCTCCGAGTCGTCGCGCAGGCCGGGCCGCACCACAACGACGAGCACGACCGCACCGGCGACGGCGAACACGATGAGGATGCCGAGGAGGCGGCGGGCACGATCCATGACGGCCCACCACCCTAGAAGCCCACTCGGGCGAGTCGGCGAACCCTTCCCTTCCGAAAATGCGTCGCAAACCCGCGATATGCGCGGGTTTGCGACGCAAGGTGGGCTGGTCGCAGGGCGCCGCTAAGGTTCGCCTCCTTATGGCTCGTACCCGAGCCGTGGTCGTGGCGATCCTCATCGCCGCCACTTCGGTCTCGGGGTGGTGGCTCGGTCGCCACGGTCCCGGCGCCCCCACCGATTCCGCCACCGGCTCCCGCTTCGCCGCGCACGTCACCGAGACCGTCGACGGCGACACCGTCCGGGTGCAGACCGCCCGCGGGCCGGACACCGTGCGGTTGCTCGGTATCAACACCCCGAACCGGTGAGTAGTCTACCAACGATGAACTCGGGTCATCGGGCCGCCATTTACTCGCGCATCTCGTTGGATAAGTCCGGAAAACGAGCCGGCGTCGAGCGTCAGCGGGCCGACTGCGAGGCACTTTGCGAGCGGCGTGGTTGGGTGATCGTTGACCATTTTGAGGACAACGATCGGTCGGCGTACTCAGGCCGCGAACGACCTGCCTATGAGAAACTGACCGAGGCAGTCGCTGCCGGCCAGGTCGACATCATCGTGGCATGGCACTCGGATCGGCTCTGGCGCTCAGTGCTCGAGCAACAGGTCTTCCTCGCGCTCGGCCGAGAGACCGGCCTCAAGCTCGTCGCCACCCCGAGTGGGGACTTTGACCCGAGCGACGCCGATGATTCCTTCATGTCGACCTTGTTGACCGCGGTCGCACAAAAGGAGTCGGCGGACAAGTCGCGTCGAATGAAGCGCAAGCAGCTGGATATGGCGCAGCGGGGCGAGTTTAAAGGCGGCCCGCGTGCGTACGGGCACACCCTGGATCGCACCGAGGTGGTTGGTCGTGAAGCGAAGGTCATCCGCGAAGTTGTGCACCGTTTCCTGCAGGGCGAGGCCGTGCATGCGCTCGTCGTCGAATTGAACCGACGCGGCGTGCAAACTGCCCGGGGCGGGAAATGGAGATCCGACACTATGAAGGACCTTCTGATCCAACCTCGGCTCGCCGGTCTGCGCGACTACAAGGGGAAAGTCGTCAGCGTTGCGACCTGGCCGGCGATCATCAAGGTCGAAGAGCACGAGCGCATTTTGGCGGTCTTCGAATCGCGTCGACTCAACGTGAAGCGCGTCCACATCGTGCGGAAGTATCTGCTCGGGGGTGGTCTTCTCCGGTGCTCGAAGTGTGGTCACGGGTTGAAGGCGAACATGATCGAAGGCGTTCCTCGGTACCAGTGCCCCTCACCCGCGCTCGGTGGGTGTTCGGGCACCACGATCGTCATGCATCACGCCGACAACACAGTGCGGGATCTGGTGCTCAACTATCTCGACTCCCCTGCATTCGCTCGTGCGGTGACGCGGGCGCAGAAGGCTGCGAGCGGCGCGAACCGGAGGGCGGGCGAGGTCCTGGAGAAGGTCACAAGCGACCGGGCGCGGCTAACCCAACTAGGCGACATGCTGGCGGACGGCCGCCTCGACCCGGATGAGTATGGCCGCCTGCGAGGGCGGATCGAGCAGCGCCTCGAAGATGCGCAGGTCGAGCTCCGCAGGATGGACGCAACATCGCCAGCGGCGGACCTTCAGGCGCAAGGCGCGACGCTGCGGGCTGCGTGGGAGGCGATGGCGCGCGACGACCGCCGCACGGTCATCGGAGCCGTTGCCGAGCACTTCGTGGTGATGCCGGCAGTTCGACCGGTGAACGTTTTCCGTGCCGAGCGGGTCCAACCTGCATGGCGGTTCGCTCGTTAGTTCGGTGGACGGCGTTCCCATCTGCAAGCAGCGCGGCGCCCTCAGCGTCGAGCAGGAGGTTGTCCACGCCGATCCCTAGGACCGCACCGACAAGTAGGCGCCAAACACCGAAGTCAGCAACGAAAGGCAGAAGCGGCGCGGGCAGGTGCAACAGGCTTCATGCCGCAGAACGTCCTGTTCCGCGCGGATGCTTTGTTGAGGCGTCGGACAGAACTCTGAGGACGATGGCCGCTATCAGGTCCAACGCTTGTGCAAGGGCAGGGGTCGGTTCCTCCGTCACGGTGTCCTTGCAACACGGGCCGGTCAAAACTGCAGGATCGTCCGCAACCGACATGTCCGACTGAGTTCGTCCGGTGTCGATCTTCCTCAGAGTTGTGGGCATGTCTTGTCTATGCGCGTCGCGTGCCTTCCCGCGCGACAACGATCTTCCACAGACTCGCCGCCCCCTCCGGGATCGGCCGGACCAGTTGACAGCGACGTGTCAATTTCGGCGAGCGGAACGCGGCGATGAGCCCGCGTGCTTGGTGCGGTGCGGCATCGATGCTCGTGGAGGCTCGTCGTGCGTGACGGGATCGACCGGTTGGAACGGATCTCGGCCACGGGTCGCTTGTCGGTTGGTTGGCAATCGGCGCGAGCGTCGGATCTCTTCGGGCATCGGGCGGGGAGTGCGTACGTCGAGACGTTCTGGTTGCCACTGGTGGGACCTTCGGCCGTCTTCGCGTTGCGAAGATTGAGTGCGTGGCTGGAACACGAACCAGAAGGCATCACCGTCTCGGTCTCGACTTTGAGCCGGTGTCTCGGTCTCGGGACCGGGACCGGTCGACGCGCACCCGTGGCGCGGACCCTGGCCCGCCTCGTCGACTTCAAGATCGCATCCCATGACGGTGAGCGCCTGTTGCTCCGCCGAGAGTTACCGATGCTGTCAGTGCGCCAGATCGAGCGACTCCCGGCGTGTCTGATTACCGCGCATGAGCAGTTGATCCAGGGCTCAACGCGCGGGATTGACCAAGCCTCACCGGCGCGTCAGTCGGACGTGCGATGAACACGAGGAGTGCTGCACGTGGCACGTCACCCTTCACGCTGGTCTGCACCGACCCTCTGCACCATGTGTCTGCACCATCCCTTTCACCCCGGACGATTCTGGGGTGTCTCACCCAAGGAGCACAGTCGTGACCGTGACCATCAATCTGATCGGAGCCCGCGGCGGGCAAGGCACCAGCACGACCGCCGCCGCTCTCGGACTCCTCGCCGCCAGACGCGGTCACCGTGTCGAGTTGATCACCGACACGCCCGACACGATGCGTGCACTCCTCGGCCTCCCGGCAGCAGCAGCGGACGCGGACACGGTGGACATCGTTCCCGGCTTCACGTTGCGTTCTGAGCCGTCTGGGAAGGCCGGGCTGGTGATCACCGACGTGGGCACCCTCGCAGGGGCACACGACGATGCTGAGCTCGTGCAGCTGGCCGTTCTGCGCGGCCCCTGCTACCTCAGCCTGCGAGCAACGGTCGACCTCGCACGGCGTGGGATCAACGGGATCGTGATCGTGCGTGAGTCGGGCCGGTCGCTCACGCGCCAAGACGTTGCGGCCGTCATCAACCTCGAGGTCGTCGCAGAAACCCAGGCGTCACCTGCGGTCGCTCGTGCGATCGATGCCGGCGTCCTCCCCGCGAGCATCGGCCGCCTCGCCGAGTTCGCCGTGCTTGATCGTTGGCTCGACACGCTCCCTATCGTCGTCGCAACCAGCCCCGCGACCGCGAGCGCAGCACCTTTGAATGTGCGTCAAAGTCCTGTCCGATTTGCCCGTTCAAGGTGCGACACCGTCTTGCCACTTGCGCTAAGCGCAAGTGGCAGACGGCATGGTCCG
>JBBSBV010000065.1:0-9401 GCA_038250905.1 Acidimicrobiia bacterium
CCTCGGCGGCGCGATCGAACTGGTCACCGATCCGTACGAGGCGGTGAAGGGTGCCGACATCGTCTACACCGACACCTGGACGTCGATGGGCGACGAGGACGAGGCGGACGTGCGCCGGGAGGCCTTCGCCGGATGGCAGGTGAACGCTCCGCTCATGGCGGCCGCGGGTCCCGAAGCCCATTTCCTGCACTGCCTGCCGGCGCATCGGGGCGAAGAGGTGACCGACGAGGTCCTCGACGGTCCCGTCAGCGCGATCTGGCAACAGGCCGCCAACCGGATGCACGCCAAGCGTGCGTTGTTCGCGTTCTTGATGGAGGCATCTTGATGGCCACGCTCGGCAAGCCCCAACGCCAGCACCGGATCGCCCGACTCCTCGAGGAGCAGGTGATCTCGAGTCAGGGTCAGTTGGTGGAGATGCTCGCGGCCGCGGGTGTGGTGGCCACCCAGGCCACGGTGAGCCGTGACCTGGAAGACCTCGGCGCGGTCAAGGTGCGCATCCCGGGCGGTGCGATGGCCTACGCCGTGCCCGAACACGCGAAGGACGTGGCAAGCCCCGACGACCACCTGCGCCGGGTGATGGGGGAGTTCGTCGTCGACGTCGCCTATTCGGCGAACCTGGTGGTGCTGCGGACGCCACCCGGCTCCGCGCACGTGATCGGTTCCGCGCTCGACCGGGCCGGCTCGGCGGATGTGCTGGGTACGGTGGCCGGCGACGACACGCTGATCTTGGTATGTGAAGAGAGTGTTGGCGGTGCCGCAGTCGCGGCGCGGCTCGCCCAGCTCGCAGGATTGTGAGGGACGTTCGATGCAACGCGTAGTGCTCGCGTATTCCGGTGGACTCGACACGTCCGTCGCGGTGAAGTGGATCCAGGAGGAGTGGGGCGCCGAGGTGGTCGCGCTCGCAGTCGACGTCGGCCAGGAGCCCGACGCGACCGCCGCGTACTGGGATGCGATCAAGCAGCGGGCCCTCGTCGCCGGTGCGATCGACGCACGGGTGGTCGACGCGCGCGAGGAGTACGGCGCGCGCTACGTCGTCAACGCGATCAAGGCCAACGCGGTGTACGAAGGCAAGTACCCCCTGGTGTCGTCGCTCTCCCGACCGGTGATCGCGCGCCATCTCGTCGCGGCCGCCCGGGAGTTCAATGCCGATGCCGTCGCCCACGGATGTACGGGCAAGGGCAACGACCAGGTGCGGTTCGAGGTGAGCCTGCGGACCCTCGCTCCCGATCTCGAGGTCCTCGCGCCGGTCCGGGTCTGGGGCTTCACCCGGAAGGACTCGATCGAATATGCCGCCCGGTTCGGGATCCCGATCACCGCCACCGAGGCCAAGCCCTATTCGGTCGACGAGAACATCATGGGTCGGGCCGTCGAGTGCGGCGCGATCGAAGACCCGTGGAACGCTCCGCCCGACGACATCTACGAGCGCACCCGCGCGGTGGCTGACGCGCCGTCGGAGCCGACCGAACTCGTCATCGGGTTCGACCGCGGTGCGCCCGTCACGCTCGACGGGGTGCCGACTCCGGTGCACCAGATGCTCCCCGAACTCGACGCGATGGTCGGGGCCTACGGCTTCGGTCGCATCGACATGGTCGAGAACCGACGGGTCGGCATCAAGAGCCGCGAGATCTACGAGTGCCCGGGCGCGCTCGCATTGCTCCTCGCCCACGCCGATCTCGAGTCGATCACGCTCGAGCGCGACGTGATGCGGGAGAAGAGCCGGCTCGAGACCCGCTACGCGGAAACCGTGTACGACGGTCTCTGGTACTCGCCGTTGCGCGAGGCCTTCGACGCATTTATCGACTCCACCCAGAAGCACGTGACCGGTGAGGTGCGCCTGCGCCTGCAGCCCGGCCAGTGCACCGTGGTCGGCCGCCGCGCCGAGCGCGGGCTCTACGACTACCAACTCGCCACCTACGAGTCCGACGACGCGTTCCGGCACGAGGACGCGGCCGGGTTCGTCCGGCTGTGGGGGCTCTCGGTGGAGACGTGGGCGAAGCGCCAACGGGTGGAAGAGCCCGCCGTCCGCCCTCCGAGCCAGGGGAACTGACGTGAGCGACAGTCAAACGCTGTGGCACGGGCGGTTCGCCGATGGTCCGGCCGACGCGTTGATGGCGCTGTCGGTGAGTCTCCCGTTCGACCAGCGGCTCGCGCCCGAGGACATCGAAGGCTCACGCGCGCACGTGACGATGCTCGTCGAAGTCGGGTTGCTCACCGACGCCGAAGGCACCGCGGTGATCGATGCGCTCGACGCGGTCGCGGCGGAGTTGGCCGGCGGCACGTTCGTGTTCGCGCCGTCCGACGAGGACATCCACACCGCGGTCGAGCGCCGGGTCACCGAGCTCGCGGGCCCGGCCGGCGCCAAGATCCACACCGGGCGGAGCCGCAACGACCAGGTCGCCACCGATCTCCGGCTCTGGACCCGGCGGGCCGCCCACGAGGTGGTCGGCGCGCTCCACGGGCTCCAGTCGGTGCTCCTCGCGCGCGCCGAGTCTGCGGGAGAGCAGGTCTCGCTGCCGGGGTACACGCATCTCCAACACGCGCAGCCCGTCCTGCTCGCGCACCATCTTCTCGCCCACGTGTGGGCGCTCGGCCGCGACGTCACGCGCTGGACGCGCGTCGTCGAGGCCGCCGACGTGTCGCCGCTCGGGGCCGGCGCGCTGGCCGGGTCCAGTCTCCCGCTCGACCCGGACCGGACGGCCAGGCTCCTCGGGTTCTCGGCCCGGTTCGAGAACTCGCTCGACGCAGTGTCCGACCGCGATTTCGTCGCCGAAGCCGTCTTCGCCGCGGCCTTGGCCCAGGTCCATCTGTCGCGGCTCGGGGAGGAGGTCGTGTTGTGGTCGAGTGCCGAGTTCGGCTTCGTGCGGCTTCCGGACGCGTTCGCGACCGGTTCCTCGATGATGCCGCAGAAGAAGAATCCCGACGTCGCCGAGTTGGTCCGCGGCAAGGCCGGGCGGGTCATCGGTGACCTCACCGGGCTGCTCGCCACCTTGAAGGGTCTGCCCCTCGCCTACAACCGTGACCTGCAGGAGGACAAGGAACCCCTCTTCGACGCGGTCGACACGTTGCTGGCGTCGCTCCACGCACTCGCCGGTCTGTTCGAGGGGATGGAGTTCGACGCCGCGGTGATGGGCGCGGCCGCGGCCAGCCCGTACCTCGGAGCGACCGATCTGGCCGAGTTCCTCGTGCGGGCGGGGATGCCGTTCCGTGATGCCCACGCGATCGTCGGCGACCTGGTGCGGCGCGCCCTCGACGGTGAGGCCTCGCTCACCCACCTCGTGGCCTCGCATCCGCAGCTCGGGGCGGACGCCGCGGTGCTGCTCGCCCCCGGTGCCGCGGTCGGGAACCGCACCACTCCCGGCGGCGGAGGCCCGGTGCCGCTGCGCGCCCAACTGGACGCGGCGCGCGCGTTGCTGGACCGGCAGTCGCAGTGGCTCGCCGCCTGACCCGATCGTTTCTCGACCGGCGGTCGTGGGAACTCGCGCCGGACCTGCTGAACAAGCTCCTCGTCTCCACCCGGGACGACGTCGAACTGGTGGCACGCATCGTCGAGGTCGAGGCCTACGACGGCTCGTCCGACCCCGCGAGTCACGCGTACCGCGGACGGACCGCGCGCAACGCAACCATGTTCGGTGGTCCGGGCCGCCTGTATGTGTACTTCACCTACGGGATGCACTTCTGCGCCAACGTCGTAGCCGGCGCGCCGGTGGACGACGCGAGCGCGGTGCTGCTGCGTGCCGCGGTTCCGCTGGCCGGCCTCGACCTCATGCGGGCACGCCGGCCGGCCGCGCATCACGACCGGCTGCTCCTCGCCGGCCCGGCCCGGCTCGCCGCCGCGTTCGGCCTCGGCCGTGACGACGACGGGATCAGCCTGCTGCGCGGCCCGGTCGGCCTCTACGACGACGGAACCGAGCCACCGGACCGTCCGGGGGTGTCCACCCGGATCGGGCTGGCCGCGGGCAAGGGCGATGACACGCCGTGGCGCTGGTTCGTCGCCGACGACCCACACGTGAGTGGACCGCGGCGCGGCCGGCGCGCCCGGTGACGCGCCCCTGTGACCGCGGCCACGCAGACGGGGCCGCCGGCGCGACCTAGCGTCTGCGCTTTGGCCGGCACCACGTCTTCTGGAGGACGACCCATGGCGAAGCTCGACGACATCGCGTCACACCTGTCGGCGGTGCCGCTCTTCTCCCAGCTCAGCGCGAAGGAGCGGCGCGTCGTCGCCAAGGCGCTCGGGATCCACAATGTCGCCGAAGGCGTGATGCTGGTCCGCCAGGGCGAGGCCGGCGACACGTTCTACGTACTGATCGACGGGACGGCCACGGTCTCGCGCAACGGCCGGCGGATCGCCAGCCTCGACGCCGGTGACTGGTTCGGGGAACTCGCGGTACTGGACCCCGCGCCGCGGAACGCGGACGTCGTCACCACGTCGGTCGCCTCGGTCGGTGTCCTCGACGCGAAGAGCTTCAAGCGCCTCGTGGGTGAACTCCCCGCAATGACTGCCCGCCTCCTGTCCGGCCTCGCCCGCCGCGTCCGCGAAGGCGACCGCCGAGTGGTGGAGTAGCCCGCGACGAATTCCGAAGCGAGGCGGTAGCAGGAAGTCGTACAGCCGCTGAATCGCCGAGCGGGGCCCGAGCGGCCTGCGACGAAGTCGCAAGAGCGGGAATTAGGGGTTGACCCACACGGTGACGGTGGAGCCCTGGTCGGCGTCGGAGCCCGAGATCGGGCTCTGCTTCCAGGCCTTGCCCTGGTTGCCGGCGGTGCCCGGTGGGGGTTCGGGGGCGACGATCACGTTCGGCACGAACCCAGCGGCCCGGACTGCCGCCGCGGCCTGGTCGGCGAGGAGGCCGAGCACGTTCGGGATCGTGGAGACCTGGGGTCGGCCGTCGGCCACGGTGAGGGTGATGGTGCCCCCGGCTCGCACGCTGGTGCCCTCCGGCGGGTCCTGGGCGGTCACGTAGTTCGGGGGGTAGCGCCGGCTCGGTGCTCGCACGATCACGACGCGGTAGCCGTCCTGGGTGAGCGACTGGACGGCCCGGAAGACGTCGAGGCCGACGACCGAATAGATCCCGGGTCGGAGCGGCGGCCGGGTCGACGTGCTCGTCGACGAACTGCTCGACGTCACGGGGTCGGGTACCGGGAACAGCGACGAGGGAACGTCCGCGAGGGTGCTGCTGGCGAACACCTGCCAGATCCGGGCCGGCCATTCGCCGCCCTGGAGGGGGATGCGGGTCCTCGGTGTCTTCCCGCCCGGCGCACCGTCGGGGAACCCGACCCACACGCCGGCGACGAGTTCAGGGGTGTAGCCGACGAACCACGCGTCGGTGCGCAGGTCCCGGGTCCCCGTCTTCCCGGCGACCGGCCGCCCGATGCGGGCCTTGATCCCCGTCCCGCGTTGCACCACCTGCTGCAGGACCTCGGTGACGGTGCGGGCGGTTGTCGCGGAGAACGCGCGGCTCGGGGCGGGGTGGTTCTCGTAGAGCACCCGCCCCGAACGGTCGGTCACCCGCGTCACGAACACCTCGGGGTGGTGCATGCCGTCGGTGTCGAAGGTGCTGTAGGCGGAGGCCATGTCCTCGAGGGTCACGGCGTCGTCGCCGATGCCGATCGACTGGCCGGGGTCGAGCTTGGTCGTGATCCCGGCCGCATTCGCGAGGTTGGCCACGTTCTGGGGCCCGACGTCGGTGACCAGCTGTCCGTACACGGTGTTCACGGAGTTCACGGTGGCGTCGACCAGGTTGATGCGACCGAAGGCGGTGCCCTCGAAGTTCTCGAGTCCCTTCGGTGCCGGCCAGCCCGGGAGGATGACACGCGGTGACCGGCCGTCGTAGGTCTTCGACAGGGGGATGCCCTGCTCGATAGCGGTCGCGAGCGTGAACGGTTTGAAGCTGCTGCCGGGCTGGCGGGTCGGGGTGCCGTTGGCGTCCCGGGCATCGGCGAGGTCGAGCTTGGCGTACGGACTCGTCCCCCAGAAGTCCTGGCTGCTCGCGTAGGCCTTGACCCACCCCGTCTGCGGATCGACGCCGACGATCGCGCCCGGGGGATCGGTCGGGTCCGTGAGCACACCGTGGAGTGCGGTTTCCGCCTCGAGCTGCCACTTGGGGTCGAGTGTGGTCTCGATCGTGAGTCCACCCTGGAACAACTTGCGCTCCCGGTCGGCGACGGTCGCCCCGAACTTCGGGTTGTTGAAGACGAACTTCTTCACCTTCTCGACGAAGAACGGCGCGGGATAGCGGGCATCGGTGGGTTGGCGCACCGCGCCGAGCGGCACGGCCCGAGCGACGTCGGCCTCGGCCGGGGTGATCCGGTGGAGCGACCGCATGCGGTCGATCACATCGTTGCGGCGGGCGGTCGCGAGGTCCGGATGCGTGAACGGGTCGTAGTCGTTGGGGGCGCGGATCACGCCGGCGATGAGCGCGCTCTGGGCGAGGTCGAGTTGGGACGCGTCCTTCCCGAAGTACGTCCGGGCCGCCGCCTGCACGCCGTAGGCCCCGTTGCCGAAGTACACGGTGTTGAGGTACCGCTCGAGGATCGTCTTCTTCGAGTACCGGTCCTCGAGTTGCATCGCCATGACGGCTTCGCGGAGCTTGCGCTTCAGGGTCTTCTGGCTCCCCAGCATCACGGCCCGCACGTACTGCTGGGTGATCGTCGAACCGCCCTCCGCGACGCGGCCCTTCTCGATGTTGTGGGTGAGCGCACGCGCGATCCCGCGCAGATCGAAGCCGCCGTGTTCGAAGTAGCGCGAGTCCTCGATGGCGACCACCGCCATCGGCAGCACCTTGGCCATGGCGGACAACTTCACCGGGTCCCGGTCCTCGACCCCGTGGATCCGGGTCAACAGGCTCCCGTCACCCCACAGGACACGCGACGAGACCGCCTGCTCGTTCGGCAGCTTCAGGTGGCTCGTGTACTGACACCCGGTCACCGCGAGCATGGCGACGACGAGCGCGGCGAGGAAGCGTCCGCGTGGGGTCATCCGGCCATTGTTCCAAACGGACACCGTCGATTCGGGGCGCGCTGGTACCGTCCCGAGCCGTGACGTCTCCCGGTGCGATGCCCGAGCCCGACAATTCGGTCGACCCTGCCATCGAGGCGGCGATGCGGATCCTCACCGCCGGCACGGTGCACTGCATCGATGCCGACGAGTTGCGGTCCAAGCTCGCGACCGGCCGACAACTCCGGGTCAAGCTCGGGATCGACCCCACCGCCTCTGACATCCACGTCGGCCACACGGTGGTCCTGCACAAGTTGCGCCAGTTCCAGGACCTCGGCCATCTCGCGGTGCTCATCATCGGCGACTTCACCGCCCGCGTCGGCGATCCGACCGGCCGGTCCGCCACCCGGCCACCGCTCTCGGCCGAGGAGGTCGCCCATCACGCACAGACCTACGTCGACCAGGTGCAGGCGGTGCTCGACTTCTCGCCCGGCAAACTCGAGCTGGTCCACAACGCGGACTGGCTGGCCAAGATGGACATGGCCGACGTCCTGCGGCTGACCGGGCGCACCACGGTGGCCCGGATCATGGAACGCGACGATTTCGCCAACCGGTTCCGGGACGGGGTGGCCATTGCCCTCTCGGAACTGCTCTACCCGCTGCTCCAGGGGACCGATTCGGTCGAGGTGCGGGCCGACGTCGAACTCGGCGGCACCGATCAGCTGTTCAACAACCTGATGGGACGCCAGCTCCAGAGCGCCGCAGGCATGGAACCGCAGGTCGTGATGACCATGCCGCTGCTCGAGGGCCTCGACGGCGAGAAGAAGATGTCGAAGTCGCTCGGGAACTACGTGGGGATCGCGGAGGCGCCCAACGAGCAGTTCGGCAAGCTGATGAGCATCCCCGACGGGTTGATGCCCCGCTACTTCGCCCTGGTCACCGGGTGGACGCCCGATCGGGTCGAGGCGACGGTGGCGGCCCTGGCCGACGGCTCCCTGGCGCCGGTGGAGGGGAAGCGCCTGCTGGCCCGGACCGTGGTCGACCTGTACCACGGCGTCGGCGCCGGCGCGGCGGCCGAGGCGGAGTTCAACCGGGTGTTCCAGGCCGGCGAGATTCCTTCCGACCTGCCCGAATGCACTCTTTCGGCGTCCGAGTTCCCGATCCGGCTGGCCCGACTGCTCGCAGTGGCCGGCCTCGTCCCCTCCAACAAGGAGGGTCGACGCAAGATCGAGCAGGGCGGCGTGCGCATCGCGGGGGAGAAGGTGGCCGATCCGGACCTCGAGGTCGACGCCGCCACCGTCGACGGCCAGACCCTCCAGGTCGGCAAACGCGCCTGGGCCAGGATCTCAATCCAGAACTGACACCCGGCAGCCGGCCTGGCCCCGACCGAAACGGAGCGAGGCACGAGCGGAGGTGAGCAGCCCGGGAGCGAGACTCACGTCAGCCGCTCCGTCAGGAGTGCGAGCGGACGGGCCGAAGTGGCGAACGAGCAATGAGTCAGATCGTGTTGATGACGACGAGCGCAACGATTGCGGCCACAAGAATCAGCACGCCGACGGTGAAGAGCACCGACCGGCCGTTCGCACCCATGTTCCCGAGGCCCATGACGTCCATCACCGCGCCGCGTTCCTTCTGGCCCTCGTTGCGCATGTCGGGCTTCGAACCCACCTTCGCAAGGTGCCGTGGCTGCTTCTTGCCCTTGCGCGGCTTCTGATTGGCTCGTCCCATCGGCGAAAGAATAGTCCGTCCGACTTGACCGACGACCATGGCCTCCATATACTCCCGCTTCCGCCCACGGGTGCCCTCCAGTTTTCTGGTTGCGCCTCCCGGTGGTGGATTGACACGGACGCCCCGGTGCTCCGCAAGAGCGGACCCCTGAGAGATCAGCGGGTTTACGGGGACGAGTGTCGGCTCGGTCCGCCCCTGCACGACGACCTTGGGTCGTGGTCCAGGTGCGGCGGTGCCGAGCAGCGGCTCCTTGAAAACGGAACAGTGATGCACAAAAGTCAGTGAGGTTGCCCTCACCGGCTGGCGACAGCATTTTGCGGTCACCGGTTGGTGAGTGATGTAACCACGTCAATACGAAATGCTCAACAGGACTCTTCGGAGACCTGTCGAGCCAGTTATCGCCCGGGTTTCAGTACCTGGTCGATGGCTCTCAACCCAGATCATCGGTTGGTCTGCCTTCGGGCCGGTCAGCCACAGATCTCGATGGAGAGTTTGATCCTGGCTCAGGACGAACGCTGGCGGCGCGCTTAAAACATGCAAGTCGAACGAAAAGCCCGGGCTTGCCCGGGTGGAAAGTGGCGAACGGGTGCGTAACACGTGAGCAACCTGCCCCGAAGACTGGGATAACACCGGGAAACCGGTGCTAATACCGGATGCCTTCATCATGTCGCATGGCGAGATGAAGAAATGGATTCCGCTTCGGGATGGGCTCGCGGCCTATCAGCTTGTTGGTGGGGTAACG
>JBBSBV010000066.1:0-5119 GCA_038250905.1 Acidimicrobiia bacterium
ATCACCGTCACCACCCTCCTCGACCACACCATCGAACCATTCAACGAAAAGTTCAAACTCACACTCACCGGTCCGACCGTCCCCATCACCGGCACCAACAAGACCGTCACCGGCACCATCAAGACCAACGCCACATGACGGATCCCGGGCAGGGGACCGGGAGTTTCAGCGCTTGGTGACCGCGGGGCGGGGGGAGTTCACCACGCCGGAGGCGGCCGCGGCCGAGATGGCACCCAGGGTGAGCGCGACCAGCGCAGTGGTCCGTTTCGGGAGCCCGGCACGCAGGGCCAGCGCGCAACCCGTCGCGTCGACTGCAGTGGCGATCATCAGCAGCCGCGTCCGCACCGGTCCATCGGCGATCACCAGCTCCAGGCCCGCCTGCGCGGACCCGAGGCCCCAGAGCCGCAGCAGGAAACGGGACTCGGCCGAGCCCTTGATCCCGAACACGCGAGCCATCGCACGCGGCGCGGCCACCGCGAGGGCACCGAAACCGAGGGCCGACGCGCCGATCAGTTGCGCGAACGGTTCGTCGGTTTCGCGCTCGCGCATCGGCGCGGTGCGGTCGTCGAGTGCAGGTGCGCCGGACATCCCCAGAACTTATCCGCAGCGCCGGAATTCATGTACCGGTCAGCTGCGCTGCTACCGGTCCTTGCGGCGCAGGAGATGACGGAATCGCAATGCCACCCCGAGAATCACGATGAAGATCCACGCCGCGACCAGGATGACCACGAACAGGAGTCCCGCACTCAGCACGACCGGGAGGGTACCGGCAGTGCCCGGCCGCCCCATCCCGACCCCGCCATCGATGTGCGGCTCGAGGTCGTGCACTCGGGCTGGGAACGACTCGGCGCGGAGGCCCATACCGTGCGGAACGCGAACACCGCCGGGTGGGAGTCTCTGCTCCCGAACTTCGTGACCGCTGCCCACCGCACCGGAAGCGGCTCGTAGAGTCTGGTCATGCGCCCGGTAGCCGATCTCGTGGCGCTCGACGCCAACCAACGCGAGCACTACCACGCGCACGGTTGGGTCGCGGTTCCCGCGTTCGTCGACGCGGCGTGGCTGGACCGATTGCGCAGGGTGACCGCCGAGTTCGTCGACCAGAGTCGGGCGCTCACCGCGTCCAACTCGATCTTCGATCTCGATGCCGGTCACACCGCGGCGGAACCGAGACTGCGGCGACTCAGCTCACCCACCGACCTGCACGACACGTACTGGGCGTTCGCGTCGACGTCACGCATCGTGGATGGGGTCTGTGACCTCGTCGGGCCGGACGTGAAGTTCCATCACTCCAAACTCAACTTCAAGGCGCCGCGTGGTGGGGAAGAGGTGAAGTGGCACCAGGACATCCAGTTCTGGCCCCACACGAACTACGACCTCCTCACCGTCGGGGTGTTCCTCGAGGATGTCGAACCGGGCATGGGCGAGGTCGGCTTCGTCTCCGGCAGCCACGACGGCCCGCTGTACGACCTGTACGACGGCGACGTGTGGGTCGGCGCGCTCGCCGATGCCGACCTGTCCGCGGCCGGCGTGAGCCGCGCCGAGTACCCGACGGGTCCAGCGGGCACGATCACGATCCACAACTGCCGCACCGTGCACGGCTCCGCGCCGAACGGATCCGCGCGGGCCCGCCCACTGCTCTTACAGACCTACGCGCCGGCCGACGCGTTCTCGTACACCGGGTTGGTGAAGCGGTCGCCCCACGGCGAGGAACTCATCCGAGGTGAAGTCGCGCGCTGGGCGCGTCACGATCCACGCCCGTGTCTCCTGCCCCCGCCCGGGCCGTACCGGCCGCTCTTCGCCGCGCAGCAGCGCGAAGGCGGGTCGTAGTTCACCCGCTCGATCAGGGCGCGACCGGCGTCGGCACTAGCGTCCGCCGGATGCAGGACCGACGACCCGGGACGGGTGCGCGTGTGTAACCCGGCGTGCGTCGCCTACGGCAAGGCCCACCTCACCGAGTCGGTGATCCGGGGCAAGCGGGTCATCGAGGTCGGGTCCCGCAACGTGAACGGCTCTCTGCGGCGCCACGTCGAGCAGTACGGGCCGGCGAGCTATCTCGGTGTCGACATCGAGGCCGGACCGGGGGTCGACGAGGTCTGCGACGCCGATGATCTCGTCGCCCGTTACGGCACCGGCCGGTTCGATCTCGTGATCTGCACCGAGGTACTCGAACACGTTCGGCACTGGCGCACGGTGATCACCAACCTGAAGCAACTGCTCGCTGACGACGGGATGCTCCTCGTCACCACCCGTTCGTTCGGGTTTCCGTACCACGCCTTCCCGTACGACTTCTGGCGCTACGAGACCGACGACATGCGAACGATCTTCGCCGATTTCGCGATCGACGACATCGCCACCGACCCGGTCCCGCCGGGCGTGTTCGTCGCGGCACGTCGTCCTGCCGGCCAGCCTGCGACCGACCTGGCCGACGTCGAGCTTTATTCGATGATCACGCGGCAACGGTGCCGCGACCTCAGCGATACCGAAGTACGGCGCTTCTTCGCGAAACGACGGGCACTCCAGATCGCCGGGAAGCTGCTGCCGACGGGTCTGAAGTCGAAGGTGAAGGCTCGGATCCCTTCGACCTGACGGCCCGACGGCGCGCGCGCCGGCTCAGGCGCCGACCGGGATCGGGTCGAGCCGGGTGCGGGCCGGACCGGGGACGACCGGAAGCTCGGAGAGCCCGCGCAGCACCAGGCCGTCGCCGTGACCCCAGTGGAGCGCGTCGGGCCGGACCGCCAGTCGCAGATCGGGGAAGCGACGCACCAGCGTTGCGATGGCCGCGATGCCCTCCATGCGGGCGAGTCGGGCACCGAGGCAGAAATGGATTCCGTGCCCGAACGCGAGGTGGTGGATCTCCGCTCGACCCATGTCGAAACGGTCCGGCTCATCGTTCAACTGCGGATCACGATTCGCGGCCGCCAGATTCACGATCACCTGCGCACCCGCAGGAATCACCGTGCCGCCCAACTCCACCGGCTCGATCGTGTAGCGGAACGTGGCGTGGGGGACCGGCCCGTCGAACCGGAGCACCTCCTCGATCGCGTCACCGATCAACGCGGGATCGGCCTGCAGCCGTGCCAGTTGCTCGGGGTGCGTGAGGAGCGCGACCACGGCGTTGCCGATCAAGGTCGCCGTGGTGTCGTGGCCCGCGACGATCAGCTGGAAGATCGTCGACAGCAGTTCGGGTTGGGTCAGCCGCTCGTCGCCGTCGCGCGCTGCGATCAGTGCGGTGACGAGGTCGTCGCCCGGGTCGGTCTGCTTCCCGGTGACCAACTGCTCCAGCATCGAAACCACCGTTGCCGAGGCCACGCGGGCGCGCGCGTCCTCCTCGGCCGAGGTGGTCGGCGTGAGCAGAGTGGTCAGCGCAGCGCCGAACGGTGCCCGGTCGTCCAGTGGGACTCCGAGCAGTTCGCAGATCACCGCGAACGGCATCGGGAACGCGAAGTCGGCCACGAGATCGACCGCCGAGTGCGGACCCCGCTCGACGATGCGGTCGAGAAGCTCGTCGACGATCTCCTGCACGTGCGGACGGAGATCCTCGACGCGCCGGGTCGTGAACGCACCGGCGACCAGCCGACGTAACCGGGTGTGGTCGGGCGGATCGACGGCGAGCATGTGGTGGGCGAGCGCAGGACCGGGAAGTCCCTCTGCCACCACCGCGCCGTCGGCTGCGAACGCGGCGTGCATGTTCTTCGAGAGCCGGGTGTCGTTCAGGGCGCTGCGCACCTCCGCCGCGCCGGTGACGAGCCAGGCCGCGTGGCCATCGGCGAGCGTGACCGCTTGGACCGCGCCCCGGCGTTGCACGGCGGCGAACAACGGGAACGGATCATCCCGGTCGGTCGCGCCCCAGGCGGCCAACGCGCGATCGACTTCCGATTCCGCGACTCGATGCTTCGTAGGTTCGTTCATGGTTGATCCCTTCATGGTCGTCCGGCCCACGACCGCGTGGGCCGTGGACCGGACGGACCTACCGGTTCAGGCGGTAGTGACCGCCACGATCTCGAGGTACTCGCTCGGGACCCGCATGGCACCGACGGTCGACGTGTTGTGCCGCTCGGCGAGTGCGACGAGGTCGCGAGCCAGTTCCCGGCCGGTCGGCGTGTCGAGTGCGCCGAAGGCCTTGTGGGTCGGGCCGTAGAACGTGCGGAACGTGTCGAGCCACTGCTCGGCGGACCGGTACCGGAAGACAAAGTCCCGGCGCTGCACCGCGACGGAAGCCACACCGGTCCCGAAGAGCTCCCGGACCCGGGACTCCACGCCCCACTCCAGCGGCGAGCGGACTCCGGTCGGCGGCGGCACGTACCGGCCCACGACCTTGAACATCTCACCGATGAAACCGTCGGGAGTCCAGTTCGTGAGCCCGATCCGCCCGCCGGGGCGGACCACCCGGACCATCTCGGACGCGGCCCGCTCCTGGTTCGGCGTGAACATCACGCCGAAGGTCGACAGCGCCACGTCGAAGGAGGCGTCGGCGAACGGCATGTTCTCCGCGTCCGCTGTCTCCATCGCGATCTCGAGCCCTTCGGCGCGGGCCCGGGCCAAGGTCCCATCCAACAACGCCGGCACGTAGTCGGAGGCGGTGACGTGGCCACCGCGGCGCGCGGCCGCGAGCGACACGTTGCCGTTGCCGGCCGCGACGTCGAGAACACGTTCGCCAGGGACCACGTCCACGGTCTCGGCGAGCGTCTCGCCGACCAACTGGAGGGTGGTGCCGATCACGGCGTAGTCACCTGACGACCAGGTGCCTTGCTGCTTGGTCTTGATCGCTTCGAAATCGATTCCGGTATCGGTCATGGTCTTCATGGTGTGCTCCTCGGTTCGCAGTTCGATGTGGGAAAGGTTCGGGGACGGGTTGCTCCGCACGGAGGCACGCGAGTGCCCGCGGCCTCCGTGCGGAGTGGCGACTCAGGCCGGTGGGGCGAAGAACTCCAACGCGATGCCATCGGGATCGCGGAAGCTGACGCCCGAGCCGTAGCCGGCGTCCTTGACGCCACCGTGCTCGACCCCGAGCTCCTCGAGGCGTTGCGCCCATCCCTCGAGTGCCGCACGGTCGGCGCACCCGAACGCGAGGTGGTCGAGCCCGACGTTGTGCTCGCTGAAGTTCCCGGCCGGCGCGGCG
>JBBSBV010000067.1:0-4874 GCA_038250905.1 Acidimicrobiia bacterium
CCCACTTGGGGCCCCAACCCGGGTATCGGGGGGTGGTCCCGACGCAAGTTCGAAAGGATCCGAGATGCCCAGACTGCGCCAGGTGCCGCGCGACGAGTCCAACGCTCCGATCGTCACGGTGATGTACGACATGTTGTTCGGACCCGATCGGGACCCGGTTGCCGAACCCGGGACCGCGACCGGGACGACCGGCGACTGGTGGCCCGTGTTCGCGCTCGTCCCCGATGTGCTGGAGCACTGTGTGCAGGGCTTCGGGCTGTACCAGAGCCCGAAGCGTCTCCTCGACCCGCAACTGCGCGAGCTCGGACAGACGCGTGTGGGCTGGGCGCGGGGGAGTCAGTTCGTGTTCTCGCAGCACTGCAAGTCGTGCCGGGCGATCGGGATCCCCGAGGAGAAGATCGCCGCGATCCCCGCCTGGCAGGTGGCGGAGTGCTTCGGCCCGGTGGAACGAGCGCTGCTCGCCTACACCGACGCGCTCGTCTACGACGGTGGCCGCGTGGCCGACGACGTCTTCGCCGCATTGCAGTCGCACCTCTCGGACGAGGAGATCCTCGAGTTCACCTACATCACCGCGCTGTACGAGATGCACGCCACCATGAGTCGGGCGTTGCGGACCGAGTTCGACGATCGCCCCGAACCGATCGTCGAAGTCGTCGGGCCCGACGGTGTCTCGGCGCTCGACGTCGGCCGCAGTATCAGCCTCCCGGCCGAGGATTGATGTTCGACCGTAGGGCCGGGAGCTTCCGGTCCCGATTCGCCCGCGACCGTAAAACCCTCCTCGCCCGTCCGTCCGCACCGGCACCACCGGTCACCGACGCCGACCTCGCGCACCTGCCATCGCTGATGCAGACGTACCTGCGCCGTTCGGGCGTCGTCGGTCGACCACGCGTCCACAATCTGCGCGTGACGTTCGACGCGCAGATGCGAAGCTCCGCGACGTCGCCGTGGATGCCGGCCACCGCGACCCAGTACGAGTTCTTCGACCCCCCGGCCCGCCTCTTCCACATGACGGCGACCCGCGCCCGGATCCCGATGGACGTCCTCCATGAGTACGTGGACGGTGCCGCCACGTTCCAGGTCCGCGTCGCAGGCGTCGTCCCGATGGTGAACGAGTCGGGCGCGGCGATCACCCACGACGAGACCGTCACGCTGATGAACGACGTGCTCGTGTTGGCGCCGGGCGCGGTGCTCGATCTGCCGTTCTCCTTCGAGACGGCCGACGACCGGACCGTCCGTGCCACGTTCCGGAACGCCGGCTTCGCCGTCGGAGCGACGCTCACGTTCGACGCCGACGGCGATCTGGTCGGGTTCACCTCCGCCGATCGCGCGCACGATCGGAAGGCCGGCGCCGCGGTCTGGTCGACGCCGATCTCGCACTACGCCGAGGTGGACGGCATTCGCGTCGGAACTCACGGCGATGCCAACTGGATCGACGAGACGGGTGAATGGACCTACGGCCGGTTTGTGATCCGCTCGCTCGCCTACAACGTGGAAGCCGAGCACCGCATCGCACGGCCGCGCGCGACTGCGGCGCTCGGTGGTGACCTCGGGACGGTGAACCTCTACTGGATCCCGCTCGGCGCGGGTGCGCACGTCGTCCGGTTCAGTGGCCGGCTCTTCGAGGCGCTGTCCGCGTTCGTGGGCCATCGGCCGCGTACCGACTTGTACCACTCCGCGCTCGTGATCGACCTGCCCGAAGGGCACTTCGTCGTCGAGCAAGCGCCGGTACCCGACGCGCACGGCGAACGTCGCGGCGTGGTTGCGCATGGACCGGTCGGGGTCCGGTGGGCGGGCCGGTTCCGGATCTTCCGCTACGAGATCCGTCGGTGGCGGGGCGGGATGATTCCCGACATCGCCACGGCGGTGGCGAGCCCGGTGGCGGTGTCCTTCGATCCCGAAGTGGCGCGCCGGATACTCGACGTCCTGCCCTCCATCCCGACTCCGGTCTGGGGTCGGGACGAGTTCGACACCGGGGAGATGTGGAACTCGAACTCGGTCATCGCCTGGGCGCTCGCCTCGGGGGGCGTCGACGTGGAGCGCATCGCGTTGCCGGCCGGTGGTCGCGCGCCGGGTTGGCACGCGGGGATCGTCGTGGCGGGAGGTTCCGCCGACCCCGCGTGACCCCGCGGCGCGTCAGCCGACGGGCGACCCGATCGGCGTGGTGCGCGCCGCGGGTTCGTCGAGGGTGCGGCGCAGCGAGCGGAGGAAGATGATCGCGAGTCCCACCGACACCAGCACTGCGGACCACCACACCACGTTGGCGATCCACGCCGCGAGGTTCTGCGTCTTGAGCTCGTAGACCACGACGAGGAGCGCAGCCTGGAGCGTCAGGAGGCGGGCCGCGGCGACGCGGGGCACCAGCCCGATCGTCGGGATGACCCATGCCGGGTACCAGGGCAGGACGTAGGGGGCGAAGAACAGGTAGCCACCGAGGGCGGAGATCACCCCGACGGCGGGATGCTCGGCGCGTGACATCCGGAACGCGAGCCAACCCACGAGGGCGAGGGTGACGACCGCGCCGATGGTGACGAGCAGTTGGGTGTCACTGTTCGGGAGCCCGAGCTTGATCCCGGTGTGCCGGTGGTCGAGCCCGGTGAGCAGGCGGAGGAGTTCCCACGCCGACGCGCGCGACAGTGACCCGCGGTTCTTGACGAATGCGGAGAAGCCGGTCGTGCCGAACGGGAGGTAGGCCAGGGCGACCAGACCGAGCCCCGCGGCGGAGAACCGCGCCGACCAGCGGGGGCCGTGGTGGCGCAGACCCCAGAGCGCGATCGCCACGATGCCGATGCCGCCGGTGAGTTTCACGAGCGTGCCGAGTCCGGCGGCGAGTCCGGCGGCGACCGGACGGTCGTCTTGCGCGAGGACTACCGCGCCGAGGAGACCGACGCCGACGAGCACGTCGTTGTGGCCACCGCTGAGACCGGCGATCGCGATGGCCGGATGCAGCGTGACCAGCGCGACCGCGGCCGCGCTCCGCGTCCGCCGGTAGACGATCCACCCACCCCCGGCCGCGGCCAGTGCGAACGACGACGTGAACAGCATGCGGACGGCGGTGGCGGAGTCGCTCCCGACCCTGGTGATCGCGGCTGCGAGGAACGTGAACGCCGGACCGTAGATCGACGTCGTATGACGCCAGCCGGATGCGACGCGGAGGAGGAACGGGTCGCCCGGGAAGTGCGCGGGCACGGTCACCCACGGACTGGCGTGGTGCGTGCTCACGATCCGGCCGTACATCGCGTAGGACCAGAGGTCGTGCGAATCGTGCGGGGCGACCACGACCGCGGCGAGGAACACGACCGCGCCGGTCGCGACCACCGCGCCCACCGGAACCGACCGGCCGGCCCGTTCGAGATCGAGCAACGCCACGAGTCCGAGCATCGCGAGCGTCACGAACACGACGATGCCCGCGGCGCCGAGTTGGTCGTCGGCGACCACCATGACGAGCGTGGATCCGCCCGCCAGGCCGAGTGCGGTTGCCGGGGTCAGGCGAGTACGCACGAGCGCGAGCGTACGGGTGCACGATGTGCGCGAGGACACGGAGCCTTCGATTTGGCCGAGAGTTGACCCAACGGGCGGGGAGGGTCGGGGATGTTCGGGGCCGTCCTCGGGTGCGAGACTCGGGCGATGGAGACTCCGATCGCCGGCTTCGTCCGGCCCGACTTCACCGCCGTCCGGGACGCGTTCGCCGCCAACTTCGCCGAGCGAGGCGAAGTCGGCGCGGCGGTCTGTGTGATCGCCGACGGTGAGGTGGTGGTCGACCTCGTCGGTGGTCACGTCGACGCGGCCCGAACGCGCCCGTGGCAGCCCGACACGATCGTCGACTTCTACTCCGTCGGCAAGGCCCTGGTCGCGACATCACTGTTGCAACTCGTCGACGCCGGGCGGATCGGACTCGACGATCCGATCGCGTCGGTGTGGCCCGAGTTCGCGGTGGGCGGCAAGGCGCGTGCCACGGTGCGGCACGCGCTCTGTCACCGCGCCGGCGTGCCCGCGATCCGCGAACCGATGGTCGACGCCGACCTGTGGTCATGGGCGCGCATGACCGAGGCGATCGCCCGAACCGAGGCCTGGTGGGATCCGGGGACGCGGCACAGCTACCACACCAACACGTACGGCCACCTGATCGGTGAGATCACCCGTCGGCTCACCGGCGCGCGACCCGGCGAGATGCTCGCAGGGATCGCCGGACCGCTGGAGGCCGACCTCTGGTTCGGTGTCCCCGAAGCCGAGCAGGCGCGCTGTGCCGAGTTGCTCTGGGAGCAGCCCGGCGCCTATCCGGATCCGTTCGCGTTCGAGGGCGACGCGCGCATGACCATGCTCAGCTACTTCAACCCGCGAGCGTTCTGCTCCGCGGGCGTTGTCAACACTCCGGAGTGGCGGGCCGCGGAGGTTCCGGCGACGAACGGTCACGGCACCGCGGTCGGGGTGGCGCGGTTCTACGCGGCGCTCCTCGGACCCGATGGTCTGCTCTCACCGGAGTTGCTCACCGAGGCGACGCACGCGCAGTCGGAGGGGTTCTGCCCGACCCTGGGTGAAGACGTCACGTTCGGGCTCGGGTTCACGCCGACCTCGGACCGCCGTCGTCTCGGCCCCAACCCACACAGCTTCGGTCACTTCGGCACGGGCGGGTCGCTCGGGTTCGCCGATCCCGACGGCGGGATCGCGTTCGGGTACGTGATGAACCACGTGATCCCACGTTGGCAGAGCACGCGGAACCGGGCCTTGATCGACGCGGTCTACCCGTCCTGATCCACCGCTTCCCCGAACTTGCGTCGCCAACCCCCGCTTATAGCGGGGTTGGGGCGCCAGGGGGGGGGCGCGGCCGCCCCGCGGCGTCGTGGGGGCCACCCCCCGGCGGTACACCCCCGCGGGGG
>JBBSBV010000068.1:0-4772 GCA_038250905.1 Acidimicrobiia bacterium
ATCGTGTAGAACGCCACCTGGATCGGAGCGGGGACGTCACCGAACACCTCTCGGGTGACCCGGGAACGGTCCGCCCAGCCGGTGATCTGCGGGAGGATCCCCGAAGCCGCGAACACCACCGCGAGCAGCGCCCCGGTCGCCCGCGCCATCTGCACTCCGGTCGGGCGTCGCCGCATCACGCCATCACCGGCTCAGCCCTGCCCGCTCACGAGGCGGCGGTTCTTGAACCTCGCTCGGCGGTACTCGCGGTTCATGAACGCGATGTCGTCGATGCTGATCTGCTTGGGACAGACCACCTCGCACTCACCGTAGTTGGAGCACGCACCGAAGGAACGCTCCATGGTCTCCACCATCGCCTCGACCCGGGTCCAGCGTTCCGGCTGACCCTGGGGCAACAGGTTGAGGTGGGTGACCTTGGCCGCGGTGAAGAGCTGCGCGGCACCGTTGGGGCACGCGGCTACGCACGCACCACAGCCAATGCAGGCGGCCGCGTCCATCGCCGCGTCGGCGACATCCTTGGGGACCGGCGTGAGATTTGCCTCCGGGGCGCTGCCTGTGGGAACGGTGATGAACCCGCCGGCTTCGATGATCCGGTCGAAGACGGAACGGTCGACCACCAGGTCCTTGACCAGAGGGAATCCGGCGGCCCGCCACGGCTCGATCGTGATCGTCTGACCGTCGGTGAAGTGGCGCAGGTACAACTGACACGTGGCGCCACCGCGCTGCGGGCCGTGGGCCCGGCCGTTGATCATCATCCCGCACGATCCACAGATGCCTTCGCGACAATCAGATTCGAATGCCACCGGCTCTCGGCCGTCGACCGTGAGTCGCTCGTTGAGCGTGTCGAGCATCTCCAGGAACGACATGCCGGAGCTGAGATCCTCGAGGGGGTACGTCTCGAAACCGCCGGGCACGTCGGGACCGCGCTGGCGCCACACCCGAAGCACGAGCCGCAGAGTGGCCTGCTCCCCGACGCCCGGTGCATCGCGTTTGTGGGCCGATCGTTCGATCACGACAGCACCCCGCTCAACACCATGACCGGGAACAAGATGTTTCCGCCGGCCACGACGCTCGCGAACGTGACCGCGAACGGGCGCCGCCAGGCGTTCCAGCGCGGGTGGTTCCACCCCAGGGTCTGGAACAAACTCCAAGCCCCGTGGTAGAGGTGCATGCCGAGGGCGACATTGGCCACGATGTAGACCAGCGCGACCGGCCATCGCGAGAAGCTCGCGACCACATTGTGGTACACGCTGCCGCGCACGAAGCTCGGGTTCGCGGAACCCCACGTGAGGTCGGCCAGATGGAAGACGACGAAGAGCCCGACGATCACGCCGGTCCAGCGCATCGTCCGGGACGCGAAGTTGGCGGCGATGTACTCGGTGCGGGTCCGGTACCGCTCCGGGCGGGCACGGACGTCGATGCGGGTCAGCGTGGACGCGGCGTGCAGGTGCAGGACCAACGCGCCGAGCAGCACCACTCGGATCACCCACAGCGCGACCCCGCGGGGCACGACCGGCTCACCCATCGTCCGCAGCCATCCGGCGTACCGGTCAATCTGGTGCGGCCCGAGGTAGAGCTTCAGGTTCCCGACCATGTGGGCCGCCACGTAGCCCATCAGAACGATTCCGCTGACCGCCATCACGTACCGCTTGCCGACCGCCGACCGGTAGAGGTCGAACGGCCACGCCAGGTTCCGGCGCCGTTCCGAGATCGGTTCGACCTCGATTGCCGGCCCGGTCACGGCGCCGACCCGCGGAGCCGACGAAGCATGAACGGGAGGATACCGCCGTGGCGGTAGTAGTCCATCTCCGCCGGCGTGTCGATGCGAACGTCGACCAAGAATTCGCGATCGTCGGCGCGCACCTGAACCCGTTCGGGCAGGTCCCCGGCACCGGAGATTCCTTCGATGGTGAAGACTTCGTGGCCGGTCAGCTCGAGTGACGCGACGGAATCCCCGGATCGGAACTGGAGCGGCAGCACCCCCATGCCGATGAGGTTGGACCGGTGGATGCGCTCGAAGCTCTGGGCCAGCACGGCGCGAACTCCGAGCAGCGCGGTGCCCTTCGCTGCCCAGTCTCGTGACGAGCCCGCTCCGTAGTCCGTGCCGGCCAGGACGACGAGCGGGATTCCCTCGTCTCGGTACCGCATTGCCGCGTCGTAGATCGACATTTCCTCCGCGTCGGGGACGTGCAGGGTGACGCCACCTTCGGTCCCGGTGGCGAGGCGGTTGCGGAGCCGGATGTTGGCGAAGGTGCCGCGGACCATGACCTCGTGGTTGCCTCGGCGCGACCCGTAGGAGTTGAACTCGACCGGGTCGACCCCGGCATCGGCGAGGTACCGGGCGGCCGGGCTACCGGCAGTGATGACGCCAGCCGGCGAGATGTGATCGGTGGTGATGCTGTCGCCCAGGACGGCGAGGACCCGTGCCCCGCGGATGTCGTCGACCGGTGCCGGATCCGCCGGCATCTCATCGAAATAGGGGGGTCGACGGATGTAGGTCGAGGCCGGGTCCCACGCGAACTGGGCACCCTCGGGCGTCGGCAACGATCTCCACCGCTGATCCCCGGTGAACACGTGCGCAGAGCACGCTTCGAACAGCTCGGGCCGCACCGTGTCGTGCACGACCTCGTCGACCTCCGCGGCCGACGGCCAGACGTCGCGCAGGTACACCGGCCGGCCTTTCGGGTCGTGGCCCAGCGCGTCGCGGGTGAGATCACGAGCCATGCTCCCGGCGAGGGCGTACGCAACCACGAGCGGATGGGAGCCGAGGTAGTTCATGCGACACTCCGGGTGGATCCGGCCCTCGAAGTTGCGGTTCCCGGACAGCACCGAGCAGACCGTGAGGTGCGCGTCGCGTATCGCCGCGGAGACCTCGGGCGCGAGCGGACCGGAGTTGCCGATGCACGTGGTGCATCCGAAGCCAACCAGGTGGAAGCCGAGCGTCTCGAGGTCGCCGAGGAGACCGGCGCGCCGGTAATAGTCGATGACGACCTTCGATCCGGGCGCCAGCGACGTCTTCACCCACGGTTGTGAGCGCAGGCCGAGCCGGACCGCGTTGCGGGCGAGCAGGCCCGCGGCCACCATCAGCGCCGGGTTCGAGGTGTTGGTGCAGCTGGTGATCGCCGCGATCACCACGTGACCGTGGTCGAGATCGAACTCGGTGCCGTCGGCGAGACGCACCCGCGCGGCGCCGTTGGCCGCGCGCGCTTCCGGGGATGGGCCGATTGGTGCGGCCTGGGTGTCGGGCTCGCCGGTACCGCTGACACCGGCCATCGCCGAAGGTGGATCGCTGGCCGGAAACGAGTTCGCCGACGCCGCTTCGGGGCTCGCGGCCTGCACGCCCAGAGGCAGCGTGTCGGCGGTGCGGGCGGGCGGCGACGCGTCGTCCAGGTAGGCACCCAGCGCAGAGCGGAACGCCGCGTCGGCCTCGGTGAGCGGCACCCGGTCTTGGGGTCGCGCCGGGCCGGCGAGACATGCGACCACACGACCCAGGTCGACCTCGAGGACCTCCGAGTAGCGGGCCTCGGTCCCTCCGGACTCGTGAAACAGGCCCTGCTCCTTCGCGTACGCCTCCACCAGCGCCACTTGATCCGCGGGCCGGCCGGTGAGTCGGAGGTAGCGAAGCGTTTGCGCATCGATTGGGCAGATGGCACACGTGGAGCCGTACTCCGGTGACATGTTCCCGATCGTCGCCCGGTCCGCAACCGTGAGACTTACGAGGCCGGGCCCGAAGAACTCCACGAACTTGCCGACGACGCCGGTGCTGCGCAACACCTCGGTGATGGTCAGGACGAGGTCGGTGGCGGTGGTGCCCGCGGGGAGCTCACCGACCAGGCGGACGCCGACCACCTTGGGGACCAGCATCGAGAGCGGTTCACCGAGCATCGCAGCCTCTGCTTCGATCCCACCGACACCCCACCCCAACACGCCGAGCGCGTTGATCATGGTGGTGTACGAGTCGGTGCCGACCACCGTGTCCGGGCGGGCGACACCAAACCGGTCGATCGTGACGACGCGCGCCAGGTACTCCAGGTTGACCTGATGCACGATGCCGGTGTCCGGGGGCACGACCCGTACGTTCGAGAACGCGCCCTGGCCCCACCGTAGGAAACTGTAGCGCTGCTGGTTCCGTTCGAACTCCAACGCCGCGTTGCGTTCGAACGCGTCGGGGCGTCCGGCGACGTCGGCGATCACGGAATGGTCGATCACCAGCTCGACCGGACACAACGGGTCGATGCGGGCCGGGTCGCCGCCGTCCGCGATCCAGGCGTCGCGCATCGCGGCCAAGTCGACGAGCGCCGGCACGCCCGTGAAGTCCTGCAACAACACGCGCGTCGGCTCGAAGGTCAGCTCACCGCCGTTCGACCCGTCGGGGTGCCAGGCCGCGAGCGTGAAGACCTCCTCGGCGTCGACCATCCCTCGGTCGGCCTGGGCGACGAGGTTCTCCAGAAGGACCTTGATCGAAAACGGAAGGTGGTCCAGATCCGGTCGCGGCTCGAGTGCGTCCAGGGCGAAGTAGGTGTACGCGGCGTCTCCGACCGCCAAGGTGCGTCGGGTCCCCGAATCAGCCGACGGCATCGTCGTTGCCCTCCGCTCGGGCCGCCGGCATCGCCGTCACGCGCGCGCCGAGGCGACCGGCTCCGCAGCGATCGCAGCCATCAGCGCGTCGCGGACTCGGTCGCGCGTGAACGGTTCGATCCGGTCCGGCGAGCGATGGTTTGCCGGATGTGCTTCGCGAGGACGGCCGCCTCGGAATGCTCCAGATCGCGCGA
>JBBSBV010000069.1:0-4713 GCA_038250905.1 Acidimicrobiia bacterium
AAGTTCGTCAGCGACCCACCAGCGCCCTCATTACGTCGCGGAGCGCCCTACGGCAGGCCGGGCCCCGCGTCATCCCGTCGTTCCTGGCGGCCCGGTACTCCGACGCGCCCGCGGTGACACCGAAGACCACCCCGATCCACGCCACGGTTGCGACAAGTACCGGGGGGAGAGCCAGTCCGGCCAGCGCGGCCGCCACTGCGACCACGACAACTGGACCCGCCAGCAGGAACACGAAAATCGCGCGGCGAGGGGAGCTACGGATCATGGGAAGGCAGTGATCATGGCATCTCGGCGATGAGGATCGCGACTGCGGAGGCGATTCAGCCAGAGCGCCGTCGATGTCGTGCCGCCTTCGCCGATAGACACACCACTGCGCCAGGCCACCGTGATCTCACCTGCTCGACACGCACTCCTTCCTCTCGGGGGAACGCAAGTCTGTTCAGAGCTCGAGTTCGGGGCCGTCGTTGTAGGTCGCTTCCCGATCGTCAGCATGGAGCGTCGGGGTTCGGACGGCAGACGCCGTCGCTTCGCTCAGCTGGCGAGTCGCTAGCTCTTGACGTTCGCTCCGGTAGAGGGCAACCCGGATCCTCGCTATCGGGCCGTTGTCTTCGACCGCTCCGTGGTGGTCTACGTCGGCGTCGTCTTCGGCCGTTAGGTAGAGGCGGTTCTCGTAGCGGCCGCGGGAGAGCGCTGTGTAACCGGCTTCGGCGTACAGGTCTGGGCTTCCGAGCACGTAGGCGCGGTCGCTGGTGAGTCCTTGGGCTTTGTGGACGGTCATGGCGTAGCCGTGGTCGATGTGGCCGGCGTCGAGGTACGCGTCGGGGACCAGCCGCGGTCGGGGTTCGTGGTCGAAGTGGACGAGGAATCCGTCGGGCCCGTCGGTGTGAACGATGGTGCCGCGTTGGCCGTTGGTGAGGCCGTGCCGATGATCGTTGCGGAGGGTGATGATCCGGTCGCCGGTCGCAAAGGGCCGTCCGAACGCGTAGAGGGGCTGGTCATCGACGACCTGTTCGTCGACGAGGAGTGCGCGGGCGGTGTCGTTGAGGGCGGTGACGTCGTGGCGGTGGAGGGCGAGCATGATCGCGTCGTCGCCCCGGCGGGTTGCGGCCCACCAGTCCGCGACCATTTGCTCGAGGGCGGCTCGGCGGTTGGGGGTTTCGAGGATGTGGCCGTGTTCGGCGAGCCGTTCGATCGCGTCGTCAACGTGGCCGGTCCGGAGTTCGGCGAGGGCTTGGCGTTCGATCGGGTCTTGCTGGCGGCGGTTCTCGACGAGTTCCACTGCGCCGAGCTGCTGGGCGAGTCCGGTGAAGAGTCCTCCGGCTTCGATCTCGGGGAGCTGGCACGGATCGCCCACCAGAACGACTTTGGCGTGGGCGTGGTGGGCGTGGTCGAGGAGCCGTGCGAGTTTGCGGGTGCCGATCATCGCGGCTTCGTCCGCGACGACCACGGTCCGAGCTGTGAGGCCGGGGGTGTCGGGCCGGTCGAGGTCGAGCAGGAGTCGGTCGAGAGTGACTGAAGGGATCTGGCTGTCGTCTTGGAGCTGTTGCGCGGCGCGCGCCGCGAGTGCGCAGCCGATCACCGTGTAGCCGGCGTCGTCCCAGGCCACGTGTGCTGCGGCGAGGGCGTGGGTCTTGCCCGAACCTGCGGCGCCGATCACGACTGCGAGCGGAGCGCCGTCAGTGGTGAGCGTCTCGACCATCGTTCGCTGCTCCGCGGAAAGCTCCGGGTGGCCGAACAGCGTCACTTCCGGGTCTGGGACCACACCCCGCTTTTCGTCATCGCGAGGTTGGGCGTGGTCGAGGATCCGGTCTTCGAGCGCGAGGAGATCGGGCGTCGAGTAGCAGAGCCCGAACCGGCCAACGCCGAGCGGGACGACGTCTGTCCCGGCGAGGAGCTGATCCGCCTCGGCCTCGAGCTGGGCGACGGTCGCGCCGGTGTCGGCGCGCCCGGCGAGGGCCTGGAGAACGTGACGACGATCGAACGTCGAACGGTGCTCGGTGAGCTCAGCGCAGACCTCCGGCACAGACACCCGGGAAGGGCCGGGCAGTCGCTCCGGAAAGGCCGCTTCAGGGGCCAGCTCCGCGTGCAGCACCGACGACGTGAATCCGAGCGCGCTCGCGCGGTCAACCCACTCGTCATGCATCGACCAGGCGTCGACCGTTCGGGTCTTGGCGGGACGGGTCCGTAACGCCGCCGCACGCGCCTCGCGCGGTGTGGAGTCGGGCCCGAGCTCGGCTTCGATCTGGGCGCGTCGGCGGGAGAACTCTCGACGCACCTCGACCGGTACGGCGGTCAGGTCGCCGGTGCCCTTCACTGTCCGTTCCCAACCGGCGTGCAGACGGGCGGTGAGGCCTGCACGGAGTTCGGCTTGGTACAGGAACCCGGCGGTGCGGGCCTGCCCGTAGAGGTGTCGGGCATCCAACGCCGACCACCGCCCATCCGGGCCTTGCGCCGCGTTCGCGACCACAACATGGGTGTGGAGCTGCGGGTCACCGGCGCGGCTCGTGCGATGCCGAAACGCCGCGCCCACCAGCCCACCACCGATCAGGCGCTCCGCGCCGTTATGGCCGCGCCGGACGAACACCGCCTCCCGCTCCAGATACCGCAGCGCCTGCCCAAGCGCTTCCTCGTGCGCCGCAACGATCTCACGAGCCGTGTCGGCACCTCCGAGCGCCCAAGCGACCGACACCGACTTCGGCGCCGAGAACGTCAGATCCAATGCCGGCACGCGACGGTTCGGTCGGCCCAACGCACTCCCGTCCAGAGGGTTCACGCCCCTGAGCAGAGCGACGAACGCGTCGTCGCCCACGACACCGTCGAGGCCGAGCTGGCCGGCTCCGGTGCCGAGCCAGTAGCCGGCGACTTCACCAGCGCCGAGGTAGTACTCCTCGGCGCCGTGCGCGACCGCGTCGAGGTAGTAACCCTCCTGGCCCGCAGCGAGCTTCCCGATCGACAGCACACCCCGCCTATGCGCGTCGGAACACCTGAGACGCGACAACTTGGCATCACGATGCAAATGCGTGGATCTCGTCAGGGTCGGGTCGTGTGTCGCGAAGCCGGGGGCGCGATGCGCATAGGGCGGGTATGGGTACGAGCAGAGAGGCAGAGCGGATCGAACGCACGAAAACGATGGGCGGGAGCGGCGCAGTGAACCGTCGCGAGGGGACGGGAGCTCCGTTACGGATTCCGCTTCTGAGCCCAAAGGATCTGGCGTCGTATCTCGGCCTTCCGGTGGCGACGATCTACCGATGGCGAAGCTACGGCTATGGCCCGCCAGGCGTCCGGGTCGGCCGCCACGTTCGATACAGGATCGAGGCCGTTGACCAGTGGCTGGACGAGCAGCGCCGGGATCGCGCGTGACCGTGGCGTCCTCGAGGACCATCCTTGAGTGCTCCGAACTTGTTCACGTCGCGAGCTGGGGACGTGAGTTGCAAACGGGAACGAGCGAACCCCAGCTCCGCATGTACGGCGCGACCAGAGGAGACCTCAAGTGGCAAGCATCGACAAGAGGACGAACGGCAAGTGGCGGGCACGCTGGCGCGAGTACGCGGGCGGACCGCAGAAGACGCGGCACTTCGTCCGCAAGATCGACGCTGAGCAGTTTCTCGATCGCGTGCGCGGTGACCTCGCTCGGGGCTTCTACGTCGACCCATCCGCCGGCAAGGTCACATTCCGCGACTACGCGGAGGCGTGGCGCCGTGCGCAGATCCACCGCGAAGGTACGGCGACTTCCGTCGAACAGCAGCTGCGGTTGCACGTGTACCCGGTGCTCGGCGATCGGCAGCTGCACGCGGTGCGGCCGACCGAAGTGCAGGCCTTCGTGCGCAGCCTGGAGGGCCGGTTGTCGCCGGGAACCATCCAGGTCGTCTACGGCCGAGTGGCCGCCGTCTTCAACGCAGCTGTTCGCGACCGGCTCATCGCCACAACACCGTGCGTGGATGTCCGCCGCCCCGCAACGGCACCGGCGTCAACACTCCAGGTCCTCACCACGAAGCAAGTGCTTGCACTCGCCGCGTCGGTGCCTCAGGGGTACCGGGCGCTCATCGTCACCGGAGCTTGCACTGGCCTCCGGCCGGGCGAGCTGTTCGGCTTGACCGTCGATCGCGTGGACTTCCTACGACGTGTACTCAAGGTCGACCAACAGCTGGTCCGATCGCGGGCAGGGGGAGTGGAGCTGTCTCCGCTCAAGACGCCGGCGTCATACCGGACCGTGCCGCTCCCCGAGGTGGTGACCTCCGAACTTGCGGCACACCTCGCTCGGCGACCCGACAGCCCGGAGCACTTCGTCTTCCTGAACGAGCGCGAGGCGCCGATCCAGCAGTACCCGTTCTCGGCGATGTGGAAGGGAGCCAGGAAGCGTGCTGGGGTGCCGGAGTGGGCGACTCCGCACGACCTCCGGCACTACTACGCGAGTCTGCTGATCCGCTCAGGTGCCTCTGTAAAGGTCATCCAGAGCCGCCTCGGGCACGCCAGCGCCAAGACGACCCTCGACACGTACGGTCACCTGTTCCCGGACGAGGAAGACCGCACCCGGTCGGCCGTGGACACCGAGTTCGCTCAACCTGCTGAGGACCAGCTGAGGACCAGCGCCTCGACTTTGGGATAAAACCGCAGGTCAGAGCCTAGATGTCGTAGTAGAGGTAGAACTCCCACGGGTGCGGGCGGAGCTGCACCGGGTCGATCTCGTTCGTGCGCTTGAACTCGATCCACGTG
>JBBSBV010000070.1:0-4627 GCA_038250905.1 Acidimicrobiia bacterium
CCCCGGCCCCCCCTCCCCCCCCTGGTGCGCCCACCCCCCTGTTGGGGGGGGGTTTCCCGACGCTAGTTGGTCAGGTGAGGGCGTCGAGGGCGAGGCGGAGGTCGGTGAGGAGATCGTCGACGGACTCGAGGCCGACCGACAGACGGATGAGGCCGGCGTCGACCTCGAGGGGTGAGCCGGCGGCCGAGGCGTGGGTCATCTTGCCGGGGTGTTCGATGAGCGACTCGACCGCGCCGAGCGACTCGGCCAGGGTGAACAGGTCGGTGCCCGCCGCGATCTCGAGCGCGGCGTCCTCTCCTCCGGCGGCGACGAAGCTCACCATGCCGCCGAAGGCGCGCATCTGGCGGGCCGCGATCTCGTGACCGGGATGGGACGTGAGGCCGGGATAGAGCACCCGCTCGACCGCCGGATGCTGCGAGAGCATGGCGGCGATCACGGCCGCGTTCTCACAATGGCGGTCCATCCGCACCGCGAGCGTCTTGATGCCGCGCAGCACCAGGTAGCAGTCGAACGGTCCGGGCACCGCGCCCATCGCGTTCTGCACGAACGCCAGCCGGTCCCCCAACGCAGCGTCGGCCACCGCCACGAACCCGCCGATGGTGTCGGAGTGACCACCGAGGTACTTGGTGGTGGAGTGGACCACCACGTCGGCACCGAGCGCGAGCGGGAGTTGGAGGTACGGCGTGGCGAAGGTGTTGTCGACCACGACGATCACGTCGTGCGCGTGCGCCACTGCACTCACCGCCGCGATGTCGACCACCCCGAGCGTGGGGTTGGTGGGCGTCTCGATCCACACGACGCGCGTCGTCGGCGTGAAGTGTTCGGCCAGTCCGTCGGGATCGGTGAGGTCGGCTGCCGTCCACGTGACGCCGGCGTCGCCGTACACCTGGGCGACGAGCCGGAAGGTGCCGCCGTAGGCGTCGAGCGGCAACACCACGTGGTCACCGGGCCGCACCAAGGTGCGGAGCACCGCGTCCTCCGCGGCCATCCCGCTGGCGAACGCCAGTCCGCGGGCGGCGCCTTCGAGGTTGGCGAGGCAGGTCTCGAGCGCGGCCCGGGTGGGGTTGCCGGTACGCCCGTATTCGAAGCCTGCGTGCTTGCCCACGGCGTCCTGGGCGAAGGTCGTGGCGAGGCTGATCGGCGTGACGACCGCGCCGGTGTTCGGGTCGGCCGGCTGACCGGCGTGGATGGCGCGGGTCTCGAATGCACCCTGATGGCTCGTTCGCTCGCGCTCCTGATCGTCATGCCTCCCATGAGGCTCGCTGCCTCGCGGCTCGCTCGGCAGGCTTCGGTCGGTCATGCCGGTGCACCCTTCGCGGCGAGGAACCCGAGCACGTCGGAGCGGCTGAGCAGGCCCACGGGGTGGCCGCCGTCGAGCACCAGCAGCGTGGCCGACGACTCGAGCGCCGCCACCACCTGCGCCACCGGTTCACCCACACCGATCATCGGCATGGCCGGACTCATCAGTTCCCGCACCGGCCGGTCGAGGGCGCTCGGATCGCGGAACGCCAGGTCCATCAGCGACAACTCGTCGAGCATGCCGCTCACCTCCTTCGCGGCCAGTGGTGCCGCTTTGCTCACCGAGACGACCACTTGCGAGACGTCGAGATCGTGCATGAGCTTCCACGCATTCTGCGCCGGTTCGTCGGGCGTGACGAGCACGAGATCCGGCATCGACCCGGCCTTCGCCGCCAGCACGTCGCCCGCGCAGTCGCCCCCGCAGCGGATGAACCCGAAGTCCATCATCCAGTCGTCGTTGTAGATCTTCGACAGGTAGCCCCGGCCCGAGTCGGGCAGGAGCACGACCACCAGCGCATCGGGACCGAGCTCGGCGCCGACGGTGAGGGCCGCGTACACCGCAGTGCCGCACGACCCGCCGATGAGCAGCCCTTCTTCGCGGGTGACCCGGCGTGCGGTGGCAAACGAGTCGGTGTCGCTGACCATGACCGTGCGGTCGACGAGCGACGGGTCGTAGGTGGTGGGCCAGAAGTCTTCGCCGACGCCCTCGACGAGGTACGGACGGCCGCTGCCCCCCGAGTACACCGAACCTTCCGGGTCGGCGCCGATGATCTGCACGTCGGGGTTCATGCGTTTGAGGTACCGGGCGATGCCGGTGATCGTGCCGCCGGTCCCGATCCCAGCGACGAAGTGCGTGACCCGGCCCGCGGTCTGCGCCCAGATCTCGGGACCGGTCGAGCGTTCGTGTTCGGCCGGGTTGTGTGGGTTCGAGTACTGGTCGGGACGGAACGCGTCGGGCGTCTCGCGCGTGAGCCGATCGGCGACGGAGTAATACGAATCCGGGTGCTCGGGCGGCACCGCGGTGGGACACACAACCACTTCGGCGCCGTACGCGCGGAGGAGCGCCACCTTCTCCGCGCTCATCTTGTCGGACATCACGAAGATGCACTGGTAGCCGCGTTGCGCCGCGACGATGGCGAGACCCACACCCGTGTTGCCGGAGGTGGGCTCCACGATGGTGCCGCCGGGCTTCAGCAGTCCGTCGCGCTCGGCGGCGTCGATCATCGCGATGGCGGGCCGGTCCTTCACACTGCCGCCGGGGTTGAACATCTCGAGTTTGGCGGCCAGATCGCATTCGAGGTCCCGGCCGACGCGGCCGAGGCGGGCCATCGGCGTGTTCCCCACGAGATCGAGCAACGAATCGGCGATCTGGGGTTCGGGGGTCATGGTGTGACCGTATCGTTCGGGAACCGATCGCCGATCGGATTCGTCGGAGTCCACATGCGCCGGATCATGACCACCCTCCTCGTCGCCCTCCTCGGGATCGGCGCGGCCGCCTGCGGGAGTAGCGACGGTGGGAACCGCGTCTCGACCCGGTCGATTCCCAGCGGACCGGATGACCTCGTGATCCGGGTCGACACCCGCGGCGGGTTCACCAGCGTTGAGTCCCAGCTGGCCATCGTCCCTGAACTCTCGATCTTCGGCGACGGTCGGGTGATCGTGACCGGGCCGGTGACCCAGCAGTATCCGCCGCATGCCCTGCCCAACCTGCAGACCGGCCGGCTGAGTCGGGCCACGCTCGAGCGCCTGGTCCGACGCGCGGCGGACGCCGGCCTGGTCGGCCCGGCCGTTGATTACGGCCGCCCCAGCATCACCGACATGCCCACTACCGAGATCACGGTCGACGCGCCGCAATGCTCGTCCGCCGCGGCCTGTGCCGCACCGCATCCGCAGCACATCTATGCGCTGTCGGCCGAGCCGGTGCACGGTGATCCCGGCCTCACCGCCGGACAGGTCGCGGCGCGGCGCCGGGCGAACGCCTGGCTCACCGCCGCGAACGCGGCCGCCCAAGGGGCCGCGACGACCCCGTACGTCCCGACCGAGGTCGCGGTGTACGTCCGGCCCATGGATGCGCAGCGCGACGACCTGATCCAGATCAGCCGCGTCGCGTGGCCGGGCAATGATCTCGCGACGTTCGGCGACGCGCTCCCGTCCCTGAGCCCGTACCGCTGCGGAGTCCTCACGGGCGCGTCCGCCACGAGTGCCCTCGCCGCGGCCGACCGCGCAACCTCGCTCACGCGCTGGACCTCGGGTCCATCCGGGTACGCAGCCGTGTGGCGTCCCCTGCTCCCCGACGAGCACCGCTGTCCCGACGTGGCGACCGGCTGAACCCCGACATCGAGTCGCGACCGCGTCGTACAGTGCGCGCATGGCCGTCGGAGCACTCCGCACGATCGTGATCGACTGTCTCGACCCCGAACCGCTCGCCAGGTTCTGGAGCTTCCAGATCCTGCTCGATCCCGCCGGGAACGAGTTCTGCCTCGTCCACCTGCCCGGATCGGCCGGCCCCTGATGCAAGAGCACAACTTCTCCGTCGATCTCGACGCGCCCCTCGCCGAGGTGTGGGACCTCTTCTGGTACCGCGCCCCCGACCGGCCGCAGGGCAAGATCGGCCAGATCCACATTCTCCATCCCGGTGACGAGATCGGCGAAGGACTCGTTCGCCACTGCACGTTCCCGGTCCCCAAAATCCTCGGCTCCGGTGGCGTGGGCAACAGCTGGGAGTGGCTGACCCAGGTGAAGGTGCACGACTCGTGGCGCTACGACGCAGTCGGCAAGCCCCTGTGGTCCAAGGCGCAGGGCGTCACCCGGCTCGAGGACCTCGGCGACGGCCGCACGCGCGTGCACTTCGCCGAGACCTACGAATGCTTCAACCCGTGGATGCGGCGGGTCGGTCTCGAACGGTGGGTGCACTCGCGCATCTCCCGCGACAACGACACCATCCTCGCCGCCCTCGAAGGCGGCCTGAAGTGGCACCGCAAACGCCGCGCGCGTCTTGATGGGTCATCTCGCTGAATGCTCGTCCGCTCGCACTCCTGATCGTCATGACTGACGGGGGGCTCGCTGCCTCGCGCCTCGCTCCGCTGCGCTCCGGCTCGGGAGTGAGTAGAGCGACGTGCGGGCATCCAGCACGTGGCTCGGCGGGCGCGGTCAGGTGATCTCGGTGCCGTCGGGCCGGTGGACGTGGAAGTGGTTGTGCTGGAACTTCACGGTCCAGCCGGGTTGATGCACGACGCCATGGTGGTGGTCGCAGAGCAACACGAGGTTCCAGCGATCGGTGCGCCCGCCGTGTTGCCAGTGGATGACGTGATGGGCATCACACCACCCG
>JBBSBV010000071.1:0-4593 GCA_038250905.1 Acidimicrobiia bacterium
GATCCCGCCATCGACCGGGACGCCCTCATCGGTCGCCTGGCCGCGCGCGGCGTGCCCTCGCGGCCCTACTTCGCCCCGCTTCACCTTCAGCCGTTCTATCGCGAGCGGTTCGGGTTCCGGCCCGGCGACTTTCCCGTCACGGAGCGTGTTGCCGCCTCGACGCTCGCCCTTCCGCTCTCGAGCCGACTACCCGACGAGGACGTCGAGTACGTCGCCGCTGCGCTCGTCGATGCGGTCGAAGGCGGCCAGACGACGTGAGCGCCGGTCCCGCCGGCTCGTTCGCCGGCTCCGTTGCGACTGGCTCGGACGCGTCAATGACCATCGCGCATCAATGACCATCGCGCTCGCGGTCGAGCGCTGAGTCCCGCGAAGGAGACCCCACCGGGTCCGGCCTGCTCTGGGCCATCCGAACCTGTTCGTCCCTGGCCTGGCCGGTGCCAGGAGGCACCATCGCGGGCCGGGCGTCCGGGTCGCGCCAGGGTGGGACGGCTGGGCTGCGGTGCAGTCCACAGTGCTACAGCCTAGTCCGATCGGTGGGGCACCATGATCATCGGCCGGTTGCCATCCGGGCACGGGCGGCCTACTCTCCGCGCGTCCCTGCCGGGATTCGATGGCCGTCCGTGCCGTTGGTCGGCCTCCTCGAAATAGCACACCCGTCGCGAGACGGGGCCGCAAAGCCACGGGGCTCACGTAGCCAGCCGGGTTGCCAAAAGGAGTCCCACCCATGTTCTGGGATGGCGATCACTGGATCGACGAACGTCCTTCCATCGCCGGCGCGCCGCGGCGACGACGGCGCACACGTGACTTGCTGGCGGCCGGCGCCATGGCCCTTGGCCTCCTGGCGCTCGTCGTGCCCATGACGCCCACGGCAGCGGCGACCTATCCGGTCGACCGGTTGGTCGCCTCCTGGCAGGGGTCCTACGACGCGCGCGTCGTCCCGGACAGCTGGCGTGCCGCTGACTACTCGAGTGGCTGGAAGCGGATCGCCTCGGCCAAGCACCTGGGCGGGAGCATCAAGTCGACGCGAGAGCGGGGCGCTCGGGTCACCGTGACGTTCACCGGATCGGCGATCTCGTGGATCGGCCCCCGACGAGCCAACCGCGGGAAGGCCCGAGTCTACGTGGACGGGAGCTTCGTTCGGACGGTGGACACCTACGCCTCGACCCTGAGGACGCGGGAGAAGCTCTTCACCGCGACCTTCGACAGCATTGGCAAGCACACCCTGACGATCGTGAACCTGGCGACGGCGGGGCGCCCGAGGGTGTCCGTCGACGCCTTCGTGATCCGCGGCTCCAAGTTGAAGGCGCCCGGCGCGGCGCCGACCCCGACGCCCGCTCCCGGGGCCGCCGCGACGCCGACGCCCGATCCGGCTGCGGCTCCCGGGGCCACGCCGACGCCGCGGCCGACGGCTACGCCGACACCGCGCCCGACGGCAACGCCCGCGCCGACGTCGAACGCGGCTGGCCACTCGGTGCCCTCGTCGATCGACGCGACCGGCGCGACTGATGTGACTGCCGCCCTCAACACGTGGATCGCCTCGGTTCCGAACGGGTCCACGATCGTGTTTCCGGCGGGCGCGAGGTATCGGCTGTCGCAAGGCGTCCAGATGGCCGGGCGCTCGGGTCTCACGTTCGAGGGCTCCGGGGCGACGCTCATCGCGTCGGGACCGGGCACGAACCAGCTCTCGTCGCTGTTCGTCATCGGACACGCCTACGGGAAGTCCTGGTCCGGCGGCGACCGCAACATCACGATCCGCGGCTTCACCCTCATCGGGAACAGCCCCACGCCGGGCGTGTTCTCGGGCGGCGAGAACCAGCATGGCATCGAAGTGGAAGGCGCAACGGGCGTCCTGGTCGAAGGGGTCACCTTCCGCGCGCTGTACGGCGATGCGATCAAGATCGGCGATGCCTCCAGCGGCGTGACCTTCCGGAACTCGACCGTCGAGACGACCGGACGGAACGGCGTGACGGTCACCTCCGGAAGCAACATCCTGGTGGAGCGGGTGGCCGTCCAGCGGGCTGGGTACTGCACCTTCGACATCGAGCCCAACACGGCCTCGGAGTCGGCGACCGGCATCACGATCCGCGACAACACCGCCGGTTCGTGGGGCAACGCGTTCTTCGCCGCCGAGGGCAGCCACACTGGGGCGACCATCGACGGAATCACGGTGTCCCGCAACCAGATCAGCGGGTCGTCGCTCCTCACGGTCGTTGACAACGGCGGCACGTCCCGGATGCGCAACATCTCCTTCACGAACAACAAGTCGACGAAGACGGCGTCCGGACCGGTACTACGCTTCGCCCACATCACGGGCCTCACCATCACCGGCAACGTCCAGCCGCTTTCCTCCGGCGTCCTCGCCAGCATCACTGACAGTACGGGCGTCACCTATCCCTGAGACGGCCGGCGGGCCGAGCGCCGATCCGGGATCTCGGCGATACTTCCACCGTTGCGCCCAGGCACCGGTTCCGCGCTCGAGCAGGACCTGTCATCGGCGCCCGGCCATCGCAGACAGGGAAAGAACCGAAGATCGCCGTTCCGGCCGCGACGTGCGGCCGGTTGACCAGGCGCGGCAGCCGCGTCCCAGCGATCGCGAGCTCCCCCTGCCGCGCGTGACGTACCGGTCCTGTCCGGTTCGCGCGGCAGGGCGACCGTCTCGATGCTCGACCCCGGACGGGTGCAGTCCCCCTGCCCACCGGAGCGGCCGAACCTTCCGCCGGTGCGTCCCGCGCGGCGGCACGACGCAGAGGAGGCACGTCTGTTGCCTGTTTCGATCGGTCCCCAGAGGGCCTCTTCCGATCGTCTCACCCGTCACTCCGGGTGGGTCATCCTTCTCGCGATCCTGGTCGCGATCACCATGGCCGCGACGGTCCCGACGGCGCCCCCGGCTGCGGCCGCGACGGGCCCCAAGGTCGCCATCATCGTCGGACCGGGCGGGTCGTCCACCGCGACCTTTCGCAGGCTGGCCGACGAGGCCGCTGCCGAGGCCAGCCGATATACCTCGAATGTTGTCCGCGTCTACAGCCCGAACGCGACGTGGAGCCGGGTCAAGGCGGCGATCCGTGGAGCAGCCGTCGTGGTCTATCTTGGCCGCGGCCGGGGATACCCGTCGCCCGGCTACTCGACCCTGGTGCGGGCGACGCTCGATGGATTCGGGCTGAACCCGGTTGCCGGCGGCGACAACACGACGACGAAGTTCTACGGTGAGAATTACGTCCGCGCCGTCCCGCTCGCCCCGAACGCGGTCGTTCTCCTGAGCCACGTGCGCTATGCGCCCGGCTACGGTGAGTCGGGCCGACCGCAACCCACGCGCTCCGTGGCTCGTCGCAGGGTCGACAACTACGCAGCCGGCTTCCTGGCGGCCGGGGCGTCGGCCGTCATCGCGGAAGCGACCGGCTCCCCCGTCTACTACATCCGGGCGATCTTCACGAGGACCATGACCCTGGATGCCATGTGGCGCGCAGCCCCCAGCCGCAACGGACACGTCTCCTCGTTCCACTCGACCCGGACGACGGGCGCGATCGCCCGGCTCGATCCGGTCCATGCCACCTCCAGCTACTACCGCTCCATCGCGGGCCGGCTGGCGACGTCGACCGCGAAGGTGCGAGTCGCCATCGCGTCGGCGACCACCGCACCGCCGCCTCGGTCGGCGGGCCGCGTCTCCGTCCCTTCCTCGATCGACGCGACCGGTTCGACGAACGTTGCATCCGCGCTCATCTCGTTCGTGAACAGCGTCCCGGACGGCTCGACGATCGTGTTCAAGAAGGGCGGCGTGTACCGGCTGAATGCGGCTCTCAAGTTCGCCCACCGGCACAATCTCACCCTCGAGGGCAACGGCGCGACGCTGAAGGGGGTCGGCGGGACAACCGAGGCGAGCTCGCTGCTGTGGCTCGGGTCGTTCGGTGGTGGCAACACCGGGATCGTGATCCGCAACTTCATCCTTGCCGGCAACAGCACGACCCCAGGGGTCTACAAAGGCGGTAAAGAGGGAGCGCACGGCATCCTGATCGATGGCGGAAGCGGCATCGAGATCAGCGGCGTCACCGTCCGCGGCGTCTGGGGCGACTGCCTGTACATCGGTTCGTCGGCAACCGCCGTCTCGTTCCACGACTCGAACTGCGCGTCGAACGGTCGGAACGGAGTGACCGTCACGTCCGGCACGAACGTGACGGTCCAGCGGGTGGCATTCCCCAAGAGTGGCTACTGCACGCTCGACGTTGAGCCGAACGTCCGCTCTGAGGCAGCCCGGAGCATCCGGTTCCTCGACAACACGGCCGGGACGTGGACCAACTCGTTCGTCTCCGCCGAGGGGGCGCCCGGATCCGTCGTCAACGGCGTCACCATCAGCGGGAACACGGTGACCGGCAAGTCGCTCCTGACGGTCATCGGGCTGGCCCGTCGGGCGAACATCGTCTTCACGAACAACACCTCGAAGGTCAAGGCCGCGGGTCCGGTCCTCCGCTTCGCCCACATCGACGGGCTGACGGTCACGGGCAACGTCCAGCCGCTGTCCTCCGGCGTCCTCGCCAGCATCACCGACAGCACCAACGTCACCTATCCCTGAGGGAGGCGGTGCGGGGCCCGACAGGCGCC
>JBBSBV010000072.1:0-4223 GCA_038250905.1 Acidimicrobiia bacterium
AACCGAACGAGACACGCCCGAACGCATCGACGACGCCGAGCGATACCTCACCGCCGTCGCAGCGACCGTCATCGAAGGCGGCAACCGCGCCTACTACCGGCCCGCCGCCGACACGATCCACCTCCCGACCCTCGCCCAGTTCGACACCGCCGCCCACTACTACGCCACCCGCGCCCACGAGACCGTCCACTGGACCGGACACGCGAGCCGCCTCAACCGCGACCTCACCGGCCGATTCGGCGACGACGCCTACGCCGCCGAAGAACTCGTCGCCGAACTCGGCGCCGCGATGTGGTGCGCACAAACCGGACTCACCACCATCACCCGAGCCGACCACGCCGCCTACCTCGCCGGATGGCTCCGCATCCTGCGCAGCGACGCCCGCGCCCTGGTCACCGTCGCCAGCCGAGCCCAAGCCGCGGTCGACTGGCTCAACACCCACACCGGACACACCACCACCGCAACCGCCGAGAAGGTCGCCGCATGAACCACCCGCACTACCGCCGCAGCGACGAGATCGCCGCCTACACCTACCAAGCCGACATCTACTGCCCTGCCTGCCTCATCGAAGCCATGATCGCCGCAGGCATCGCCGCCCCCGCCGCACGAGACATGCCCACCGACGACGTCCTCGAGCAATGCGCCGGCGCCCTCGCCATTGACCGAGACGACGACACCACCTACGACACCAGCGAGTTCCCCAAGCCCGTGTTCCTCGACTGGCTCACCCCCGACGACACCTGTCCTCACTGCCACCAGCCGCTCTGATCTCGTCACCGGTCGGCCGCCAAGCGAGCGGCCGGCCGGCGGTCGCCGGGTGTGCCGTGACCGCCCTCCGGGCGGGTGCCGTCAAGGTCTCGAGTCGGAGCACACAGGTGAACCCCAGCATCCGCTTCGCGACAGCCAGCAAGTACGGCGGGTCGTCGGCCACGGATCACCCAGCGCGGTGAGGATCGGACGGATCGACGTGAGAACGGCGACGTGCCGGCACCTACATGTCGCCGGGTATCGGGCGGACGGGGATCAAAACACGAGCTGAGCGGAGTGTGCTGGTCGCCGGTCTCGACCCTGCTAGTCCTCGATGACGTCGAGTCCTTGTGCCCGGAGGCGGGCGATGTTGTCGAGCATCGCCTGCAGTGCTTGGGGGCCGTGGGGTTGCCAGGTGTGTAGTTCGTCGACGACGCGCATCGGGTGGCGGGTTCGATACGACTGGGTGACGTTGCCGGGGAACTTCTTGTTGGTGACGTTGGGATCGTCTTCGAATGGGCCGGTCGGTTCAACGACATAGACCCGACCTTGCTCCTCGCTGTCGGAGAGAGCGGTGGCCAGTTCAGCCGCCCACACAGCTGGTTCGATGAGCGCAGCGAAGTACACGTGGTTCGACGTGCGACCCTCGTGGTAATTCGAACGATGACCCGGAACAAGCTCCTCGTCGATCGCGAATCGCGTCTTCGTCCCGTGGAAATAGGGTCCCTCGGCGTGCTCGTGGCGCTCGTAGGTCACGGGAACGAAGTCGGTGTCGGTTGACTCGGCGATCGCTTCGGCGACCGACTTCGTTCCTTTGCTGTAGTCCGGGTTCACGGCAACCTCCTCATCGGATACACGGAGGAATATACTCCGTGTATGACCGATGGTGCTCCAGGTGACCGACCGATGCGGGCTGATGCTCGGCGGAGTCGCCGCCGACTCCTCGACGCCGCGATCGATCTGATCCTCGAGATCGGCGGCGAGCCCGCCAGAGACGCTGTCGCCCGCCGAGCCGGCGTCGGGATCGGGACCCTGTACCGACACTTTCCCGACCGAACGGCGCTGCTTCACGCAGTCGTTCTCGACGTGCTCGACCAAACCATCGATGCCGGTCTTGCTGCTCTCGCCGGGACAGCCACCGGTGGCGAGTCCTTGCGCCGCTACATGCACGCCACCATCGACACCGGTCTCGGAGTGGTCAACATCGTCCACCCGCTGCTCGACGCCACGAATTGGCCCGACCGACACGTCGCCGCGCAGGACATGCTCGACCGACTGGTCAACACTGCACGCCGCGACGGCGTTCTCGACGACAGCGTCACGGCGACCGACATCGCACTCGCCACCATCCGGTTCTGTCGGCCCCTGGCCATCGGCCTCGATCCAGCAGACGAGCACGCGATCGCCCACAGACAACTCGACTCGTATCTTGACGGGCTGATGATGCGGCCTTGAGCGGGAGACCCTCGATCCCGCCACAGAACAACAGACGCCGAAACCCGCCTGTCATCAGCAGAAGCGCACTGCATCGGCCCATACGAGCGGCCCACGTCGCTGCCGGAGTTCCATGAGCCCTGCTACGGAGCGTGGCGGCATCGACCGCCGACTTGAATTCGCCGGTTCGCGGGCCCGCTCGGGAGACCACAGCATCCGCTCGACATCTCGGGAGACGACGCCTCCTACCTTCGGCGTTCATGCCGCGAGGAGGCTGCGATGGAACCTGACGAACTGCCACAATCCACCCCGTACGACTGGAACCGGCGAGGCCGACACCGGATGCGTGCGCCGGCCGCCGTCGTGATCGACTTGCCGGTGCCGGCCGCTGCCGATGCTCACGTGTGGGTCGCAACGATCTGGCCCGACGACCGCGGCAGAGGTTGGGCTCGAGCTCTCTGGGAGCCCGAGCCGTCGCGGCGTGGCTGGCGCCTTCCGATGGAGCTCGCCGCCGGCGACGTGATCGAGTTCGGGGCCGACACGCCAGCACGGCCGGTGCGGTGGTTCGGAATCATGGACTCCTACGAGCCTGACCGCTGGGCCACGATCCAGGGTCCGTACCCGACCCCGACGGAGGCGTGGCACGAAGCGCAACGCCTGCTCGCGCTCGAACGCTTCCTCCCCGCACTGCCAACTGAGGCACCGAGAACATCGACGCTGTGCGATCGAACCGGCCGAGAACGACGACACCGCCACCACCGACGCCTATAGACGAGCGATCCCCACTGGCCACCGTGCTGTCGACTCGTCAGGACGATCGGGAGTGAGCCCAGGTCACCTCACAGATAATCACTGGGGCAGTGTGCACGGATTTCGGGAGTCTGGGAGTGACCTCGGGAGCGGGCCCGGGAGTGTGCGAGCGCACGCTGCCGTCCATGTTGAGCATCGCGAAGTTGCGGGTCGGGCAAGAGGCCTACACGCTTGCTGGTGTCGCCCAGAGTCTGGACGACTATTACACCGGTCGTGGCGAAGCCGACGGTGTCTGGATCGGCGTGGGCGCCGAACGCCTCGGCCTCGACGGTCCGGTGTCGGCCGACGACCTTCGAGCGGTGCTCGCAGGCCTCGCACCCGACACTGGTGGTCTGACCCCGAACGGCGAGACGCTGCGCACACACCCACGACGGGTGCCGGGGTTCGACCTCACGTTCAAGGCCCCCAAGTCGGTGTCGGTGCTCTACGCCGTCACGGACGATCCTCGGGTCCAAGGCCAGATCATCGAAGCAGGCGAGACGGCGGTTCGCCAGACGGTCGCATGGTTGGAACGTGAAGCGATCCGAGTACGCCGCGGATCCGGTGACGCCGCGTACCTGAACGATCTCGCCGCACGCGACCCGGCCGCAGCCGAGGCCGCCAAGCTCCGCGTTCTCCCCGGACGCGGCGTCGTGGCCGCCGTCTTCCGGCATCGCACCAGCCGCGCCGGCGACCCGCTGCTCCACTGGCACACACTGGTCGCGAACCTCGTCGAAGGACCCGACGGCCGCTGGGGCGCCTTCGTTCATCCCGAGCTCTACCGATCGGTCCGCGCCGCAGGTGAGCTGTTCCAGACCGCGCTGCGCAGCGAACTGACGGATCGCCTCGGACTGCAATGGCGACCCGGCCGCCACGTCCCCGAGGTCGCGGGCGTCCCTCAACAGCTGTGCGAGGTGTTCTCCAAACGAGCGGCCGAGATCGACGCGTGGCTGGAGGCGACCGGCACCCCGAACGATCCGGCCGGCCGCCAGGCGGCGGTGCTGGCGACACGACGCGGGAAGCCTGAGGTCGAGGGCGAACGATTCGACGCTGTATGGAAGGCGGCCGCCGTCGAGGCTGGTTGGGGACCGTCACAGGCCGAAGCGCTGCTGATGTCCACCTCCGGGCAGGCCGTCACCTACGACGAGGTCTGGCGCCTCGTGGTCAGCGACCCGATCAGCGGCGCCGCCGTCGACCAAACGGTTGCTGCCGAGGACTGGATCGAGGACCTCGGCCGGACGCTCACCGACCAC
>JBBSBV010000073.1:0-4167 GCA_038250905.1 Acidimicrobiia bacterium
CGCCACCGGACCGAGACGTACTCCTCATGGGTCGCCTGGAGCGGCTCCCGGCAGCCGAGCACGTAGAAGAACGCCCCGATCGGGCCGGTGAAGGCGGTGAGGATGACGAAGGCCCACTTCAGGACCGTCGCCGCCGGCGTCCGCGAGACGTCGATGGCGACGAACAGGAACGACGGCACCGTGAGGATCCACCACAAGAGCATGACGCCGTCGAGCACCTTCGGACGCTACTGCGACGCGGGATCGGAGGCCTGCGACGCTCGTCACGCTCGGTTCAGCTTGGCGTAAGTTTGGGTCACACGCGCAAATTTGGTCAGTTGCGATCGGGCCACGGCCATCCGTCGTCGGTAACGAGCGCGTAGAGGAGCCGTCTGCGCGGCGCGGACGGGCCGATGCGTTCGGCGAGCTCGGAATCGGCGACGACGGGTAGTCCTCGTGCTCGGAGGCCGGCGAGGTCCCAAGGTGGTGGTGTCGTCGTGGAGGGCGACGCGTACTCGTGTCGAATCAACTCGATAAAGCGATCGAGGGCGCGGCGTGCCGACCCGAGCGACAGGTCTGAGGTGACGCGCGGGTCGATTCCCTGTTCCAGCAGCGACAGCGTCTCGTCGAGGACTGCGAGCATCGCAGGCGCGGCGGCTTCTCGATCCGGGCTGTGGAAGTAGTGCGCGGTCGGATACGCGCGATGTCGCTCGACGTGTGCGGTGACCCTTGAGCCGAGCTGCTCCAGCTCCTGAGCCAACTGTCCAAACCCGTGTCCGTCCCAGGAGCGGCCCAGGATCTCCTGCGGAGTTGCTCCGAGATCACTGATCGTGAGCGCGAGCATGCGGCCCGCGCTTGCCGCTGAGGTCACCATGAGGAGATGGGTGATCGTCACTGAAACCAAGGCGAGCCCGCTGAACGCCGCGGCCACCGTGGCGAGCTGCCACACGCCACCTCCCGGGCGCAGCTCGCCGTTACCGAGAGTAAAGAGCGTGTAACCAGCGAAGTACCCACGCTCCCACGCCGAGGCGGGCGCGCCGCTCACGCTGGAGAGCACCGCTCCCTTCGAAGCCTCGAACACGAAGGCCCAACCAAGCCACACGAGAAGGATCCAGGTGAGGAGGGGTAGCAACGCGGCGACCACGCCCGAGGCAACCGACAGTGGACGCGACGGGCCGCGTCGTCGGAGCCGACCGCTCGCCCGCCACGCTGCCGCGGCGACCCGTCCCGAAAGGGGACCGCTCCCGCTGCTCACCGACAGCGTCGTCCAGAGTGCGTCGCCCATCGTGGCCGTCAACACGAAAAGGCCCGCAGCGGCGAGGAGCACCCTCGGCATCACGACGCCAAGCTTCGCAGAGGGGCCGGGGCCGCCCACCGACCCGTTGGCGGTCCAACCGGCTTCCTGATCACCGCCCCCGCCGGCTGGTACGGCGAAGCAGCGCTTACCGGGCGGTCACTCTGACGAGGTCGGGCCATCGTTTGGGTGCCACTTCTTCTGACCTCCGGGACGCGTCGCCTGACGCGGTTGTGGCGGTTGGTCGCCGGTGCTGCGGATTTCCCGCACCCGCGATCCGGAGGATCCTCGGATGGCGGGCGGGCGAGCGGGGTGACACGGTCGTCGTTGTTCCGTCGACGAGTGGAGCGGTCATGCACGACGAGGACCCTACGTCCATCCCGGCAACACCGGTCAGGGACGCGCACGCCACCGACGCCCCGCGCGCGGAACGGTCCGTCGCGACGGGCCCCCGTGGGCCCGTGGCCATCGAGGAATATGACGCGGTCGTGGTCGGCGCGAGCTTCGCAGGGCTGGCCGCGGCCGGCGAGCTGGCCGGGACAGGCCGGATTCTGGTCGCCGACCGGGAACCGGTCGGGGTCGGGCAGACGTCGGCCTGTGGCACGCTGCTCGCGGTCCTCGAGCGCCTCGACGCCCTCGACGCCCTCGAGCAAGTCCATCCGATCGTGACGATCAACGCAGCCGGCCGGACTGTCTCGTTCCGGCCTCGGTACCCGTTCGCGACGTTCGACTACGCAACGTTGAGTGACATTTTGGCGGCGCGCCTCGACGGTGTCGAGGTTGCGGTCCTGCCGTTCCGACACCGGGAGCCCGACGGCACGCTCGCGCTTGGCGATCGCCGGGTGCGCGCACCGGTCGTCATCGACGCGTCCGGGTGGCGGTCGGTCGTGGCCCGGGAGGCGGGTGGCTCGCCACCGGACCGCGGCCACCTCAGCTATGGCCTCGAAGCCCGCGACAGCCACCGCGGCTGCACCCTCGAGTTCTGGGTTCGGCCCCCTGAGCGACCCGACGGTCTGTTCTGGGCGTTTCCGGCCGGGGACAACGTCCGCGAAGGCGCCGCTTCCTACAGTTGGAGCGGCGTCGGCCTCAAGGCCGGGCTCGCGCACATGCCCCACGAGCGTGACCTACCGGCCCGGGCGGTGCATGGCGGGTTCTTCCCGTCGCGACTCGGGAACCCGGTGGCCGGGTCCGTCTTCGTCGTGGGCGACGCCGCGGGCCAGTGCCTGCCGCTCAGTGGGGAGGGGATCCGTCCCGCGCTGGTGTGGGGCCAGACCGTCGGTCGCTGGGCCCGCCGGGCGGTCGAGGGGACCGCCCGTCTCGACCAGGCGCTCGACGCCTACCGGGCCACGGTGTTCGCGCACCGCCGCGAGTATGCGATCCTCGAGCACGTCCAAGCCGGACTGCTTCGCATGCCCCTGTCGTTGGTGCCGACCGCGACTCGCTCGGTCACGGCCGGCCCCCTGGCCCGGATCGTTCAGCGCGCCTACTGGCGGGTCGCCGACCCCGACCTCCTCACCGGTCCCCGGAGCCGCACGCCCATGCGGGTTGCGGCGAGACAATGCGCGACCGGCCCTGCCGTCGCGGCGCGCGACCGACCGTGACCCGCCCTGGCCCCGAAGGACCGGGCGCGGGTCCTGGCGGCGCGCGGCCGGCTGGCCCTACGATCGGTTGTCGTAGCTGCGCTGGTGTTCGTCACTCCAGTCGCCCGTCGGGGTGTACGCGTCACGAGCGAGGTGGCATGGGAGCGAATCCAGACCGGATCATCGCGACGAGGCGACACCGTCGCCGATCGGGACTCGGCGCTCAGGCACGGCTGGTTCGGCCGTGACCGGCATGTCGGGATTTTGTAGGCGCTCCATGCTCGTGCTCGCCGCCGTTTTGGTCGTGGGTGCCGTCTCGGCAACACCGGCGTTTGCGCATGGCGGTGCGACCAGCGAGTCGGCCAGCGAGATCGTGCTCGAAGCGATCGCAATCTTGGAAGTGCATCCCGGGCCGTCCGCCGCGGTCGACGACAAGGTCCGTGACGCGCTGGCCGCGGAGGACCAAAGCGGGGTGCAGGCCAGTTTCGTCCGCTCCGCGGGCTCCGCGCTGGCTCGAGGCGACATCGCCGCGACGCGACGACTACTCGAACAGGCGGTCGGCGCCTGCCCGGATGCCGACATCCTCTACGTCGCTGACCAGCGGGCCCGGCCCCCCTGCGTCGCGCCCGCGCACGCGTTCACGCTTTCCCGGCGGTCCGTTGGCGGCACGAGCGAGGTCGTGATCCTCGTCATCGCGGGGATCCTGGCTGTCGGCGGTGTGGCGATCATCCGCCATCCCCGGGTCCGGACACAAGCAGAGCGAGGGGTGCGATGACGAGCACCAGCGAACGGTCCGACGAGCAGTCCCTGGCGTCGTCGAGTCGGTGGCACCGATTCGTCGACGCGTTCGACGAACGCCTCGGCATCAAGGGTCTCCAGTACCCGGTGCCCGAACATGCCAACAAGCTCGCCTACGCGCTCGGCGGCCTGACCATGATCGCGTTCGTGATCATGGTCGCCACGGGCATCTTCCTGACCCAGTACTACGACCCTGACCCCACCCGCGCCCACGCGAGTGTCGTGCACATCATCCAAGGCGTCACCCTCGGACGCTTCATCCGGGGCATCCACTACTGGGGAGCGATGGCGATGATCGTCCTCATCGGGTTGCATCTGCTGCGAGTGTTTGTCTCCGGCTCCTTCAAGCGGCCCCGCGAAGGAACCTGGACCTTCGGTGTCGCCCTCGCCGCGATCACCGGCGGTCTGTTCTTCAGCGGAACCGTCATCAAATGGGACCAAGAAGCACTCGAAGCCCTGAATCACAACGTCGAGATCGGCAAGCTCCTCGGCAAGTTCGGGTTCTGGTTCTCTCCC
>JBBSBV010000074.1:0-3877 GCA_038250905.1 Acidimicrobiia bacterium
CGACGACGAGTGGGCCCGGCTGGCATCGATCATCGGTGTCAACGATCCGTCGTTGGCGACGCTCGACGCGCGTCGCGCGCGCGTCGACGACGTCGAAACCGCCATCGCCGACTGGACGCGCACGCGTACGCGTGACGCCATCGCGTCGGCGTTGCAGGCCGCCGGCATCGAAGCGGTTCCGGTGGAGGACTTCGGCGACGTGCACGACGACGCGCAGGTCGCGTCCCGTCACCACTTCGTGCCGCTCACGCACCCGGCGCTCGGCCCGGGCCTGTACGAGCGCAACGGATTCCGCATGAGCGACGCGCCCGGTGGCTACCACCGCGCCAGCCCCGTGCTCGGCCAGGACAACGACGACGTGTACGGCAACATCCTGGGACTCTCGGCGCAAGACCAGGAGAAGCTCGCGGCCGACGGTGCGTTCGAGTAACCGGTGGCGTTGCTCGGGGTGAGTCCGTACCTCTACTAGCCCCGATCGTTCACGAGTCTGACGAGGTTATTGGTCGTCCAGCGCGACAGGAGCCCTTCTTGTAAGGCATTCTCGAAGTTGCGAAGCAACGAGATGCAGACAAGAAAGGGCACCTGACAAGTGAACGGTAACAGCACACTCGCAGCGCGGGTCGAGGCGGGCGATCATCAGGTCGTCGCGCATGTTGGGTTGCATGCGTTGGGCCGGTTCGCGGATCGTCTCGGTGTCGGCGGCCGGCTCTCCGAGCAGATCGGCTGGGCGGGTGAACGCGCCCCGGTGCACGATCGCGGGACGGTGTTGGTCCAGTCGATGTTGATGCTCGCGGGTGGCGGCGAGTCGTGCGCAGACATCGAACATCTCCGCACCCAGGCCCGACTGTTCGGGCCGGTCCCGTCGGACTCGACCGTGTATCGCACGATCACCGCGATCGATTCGGTGACTCTCGATGGTCTCGCGGTTGCGACGGGCCAGACCCGCGCCCGCGTGTGGGCACGGTCGGACGCGACGACCGGGACGACACCGGTCGTGTTGGACATCGACGCGTCGCTGGTGCAGATCCATTCGGAGAACAAGGCTGGCACTGCTCCGAACTTCAAGCGTGGGTTCGGGTTCCATCCGATGTTCTGTTTCGCGGACGCGACCGGCGAAGCACTCGCCGCGGTGTTACGGCCCGGCAACGCGACCGCGAACGACGCCGCGGATCATCTCAGCGTGCTCGACACTGCGATCGGCCAGCTCCCGGAGCCGGTCCGTGTCGGACATCAGCCGGGCGACGATCCCGACCTGGTGGTCCGGCCGGTGATGGTCCGGGCCGACTCGGCCGGATGCACCCACACGTTCGTGGCGGGTTGTCGGGCCCGCAACGTCGGGTTCGCGGTCGTGGCCCGCCGCAACACCCGGATCCACGGGGCAATCGGCAACCTGTCGGTCGATGATCCCCGCTGGCAGTCCGCGACCCGCGCGAACGGTGAGGAACGCGACGACGCGTTCGTGTGTGAGATCACCGACCTCGTCGACCTCGAGGGCTGGCCGCCGGGGACGCGGCTCATCGTGCGACGCGAGCCGCGCCACCCCGGCGCGCAACATTCCCTGTTCCCGTCCGACGCGTTCCGATACTGGGGTCACTACACCGACCAGCCCGGCACCCCGACCGGCCTCGACGTCACCATGCGCGCCCACGCACACGTCGAAGACCACATCCGCCGGTTGAAAGACTCCGGCCTGTGCCGGTTCCCGTTCGCGGATCTCGACGCGAACCGGGCATGGCTCGCGCTCGTGTGCATGGCCGCCGACCTCGTCCGCTGGTTCCAACTTCTCTGCTGTCGCGGCGCGCTCGCGACCGCGGAACCGAAACGGTTGCGGTGGACGCTCTGGCACACCCCCGCCCGGATCGTTCGGCGCGCCGGCAGCGACATCGTGCGCATCCTCGACGGCTGGCCCACCACCCGCGACCTCCTCGACGCGTATCAACGCATCGCGCTCATCACCTGACCCGACACTCGCGGTCGCAACCGATCGGCGCCTTGACCGCGCACGCCCCGAACCGCGATCACGAGCAGATCACCGACCCGATCCCGCGTGCACCACGACCGCCGCGATGGCCGAACCCGAAATCGGCCCGCGAACCCGATCATGAATCAGCGCGGCAACCACTCACGCCTTCTCATGAACGATCGGGGCTAGGTGTACTCGGCCGGGTCCTCGGGGCTCGACGACAACGCCGAGGAACGACGCCGCGTACTGCGCCGCGACCGCAGCGCGACGAGTCCGGCAGTGGCCACCAACGGGAGCCCGACCATGGTCGCCAACGGGTGGAGCTGCGACACCGGCGTGGTGGCGGTGGGCGACCCGCTGCTCCCGGGCGGGGCCACGGCGTTGGAAGACGCGCCGCCCGACAACGTGCCGCCGGACGAACCGCCGGATCCCGAACCGCCGCTCTTCGTGCCGCCCGTCGATGCGGCGCCCACCGCGGCCGCCGCGGCACGTGACGCGTTGGTCGTGGTGGTGGGATCGCCCGGTCGCGTGGTGGTCGTGGCACCGCCGGGTACGTCCGACCGACTCGACGCATCACCCGAGCCGGGCTGGACCACGAAGCCGGCCACGAGGAGCGCGAACCCCGCCGCGAGCAGGACGCACGACGCCGTGTTCCGCCGGTAGATCTCCGCGAGCAACACCACGGTTGCAGACGTCCTGGTGGCAACGACCCGGAGGAGGACCGGGGACCACGATGTTCGCGCGCCGCGTGGCCGACGGTCGCAACTTCACGGGTTCACCGGCGAGGGTTCACCGCTGCTTCATGCCATCGCCATGCGTCGCTCGTACCCTCGGAGTGATGGAGCGGACGAGCACGGCGATGGTGGAGTTGCGGGCCGCGCGTCGTGGTGCCGCGGCTCTCGACGCCGCGCACGCCAAGGCGATGTCCGACGTCGTCGCGCTGCTCGACGACGCGCGCCGGCTCCACGATCGACTTCGTTCGGACATCGCGGATGCGCACCGGCGCACCGTCGACGCGATGGCCCGTCTCGCGTTCGCGCACGCGGCGCAACGTGTGGTCGGACGCCGCGCCCTGCAGGTCGAGGACGAGATTCGGCAACGACGCGAGAGCGGACAGCACCGCGTCGACGAGATCGTCCTCCGGCCGATGCGCGCGACGCGCGCGGTGCCGTCGGCTCCCAAGACCACGAACCGCGCGCCGGATGCGTGCGAGCTTGCAGGACCGGCGGCGGCGGAGGCGTCCTACAAACACCATCCGCCGGCGGAGGCGTCGAGCACACAGCATCCCTCGCCGCGGTGGCGCTCCCGATCCGACCCTGGCACCGCCGACGCCGACGACGAGTTCCTCGCCGCGCTGCGCCGCGCGATCGAGGACGAGACCCCCCTCGGACCGGACGAGGATGTCTGACGCCGCCCTCGCGCCCCGCGCGGTGCCGATCGCAATGACCTCCAGTGAAGCGGGGGAGCCAGACGATCGCAGCCAGTCGTTGGAGCTCGTCGTCCGGTCCAGCATCACCCGGCGGACCACCGAACTGGTTCTCCAGCGCGACGAGGCGGTGCGTATCGCCGAGGCGGCCGAGGCCGCGCTCGGACCGGTCCCGGTCACGCCCGCGAGCGTCGCCCGGCTCCTCGAGCGCCTCGAAGCCTCACGCGTGCGCCGACTCCAGGCGGTGGACGCCGAGGTCGACGCGGCGATCGGCACCGCGGTCGATCGACGACTGGCCGCCCCGCAGGACGTCGGCGCCCCGCAGGAGGTCCACGAGCTCGAACACGGAGCCGTGCGCGTGCACGCGTCGCGCGCGTTGGCCACGCCGGTGGCCGATACGACGGAGCCAGCCGACGCGCCGATGTTGGCGCCGGAGCACGACACGTCCGACGTGCACCACACATCCGCGGTGCACGACGCCAACGACG
>JBBSBV010000075.1:0-2813 GCA_038250905.1 Acidimicrobiia bacterium
CGCGCAGGCCTTCGCCGCGTTCGGGACCCGGGTGACAGTCATCGAAGGCCTCGACCGGCTGCTGCCTCGCGAAGAGCCCGAAGCGTCCGCGACCATCGCGGAGGTGTTCGCGACCTCGGGGATCGACGTGCGCGTCGCCGCGCGGGTCACCAAGGCCGAAGTGGCCGGGACCGGGGTGCGGGTGCGCCTCGATTCGGGCGATCAGGTCGAGTCCGATCGCATCCTCGTCGCGGTCGGGCGACGCCCGAACACCGACGGGCTCGACCCCGAACGCGCCGGCGTCGAGCTCGACGACCGAGGATTCGTACGGACCGACGACCACCTCGCGACCACCGCCCGCGGGATCTGGGCGGTCGGCGACATCACCGGAAGGCTCCAGTTCACCCACGCGGCCGACGCGATGGGCCGGGTCGCCACTGCGAATGCCCTCGGCCGGTACCACCGCCACCGATTCCGTTCCGGCGCGATCCCGTGGGTCACCTACACGACCCCGGAGGTTGCCCGTGTCGGCATCGCCGAGGCTGATGCCCCGGTCAACGCCCGCGTGGCGATGCTTCCGATGACGGCCGTCGACCGGGCGATCACCGCCGACGACACTCGAGGGTTCGTGAAGCTCATCGCCGGACCGAACCCGATCATCGGCAACGCCGGTGGCGGCCGGGTCCTCGGCGCGACCGTCGTCGCCGCACGCGGCGGGGAGCTGATCCACGAACCCGCGCTCGCGATGCAGACCCGGATGTTCACCGGGCGCCTCGCCCAGCTCCCCCACGCCTACCCGACCTGGTCCGTGGCCGTGCAGCAGGCCGCGGCGCAGTTCTTCATGGAGATCGACGGTCGATCCGCCCGGCCCGCGCGCCCGGAATAGCCACCGGTCGGCCCGGGTTCCCGTGTTGCCACCCGATCCCCCGAACGAAGGTGCTTTCGCATGGGACGCCTCAACGACCAGCTCGCCGACCTTTCGGCCTCGTTCTCCCTTCCCGACGAGATCCGCGAGACCCTCCAAGGCGCCAACGAGGAGCTCACCCGGTCGGGAGCGGCTCCGGGCCTCGCGGTCGGTGACCGCGCGCCCGACTTCACGCTCCCCGATGCGTCGGGCGAACCGGTCGGACTGGCCGATCGGCTGCGCGTCGGGCCGGTGGTCCTGTCGTTCTACCGTGGCGACTGGTGCCCTTACTGCAACCTCGAGCTTCGCGCGCTCCAGGCGAACCTGCCCGAGATCCGTGAGCTCGGCGCGTCGCTGATCGCGATCGGCCCCCAGGCACCCGACCGTGGCGCGGCGCTCACCGAGCGCGAAGGCCTCGGCTTCGACGTTCTCAGCGACATCCATCAGGAGGCGATCCGCGCCTACCAGCTGCAGTTCACCCCGCCGGCATCGGTGAAGGATGTCTACGCGAACGGGTTCGGCAACGACCTCTCGACCCAGAGCGCCGACGGCAGCTGGGACCTCCCCGTGCCGGCAACCTTCGTGCTCGATCGCGACGGGGTCGTACGCGCCGCCTCCGTCGACGCGCAGTACACCACCCGCATGGAGCCCGACGACATCCTCGACGCGCTCCGCCGTCTGCGATGACCGACCTGCAGCATCACCCCGTCGGCCGGGGCCCGGAGATCGACGCGGTCGACTTTTACACGCGTCCCGGCTGTGCGGTCTCCGCGATGTTGTGGCGAGGTCTGCACCGACATGGCATCGCCCTGCGCCCCCATGACATCTGGGCTGATCCTGACGCGGCGGCGCGTGTGCGTGCCGCAGCACGCGGGAACGAGACCGTACCGACCGTTGCCATCGGCTCCACGGTCCTTGTCAACCCGCGGGTCGCCGACGTCGTCGCCGCCCTCGAGGTCGATGCGCCCCACCTCGTGGGCGCCCCGCCGGAGCCCGGCGCCTGGCGTCGACGGTGGCGCTCGCTCACGGGTCGATCCGGGACCGGCCGATGATCGCGCTGGTCACCGATTCGAATGCGATGCTGCCGGCGGAGCTCGCGGCTCGGCTCGGCGTACGGATCGTGCCCCTGACAGTCGTCGTGGACGGGGTCAGCCGGGTCGAGAACGAGACGCTCGATCTCCCGGGCTTCTATGCCGCGTTGCGGCGAGGTGCGCCAGTCAGCACATCGGCCCCATCCCCCGGGCTGCTCGCCGAGACGTACGTGGAGCTGGCCGGCGAGGGCGCGACCGAGATCGTGTCGGTGCATGTCGGCAGCGCCTACTCGGGAACGGTCAACGCGGCGCAGGTCGCGGCGCGCCTCGCTCCGGCGCCGGTGCACATCGTCGACTCAGGAACGGCGTCGTTCGCGGTCGGCTGCTGCGTCTGGGCGGCCGCCGACGACCTCGCCGGCGGCGGCGACGCCGCAAGCGCAACGGCCGCCGCCAAGGCGACCACCGACGCAACGACGAGCGTGTTCACCGTCGGTGAGATCGAACGCGCCCGGGCCGGTGGGCGCATCCAGGTCGAAGCTGCCCGCGTCGGCGTCCCCGTGGTCGCCATGACACCCACCGGGATCGAGACCATCGGCTCGGCCACTGATGTCGCGACCGCCGTCGAGCAGATGACCCGGTTCCTCGACCAGCGTCTGGTCGGGCCGGTGCGCGTCGGGATCGGCGACGCCGACGATCTCGACGCGGCGGACGCACTGGCCGACGCGCTCGGCGCGCTGGACCAGGTCGACGAGCTCGTGCGGTACCGGTGCGGGCCGACCGTCGCGGCCCACACCGGTGCCGGCACCTTCGGCGCCGTCGCCTGGGAGTTGGCTCCGTGACCGACTACGACCTCGTCATCGTCGGCGCGGGCAGCGGCAACATGCTGCCGAACGATGAGC
>JBBSBV010000076.1:0-2718 GCA_038250905.1 Acidimicrobiia bacterium
CCATGTTGAGTAGTCTTGCTCAGGATGCTGCCCATGGCAAGCCCCTCTGGACGACGGACAAGATCGGACGAAGCCAACCACCACGCGACGGCGATCGCCGTGATCGTGGACACGATGACGCTCGCGAGGATCATCGATCGCCCGACAAGTCGCGGATAAGCTGCTTCCTGCCGCCCGGTCGCGGTGCGAGGACGAAGACTGACGGGTCGATGCGCGGAAATGCACCACGTCACGCTGGAAGACCGCGGACGCCTGCTGCCCGCTCGCGCTAATCTAGGATCATCGGCTCATTTGTCGACCGCGCGGGCAGACGCAATCCACGACCGCAGGCGTCCACAGGAGGTTCGATGCGTCGTCTCGCCGCGGTCGTCCTGGCCACCTTCCTTGCGACCGCGGTTGCGGCGCCCTCAGTTGCCGCGGACAACCTCCCACCGGTTGCAGTCGACGACCCTGCGATCCCCGGCTGCAATCCCTTCGGCGCCTTTGGCGGCTCCTACCCGGTGCCCGAAGATGTGACACAGCACGTTCCGGGGCTCGAGCCGGGCTGGATTCTTGCGATGGGCTCGTGCAGCCCCCTCGCCAACGATTCCGATCCCGATGGCGATCCGCTGACGCTGGCTCTCGAGGGCCAGCCCGCGCACGGCGAGGCGGTCTGGTACCCGGAAGGGATCCTCGCCTACAAGCCCGACGCCGACTTCAGCACCCTGGCGGGCGATCAGGCGGGTGGCAGCTGGATCTCGGACGAGGTCCGGTACCGCGTCTCGGACGGCTAGGCGACCTCCAACGTCGCCTCCTATCGTTTCTGGGTCTCTCCGGTCAACGACCCGCCGTCGTTCACGCCCGGAGCGGGCCTCGTCGAGGCGATGATGGGCGTGGGACCGGTCAGCGTCCCGTGGGCGACCGACATCTCGGAAGGTCCGGCCAACGAGGCCGCGCAGGCGGTGTCGTTCGAGGTGACGAACCTTGACGTCACCGGGGCGCCGGACATGTTCTCGGAGATCCCGACGATTGACGGCCACGGCGTCCTGCACTTCACGCCGGGGAGCGAGCCCGGGCTCGCCCACGTGACGGTCCGCGCTCGCGACGACGGGGGCCTCGAGGATTACGGGATGGCCGCGGGCTTCATGATCCCGCCCGACGACACGAGCGATGAAGTCACCTTCGACATCGTGGTCTGGCCACCCGCACCGGCTGCGCCGATCGCGGTTGACGACGAACTCGTCCTCGACGAGGACACCTCTGGCAGCCTCGGGCCGCTCGAGAACGACAGCGACGCGAACGGGGACCCGTTGTCCTTGCTCGCGGTCGGCCCCGCCGCCAAGGGCGTGGCGGAGATCGTGTCCGCGACCAGGGTCGTCTATACGCCAGACCCGGACGCCCATGGCACCGACGCCTTCACCTACACGGTCGGCGATGGGACGGATCGCACGGCCGTTGGCACCGTCCACATCACGATCAACCCGATCAACGACGATCCCGTGGCGCATGACGACGCCGCGACGGCCGGGGAGGCCACGGCCATCGTCGTCCCGGTCCTGGCCAACGACGACGATGTCGACGGCGACACGCTGAGTGTCAGCTCGATCGGAACGCCGGCCCATGGGACGGCCTCGATCGAGGGCGGCGGGCTCAGGTACGTGCCGGCGCCCGGGTTCCTCGGATCGGACCAGGTGCCGTACAGCGTCACGGACGGAGCGGGCGGCATCGCCTCGGCCGTCCTGCGCCTGACGGTCGTCGCGGACGCCATCGCACCCGTGATCGCCAGCGTCAATCGGAGCCTGCCCACGCAAGCGCTCCACGGAGCCGCCATCGCCGTGAAGCTCACATGGTCCGCCACCGACGCCGGCTCCGGCGTCGCGTCGCACCAGCTCCAGGAGCGCATTGGCGCCGGGTCATGGCACGCCGTCCGCCTGGCATCCGCCTCCGCGCGGTCCGTCACCCGTGCGGCCACCATCGGGACGACGTACCGGTATCGCGTCCGGGCCACGGATCACCGGGGCAATGCCAGTGCGTGGAAGGAGGCGACGGCGTTCTCCCCGCGGCTGGTCCAGGAGACGAGCAACAACATCCGCTGGTCCGGAACGTGGTCGACGGTGCACAACAGCCGGCTCTCGGACGGGGCCGCTCGCCGCATCTCATCGAGCGGGCGCCGCGCCACCTACACCTTCACCGGGCGCGACATCGGCTGGGTCACGATGCGCAGCACCGTGGGCGGTTATGCCGAGGTCCGGATCGATGGCGTCCTCGTCAGGACGATCGACATCGACTCGAGCGCCACCGGCTTCCGGCGGATGCTCTTCACATCGCACCTGGCGACGGGGGGCACGCATCGCATTGAGATCCACCCCAAGGGCGACGGCCGGGTGACCATCGACGCCTTCGTGGTGCTGCCCTAACCCGGTTTCTCGGGCTCAGCGACAAGCGGGCCTGGCTATCGCAGCCGACCGCCCCCGTCGGTCCAGAACCGCGAGGTGCCATCGATGGACTCGTAGCGGTCCTCGCCGTCCATGATTGCGGGCCGGTCCCGCGTTGGTCGTGTCCCCGTCGTCGCCTGGCCCGACCGAGATGAGCGCCAGGTAAGGAGCCGTCAGGCAATAACTTGACATTCTGACTGGTTCCGGCTATGCTCTGTCGGTGATCGATGAGGACGCCATCCGGACCCGCTACGAGGCGATGACGGACGTCCTCGACGAGCGGGCCCGGCGGCTGTTCCTGGGC